>JASMBC010000022.1 GCA_030754035.1 Arenicellales bacterium | reverse complement strand
TATTTTTGGTCGAGGCTTAGTCAAGATAAAAAGGGCGAAGCAGTGTGTTTGGCCAGTGTCGATGACGCTCGGCCAATGTTCAGCCTTCTTCTTCTACCAGTTGACGCAGATAATCGCCGTAGCTGCTCTGACCAAAACTGTCGACCAGGGCAGCAATAGCCTCAATTGAAATGTAGCCCATACGGTATGCAATCTCCTCAGGGCAGCAAACCTTCATGCCCTGTCTTGTTTCTATGGTTTCGATAAAGGTTGCGGCCTGCAGCAGGGATTCATGAGTACCGGTATCAAGCCATGCTGTGCCGCGCCCGAGCAACTCAACATTGAGCGTTCCCTGCTCGAGGTAGCAGCGATTTAAATCAGTGATTTCCAGCTCGCCCCGCTTTGATGGCTGCAAAGTGCGGGCAAACTCCGGGGCGTGCTGATCATAAAAATATAGCCCGGTAACGGCATAGCGGGACTTGGGCCTAGCAGGCTTTTCTTCCAGGGACACAGCTCGACCATCTTTATCAAAACTGACCACACCGTAACGTTCGGGGTCATGCACTGGATAAGCGAAAACTGTGGCACCAGAGGTGAGCCGAGCTGCCCTTTGCACTGACTCCGAGAGTTGGTGTCCGTGGAATATGTTGTCGCCCAGTATCAGTGCCGAGGGCGCATTGCCGATAAACTCGGCGCCAAGGATGAAGGCCTGGGCAAGCCCGTCGGGTGAGGGCTGCACGGCGTAAGAGATATTGAGGCCCCAGGTTGCGCCATCCTTCAGCAATTGCCCAAACCGAGGTGTATCTTCAGGCGTGGAGATGATAAGAATGTCCCTTATGCCCGCCAGCATGAGCACGCTGAGCGGGTAGTAAATCATCGGTTTATCGTATACCGGCAGCAATTGCTTCGAGACTACCTGGGTCACAGGTGACAGGCGGCTACCGGTACCGCCGGCTAGGATCATGCCTCTCATTGAGCGCCTCCGAGGCCGAGCCGCTGGCCGATCGAGTCACCCCCGGTGACGGTCGACACCCATGTTGCGTTCTCGAGATACCAGTTGATCGTGGTTGTTAAACCGCTTTCAAAGGTTTCAACCGCCTGCCACCCAAGATCACGGCTGATACGGCTCGCATCGATGGCATAGCGCAAATCATGGCCCGGTCGATCCGTGACATACGCGATCAAATCAGCGTATGGCTGACCTGATGGGCGAGGCATTATGTTATCTAGAATGCCACAAACGGACTCCACCACCTCCAGGTTGGTCTTTTCGGCATTGCCGCCCACGTTGTAGGTCTGACCCGGGGCACCGGCTTGCATGATCTGAACCAGCGCCCGTGCGTGGTCTTCGACGAAAAGCCAGTCACGGACGTTTTCGCCGCGACCGTAAATCGGAATTGGCGCTTCCGCCAGCGCTTTTTGAATAATGACCGGGATCAGTTTTTCTGGATATTGGTAGGGCCCGTAATTATTGGAACAGTTGGAGACGACCACATCCAACCCAAAGGTCTCGTGCCACGCGCGCACCAGGTGGTCAGAGGCTGCCTTGCTAGCGGAATATGGTGAGTTAGGGGCATAGGGGGAGTCTTCGGTAAATAATCCTTGCGGGCCGAGACTGCCATAGACTTCGTCGGTGGACACGTGATGAAAGCGGCATTCGCAACCCCTACTATTCTGGTTATTGACGTAATCGCGTACTGCTTCCAGCAAGGTGTAAGTGCCTACCACGTTGGTACTGATGAATGAACCAGGACCATCGATAGAACGGTCTACGTGTGACTCCGCTGCGAGATGCATGACTGCACTGGGCTGGTATTGACTAAATAATTCCCCGACCGCCTCAGCGTTTCGAATATCGATCTCAGCAAAGTGATATTTCGGGCTGTCCGCCACTTCAGCCACTGTCGCGAGATTACCGGCATAGGTCAGGCAATCGACATTGACCACGTTGGCCTCGGTCGAGCGAATGAGTTCTCGAATGACGGCTGAGCCGATAAAGCCAGCACCACCGGTAACAAATATATGATCGCTATTTCGCAGTTTAGGCATGTTATTTTTCGAGGCGTACAGTTTTATCGCTGTTAGAGGAGACGATTGCCGGTATGGCGCCGGTACGTTGTCCCTCCATATGTTCGACATAGGCGCTCACGCCCTCTTCCAGCGACAACCACGCACCACGGTAGCCGACGCCCCGCAGGTATCCACCGTCAGCCTCGGTAAAACTCTGGTACTTACCGTTTAGCGTATCGGGCATAGGGAAGTAGGAAATGACGCCATCAGCTACGGCCTCCCCTAAAGTCAATGCCGGGGCGCTATCCAGTTGTCGGCATGCATTGATCACCGCGAGCGCCATGTCGTTGAAGCTGCGGTTGACCCCGGTGCCCACGTTATAGATACCCGAGATCTGATCATGCTCAAGAAAAAACATATTAACGGCAGCAACATCGGTCACTGAGACGAAGTCGCGCCGTTGTTCGCCGTGGGCATAACCGCCACTACCTTCAAATAATCTTACCTTACCGCTGTCACGATATTGGTTATAAAAATGCCAGGCTACCGAGGCCATGCGACCCTTGTGATTCTCGCTAGGCCCATACACATTGAAGTATCGCAAGCCCACGACCTGGCTAGCCGAACCGCTCCCGTAGCCCCTGACGTAACAATCAAAAAGATATTTTGAATACGCGTAGGCATTCAGGGGTAAATCACCGCTGCCGTCCTCGACAAAGGGCCCATCACGCCCATACACGGCAGCCGAGGATGCGTAAATCATCGGGACGCCAGCATTGGTACAGGCAGCGAACATCGCCTTCGAATAGGAGAAGTTGTTCTCCATCACAAAACGGCCATCGGTAACCAACGTATCTGAGCATGCCCCTTGGTGAAATACAGCCTCTACTCCAGCGGGCAAACCGGCACTTTGCAGCTGACACAAAAAACGATTTTTGTCCTCGTAGTCGGCGATATCAAGATTAGCGATATTGCCGATCTTCGCCGTGTCTTCAAGATCGTCTACCAGCAGGACGTCGTTGCGCCCCTGCCGATTGAGACTCACGATAATGTTTGCACCTATAAAGCCCGCGCCACCGGTAACTATCAGCATTAACGGTTACCCTCATCTGACGTTTCGAGATCGGCAGGGGTGGCCACAGAGGTGCCGAAGCGAGTCACAACAGCGCTAGCGGCGCGGGTGGCGAGTTCCAAGGTGTCAGCCCAGGGCAAATTGGCCGCAAAGCCAATCGCGGCAACAGCAACAACAGTGTCGCCAGCACCACTTACGTCAAACACCTCGCGTGCGTGTGCACTCCGATAGACCTTCGCAGCACCGGGACGAAACAACACCATGCCTTTTTCACCCAAAGTAACCAACAATGCACCAAAGCCGTACTTCTCCAGCATGGCAGCAGCCTTTTTTTCAAAATCCTCTTCTGAGGCCACCTGGCCAGCGACAGCTTCGAATTCTTTCAGATTGGGCGTTACCAGCGTAGCTCCCCTATAGCGGGCGAAATCTATCCCCTTAGGGTCAACGATAATCGGCACCCCGGCTTTTCCGGCATTGCTGATCATAGTTTCCACATAGGCAAGGCCACCTTTGCCATAGTCAGATATCACTACGATTGACGCCTCACTTAACAACGCCCTGTAGTCTTCCAGGCTGCGTTCTAGAATTTCCTCATCCGGCCGTTGTTCAAAATCGGCCCGCAACAATTGCTGGTTTCGTGACACGATTCGCAGTTTTTCGGTGGTGCGAGAACTTGGATCAATGTGCAGGTGGCGGTCAATCCTGGCCTTCCCGAGCAAGTCATTCAGCCGTCGACCGGCTTCGTCATCACCCACGAAAGAAAGCAGTTGGCAACGGGCGCCTAGCGCAGTGACGTTGGCAGCAACGTTACCCGCGCCGCCGGGCCGCTCCTCGGTTTCGCTCACGCCAATAACCGGCACTGGTGCTTCCGGTGAAATGCGCTCGACGTCACCGAGCCAGTAGCGGTCCAGCATGATATCACCGACCACCAGTACCCGGACTGCGGCAAGGCCCTCAGCGGGCAGGCGCGCACTCACAGACAGCCCCCATCTGGCGACGCCGGTGCGTCCGCTTGCTTCGCGGGTAGTGGCCGCCCAATGCCATAGTAGGAAAAGCCATGGGCCCTGACGATGTCAAGGTTAAAGATGTTGCGCCCGTCGAAAATAACCGGTTGTTTCATCGAGTCTTTGAGCAGCATAAAGTCCGGGCTGCGAAACTGTTTCCACTCGGTCAATATGAGCAACCCGTCCGCGTCCCGAACGGTATCGTATAACGAGCCTGACAACTCGACGCCAGCGTTGGTCGGTAGTACTTTCTCTGCTTCTGCCATAGCCACCGGATCAAAGGCCCGGACCTGCGCGCCTCGGCTCAACAATGCATCAATCACGACCAGGCTCGGTGCTTCACGCAAATCGTCGGTATTAGGCTTAAACGCCAGGCCCCAGACCGCAAACTGCATACCGTTAAGATCAGGCCCGTAGTGGTGCATCACTTTCTCAACCAGTACCATTTTCTGGCGCTCGTTGACTGCCTCGACCGCCTCGAGCACCCCTGCCCTGTAACCGTTGGCATTGGCAGTGTAGGTCAGTGCCTTGACATCCTTGGGGAAGCACGAACCGCCGTAACCACACCCGGGATAGATGAAGTGATAGCCGATTCGTGGATCTGAGCCAATGCCTTTTCGAACCGCCTCGATGTCGGCACCGACCCGCTCGGCAATGCTGGCAATTTCGTTCATGAAAGAGATCTTGGTCGCGAGCATGGCGTTGGCTGCGTACTTAGTCAATTCTGCCGAACGAACGTCCATAAACAGAAGCCGGTCATGATTTCGATTAAACGGTGCGTACAGCTCCCGCATGACCGACCTCGCGCAATCTACCAGCGTCCCTAATACGATTCGTTCTGGTTTTTGAAAATCCCCTATGGCCGCGCCTTCCTTAAGGAACTCCGGGTTAGAGACGACTGAAAAATCAACCTCTATCGAACGTGCCTCGAGTTCCTGCTGAATAACCTCGCGAACCTGATCGGCGGTGCCGACCGGAACTGTCGACTTGTTCACTACCACCCGGTAGTGCTTTATAGTTCGACCAATCTCACGGGCAACCGCCAGCACATGGGCTAGATCAGCAGAGCCGTCCTCCCCAGCCGGAGTGCCAACAGCGATCAATAGCACCTCGCCAAAATCGACGGCCTCGTCGATACTGCTGGTAAATTGCAGCTGCCCAGAATCGAGGTTGCTACGCACCAGTTCTTCCAGCCCAGGCTCGTAAATTGGTATCTGTCCCCGTTGCAGCGCTGCGATCTTCTCCGCGTTGCTATCCATGCACAAAACCGAATTGCCCACATCTGCCAGGCAAGCTCCAGAGACCAGTCCTACGTAACCTGTGCCAATGACTGTGACTTTCATGAGACGGAGTCTCGGTAAGGGAGAATCTTGAGCATGGCAGCAACGTAATGTGCTCGACAAAAAGAAGGGTGCCTGATCGGCACCCTTCTACGCAGCAACAGGAGGATTTTATCAGTTTGCGTCTGAAATGCCACCCACTTGGAGGTTATCGGTGTTGTTTTCCAACACCTTCGGGCCAATACCAGTGACCTGCAACAAATCTTCCACCGATTGGAAGGGCCCATACGCGGCCCGGTAGGCAATGATGGCCTCGGCAAGCACTGGCCCAACACCGACGATGTGCTCTGCGAGCACGTCGGCATCACTGGTATTGATATCGACTGGTTCGGCCCATACGCTGCTACCCAAAAGCAGGGCCCCGATGAGGAGAGGGATATAACGGTATTTTTCCATGATCTACGCTCCTTGTAGAAAGTGGTATTACTCAACAAAGCCGCCTTCCTAGCGGCAGAGCACAGTGTCCAGTTTAACCGGGGCAAGATCAATGGCAATATGTCACTTCGTGTATGTGTCCCCATGGGTTAAAGTTGGCGCCGGGTGCCGCGGCAACGTCGTGTTCCAACTCCGACAGCCGGGACATTGCCAGTGCATGGCCTTGCCTCGGAAGCCACAACAACGGCATTCATAACCGGACTCCTGGGCGGCGAGAGCACCCGTCAGCCGGGCGAGCATGCCATATTCGTCCTGCCCGACATCGGAGTTTTCGTCCGATGCACGCAACTCCAGCAACCGATGCAGGCCGGACAGAGTCACGCTGCCTTGAAGCCGCTGCAACAGGACCCGCTCTGCTTCCGGACTGGCCCGAATGGCTCCCAGTTGATCTGCTAAAGCCAGCACCAGGCGGACATCATCGCTGCGCTGAATAGCCTGTTCCAAAAAGCCGCGAAAAGCACCGGGGTTTTCCATGCTTCGGTAACTCGACTCGACGAGGTGCAGAACCTCCCCTAGCATCTCCGGCCGCTGACGTCCAATCCTCGACCAGACCCGGACTGCTTCACCGTGTCTGCCAGCCAGCGCCTCTAGCCGGCCATCGAGTATCGTCGCACGAGCGCAGTCACGGTCGAGGTCCAGTGCCGCCTGAGCGTGCTTTTGTGCCGAACTGTAATCGCCGGCTCCAACCTGCACTTCCGCGAGCTCGCAGTGATAATGGGCAATCACCGAATCCAATCCTTCACCAGTGACGGCGCCTAGTTTCTGACCGACCTGGATTGCGCTATGCCATTCTTTTTCTTGCTCGTAGATCTGAATCAACAACCGCATCGCCGGCTCGGCCAGCTCCCCGACTCCGGCAACTTCGAGCAACAGATTCTCGGCCCGATCCAACAACCCCGCCTTGTAGTAGTCGTTGGCGAGCTCAAATAGTGCTAGCGCTCGTTGTTGCGGATCCAGGCCGGTACGGGCGATCAAACTCTGATGAATCTGGGTCGCACGTTCTATTTCGCCGCGACGCCGGAACAAGCTGCCGAGGGCCAGTTGAATCTCTGTAGTCTCTTCGTGATCCTCCAGTGCGTTAATTAGCACGTCCAAGGCTTTGTCATGTTGTTCGTTGAGTAAAAAATTAAGACTCCGAAAATACGCCACCTGCGCTGGTAAGGCACCCGGCTCAACGCGCTTGTGCTGTCGTTGTCGCTGCCGCGCAGCGTACCAACCGGATGCCGCAGCGACCGGCAATAGTAGTAGCAGCCAAACAGGATCCATCGTAACTCAGGACTCGCCGCCGATAACCAGCTCGGTATCCGTCGCCCCATCACCAGTTTTGCGCCGGGCTTTACCTAACTGCCTGCGCAGGGAGGTCACGCGGATAACTCCGGGAATCAATCCGGCAGCAACACCGACCGCCAGCACTCCGAGCAACAGCAGCACCAGCGGGCCCTCCCATACCAGATTGAAGTAATAAGACACAGTCACAGAATGTGGGTTCTTCAGGGCAAAAGTCAGCCCGAACACGCCGAGCATAAGGACAAAAACAACCAGGAATAATTTCCTTATCATTTTCAACTTCCAGGCCTGTGCAAGCGTTCCAGCACTCTATTTGGTTTTGCTGATCTGAGATCTTGTCAGATTGGCTGTAGGTCAAGCGCGGGTCGTTGCCCGTCCCGGCCTGCAACTACCTCAAGAATCAACCAAGACTGGCGGGGTTAGCGCCGTCTGCCAGCGCCCCACGGTTCACCCGTTCCCGCAAAAGTCGACCGGGCTTGAAATGGGGCACGTACTTTCCGGTCACTCGGACCATTTCGCCGGTCTTCGGGTTACGCCCTGTTCTAGGTGCTCGATAGCGCAGCCCGACACTGCCAAATCCCCGAATTTCAATACGGTCTCCGGATGCCAACGCACGACACATGTGCTTGAGAATCGCGTTGACCGAAAACTCTACGTCCCGCGGCGAAAGATGGAGTTGTTCGGCCGCGAGCCTGTCTATGAGGTCCGATTTGGTCATTGTATCAATCAGTCGGAAAAAGTTATCGGGGCTAACCGAATTCAGTCACCCTGTTTTTTAAGCTCTTCCTTGAGTTTATCCCCAAGAGAGGTGCCGGTTGATGCCTGAGTACTGTACTCGCGGATAGCTCGGTCTTCTATCTCCGCCTCCAAGGCCTTGATCGACAGGGTAATGCGGCGAGTCTTGCGATCTATACTGGTGATCTTGGTATCGACCACCGTGCCCTGCTGGAGTACCGTGCGGGCATCTTCGACGTAGTCACGTGTAAGCTCGGTTGCACGCAAGTAGCCTTCAATTCCACCCCCCAGATCCACTACCGCACCCTTGGCATCGACCTCACCAATGGTACCCTTAGCCATAGTGCCTTTGGAATGGGCGCCTACGAAAGCGTTGAAAGGATCCTCCTGCGCCTGTTTTACGCCCAGTGATATCCGCTCCCTTTCCGGGTCTACTGACAACACGGTCGCAGTGACTTCATCCCCTTTTTTGTAGTCGTGTACCGCTTCTTCCCCAGGCCGATCCCAGGACAAATCGCTCAAATGAATCAAGCCGTCAATGCCTCCGTCAAGGCCGATGAAAACGCCGAAATCAGTGATTGACTTGATCTGCCCGGTGATGCGGTCGTTGCGCTGGTGCGTCGCCGAGAAGACCTCCCATGGGTTCTGGGCACACTGTTTCATGCCCAGCGAGATACGGCGCCGTTCCGAATCTACTTCAAGCACCATCACCTCCACCTCATCGCCCAGGTGGCAGACTTTGTTGGGGTGAACGTTCTTGTTGGTCCAGTCCATTTCTGACACATGCACCAGTCCCTCGACACCCTCTTCAAGCTCGACGAATGCTCCATAGTCGGTGATATTAGTGACCTTGCCGAAGATGCGGGTACTCTCTGGGTAGCGCCGGGCAATATCGGACCAGGGGTCTTCGCCAAGTTGCTTGAGTCCAAGCGAGACACGGTTTCGTTCGCGGTCGAACTTCAATACTCTGACCTTTAGTTCCTGTCCCACGCTCAGGATCTCGGAAGGGTGCTTTACCCGTTTCCAGGCGATATCGGTGATATGCAAAAGCCCATCCAACCCACCGAGGTTCACAAATGCGCCGTAATCGGTCAGGTTCTTGACCACACCGTCAACTACCTGTCCTTCTTCGAGATTCTCAAGTAACGCATCACGCTCAGCCGCCATTTCTTGTTCTACCACGGCGCGACGTGATACGACGACGTTGTTGCGACTCTGATCGAACTTAATTACCTTGAATTCCAATTCCCGGTTCTCAAGGTAGGTTGAATCAGTCACCGGCCGCACGTCGGCCAAGGAGCCGGGCAAAAATGCACGCACTTCATCTAGTGAAATTGTGAAACCCCCTTTTACTTTACCTGTCAGGAATCCGGTCACCACTTTTTGCTCATCGAAGGCATCCTTTAGCACCTCCCAAGACTTCACCCTTCTCGCCCTTTCCCTGGAAAGGCGGGTATTCCCAAATCCGTCTTCAAGCGCCTCGATCGCTACCTCCACCTGATCGCCGATGTTGACTGCAACCTTACCTTCGGCGTCCCTGAACTCAGATGCGGGGATTTCGGCCTCGGACTTAAGGCCTGCATTGACGACGACATAGTCACCGTTGATATCGATCACCTCGGCCTCAATGACAGCGCCGGTTTGCATTACGGAGTTCTTGAGACTTTCCTCAAGAAGTTCTGCGAAGTTTTCAGACATGGTTAAGTGGGTTCCCGGAAAGCGGCGCTTTCCTGATCTAAAAATGTGTTATGTGAATTAAAGCCGGCCGCAACCAGCCACCTATAGTTTTTTAAGAAGCAACCTATTCTCAAGTTAAGTGCTGGCCACCGCTACTGCTGCCTGGCAGTGCTTCCTCCAACAGGTTGAGAACGCGGATTACTACTTCCCGAATAGCAAGGTCCGAAGTATCAATCATCTCCGCGTCCACTGCTGGTACCAGCGGTGACGCTTCCCGCACCGAGTCCTGTTCGTCTCGTTCAGCGATCTCGCTTTCAAGGCTGGCGAGATTAACATCAAAACCCTTGTTCTTCAACTGCTTATAGCGCCTCGCTGCCCTAACCCTGGGGCTTGCTGTGAGAAAGACCTTAAGCGCTGCATCAGGGAAAACCACCGCTCCCATATCTCGCCCATCGGCCACTAATCCCGGCCAACGCCGCGCAGCCCGTTGCCGAGTCAGCAGGATTGCCCGCACCGCCGGCACCGCGGCATAGCGGGACGCAAGCCGCGCCGCCGTCTCTCCACGTACCTGTTCAGTAACGTCATCGTCGTCGACGATGATACGGATGCCGTCGCACGCCGTGACCCAAAACTCGATAGTGGCAGAGCGCCCCACCGATTCCAGGGCAACCGGATTGTCAGGCCCTACATCCCGCTTGTTTGCCGCAAAGGCGAACGCCCGATACATTGCGCCACTGTCGAGCACGTGCCAGCCAGTATGCTCGGCAACGGCGGCAGCAACCGTACCTTTGCCGGTACCGCTTGGACCGTCCAATGTCAATACCGGTACGGGAGCAACTCGAATGCGGTTCATGGGCGCTCACTCAAGCGCAACCCTAAAGACACGGCTTGATCAGCGAATTGGGGGAATGAGGTCAGAATAGGTTCACAGTTATGAATAGTGACCGGGCCACGCGCCCGCGCGCCGGCAACTGCAAAGGCCATTGCCACGCGATGGTCGCCAAAGCTGTCCACTGCGCCCCCGTTAATCCGCCCGCCAACAATATCCATTCCATCAGGCAATGCTCTAGCTTTGATCCCCAGGCGCACTAGCCCCTCAACCATGACCGCAATCCGATCCGACTCCTTGACCCGGAGTTCACCGGCACCACGAATGGTCGTTACGCCATCCGCACAGGCGGCGGCGATAGCAAGGACCGGGAACTCATCTATGGCAAGCGGCACTAGGCGCTCAGGGATATCGATGCCGCGGAGATCGCTACCCCGTATATGCAGATCACCTTTGGGTTCGCCCGCTGCCTTCCCCGCATTGGCCGTATTAAGATCGGCTCCCATCATCGCAAGAATGGACAGGATGCCCGTGCGAGTCGGATTTACCCCCACCTCGGGTAAGCTGACTTCACTCCCCGGTAGAATGGCGGCAGCGACGAGAAAAAACGCCGCCGACGAGATGTCCCCGGGTACGATCAGGTTGCAACCAGTCAGATGTCCACCGCCGGTGACCCGGGCCCGGTCACCGGGCGCCCAGGTTGATTTGCTGAATCCTGCCAACATCCGCTCAGTGTGGTCGCGGCTCGGTGCATCCTCAAGCACTTCGGTAACTCCCGACGCATACAGGCCCGCGAGTAACACTGCGGATTTGACCTGAGCGCTCGCTACCGGCATCCGGTAATTGATGCCAGTTAGTTCTCGTGCCGGTGTTATTTGCAACGGCGGACACCCATCGCAGGAAGTAACATTCGCTCCCATCTGCACAAGCGGAGTGATCACTCGCTCCATTGGCCGCCGGCTTAATGATACGTCGCCGGTAAGCTCAACGCAGAAGTCTTGGCCTGCCAGCACCCCAGTAAGTAAGCGCATAGCGGTGCCGGAATTTCCAAGATCCAGCGGCTTCGGTGGCGCGTGTAGACCGCGCAACCCCATCCCCTGGATCAGCAGTTGGCCTGTTGCCGGACGATCTATGGTTACACCCATTGCTCGGAACGCTGCCACGGTAGCTAGCACGTCCTCGGCTTCGAGTAATCCTGTTATCCGCGAGCCTCCTTCAGCGATAGCGCCAAGGATTACCGCGCGGTGACTGATTGACTTGTCACCGGGCAACCGCACAGCGCCAAGAAGTGGCCCGCTTGGGCTTGAAATGATCGAGCGCACGCGCGACTCAAGGTGCCTCGTTGTCGGTCCGCAGAGCACCGATTCGCGCACGCAAGTCCCGGGCTCGCTCCAGCCATTCAGTCAGCGCGTCCGAGTCGCCGGCAGCAATGAGATCCGCCAAACTCCCCAAACTTTCCCGATACTCTTGCAGTCGAGCTACCACCTGCTCGCGGTTAGACAAAAAGATATCCCGCCACATTACGGGATCGCTGGAGGCGATCCGGCTGATATCGTAGAAGCCGCCAGCAGCGAGCTGCAAGCTGACATCGGATCCTACCTGCTCGCCAAGTTGCGCCACCAACGCATACGCCAATGCGTGCGGTAGATGGCTCGTCATCGCCAGCAGTCGATCATGATCTGCAGCTGGCATCTCGATGATGCGGGAGCCCGCGGCGCGCCACATACCAGTTATGCAGGTCACAGCATCGCTGTCCGTTTCCGATACCGGGGTAACAATGGTCCAGTGATCCCGAAAGAGTGTTGCCCGGGCCGCCGTTGCGCCACTCTTTTCACTACCAGCAATCGGATGGGCTGGGACAAAGCGCGTAAAATTCTCTCCAAGGTAAGTCCTTGCCGCTTTGATTATTGGTTGTTTGACACTGCTCACATCTGTCACCAGTGTATCGTTGCCGATTGTGTCCGCGAGCCGAGCGAAGATATTTACCACGGCGAAAACCGGTGCGGCGAGCACCACGATGTTGGCACCAGCAACAGCTTTCGTGAGATCAGTTGTCCAGCGATCAATGAGGCCTAGTTCAAGCGCTTGCCTGAGATTCCTTTGACTGCGGCTATAACCGATCACCTCACTGACGCATCCGGCAGCCTTGAGCGCCCCAGCCAGGGATCCCCCGATCAGCCCGACACCGACGACGGTCAGCGTTCCTAGCGAATGCTGTGGCTCACCCATGGAAGCAGTTGTCGGTCCTACCTTGCGAGGGCAGTCTCGAGTGCCGTTAGAGCTTGGTCATTCTCCTGCTCAAGGCCGATCGTAATACGCAAGTGCTGGGGCATCCCGTAGTTGGCAACGGGCCGTACGATCACGCCCTGGCGCAGTAGGCGCTCGTAAACAGCTTCGGCCGGGCCTCCGACATCCACGCTGATGAAGTTCCCTTTCGACGGGATGTATTCAAGGCCGAGCTTCTGAAAGCCCTGGCACAACTGCACCATGCCGGCTTTGTTAATCCGCCGGCTATGTTGGACGAATTCGGTTTCAGTCAGCGCCTCAGACGCTGCTACCAGGCCTAGGCTATTAACGTTGAAAGGCTGACGGACCCGGTTCAATACCTCCGTGATACCGCTTGATGCCACGGCATAGCCGATCCGCAAACCGGCGAGTGCATAGATCTTGGAGAATGTACGGGTTGCGATCAACCCGGGCCAGCGCCTGAGTAGCGCAACAGCGTCGGGGAAATCCGCATCATCGACGTACTCGAAATACGCTTCGTCAACTACAGTAACGACGTGGTCAGGCATGCGTTTGAGAAATGCTTCCAGCGCAACACAGTCAATCCACGTGCCGGTCGGGTTGTTCGGGTTGGCGATAAAAACCACCCGGGTGTTGGCATCCACACTGGCCGCCATTGTCTCAAGGTCATGGGCCCAGTTTTTGGCCGGCACCACCACAAGGTCAGCATCGACAGCCTGCGCCGCAAGCGAGTACACGACGAATGCGTACTCGGACATGACCACGCGCTCACCTGGCTGGACAAAGGCCCGAACAACTAATTCCAGCACCTGACTCGAGCCGTTGCCGAAGGTGATCTGCCCTGCATCGACACCTAAATACGCTGCCAAGGCGGACTTGAATTGGAAGCCGGAATCGTCAGGATAACGAGCTAAACCGTGCGTTTGCTCTGCAATTATCTGCCTGACCCTTGCAGGTGGCCCCAGTGGGTTTTCATTGGAGGCCATTTTGATGATCGACTGGATGCCGAGTTCGCGCTCCAGTTCCTCGGTTGGCTTGCCTGGCAGGTACGGCTGCAGTTGACGCACTCCGGGCACTGTCATTTTCTGTATATCTGGGCCTGGCATATCAGGTGCTCCGGGGGTAAGAACCAAGTATCTTGAAAAAGGCGGCCTCTCGTTGCATATGTGTGAGCGCCTCGCGCACCGACGGGTCTTCACGGTGACCCTCCAGATCAATGAAGAAGACATACTTCCACAGGCCTGACCGCATGGGTCTGGACTCGATTCGAGTCATGCTGATGCCGGCTTCATGTAACGGAGCGAGCAGTTCGTGCAACGCCCCAGGGCGATCGGTATTCGACATAACAAGACTCGTCTTATCCCGGCCACTGTGGCCAACCGGGTTTTTGCCAAGAGCCAGGAATCGGGTGGTGTTGCCGGGCTGGTCCTCGATGTTTTCTTCCAGGACCGCCAGCCTATAAAGACTAGCCGTTTCCTTTGCCGCAATGGCGGCAGCGGCACTGTCCTGCACCGCCCGGCGCGCTGCCTCGGCGTTGCTTGCCACCGCTATCGATTCGACCCCCGGCAGTTGGGTATCCAGCCAATGGCGGCATTGTGCCAATGCCTGCTGGTGACCCATCACCAACCTCGGCACCTGCCCTCCTGAGTGACCCAGCAGGCAATGTTCGATTCGCAACTCGATTTCACCGCAAATGACGAGCGTGGTTTCGAGCAATCGATCCAGTGTCGTGTTGATACCCCCTTCGGTCGAATTCTCGACCGGTACTACGCCGAACGTGGCGCTGCCCGACTCGGTCAAACGGAAAACCTCGTCCACGCTGGCAGCTTCGAGCCGCTCGATCTGGTGGCCAAACTGTTTCAAAGCAGCAGTTTCCGAATAAGTCCCGGCCGGTCCCAGCAATGCTACTGTTAGCGGCCCCTCGGCCCGCCGGGCAATCGAAATAATTTCCCGAAACAGGAAACTGACCTGGTCTGCTTCCAGTGGGCCGGAGTTCCTGGCCACGAGCCCGCTGATGATTTGTGCCTCGCGGTCGGCCCGGTAGACCTCCTGGCCTTGTGTGGATTTGTTGTGGCCAACCGACTGCGCCAGCCTTATCCGTTGGTTGAGCAGCGCCAACAACTCTACATCTATGTTGTCTATACGGGTGCGCAGTTCATCGATTGTAGGCTTATCTGACATGATCGTTGCAAAACGGGAGATGCGGCATAGCCCACCGCAGTTTGTCTCAACTCAAACGATGCGTGCGTGGAGCACGCCGTCGATCGCCTGCAGTCGCGCCACCATATCAGGCGCAATCGGGCTATCGGTATCAACTACGGTGTAGGCCAATGTATTGCGGGATTGATTGATCATATCATGTATGTTCAACCCTCCCTGCGCCATGGCAGTTGAGATCTGACCGAGCATGTTTGGCACATTTGCGTTCGTCACCACCACCCGGTAGGAGGTTCCGCGCGGCAACATCACCGCAGGAAAATTAACCGAGTTGCGAATATTGCCGTTTTCCAGAAAATCTCGTATCTGTTCAACGACCATTCTTGCGCAGTTCTCCTCCGCTTCCACGGTTGACGCACCAAGGTGTGGCAATGCGATAACCCCAGGGGTGCCGATCAACTCGGGAGATGGGAAATCGGTCGTGTAGGCGTGCAGGCTGCCGGTCGACAGAGCCTTCGCCACTGCTGAATCCTCGACGATGCCAGCCCGGGCAAAGTTAAGCAGGGAGGCGCCCGGCCGGATTGCGCGGATCGTGTGCTCATTGATCATGTACCGGGTATCATCGGTCAACGGCACGTGGAAGGTAATAAAGTCAGCGTTGGCGAGCACCTCGGCCACCGAGGAGGCCCTGGCAACCTCTGTCGGCAGCTGCCAAGCACCTTCCACAGTCAGCATTGGATCATGACCTATGACCCGCATCCCGAGTTGTAGTGCAGTATCGGCAACCGAACGACCAATTGCACCCAATCCGATAATGCCCAGAGTCCGTCCAGGAAGTTCGGAGCCGGCATACTTCTTCTTCCCTATTTCCACTGCTGCAGAGATCTCTTCCGGCGTGCCGGCAAGGGACTCGGTATATTGCCAGGCTTGGATGACGTTGCGGCAGGACAGCAGCAGCCCCGCCACCACCAACTCCTTCACTGCGTTGGCGTTAGCGCCAGGCGTGTTGAAAACTGGAATCCCGGCCTCACTTAGTCGTTGGACTGGGATATTGTTGACGCCCGCGCCCGCTCTGCCAACCGCCTTGAGACTGGAATTGATCTTCATTTCCTGCATGTTCCTGGAGCGTAGCAGGATCGCGTCAGGATCACCGGTGTCGGCATTGACCTGATAGCGGTCTTTGGATAAGTGCTCCAGCCCAGTCTCCGAAATGTTGTCGTAGACCAGCACCTTACATTTCCCATCATCCATGATCTACTTCCTGAATGAATAACACCACGACAGCCTTACTCACGTCTCCGGGTAAAATCAATTAGCCTGCCCGCCAGTGGTGCCGTTATCAGCCCCGTTAGCTTCATCTACCCCACCAATACTGACTAGGTTCTCGCCATCACGCAGACTAATCAGCCTGACTCCCTGGGTATTTCGGCCAAGGGTTGATATCTCCGTGATCCGCGTCCGGACTAGGCGCCCACCATCGGTGATCAGCATCAGTTCATCGATGTCGGATACCAGTTCTGCTCCGACCAGTGCACCGTTTCGCCCCTCGACTTTTATTGCAATCACTCCCTGGCCACCGCGCCGTTTAGTCGGAAATCCAGCGAGCTCAGTACGCTTGCCATAGCCATGTTCTGTAGCAACTAGAACTTGATAGTCTTTGCTGTCGTTGGCAACGATGATCATGGAGATCACTGACTGTCCTGTCTTTAGTGCGATGCCACGAACCCCTCGCGCGGTCCGCCCCATTTCTCGAACGTCCGACTCGGCAAACCGAATCGCCTTGCCTGAAGAACTGAACAGTAAAATGTCGGAATCGCCGTCGGTTAGGCCGACACCGACGAGTTCGTCGGTCTCCGCAAGTTCTAGCGCTCGCAGGCCAACAGTCCGCTGGCGCGAAAATTTCTCCAACGCGCACTTCTTGACCGTGCCGTCCCGAGTAGCCATGAATATGTAACGACCTTGGTCAAAGCCATTAAGCGGCAGCACCGCAGTAATCTGTTCGCCTTTTTTTAGCGGCAAAAGATTGACTAGCGGTCGACCGCGGGCCATCCGACCGGCCTGGGGTAACTGGAATACCCGCAGCCAGTAGACCTTCCCAACATTGGAAAAACACAGGATCGTATCGTGACTATTGGCAATGAACAGCGACTTGACGAAATCTTCTTCTTTGGTGCGGGTCGCAACCCGGCCTTTGCCACCGCGACGCTGAGCCTGATAGTCAGCTAGGGGTTGGGATTTTGCGTAGCCTTCGTGAGAGAGTGTGACCACCACGTCCTCACGCGGAATCAAGTCCTCATCGTCGAGGTCCAAATGTTCGACCGTAATCTCGGTACGCCGCTCGTCACCGTAGCGCTTAAGGATATCGGTAAGTTCCCCCCTCACCACCTGCATAAGGCGTTCTGCGTCCTGCAGAATTACCAACAGGTCACGGATGCGTTTAAGAATCTCACCGTACTCATCCCGGATCTTGTTCTGTTCTAGCCCAGTGAGGCGGTGCAAGCGCAAGTCCAGGATGGCCTGGGCCTGGGTAGTGGTAAGCCTATAGCCTTCCTCGGTCAGCCCGAAACCTTGCCCCAGGCCGTCTGGGCGTGAGATATCGGTATCGAGGTGATCCAGCATGGTTGCGACTGCGCCCGGCTCCCAGGTTTCGTGCAACAGAGATTCCCGCGCTTGCGCCGGATTAGCTGCCGCCTTGATAAGGGCAATGACCGGGTCCAGGTTAGCCAGTGCCACGGCCAGACCCTCCAGCACATGGGCCCGGGCCCGGGCCTTTCGCAACTCGAAAATCGTACGCCTGGTCACAACCTCGCGCCGGTGCCGAATGAAATCCTCCAGAATCTCCCGCAGGTTGAAAATTCTCGGTTGGTTGTTCCGTAACGCGACCAGGTTAATCCCGAACACGGTTTGCATCTGGGTATGCTGATACAGATTGTTCAAAACCACCTCAGGCACCTCACCGCGCTTTAACTCGATGACCATGCGCATACCGGTCTTGTCGGATTCATCGCGCAAACCTGAAATACCCTCAAGACGTTTGTTCTTTACCAAGTCAGCGATTTTCTCAAGCAACCTTGCCTTATTTACTTGGTAAGGTAGTTCTGTCACAACCAGTAAAGTGCGGTCGCGCCGGGAGTCTGCCTCTGTTGCCACCCGCGCGCGTACGTAGATTTTGCCGCGACCGGTCTGGTAAGCCTGCTTTATTCCGCGGCTGCCGTTAATGATGCCCGCGGTCGGAAAGTCAGGACCCGGAATGTGCTTCATCAAATCACCGATACTGGCTTCCTCGTTGTCAATAAGCGCGAGACAAGCGTTGATGGCCTCGGTGAGGTTGTGCGGCGGGATATTGGTCGCCATTCCGACGGCGATCCCGGTAGATCCGTTGACCAGCAGGTTGGGGAAGCTGGCGGGGAGAACTGCTGGTTGGCTCTCAGTCTCATCATAGTTGGGGACAAAATCCACTGTTTCCCGATCAAGGTCATCAAGTAGTTCGTGGGCGATTCGCGCCAGCCGAATCTCTGTGTATCGCATCGCCGCTGGTGAATCACCATCCACCGAACCGAAGTTCCCTTGGCCATCAATCAAGGGGTAGCGCAGAGAAAACGGTTGAGCCAGGCGCACGATAGTGTCGTAAACCGCCGAATCACCGTGTGGGTGGTACTTGCCGATGACGTCACCAACCACCCTGGCGGATTTCTTGTAGCCTTTGTTCCAGTCATTGCCAAGCTCAGACATAGCGTACAGGACACGGCGGTGAACCGGCTTGAGGCCATCGCGAATGTCAGGCAGCGCCCGGCCAACGATGACGCTCATCGCGTAATCGAGGTAGGAACGACGCATTTCCTGTTCCAGGTTTGCCAGCAGTGTTTCTTTGGCTATTTCTTCCATATTCGCGGGTATGGCCACCCGTTACCCAGGGTCGCCGAATCCATCCAGTCGGGAAATTTCAAAGGTGCGCGAGGGGTGCGCTCGCCGTCAGTTGGCAGCACCGCAAAAGCAGGGATATTTTACCACAAAACAGCGAATATTCTGCGGATTTCCGGGCTTCCAGGACTGTGTCTCAAAGACCGCCAGCTGAGTCTCTGCCTCTCGGCACAGCTTCTTTAATGGCTCGGGAGTGCTGCCACCGCGCGGCTCAGCAGGTCGATTAAAGCGCCGATCCAGGGCATGCTCAATACCAGCACTAAGGCATTAACGCTCAACACCGCGGTGGCGCCGACATCGCCCGTAAATGCGACGACCGGTGGGGCATCTCCCGGCTCATCAAAATACATTATTTTCACCACGCGCAGATAGTAGAAGGCCCCAATGACGGCAAAGATAACGGCTACAATTACCAGCGAGATAAAACCTGCTGAAAGCGCTGCTTGCAGCACGGCAAACTTCGCATAAAAACCTACCGTTGGCGGTACGCCCGCCAACGTAAACATGACCAGCAACATCAGAAAAGCAAGCCACGGCTGGCGACGATTCAATCCCTTGAGGTCGTTAAGTTGTTCTATTTCAAGTGCCGGTGTACAAAGTGCAAGTACAATCCCAAAGGCCGCAAGGCTGACTACGGTATAGATGACAGCATAAAGCATAGACGCTGAGTATCCAGCCGTACTGCCAGCTAAAAATCCCAACAACAAAAAGCCCATGTGGGAGATGGTTGAATAAGCCAGCATGCGCTTAATGTTGGTCTGGGCGATTGCAACCGTGTTGCCGATCACCACCGATAAAATGGCCGAAACCACCAGCATGTCCTGCCAGGCTGCCAACCAGTCGTCGAGGCCGACCGCGAGTAATCTCAACACAATTGCAAAACCCGCTAACTTGGGCGCGGCAGAAAGGTACAAGGTGGTGCAAGTAGCAGAACCTTCATAAACGTCCGGTACCCACATATGGAACGGGACAGCGCCGAGTTTGAACAACAGCCCGGCCACCACTAAAACCAGCGCCACCAGTAGCGGCAAGTTATCAAGTGAAAGATTTATGGCGGCCTCCTGGAGGCCGCGCAGAGAAAGCGAGCCGGTCAGGCCGTAGAGTAGCGACATCCCGTATAGCAGTATTCCGGAGGCCAATGCGCCAAGTATGAAGTACTTCATGGCCGCTTCTGCCGCCTTCACCGAATCTCGCTGCAGTGCGATCATCGCGTACAGACATAGCGCCAACAATTCCAAGCCCACATAAAGCGATATCAGGTGTGCCGCCGAGATCATGACCATCATCCCAACCACACCCAACAGGGCCAGTACGAAGAACTCGCCCCGCCAGATACGTCGAGCCACGGCATAACTGCGGGAGTAAACCAGCACCGCCGCTGTGCCAAGCAAAACGCCAGCTTTTAGCACCCCGGAAACATCGTCGCGGACCACCAGACCATTGAACCCCAAAGTAGAGCCGCTGCCGAGACCGCCTAAGGCAATAACAGTGGCCGCGAGTAGGGTCAACACGGAAAGTCCATAGCCAACTTTCGCCCTACTCTCCCTGGGCAGGTACAAATCCAGTAGCAGTATCGCGCAGGCCATGACTGAAACCAAAATTTCCGGCAGCGCCGTCGACAGTAGTAAGGTTTGTGCTTGCATTACAGTTTCGACACCGTGGCGTGCGCCAGCAGATTATCCACCGTCACATGCATCACTTCGAGCACGGGCAATGGCCAGACCCCAAGACCGAGCACACAAACTGCCAGCACGCCCAAGACCAGCAGTTCTCGCCTATTAATATCCACCAAATCCCGAACACTGTCATTGGCGACAGCTCCGAAAACTACGCGTTTAATCATCCACAGGGTATAGGCCGCACCGACGATCAGAGTCAATGCCGCAACGGCCGCATACCAGGGATTCACGCTGAAGGAGCCCAGAATCACCAGAAATTCCCCGACGAATCCAGAGGTGCCTGGTAGGCCGGCATTTGCCAACGCAAAAAATACCAGTAGCGTAGCAAACACCGGCATGCTGTTAACCACGCCACCGTAACTGGCGATTTCCCGGGAATGAAGGCGGTCGTAAAGCACGCCGACGCACAGAAACAGCGCGCCGGAGATGAAACCATGAGAGATCATCTGCACCAGCGCGCCTTCCATGCCGCGTGACTCAAATATGAAAAAACCCAGGGTGACGAAACCCATGTGCGAGATCGATGAATAGGCGATAAGCTTTTTCATATCCCGCTGCACCAACGCAACCAGGGCAATGTAGACTACTGCCGTCAGCGACAGTCCGATCACAAGCCAGGCTAAATCACGTGCTGCATCTGGGGCGATCGGAATACTCATCCGCAGGAATCCGTAAGCGCCCATTTTCAAGGTAATGGCCGCCAGTATCACCGAACCCCCGGTCGGCGCTTCAACATGGGCATCCGGCAGCCAGGTATGGACCGGGACCATAGGCACCTTCACCGCAAAGGCGGCAAAAAAGGCCAGGAATATCAGAGTCTGGGCAGTTGCGCCCAAAGGAGCGTTGTGAAAGTCGAGGATGCTGAAGGATTCCCCAGCAGCAAAATACAGGTAGATCAGAGCCACCAGCATCAGTAACGACCCCACTAGGGTATACAGAAAAAACTTGATTGCCGCATAAACCCGGTTGCTGCCACCCCAGATACCGATAATGAGGAACATCGGAATCAGCATTGCCTCCCAAAACAAATAAAAAAGTATCGCGTCCAGGGCACAGAACACCCCAATCATGAGACCCTCCATGATCAGAAAAGCCGCGAGATATTGGGCAACCCGTTCCCGGATCACCTCCCATCCGGCAATAACCACCACCACCGTCAATAATGCTGTAAGCAGAATTAACGGCATCGAGATACCGTCGATACCGAGGAAATAATCGACATTAAAGGCAGTTATCCAGTCTGCTCTTTCCACGAACTGCATGTGCGCGGTCGCATTGTCGAAGCGGCTGTAAAGCGGTAGACTGAGAACCAAGGTGCCCAGGGAAAAACCAAGTGCCAGTCGCCGCGCAACGGCTGCATTGGCATCACGACCGGTGGCAAGTACCAGCACCCCCCCAATGACCGGGAACCAGATGATGATCGACAGCAGATGTTGGTCGAGCCAACTCATGCAAAGCACCCGCCGGTCATCGCCACAGCAGCCATGCCGATAACAACACCAAACCGATGATCATGGTGAAGGCGTAGTGGTAAACATAACCGGTCTGCAACTGGCGCAGGATGCCCGCCA
>JASMBC010000021.1 GCA_030754035.1 Arenicellales bacterium | reverse complement strand
AACCAGGCAAAGCCCGCAAGCAGGCGATACAATTCGGGCAGACGGGCCAACGATATCGCGGCGTCACCATGCCCAAGGAAATCGGTCACGCACAGGCGATGTGAGATACCCCTGTCTTGCAGCAATTGGGCGAGACCGCGCGACTCTTCCGGTGGAATCACCCGATCCTGTCGCCCATGCAGCAAAAACACTGGCGGCATGTCAGATGGGAAATCATCAGGCACCCGATAACCTGACCAGGAATCATTAAACATGGTTATGACCTGGCGGTAAAAAGCCTGCCGCTGGTGCGGGTCGGTCAGCAATTGGTGTAGTCCTGCCTCAAGCGGATCAGATGTATCGAAAAGGGTGTCCAGGTCGCTCGGTCCGGTATTGTCCAGAGCCGATGCCTCAACGCAGCGCGACAGTACCTCGCGCACCGGCGCCAATGCCGGATCATTATCGCTGTAGTAACTGCAGGCAATGATCAGCCGGCCATAGGGGTCAGCACGATCTGAGTTGATCAGAAAAGACGCTACCCGTTCAATATCAAAGTAACCGCCAATCAGGCACACGGCGCGCAGCCGCTGGGCCAGCACTGCGCTAAGCGCTGCACGCAGTACGAAAATACCAGAGAACGACACAGCTAACAAAGACAACCCGGGTGTCGTTACCATGCTCGAGTCAGCCACCAGTGACTCGAGTAATTGCTGTACCTCGTCGGGCTGGTCAACCGATATCTTCAGGGCGCGGATACTGGGAACGTCCGGGATCAGCACCCGCAGACCAGTCGCGCACAGGGCCCAACCGAGATTCCGGATCCGGGGATCTTCACGACCACGGATCGCAAGACCGGGCACAAAGATAGCCGTTGCCCGCGGTGCGCTGTCCGGCTGGTAAATATCGACCTCAGTACCGCTATGAACCACAGTCTGTGGCAAGCGATTACCGGGATTGCGCCGGAATGTATACAACAATCGTAACGCTCCCAGCCAATCCGGATATGCACGCTTGGTGTCGCCCTCGAGGCGCATCTGCTGTTTTTTTCCTGGAGTGCGATAACGCCCGTCAGAGGCGAATCGACCCACGCGGTGTATCGATAAGCGCCCAAAACGATGCAGCATGGGTGTCGGATTCGGCGCACGATAACGAATCACATAACCCCATCTGCGCTAACGCCAGATTGATCTGGACTGCATCCAAAGATTCACCGTGTAGGCCACTGAACCGGCAATTCCCCGGTGGCAGCACATCCACCGGGTGCGCAGACCCCTGCCACTGGATCACATGAGGCAACAATCCGCCGGCAAGACACTGCCCATCGGCGGTAAATGCAAATTGCCACTTCAGGTGGGCACGTGACATAGGACGCACTTTGCAACCGGCATATGCATCCAGTTGTTTCAGCGATGCGATTGCCGGTGTGCGTACCACCCAGGTCAGCAGCCGTGGGCTGATCTCAAGGTCAGCGCGGGTCTGGTCACTGTCAAGAGAAAACCAGCGGGGAAAGGCGGGCGTCTTGCCATCAGGATCAATCGCGATCACTTCAAGGTATACCGACCCACCCAGCGACAACACAGCGTTATGGGTGCCCAGCTGTGGATGAACTCCGCCAGGCAGCGGCAACTCACCCAGCAGATCGGCAACGAAAGTACACCCGGCATCAAGGGACGCCGCCCCGACCACCAGGTGGTCAACGGTGCACGGCATTACAACACTCACTGACATTCTCCCGGCGGTTCGACATTCCCCGAGCCCAGTGTACGCTGCACGATCACGGTATCCAGCCAGCGACCGAACTTCCATCCTACGCTCTCCAGAGTGCCAACTTGTCTGAACCCGGCATGCTCATGCGCGCGAATGGAAGCCACGTTGGCGCTGTCGCCAATAATGCCAATGATCTGCCGGGCACCCCAGGCGGTGCAGGCATCAATCAGATCGCAAAAAAGCCGCGCGCCAATCCCCTGTCGCCGCGAATCCACCTCGACATAAATCGAGTGCTCCACGGTATAACGATAGGCCGGGCGGGGGCGATACGGCAAAGCATAGGCAAAGCCGACAACCTTGCCGTGAACCAGCGCGACCAGGTAAGGCAGTCCCGCATCTTTGGCCAATTGCCAGCGCTCTTTGATCAAAGCCGGAGTCGGCGGATCGAGTTCAAAAGAGGCGGTACCGTGCAACACCTCTTGCGCATAGATCGCGTGCACCGCCTTAAGATCCGCCTCAACCGCCGCTCTGGTAACGATACCCATCAGTTTTTTATGGCCAACCAATTCACTTTGTGTAAAAGGGTATTGTCAACCATCCGGAGTACAAAAAAAAAGGCCGGCTTAACGCCGGCCCCGCCATTCCCCTCACCCATTCTTGGGGTAATGGCCTAAGAGGTTGTCATTTTTCAGCCTAAAAGTGGAGCAATCACAAGTGAAACGATCGCCATCACATTGATCAGAATATTCATCGAAGGTCCTGAGGTATCCTTAAATGGATCCCCTACGGTATCTCCGACCACGACGGCCTTATGCACATCGGAACCCTTGCCGCCGAGGTTACCCTTCTCGACATACTTCTTGGCATTGTCCCAGGCCCCACCGGCATTGGCCATGGTCAGCGCCAGCAGCACACAGCCGAGCAGTGCACCGCCGAGCATGCCACCCAGTGCAGCCGGGCCGAGGGTGAAACCGACGACCACCGGCGCACCTACAGCCAGCACGCCTGGCGCGACCATGCGCTTAAGCGCAGCCGTGGTGGCAATATCCACGCAACGGGCTGTATCCGGCTCCGCAGTGCCTTCCAACAGACCGGGAATTTCCTTGAACTGACGTCGAATCTCGCGAATCATTTCAAAGGCCGCATCACCCACCGCAGTCATCGTCAGACTGCTGACCAGGAACGGGAAGATACTGCCCAGAAACATACCTGTCAGAACAATCGGGTCATTGATCTGCAAACTGAAGTCTGGCAGGCGATGGGCCACGGTCTCGATATAAGCCGAGATGATCGCAAGGGCAGCCAGTGCTGCCGCGCCGATGGCAAAACCCTTGCCAATCGCTGCAGTGGTATTGCCCAGTTCATCAAGCGAATCGGTAATCTGGCGTACTTCCTCGCCCAGGCCTGCCATCTCGGCAATGCCGCCGGCGTTGTCGGCAACCGGCCCGTAGGCATCGATTGCCATGGTAATACCAACGGTCGCCAGCATACCGACTGCGGCAATACCAACCCCGTAAAGGCCAGACAATGAACTGGCAATCCAGATGATTGCGCACAGCATCAGTACCGGCACCACCACGGACTGCATGCCGATCGAAAGCCCGGCAATCATCACCGTCGCTGGGCCAGTTTCACCGGCTCGGGCGATCTTGCGCACCGGACTGCCGGCGGTGTAGTACTCGGTCACCAGGCCAATGACGATGCCACCAAGAGCGCCGACCACAACCGACCACCAGATGTTAAGGCTGATATCCGACCAATGGGTCAGCGCCAGGGCGGCAACAATAAATATGACTGAGGCCCCAATGGTGCCGGTACGCAGTGCCGTCTCGGGAGCCTTGCTCGAGGCACCCTTAACCAGGGCGATGCCTGCCAGCGAACACAGGATTCCGACCGAGGCCAGCGCCAGCGGCAAGAACATGAGCTTGCTCTGATCGCCACCAGCCAAGGTGTCCAGCACCTCAGGCCCCAAGGTAGCCGCGATCGCAATAGAGGCAATCATGGCGCCACAATAGGATTCAAAGATATCCGAGCCCATCCCGGCCACATCGCCGACGTTATCACCTACGTTATCAGCGATCACACCGGGGTTACGCGGATCATCCTCTGGAATACCGGCCTCAATCTTGCCGACCAGGTCGGCGCCCACATCTGCACTCTTGGTAAATATACCCCCGCCGACACGCGAGAACAGTGCCACCGTCGAAGCTCCCATGCCAAAACCGTGAATCACGTGAGCGGTATGTGGATCACCCCCAAAAGCAAGATAAAGAAGCCCCAATCCCAAAAGGCCCATAGCAGCAACCGTAAGACCCATGATCGAGCCACCGTAAAACGCCACGGTCAATGCGGCAGCCGCGCCATTTTCGGCGGCGGCGGTTGTGGTGCGCACGTTGGCCTGGGTTGCGGCAAACATGCCGATGTACCCAGCTGAGGCCGAGGCAATAGCACCAATGAAAAATGCGACTGTGGTGCGCCAGCCCAGATCGGAGAAAAATATCAATACGCCTACTACGATCGCGAATATCGCAAGGTAGCTGTATTCGCGGTGCATGAAGACCAGTGCACCTTTGTGGATTTGGTCGCCGATCTGGGTCACCTTGCCGGTGCCGGGAGCATAAGAAATTAAAGTGCGATAGACAGCAAACGCTGCTATAAGGCCAATGATGCCCAGAATAACTGGAACCAAAGCAACAAAAGACATGGGAAATCCTCAAAGATAGGGGGTTCATTCAGCTTCTCGCCGCCCCAACGGGCCGGCGAAGAGCGCGATATTACCATGTGGATCAAGCCCTTAGTCGTATCTTAAAGTAAACAAAAATAAGCGATCGGTCCTGGCTGCCTGCAACCCGCGATCTGGCGGTCAGGGTCTGGCCCCTGTCATCCGTGGCAGACAAAGCGTCTGCCATGATCGCATAGCTGAGGACTCCCGGGATCGAACCGTGCCGGGCAACACTCGTGGGGTCGCACTGCACGGCAAATCCGGCAAACGGGCCAAGCCCCATCACCGAACTGATGCCCAAGGTCGACCTGAGGAAAAACTCGCAATCGATCAAACACTTCCACGTCGCCAACCAGGGCGCAACGCAAGACCATTTATCGCTCAGCCCTTGCGTCGGCGTGCTCGCGGATGCGCCTGATCATAAACCTTGGCCAGATGCTGAAAATCAAGGTGCGTGTAAACCTGAGTGGTCGAGATATCGGCATGGCCCAGCAATTCCTGCACCGCACGCAGATCTGAACTTGATTCCAGCAGGTGGCTGGCGAAGGAGTGACGGAGCATGTGCGGGTGTACGCCGCGCCCCAGCCCCTGGCGAGCTGCCCAGACCTGAACTCGTTTCTGAATCGCACGCGGCCCCAGGCGGGACCCCTGGCGTCCGATAAATACCGCGACTTCCTCCGGCTTTGCCAGGGTCTCTCGGTGCTCCAGCCAATCAGTAATGGCCTTAATGGCATAGCGCCCGACCGGCGCCACCCGGGTCTTCCCTCCCTTGCCGGTAATCACGATAGTACAGGTGGCCAAATCAATATCCTTAAGATCCGTACCCGCCAATTCGGACAAGCGCAGGCCTGACGAATAAAACAGCTCGAGTATCGCCCGGTCGCGGTAGTCCAGGTCCGAGCGCGGCTTGATCGCAACGAGTTGTGCCGCTTGTTCGATATTAAGGGTGCTGGGCAGTTTGCGCTGGCCGCGCGGGGCCGAGACACCCTCAAAGGGGTTAGCTTTGATTCGTTTCTCACGCAGCCAATAGCGATAACACGAACGCGCAGCCGACAGGCTACGGCTGATAGAGCGGCTGGCCAGCCCCGCATGATGCAAACGCGCGGGAAACAACCGCGCCTGTGCTGGCGCAAGCTTGAGCAGATTACTGACACCACGCTCGGCGGCAAATGCGACAAGCCGTGCAAGATCACGCTCATACGCCGACACAGTGTGAGTGGAAAATCGGCGCTCGTAACGCAGGTAATCAAGAAAAGCGCTGACCAGATTATCTTTGCCAGTCATAACCCGAACTCAGGAAAGATTAAGGCGGGTGCAGGCGGCACCGATCAGCCCCCCCAGCCCCTCAAGCAGCACCGTATCCATATCTGCACGATAGCGCTGCGAATCATGCGCAGCCAGGATCACCCAGCCGAGTAGAACCTGATCTGCATTGCATATCGGTACTACTACGCATGAACCAACCCGCGAAGCGCTGGCCGGTGGAAGGTGACACATCACCTCGGCCGATGGTGGGGCCTCGACCAAACAGGCGTTTCCCTGGAAACGCTGAATCAGCGCCTGCACTGTTTCATCAGAATAAGCCGCGAGAGCTTGCACTGGTGCCGCCGTGCCCACAACCGTATCGAGAAATTTGACAACAACGCTATCCAGGTCAAACTCCTGTTGCAACGCCTCGGGCACAACACGTGCCAGGTCGCTGAAATCACAGGCGCTGGCGATCGCCTGAAAACAGCGTTGCAGCCGCTGTTGTAGTCGGCTGTTTTCGCGCGCCGCGTTCATCAACAACTTCAAGCGACCACGTTCAGCACCAAGCTGGTCACGCAGGACAGTAACCTGGCGTTCCAGCAGCGATACCGCACCGGTACGACCCGAATGAGGAACCACCAGTTCGGTTAACAAGGCGAGGTGGCGCTCAAAGAAATCCGGGTGACGGCGCAGAAAATCCGCAACCTCACGCTCCTCAAGGCCAAGCCCTGGTGTATCGTCGGAGGTCGGGCGCGAGGTCATATCAAAAAATCGGCCACTGTCCATCAAAAACGCTCACAGCTGGGCCATTCATACTGATAGGACCATGGCCGGGCCAGGTCACGCTGAGTGGGCCGCCCGGGAGCGTCACACAAACCGTGTCATCGATCCGCTCCTGCAAACGACACACGGCAACGGCCGCGCAAGCCCCGCTACCGCAGGCAAGCGTTTCTCCCACACCACGCTCCCAGACCCGCAGGCGCAAGGTCTGCCTGTCAACCACTTGGACAAAACCCACATTGGTGCGCTGCGGAAAATCGCAGTGACACTCGAGCATTGGGCCCAATTGATCCACCCCAGCCGCATCAATATTATCGACGATCAAGACCGCATGGGGGTTGCCCATCGATACGGCCCCGATCCGGTGCGATTCACCCCCAACCACAATCGGGTAATCGCCAGCGACGGCCGGCGCGTTAAAAGGGATATCCCGGGGTTCGAAACTGGGGGGCGCAAGTTGGGCCGTAACCTGCCAGTTGTCGGCCACCGTCAGACGGATACGCGTGCTGATGGTCTGTATTTCAAGCTCACGACACTCGGTCAGACCTTGCTCGATCAGAAAACGACCAAAACACCGCGCACCGTTGCCGCACTGACCGGACTCGCTACCATCGGCATTAAAAATGCGCATAAAAAAGTCCGCATCGCTAATGGCTGACTGGGCTACGATTAACTGGTCACAACCAACGCCGTGATTACGGTCTGCCAGTTGTCTGACCAGCGCGGCGTCAAGATCCAGTGGTGTGCGCACACCATCGAGCATGACAAAATCATTGCCCAGCGAGTGCATCTTGGTAAAGGGAAGCATGCGCACGGTAATTCGGAGTATTGGTCCACTCGGTCTGACGCCAGCGTAATTATAGTCCGGGGCGGATCACCGCCCTGGCAGATCAGCCTGGTGCCGTGTTATCCCTACACAGGCTCTGGCGGGCAATACCGAAGCCAGTCAACATTCGAGTCAGCGATAGCCAGAAACCAGGGGTTGAGGATGCTCGCTTTGTTGTAATTCAACTCCGCGCCCGCGCAATCAATCAATTGACCGCCGGCCTCGTTCAGTACGCAGTGGGATGCGCAGGTATCCCACTCCGAAGTGGGGGCAAGGCGTGGGTACACATCGGCATCACCCTGCGCGACTACGCAAGCCTTTAGCGCACTGCCCATGCTGACAATCTGGGGAGCAGTTCCACTCGCCGCTGTGAGCGCATCACGAAACGCGTTTACCGCTTCCCCGGAATGCGAGCGACTGGCGACCATTCGTGGCCGGGAGGGGTCATACGACTCTACCTGTATACGCTGAGCCGGCTTTCCGGCGATCTGGCGCCAGGCCCCTGTACCTTGAGCTGCAAAATAGCCGGTCCCGGTACATGGGCTGTAGACCACGCCGAGGATCGGTTTGCCGTTTTCAGCCAGGCCGATATTGACGCTGAACTCACCGTTGCGGCGAATGAACTCCTTGGTGCCATCGAGTGGGTCAACCAACCACAACTGTGGCCATTGCAGGCGATCTTCAACATCGATGCCCTTGGATTCCTCAGACAGAACCGGGATATCGGGTGTCAAGGCTTGAAGCCGCTCAACGATGACGTCATGAGCACGCTGATCCGCCGTGGTGACCGGCGAACCATCGGCCTTGTGGGCAATCTCGTATTCTTTCCCGTAAACATCGAGAATCACATCACCCGCTGCTGTTGCAATATTGACGACCTGTGCCAGCAGCGAATGATGATTCACTATCCCTGCCCCAGCTTCTCAGCCACGAGATAGGTAGCGAGCAAACTGCGGGCATCGGAAAAATCCTCCCGCGCCCGCAACCCACAAAGATCCGCCAGCGGCCATTGCGCCGTTTCAAGGGTTTCGGGCTCATCACCATCCAGCGGTGATTCAAACAGATCCTGTGCAACAAACACATGAGTTTGATAATTCGAATATGCCGGAGTTAGCGATACCCTCGCCAAACATTCAACCACACCTGCGTCAAATCCCGTCTCCTCCCGCAATTCACGATGAGCCGCCTGATCCGGCGTTTCACCGGCATCGATACGCCCTTTAACGAAGCCCAACTCATAACGTTGCAGGCCCACCGCATACTCACGAACCAGCAGCAACTGGTCAACCGCCGACAGAGGCACCACCAGTACCGACCCGGTGCCCTGGCCTACCAAGCGCTCAAAACTGACCTCATTGCCATTAGCAAAACGCAGATCCACACTTTCGATATTAAAAAGACGGCTACGCGCCACTACGGTGGTCTTGAGGATTTGGGGTAACACGCTCATGAGTGGGCGGGTGCGAGCTTGCCTGGCGGGATACTGATGGGAGTGCAGATTAACCCAGACCACCCTTCGAAACAATGCAGTACCTGCGGCATAGGCCACTGCAATGTAGGGTAAATCCGGCAGCCCGTGGTCGGCGTTAAAATATCCGGTACAGTCTAATTATCCTGGACGCTTTGTCGCCCTTTACCTTCATAACAGGCGTTACACATAATATGGCCGTGATTGACTGGACGCAGATTGACTCGGTATTCCTGGACCTGGACGGCACTTTGCTGGATCTGCATTTTGATAACTACTTCTGGACGGACTTCATCCCACGTCGATACGCAAACCAGCACCGAATCGCTCTGGATGGCGCGCGCAGTACACTTTTTGCCCGGATGCATGCCTTGCGCGGGACGCTCGAGTGGTACTGCGTAGACTTTTGGACCAATGAACTGGGCCTGGACATTGCCGGCCTTAAAGCCGAACTACGCCACCTTATCCAGATCCGCCCTGGCGCCCGTGATTTCCTCACGGCACTGCATGCCGATACCCGACGGGTGGTACTGGTCACCAATGCTCACCCAGCGAGCATCGACCTGAAGATGAGCCAGACCGGCCTGGAACCGATGTTTGATCGTATTGTGAGTTCCCATACGCTGGGTTATCCAAAGGAGTGCGCGACTTTCTGGAACAATCTGCAAGCCATTGAGCCGTTCGCGGGGGATCGCACTCTTTTCATTGATGACAATCTTGCAGTGCTGCGCGCAGCCGGGGCGTACGGCATTGGCCACCTCCTTGCCGTGATACATCCCGACTCGACCGGCGGACCTATAGACCCCGAGGAGTTCTCCGGCCTGCATGCCTTCGAGGAACTCAACGGTTTTTCCACAACCCGGGAAACCGCAACCCTGGCAGGTGCCACATGACCCGAACTGCTGATCTTTATGATGCCCATGCCGACCACCTGCAGGTGGCGCAGCCGATTTTTACTGATTTCGGCGGTGCGGAGCACTTTGAAGGAATTATTGCCACAGTCAAAGTATTCGAAGACAACAGCCTGGTACGTTCAACGCTTGAGTGCGAGGGCGCGGGAAAGGTACTGGTTATCGATGGCGGTGGGTCGTTGCGCTGCGCACTGGTCGGCGACCAGATCGGTGCGCTTGCGCAAGATAACGGCTGGCACGGGTTGATCGTCTACGGCTGCATCCGCGATAGCCAACAACTGTGCGCCCTGCCAATTGGTATCAAGGCGCTCGCGGCCTGTCCGGCTAAGAGCACTAAGCGCGGCGAGGGGCAACCACAACTGCCCGTACGCTTGGCCGGCACCACTTTTACCCCGGGCCACTATTTGTGGGCCGACAGCGACGGTATCCTCGTTGCATCGACTCCACTACCTTAAGCGTGGACCTGTCCGAGACGTTCGCCACCGAGTTCACAGACCGCCTGTCACGACCTCGGGCCACACCGGACCTTGATCAACAGCCGGCTCTGGCAGCGTTTACCCACCTGGCCGAGGAACTCAACCACTCTTTCGACAAATCCGAGCGCGCCTGGCCGACAAAGTTGTCGGACTGGGCACGACATCTGCGCCGCCGGCCGTTTTTCGGTGAAAAAGGTATTTATCTTTGGGGGTCGGTCGGCCGGGGTAAAACGGTGATGATGGATACACTGCTCGACAGCCTGCATGAATCACACTGGCGGCGGGTGCACTTTCACCGCTTTATGCTCGAGATCCACGAGCGCCTGCGGGCCTTGCGCAGCCAGAGCGACCCTTTGCGCCGGATCGGCACCGAGATTGCAGGCAAAACCCGGGTGCTCGGTTTCGATGAGTTTTATGTGTCCGATATCGGCGATGCCATGATTCTTTCCGGGCTATTGCACGCCCTGGTCGAGCAAGGGATGACCCTGATATTCACCTCGAATACGCCGCCATCGTCACTTTACCAAGGCGGGTTGCAGCGCGAGCGCTTTTTGCCGGCTATCCAACTGATAGAAACGCATACCCGGGTAATCCACCTCGGCGGTGTCCGCGATTACCGTCTTGAGGCGCTCAGCTCGGCGCCCACTTACCATGCACCCCACAACACCCAGGCACAGGCCCAGATGGAAACGACGTTCCACCAGATCAGCCCTGGGGGTACGCTTGCGCCTGCCGCTGTTACCATCAACGATCGAAAGATTGAGTTGCTGGCAGGTGGCGACGGAGTCATGTGGTTCACTTTTGAGACGCTGTGCGTCGGGCCGCGCTCAAAGGCCGATTACGTTGAGATTTCCCGGGCTTGCCACACCCTGCTGATCAGTGAGGTCCCCTACCTGGACACGGAGCACGATGACGCAGCGCGGCGCTTCGTCGAACTGATTGATGAGCTTTACGACCGGCGAGTCAATGTCATCGTCTCGGCAGCCACCAGCCCTGATGCGCTGTACCGTGGCGAGCGAATGGCGCGGGGCTTTGCCCGAACCGCCAGTCGGCTGCATGAATTCCAGTCAACCGACTATCTTTCCAGCGCGCACCGGCCCTGAGTCCAGGTGCAGATCTCAGCCGCTCGCCAATCCGGCGGCGATCAGTGCGTTTGCGTACCAGCGGTGAAAAGCATGGACGCTGGGCTCGAGGTCGGGGCAAAACCGCCCGGGCCGGGCCAGTATCGAGCTAAGTCCATACTGCTGGGCCTCAAGCACTGCCATGTCCTCGTCCATACCAACGGCCATTCGCTGTTCATAGCAGGCCAGCACCTCATCGAAATCCGATCTTGCTACGCTGTCCTGGCCAAACAGCAGGGTCAGACGAACCTGGGTGCTGGATGCACCGTTCGGAGTCGCCTCTAGCATCCACACGGCATCACGTGAGGCGGCAAAAGTCAGCGCAGGATAGACCCAGGTATAGCGAGTTCCATTGGCCAGCCTTCCTGAAAGACCTGGCAAAACAGGTAGCGTGCGGGCTGCTTCTTCGAGGACACCGACGCTGCCCAGAATGCGGTGCTCGCCAAATTGGCTGACGAAAGAACCCCGGGTCGCCTGCAGCGGGTCGGGCTCGGCGTAAAGCCCCGAGAATGTGTCCGGGTGCACTTTGCGCAGATGGTAGTACTCGTTGAAAACCTCGAGAAACGATTTCCAGTTGCAAGCGACCTGGAATTCCCGGGTGCTGGCCGTCACCAGCGTATCCAATTGCCAGGGGCTGTGTACTGTCTCGAAATCACCCAGCCAGGTATCGACCGGGGCAGCGCTGCCATCAATATTGACGAAAATGAAACCAGCGCGCACTGCGCTTTGCACTTCGATCAGCCCGAAATCGGAGCGGTTGAAATTTTCTGCGCTCTGCATTCGTGGCGCCGCAATCAGTGCTCCGTTAAGTCCGTACGTCCAGGCATGAAATGGGCAGGTAAGGTGACGACAACTCCCCCGACCCGGCTCCAACAGCCGCATTGCCCGGTGCCGGCAAGTGTTAGCAAAAACCCGGACCAGGCTTTGCTCATCGCGTACCGCCACCAGTTCTGTGTCAGCAACCGAGAACGCGAAGTAATCTCCCTGATCAGATAGTTGATCGGCTCGCCCGGCGCTGATCCAGCCGGCCCGGAATAGGGTTTCGTGCTCGAAAGAGAGAAATTGAGGGTCGCGATAACAGCACGGATCAAGCGATTGCGCACGGCTGGCATCCTGAAGAATCTGCCTGACATCCAATGGAATCACACTCGAGCCTCCCGCAAACGACCACATCGGATCATCCATGGCTTGAGCCCGAAGATGCAAGGGATTTCTGGGTGCGACACGGTACGTCAGTACATCTCCTGCGGATCCACATCTACCGACCAACGCACCCGGGTGGCTTCACGCAAACCTTCAAGGCGGGCCAGCCAATCGTCCAAAAAGCGGTGCAGTTGCCCCTCGTTAGAAGCCGCCAACAGCAATTGTGCCCGGTAACGCCCGGCGCGGCGCTCCATCGGCGAAGGCACGGGCTCCATCAGCCGAACACCGGCCCGGGCGGCCCGGGCTTTACCCACGCGTACCGCTGAGCGCAGAAAATCCAGAGGTGGCCGGCTGCGTGCTGATTCCGCGCGCAGCAGTACAAACCGGGCAAAAGGCGGATATGCAGCTGCCTTGCGCTCTGCCAGAGCGGTATTTGCGAAGCCGGCAAAGTCGTGCTGAACCAGTCGCGCATAGGCGGGGTTCTCCGGATGCTCCGTCTGTACCAGTACCTCGCCTAGTCGTTGACCGCGCCCGGCCCGACCCGCCACCTGCGCCAACTGTTGGAACATCCGTTCTGGCCCACGAAAATCAATACTGTAAAGCCCCTGATCCATTGCCAGCACGCACACCAGAGTGATCCCGGCGAAATCATGGCCTTTGGACAGCATCTGCGTGCCGACCAGGATATCCACCTCACCCTGGCGCACCGCACTCAGGGCCTGTGCCAGATTCTGGGAATCCCCTGCGGCATCACTATCCAGGCGCAACACCCGGGCGCTTGGGAATATCCGTAGCAGCGCTTCTTCGACGCGTTGGGTGCCCTCACCTACAAGATACAGCGACTCGCCAGCACATTGCGGACAGGAATGTGGTGGTAGTGCATTAGCCCCGCAGTGGTGACAAATCAGGCGATTACTGCCCCGGTGCAAAGTCAGCCTGGCATCACAGCGCTGGCACTGCGCCTGCCATCCACACTCGGAACATCCAAGCAATGGGGCAAAACCACGCCGGTTAACGAATACCAGGCTTTGCTCTGCCCGCTCCAGGCGTTTGCCGATGGCTCCAACCACCGGCGCCGTCAGACCCTCGTTGACGGCCAGGCGGTTCAGATCCAGGATCTGTACCTTGGGCATTTGTGCGACACCCGCCCGAACCGGTAGCACCAGGCGCCGGTAGCGGCCACTGCGAGCATTGGCAACACTCTCCAAAGATGGAGTGGCCGAGCCCAGCACCACCGGAACCCCGCTTAACTGAGCCCTTTTTACTGCCACATCCCGTGCGCTGTAACGGAATCGATCACGCTGCTTGTAGGAAAGGTCATGCTCCTCGTCCACGATAATCAGCCCCGGCCGGGACAGGGGTGCAAAAACCGCTGAGCGGGTACCCAGGACGACCGCGGTGCTGCCCTCGCGGGAACGCCACCAGGCTCGATGACGTTCCCCCGGGGTTAGTCCCGAGTGCAGCACCGCCAAAGACCTCCCCAGGCGTGCCTGGAAGCGTTCCACCAACTGGGGGGTCAACGATATCTCCGGCACAAGCACCATCGCCTGGCGGCCACGGGAGACCGTCTTCGCCACGCAATCCAGGTAAACCTCAGTTTTACCGCTACCGGTTACCCCATCCAATAAAAATGGCACGTAATTGCCCTTGGCCTGATCAATCGCCAGACAGGCGTCGCGCTGTGCTGAGTTCAGGCGTGGTGGCGCCGACAACTGTGCCGGTGATACTGATGCAGCCGTGACCTGCTCAATCCAGCCACGGTCTGCCATTAGCGCCACTGTCGACGATGATCGGGGCGCCAGGCCCAGCAATGTTTCACCCGCTAAACCTGCTGTGCCAGCACTCACCAGCACCTGGAGCACGTGACGCTGCACGTGGTAGCGCACGGGCAATGTCGATAACGCCTGCTGGCCGGCATCACAGATACGCCAGTGGGGAATAATCCTGGGTGCGGTGGGTCGGTCGCGGCGCAACAAAGAAGGGATGGCTGCCTGCATCACCTCGCCGATAGGATGGTGGTAATAACGTGCAGCCCATTGCGCTAGCGCAAGAACCTGCGGTGTCAGCGAGGGTTCATCATCAAGCACCCGGATGATGTGGCGCAGACGTCTCATGGGTACCGCGCTTTGAGCCGACATACCGCAGACAATTCCGACTACGGTGCGCTTTTGCAGCGGCACCATAACCCGCATACCCGGCACGGGCAGCGACTGATTGTCCGTGCAGGAATAATCAAACAACTGACGCATCGGTACAGGCAGTGCCACCTGCACAACTTGTGCATCAGTCACCGTTGCACCGCCTGATCTAACCCACCCAAGTTAGGCGGTAGACTTTTTGTCACACACAAGTAATCGCTCATAAATATTTGAGGGCACAAGGAGATTCAAGGTTGCCCACAATCTCTGTGGATAACTTTGTGTACAAGTTCACAAGACCGAGCCAATCCTAACCGACGGACCCGAGATTTATTCAATTGCCTATTTTTTAGGCAGGTAAATTTGAGCGGTATTTCAGTCATTTAGGATAACTGACCTGACCTTTGTCACTATGCCCCTTAGCGCGGTGCACAATATTGCCAACAACCCTGAAGGTGTGCACAAAAAGTGCCTGCTTAGGTACATTAGCAGGTGCTTATGCTCTTTATTGATCATACATTTAGGTAACAGACTTGAGCGCTCACAACAAATGTTTAACCCATGTCTCGCTGCAAAACAACCACCATGGAATGGTCACACATGAAGAACTGGGACTGCATCTTTGATGCGATCAGCAAAGCCACCGGCACAAAGTTTAGCGGTGCGCACGTAACGCCCATCGGCAACGACAAGGTTAGTGACACTCAGATTATCAGCGATGGGCGCGAAGAATACTTTATCAAGCGCGCAGCCGCTGACGCGCTTCAGCGTCTTGCTGCTGAAGTTGAGGGACTTGAAGCGCTGCGAAAAGTTAAGGTACTCACGGTGCCGCGGGTTATCGTTAGCGGCCTCGCTGGCACCTGGTCTTATATAGTACTCGAGCGACTACGCTTCGCCCCGGCAACTGACCACAGTGCGGCGCAACTGGGCCTGCAACTGGCCTGCCAGCATCGCATCACCGATGAAACCTTCGGCTGGGATCACGACAACTTCATCGGTCGCAATACGCAGTTAAACCGGCGCCGAACCGACTGGGTGAGATTCTGGTGCGACTGCCGACTACGGCCGCAACTGGACCTCGCGGCGGCAACTGCCAGTGGCAAAGTCCTGGCAAAATCCGGCGAAAGGCTGCTGGAATCTTGCGATGCTTTTTTCAACGGCTATCGACCCACTCCGTCACTACTGCACGGAGACCTTTGGGCCGGTAACTGGGGCGCCCTGGCCGACGGCTCTCCAGTGGTGTTCGATCCGGCAGTTTATTTTGGTGACCGCGAAGCCGATCTGGCGATGACCGAGCTTTTTGGGGGGTTTGGGCCAACGTTCTACAGCGCCTATAGTGATGCCTGGCCACTCGATGCCGGCTATGGCACGCGCCGCAACCTTTACAATCTGTATCACGTACTCAACCACCTTAACCTGTTTGGCGCCAGCTACCTGCCCCAATCCGAGCAGCTGATCCTCAGACTGCTGGCCGAGGTGCGCTAAGCAAGACGCTCAGTCAGGGCGGCGCCGACTCAGCAGCTCACCAAAACTCACGTATTCACTTCCTCCCAGCCGACCGATCGGATTGATTTTGTCAGCAAGAAATTTAACTCGGCCCTTGGCGTCTTCGCCAATGACCGAATCATCAACGAAAACACCGTGAACTTCGCCCAATATCAGCGACTGGGGGTCAGGGCCAATGTATTGAATATCGTAAAGGCTGCAGGCGAATGCGACCCGTGCGCTGGCAAGGCGCGGCAACCGCGACCCCTCTAACTCCGTCGTCTCGAGCCCAAGCTTGACCACTTCGGACTCACCCGGGGGCAAGTTGGCTGACGAAGCATTCATGGCATCCAACTGATCCAGGCTAACGATGTGGATCACAAAGTCCTGTCGATCACGGATATTGTCCCGGGTATCCTTAGCGCCACCCTCGGGCTTCATGCCGGCCGAAATCATCACCAGCGGGGGGTTACTTGAGATCGCATTGAAATAGGAAAAAGGCGCCAGGTTGAAACTGGCATTGGCATTTTCCGACAGCACCCAGGCAATAGGGCGTGGAATGACTGTCTGGGTCAACGTGACATAAATCTGTTGGGGCGTCATATCCCCCAAATCGATAAACATCTTCTACTCCCGGTTGCTGCCTGAGATCCCCGCTGGGGATCATTCCCCAACTCAGATAATCTTGCGCAGTTCGTACTCGAGAATCCCCTCTGCTCCATGCTCGCGTAGCGCCGGAATCAACGAACGCACACTTTCGCGATCCACCACCGTCTCAAGCGCCACCCACTGCTCATCGGAAAGGGCGCTGACCGTAGGCGCATGCAAACTGGGCAGTAACTGAAGGATTTCGTCGAGCCTGTCCCGCGGCGCATTCATTTTTAGTGCCACCTTCTGGTGCGCCGCCAGCGAAGCCTGCAGCAGCAGTGCAATATGCTCGATCTTGCGTCGCTTCCAAGGATCAGCCATTGCATCCGGGTGGGCAATCAGGCGGGTATGCGTATGCAACAGGTCGCAAACAATGCGCAGCCCGTGTGCACGGATAGTGCTACCGGTCTCAGTGATCTCCACGACTGCGTCCACCAGTCCCTCGACCGCCTTGGCTTCGGTCGCACCCCAGGAAAACTCGACCTCACACTCAATGCCCCGCTCAGCAAGATAAGAGCGGGTGAAGTTCACGAGCTCGGTGGCAACCCGCTTGCCCTGTAGATCCTCGATCGACTGGATTGGTGAATCCTGCGCCACCACCAATACCCAGCGGCAAGGCTGGTCAGAGCTCTTGGAATAAACAAGGTCGCAGACCTCCTCAACCTTCGCGCCAGTGTCGAGAATCCAGTCCAGCCCTGTCAGGCCCAGATCCAGGGCGCCCTTGGCCACGTAGGTAGCCATCTCCTGTGATCGCACCAGCGCGCACGAGATATCTGGGTCATCAATACTGGGAAAATAGTTGCGAGACCCCGACTGGATGTTCCAACCGGCCTGCTTAAACAGCGAGATGGTGGCTTGCTCAAGACTACCCTTGGGCACGCCCAGTTTCAGCTGATTCATGGAAAGATCCGGATATCCGGGAAAAAGGGCCGCGGATTATCGCATAGGAGATTGTTTATCACGGCGAAAAAGGCTCAGCTGCGCAATTCGCTGATCAGCGGCACGATGACTTCCTGTAACACTTTGCGGTCAAGCGGGCCAATATGCTTGTAGCGGATTACCCCCTCATGGTCTATAACGAAGGTCTCAGGCACTCCATAAACCCCCCAGTCGATTCCCACATCGCCTTGCCCATCGACCGCAATCATGTGGTAAGGATTGCCCAGCTGGCGAAGCCAGGCCCGGGCATCCGCCGGGGCATCCTTGTAGTTCAGGCCAACCAGGGTAACCAGGTCCTGTGCCGCGAGCTGATTGAGCAGGGGGTGCTCAGAGCGACAAGCCACGCACCACGACGCCCATACGTTCAGCAGCCAGACCTCACCGCGCAGATCTGCGCTACCTACCGAATCATCCATGGCCAGCAAACGTGGCAACTCGAAGGCCGGCGCCGGTTTGCCAATCAACGGCGAGGGCACCTCACGGGGGTCTAGCGTCAGACCTACTGCCAAAAACGCACTGATCACGAGGAAAACCGCAAGCGGTACAAGATAACGAAGTGATTTCATATCAGCACAAAAGCCGCTAAGCGTCCGCTACAGCGTACGCCTGCGGGCAGGAAAAATGCCGACCCGCCGTGATGGTCGCCAAGACCTCAGCCATCCTGTTCGGCCGTGGAATTCTCTGCTATCAGAGCCCTGATCGCGCTAAATACCTCGGCTGCGTCAAAATTCCTGGCGCCGGTTGCGATATAACGTGCCCGGCCAGAGCGATCGACGATATAACTGGTCGGCAAAGCTCGGACTTTCCATTGCTTGGTCACGACCATGTTCTCATCCAGCAGCACCGGGAAATCGAGCGGAGGGTCAAAACGCTGGAGAAAAGCCGCGACCTGTCCCGCGCCCTCACCCACGTTGACCGCGATGAACTCAAAAGGTTCTGCCGCCAGGCGGTTACGGACCACCTGCATCGACGGCAATTCCTTCACGCATGGGGTGCACCAGGACGCCCAGAAGTTCACTACCAGTACCCTCCCCAGAAAATCGGACAGCGCGCGTGGGCGGCCAGCAAGATCCTTAAGGCGTAGTTCGGGCGGTGAACCATACTGGCTTGGCACGGGCGTAAACAGATCACCCAGTCCCGTGGCCGACGCCATCACACTGGCGGTAGCGGCAGTACCGGCAATGAGTCCCGCGACTACGAACGCGGCTACGGTCAGTCGCCGAGGCACTGTGCCAGATCAGTTGATGGCGGCAGCCGCGGCGTTCGCCAGTCCGATCAGCTCACCAGCGGGAACATATCCGGGAATGGTTTTGCCATTTTGCAGCACGATCGTCGGTGTTCCGCGCACCCCGACCAGTTTAGCCGCCTCCATATGCCGAGCGATGCCCGTGTCGCAGATGCGCGACTCAATCGCTCGTCCTGACTTCGCGTCAGTCATAGCCTGCTGGGGATTATCCGAACACCATACCGATACCAAAGTATCGAAAGCTGATGACTTCATGCCGGCGCGCGGGTACCCCAGGTAACGCACCTTGACGCCCCCGGCGAGCAACTGATCGACTTCCTTGTGTAGGCGAACACAGTAACCACACTCAGTATCGGTAAACACGGTGATCGTGCTCTTTGGCTCGGTCGGGGAGAAAACCACCATCCCGGCCTCGTCCAGACCTTCAATTGCGCTGCGACGCCCGGTTTGCCTGACCTCTTCGGTCAGGTTGGCGGCTGTATCCAAGTCAATCAGATCACCGTGCAACAGATAACGGCCATCGGCAAAAAGGTACACCACCTGTGGGCCGAATGTGACCTGGTACAGGCCTGGCAGGGGCGTAGCTTTGACTTCATCCGGCGGGGTACCTGGTATCAGGGTTGCAGCGGTTTCCAGTACCCGTTGGGGTAATTCCTGCGCTGCAGCAGTACTAAGCCCAAGCAGCCCTAGGGCAATCAGAATAGAGCGAAAAAACATGGTGATCCCGTCAGCTAAGGAGTAAAAACAATCTAAACGCGAGCCATTAGTGTACTCCAGTCCTGTTGGCCCCGCTGCTGGCCAAGATAGCCAGCGTCAAGTCGTAAGCGCGCGCTGGCGCCCCTCAAGCAAATGAAACATTAAGTATAAGGGTCGACCTCACCACGGCAAATCACTCGGGCGACAACCACTCCACCAGGGTGTAGAGCATCTGCCCTTGCGAAGATTTGGATGGGCCCGCCACCTTTGCCGGGAAAAGCCGCTGCGCTGGCTGCGCAGCGGCGCGCGCGGCTTTTGCAGAATCAACTAGTCGCACGCAGTTGGCCGGGTAGTGCTGGCGGTTGCGCCCGGGCATGTAGACCAAGGCCCAGCACTCTTCCGAGACCTCGGTTTGGGGGTCAGGCGGCACGAAACCCGGCATAGTTTCAAAGCTTAAGCAAAGTCGCCGGCCCTGCCCTATGGAGTGCGAGTAATGATGTAGCCACCGGACTTCTCATCGTGCTGTAACTGCAACAGGCCGCGGTCGGCTGCTTCTTCAAGTAAGGCAGCAAACGACTGGAATCCATGATAACGCTCGCTGAATCCGGGCTGGCGACGTTTTAACGTCTGCTTGACCATCGAACCCCAGACCTTGTCCGTATCACCACGCTCTTCAAAAAGATCATCCAGCGTTGCCATGACCATATCGATGGCATCCTGGCTGCGCTTCTCGTCCTCGCTCATACCAGATTTCTTTTTGGATACGGGGGCCTTGGCCTTTTTCTTTCGAGTCGGGCGCTTGGAGCGTACCAGATCATCGTAAAAAATGAACTCGTCGCAATTAGCCGTCAACAGATCAGAAGTCGAGTTCTTGACCCCCACACCGATAACGTACTTGTTGTTCTCGCGCAGCTTGCTCACCAGCGGTGAAAAATCAGAGTCGCCGCTCAACACCACGAAACAATCGACATGGGACTTGGTGTAGCAAAGATCCAGCGCATCAACGACCATACGTATATCGGCAGAGTTCTTGCCAGATTGACGCACGTGCGGAATCTCAATGAGCTCAAACGCGGCCTCGTGCATCGCCGCCTTAAAGCTCTGGTAACGATCCCAGTCCGAATAGGCTTTTTTGACCACAATATTACCCTTGAGCAGCAGCCGCTCAAGCACTGCCTTCATGTCAAATTTCTGATCAGTAAAATCGCGTACACCCAGGGCAATATTCTCAAAATCACAAAAGAGCGCCATATTCCGGGTAGTAGTGTCGGTACTCATGATGGGTTTTCCGTATTGCAGGTTGCTTGCCCATATACCGGGCAAAGCATGAAAAAAGGCGGGTTCAGGGAGAGTCTAACCGCACCGCCGTGCCCGGGCTACATTTGGGGTGCGACATATGACGCCGATGTAAGAGTGCGGGCCTGGTAGCGTAATCCCCCACTTTGCAGTTGTGCCGCCAACATTGGCGTTGCATTCAGGTGGGCGCGCAGGTCGGCACTTTGTGCCGCGTAAGGCAATAGCGCTGCAATGACGTTCTCTGTTGCTGGGCAGCGCAAACTGAATGCACTCTTGATTGGGCTGTTGCGGGCCAGCATCGCCGGGACCGCAGAATTTTTCAGCTCATCGTGGTCGGCAAAATTGATACTGAGTACTCCGGTCGGCGACAGGCAGCGTTGCAATTGTGAAAGCCATTTGCGATCACAGGAAATCGCACGACTTGGAACACCGCCACGGCCAGCAAAAAGGTCGTCGATCACAAGATCAAATCGTGGCCCACGGTAGCGTGCGACGAAGCGCTTTGCGTCATCAAGATGAATAGTCGCAAACTCAGGTTCGATGCCGAACTGTTCGCGCGCCACGCGCACATGTACCGGGTCGTTCTCTACCGCGGTCACATGCAGTTCGCCAAATAACATCTGCAACTGACGGGCCACGGTGCCTGCGCCCAGCCCCAGCAACAAGGCCCGCTGGGGCTGGGGCCGCGGGTGAAAATAAAGACCGAGCCAGAGCAGATCCCAAACGCTGCCCGTCACAATCCGGCGAGGATTGAACTGGCTATGCAAGATGCCATCGGTATACAGGCGCCGGCTGGCGCCGGCACCGCGCACCTGATACCAGTGGCCGTTTTGTCGATGACTCCACAGGACTGCTATGGGGCTACTCCTCGATTTTTCCTATGGAAAATTGTTATTCCTCCGTTACTCGATTGTAATGCGATGACTCTCGGGTGTTGCTGGTCTGGGCGATTGGAAAACGGATGCCGGTTCACCACGGGTCCCACTGGTATTACCAACGCCCGACGCCAGCAGACTCAAAAAGTCAGGTTTGGCGAACCCTAACGTGGATGAACCACAGCGTTTTCTCAGGCCCAGATCCCGGTTCGTAAAGATACCTCCCGTGCGACCACCGCCTGGATGGTCAGTGGCCAAACACCAAACCAGTTAAGGTGCTACGGCGCGGTTGAACAAGAATCGAGATCTCAGTTGCAGATAACATCTATGGTGTGATCTGCAGCGACACCGACAAAAGAGTACGAGCATCCGACACCTGCTTGCGCAAAGAGGCTTCACCACACTCCGGACAAAATTTCAGCGACTCATCTGACAACTTCTGCAAA
>JASMBC010000020.1 GCA_030754035.1 Arenicellales bacterium | reverse complement strand
GGAGCCAGTAGTAAGCAGCGCTCCAATGAATCTTGATCTGCCAGGGGCCAACCTATGCCTATGACGTCGCGCGACCGGGTGTTGACGGTCCTTAATCACGAAGAGCCTGATCGGGTACCCATCGTGATCGGAGTAAGCAACGCCACGGGTATCAAGATGCAGCCCTACCAGAGAATTAAGCGCATCATCGGGGTTAAGGCCCCGGACAAATTCCTCTACCAATGGCCTGAGCTTGGTACCGCTGAGGTTGACGAGGCGACCATGGTACGCCTGCACAGCGACGTGCGTGGGGTATTGGACCTTGAGCCCGCTGCAACCCGCCGACGCAATCAGAATCGGCGCCCGCACGATGACTGTATCGACTCCTGGGGCTCTGGCCAGCTCGAGGTAACCCCGGGTTACTGGTTCCCGGGCATTCACCCACTGATCGACGCCACCACCGTTGAGGAACTGGAGAATTACCCCTACTGGCCCGACATGAACGATCCCAGTCGTGTAGCCCATGTCGCTGATGATGCCCGCCGACTGGCAGTGCAGAATAAATATGCGATCATGGCTACGCCCTGGCTGCTGTTTCCGTTCGAGCGAGCCCACGCCATGCAGGGTATGGAGGCTTTTCTACTCAACATGGCCATGTACCCAGACTTTGCCAGGGCGTTGCTTGAGAAAATCGCCGGCTATTGTAAGGTGCTGATGGGACGATTCCTCGACGAACTGGGCGACAACGTCGACATCATCAAAATCGGCGATGACCTGGGCACCCAGGAGAGCCTGATGATCTCGCCGCAAATGTACCGTGACTTGTTAATGCCCATTCATGCCGATTTTATCGATTTCATTAAAGCACGCACCTCAGCCAAGATCTTCTTTCACTCCTGTGGCGATGTTTTCCCGCTGATTGAGGATTTCATCGATATCGGGGTCGACATCCTGAATCCCATCCAAACCTCCAGCGGTAAGATGTCGGATCTTGCGGCACTCAAGAAACGCTTTGGCAGAAATATCGTTTTTTGCGGCGGTATCGACAGCCACCGCATCTTACCCTATGGCAGTGTCGAGGAGGTACGCCAGGAAGTGCACCGGGTGATCGACCTTCTCGGTGCCGGTGGCGGCACCATGATCGGGGCCGTGCACACTGTCATGGACGATGTGCCGCCGGAGAATGTTCTGGCCATGGTTGATGCGGTAGAAGAATTCGGCCACTATCGACTACGGGGTTGACTGAGGTCAGTTGTTTTGCGGCCAAACTATCGATGATTGTCCTCTCGCGCAGGCGGGCAGATAACAGCACCTGGAGGAAGTAATGGAAAAGAAAGTGTATGAACTCAATGTAGCGGTCGAGGCCGGCTCCGATCTGGCACTTACCGGGTACTGCTTTGTCGAGGCCGAAGATGAACAAGAGGCAAAAGAGAAAGCTATTGCCTATTTTGATGCCCACAAGGGCGAGGTGGCGACCTATGCTGCCCGCGGCCCGCTCCGACTGTCTGGTGGCGACGGCACCGAGATAACAGAATCACATTTGGCGGGCGGCACCACCCTGACCATAGAGGCGGTGAAAGAGTTCTCCGTAGAGCGCCACATCAAGTCGAAGTTACTGGACGTGTAAGCGCCTTTTCAAAAACTGGAAGGCGCGCTGTTATGTTATTGCGCCGTTTCGGCCCATGGTGCCGGGCTGATGGGACCTCATTGGCCATGGCGGTCATTGCAGTATCTGTCTTGCTCAAGGTAGTGACCGCCCCCGGCATGCATTTGTCCTCACATGAATTTCCATTTAAGTTCAGGTCAGGCTAAAGGCTGATTGTTGCGGGGTCAGGCGCAGGTTGCCTGAGGCCATCATGCTGTTCTGGATGGGTCAACTCTTTTCTCTGTCAGAATCCGACAGCATTGATGAACGGACTCAGGACCCGGCGCACTGGCACGTGGACGATGGCCGGCTTGCCCGAATCAAGCGCGGCCGCCATAGCCTGGGTGATTTCTGATACTGTCTCCGCCCGCATACCAAAGCCGCCCAGCGAACGGGCAAAGGCTGGCCAGTCACGCTGGGGCAGTTCAGTCTCAAAACAACTCCCATACTCGCGTTGCTGCGGGACAGCAATACACCCCCAGCCCTGGTCGTCCATGATCACGACAATGACTGGCTGGCCGTAGCGTTCAGCGGTGTCGAGCTCAATCCCGTGATACGCAAAACCGCCGTCGCCGACCAGGATCACTACTGGACGTTTCGGATCGGCCACACTGGCACCGATACCATAGGGCACTTCGGCACCAAGAGTGCCACCCTGGCCACCCGTGATGTAGTAGTTAGGGGCCCGTACCTGGATGCGCCCATCGGTCCAGAAATCGACGTTACCGGCACCACTCACGTAGACTGTTTCCGCCGGCATGGCGTCAACTACCGCATCAACCACTGTCGCTGGATGAAGTGGTGCATCGGCGCCATCGGTGCCTACTTGTCCCGCCCAGTCAGCACGCCAGGCAGCCCCAGCATCCTTCGCCCATGCCCGGTCTATCTTCAGTGGCGCTAAGTCAAGCAGCAAATCAACGACTGGCCTGACGCCTGCCGGGGTGGCAATGTCGGAGCGCCTGTTGCGCCCCAGATATTCCACGTTAGGGTAACACTGGATAACGACAGCATCCTTGCTCACAGCCGCACCAAAATCCAGGCCGGATTCCATGTGGTGGCCCAGAAGGAGGATAAGGTCGGCCTCTTTGAACGTTTGCTGCGCCGACTTGTGGGAAAAAACACAAGTCGGCCCCAGGCATAACTGGTGGCGTTCATCGACCAGACCGCGGGCATGGCGCAAAGAGGAAAAAGGCAGACCGTGACGCTCGATGACTTGCTGCAAGTTGGCCGGGTTTAGACCCCAGGCTATCTCCCAGCGAGCCTCGTCACCTATCACCAGGATGGGCCGTTTGGCCTTGGCCAGGGCGGTTTCGATTTCCTTTGCTGTCTCTGGTGAGAGACTGGCGCTGCGGGTCCCCACGCCGGTCGCCGGCGCCTGTGGCTCGGCTGGAGCTGAGAGCACATCGATAGGGATCTCAAGAAAAACCGGGCCCGGGCGGCCGGCCCAGATATGTCGCCAGGCCATCTCGATGTACTCCGGTATACGCTCGGTATGCAGTACGCGGGCTGCAAACTTGGTGACCGGTGTCATGATACGCACATGCTTAGCTTGCATGTTGGCGCCACGATCGAAGTCCTTGGTGTTGCCTTGACCCCCGATGATAAGCAGGGGCGAACCCGCCATCTGAGCCATGAAGGCGGTGGTCACCGAGTTGGTTACGGCGGGTCCAAGGGTGACCATGGCCACCCCGGGGATACCGGTGATGCGTGAAACAGCTTCAGCCATGAAGCCTGCGCCAGCCTCGTGCCGGGCGTGGACAATCGGCAGTTTGTTATTCGCGGCTGCGTGATAGATGGAGTTGAGTGGACCACCAGAAACGGAGAAGAGCTGTTTGACACCAAGGTTAATCAGCGACTCGACGACCAGGTCGCCGCCCTCATAACGATTTTTCATCAGCTGGCTCCTTGTAATTGAACAAAACAGATAACTGGTTGATTATGTTGTTAGCAAGTTGCTCCACATCGTCGATGCTAGTAGCACGCCAAAATACTGGCTTACAGAGACCTGGATATCCGACTGCGTCAGTCGGCGCCCGATATCGTTGTTGGTGATAGCGGGTTGTGGCATGGATCAGTTGTGTTAGTTGATCTTGAAGGCAAAGACCTGAGCGGTTAGGTTTTCGGCATCGAGCGGGGTTGAGTCATAGTGTTCACTGGCATCAATTTGGCACCACAACCCCTTATCTTTCAGCTCATCACTCTTATCCTGAAAAGAACTGCCCAGGTAAACCCTGGCCACCGAGAAGATAATACAACCGCCCGGGCACACCACCCGTACCAACTCATCGAGCCCGGCCAATGGTGCGTGGCCCTGGGTAAACACGCCGGCACTTACCGCGGCCTGGAAATGATCATCTGGATAAGCCAGTGGCTGACCCAGATACATCTGGTCAAGTTCGGTGTACACGTTCTTGGCAGCAGCTCCCGCGAGCATGTCCTTTGAGCCATCGAAACCAACAATCTCGGGGTAACCCAGTGCAACAAGAATCTGGGCCATGATCCCGGTGCCGGCACCGGCATCCAGGATCGGACGGCTACCGGGGGGCACATGGCGCAGTGCCAGGCCGGCTACCATCGCCGGGTGAAGATAACCCACGTTGCTCATGTGTGTTTCGTAGTCTTCGGCCCAGCTGTCATAACAGCCCGCAACCTCCTGCGGGCTGGTGGAAGTATAGGCCTTGAATAACTGGCCAGTATTGTTGTCATTATCCGTCGGCATCACGCTTTATTGGCTATGGTATATGAATTGGCTATGGTATATGAATATGCCGCCGCCGGTGCTCAGCTCTTTCCCATCGGTGGCCTGTTGATGCCAAGCAACCGATCCACCTTGACGACCGCATCCTGGGCATCGAAGCCAACGGCATCAGCGCCGATTTCGTCAGCGAATTCTTGCGTGATCGGGCAGCCACCGACCACGACTTTGAACTGGTCACGTAATCCGACCTGTTCCAACTGCTCAATCACCTTGCCCATCTGCAACAGTGGTAATGTCAACAGCGACGACATACCAAGAACGTCGGCATTATTCTCCTGAGCTGCACTGATAAAGGTGTCGTTTTCGACATCGACACCAAGATCAACAACGTCGTAGCCATTTGCCTGCAACAGCGCCGCTACCAGTGATTTACCGATGTCGTGTATATCGCCTTTAACGGTGCCTATCACTACTTTGCCACAGGATGCCCGGGTCGCACCACTGGCCTTGATTTTTTCATCGAGGATGGCGATGCCGACCTTCATGACTTTGGCTGCCATGGTCAATTCGGGCAGGAAGATAACGCCGTCACCGAAATCCTCTCCTATCTGCCGGATACCTGGTACCAGGCCTTGCTCGACTCCTTGCAGGGGGTCCATGCCATTATCGAGCCCCTCCCGGATCAGACGCACACACTCTTCGTCGTCACCGTCGATTACCGTATCGCCAATGCGGGCAAAATACTCGCTGTCAATTTTGATGGCCATAGTATTACTCTCCGTTGCTGCCTGCCAGAATCTATCCGTGGGCTCGATCAATCAGTGTCGCGCGCTACCACAAAATCAAGAAAATCGTCGATCTCAGACTGGATTTCGGAGGCCACGGGTGATTCCTGATTTTCCAGAATCTTCGCTGCCTTCTGCTTTGCCTTTTCCTGCAATTCGGTATGCCCGCGCTCCCAGGATTCAAAAAACTCGCGATTACTCAACTCGGGAATGAAGAACTCCTCGCGGTACCAGCGGCGGGTATGGCGCTCGGCCATGTAGCTGCCCGGGAGCGGCCCCACTTTCAGAATCTCGTCTACGGCCAGGCGTTCATCATCGACTACGATGCCTTTGAGGTACTGACCAATATAGCCGGCGATTTCATTTTCCAGCACCATCTCTGGCCAGGACACAAAATTGAAGCCGGCGGTACCGCCGATATCCCAGATATAGCTGATACCGCTGAGCGCATAGGTATACATCTTGAGAGCCTTTTCATAGGCGGTCTGCTGATCCATTTCACAGGAATCACTCATGCCGAACCCGGCGCAGGGAACACCGTAATGTCGGGCCATGGCCGATATGCCGGCACCGACGGTCCCATACTCGGGATTGCCGCACGACCACAAGCCGGTTCGCATGTCCATCGATGGATTGAATGAACAAAAAGCCAACGGATGGCCTGGCTTGTAACTCTGTGCCTGCACAACCAGGGCAAGAGTCTCAGCCGTTGCCTGCACCAGCATACCGGCGAGTGTCGCCGGACCGGTAGCGCCGCCCATGAGCGCGCTCTCGATTGACAGAGGAATGCCGGCATCACAAAAACCGATCAGCCAGCTGGTGTAGTTGATATCGATCACCCGCGGCGGGTTGACCACGACATGGCCAAGCAGGTGAGGTCTTGCGCGAAGTGCCGCTTCACCACCGGCCGCAATCTGCCAGATCTTCACCAGATCTGGAATCTCGTGTTCAGCACCCGTGTTATAGACCCAGGTCGCGGTCTTGTTTGAATTTTTCATCCACTCGGCCACCAGAATCTGGGAATTACAGATTTTGGGTTGGTCATAAAGCCACATCACCGGCTTGTAAAGCCCGTGGACGTTCTCCAGTCCCTCTGCCAGCAACGCGCCGTCAATGGCATCCTGGCGTGTGGCCTGACGCCGTTCGCCGGTTCGGAAATCTTCGATGTAGCGGCCGGACACCGTGCAAAAGTGCACCTCGCCAGTGCCGATAGCACAATCAAGAGATGGGTCATTGCGCCCGTGCAGGGTAAAAGATTCCGGGCATTTTGCCAGGGCGTCCATAATCACCGGCTCGGGAATCTTGACCAGGGCGCCACTGTCCTCAAGCGTGCAGCCAGCTGCTTCAAACATCCGCGCAGCACGCGGATCGTCACATCGCATGCCGCCTTCGGCAAGGACACGCACGGCCGCCGCGTGGATCCGAGAACACTCTTCCGTGGAGATCGGATGCAAAGAGCCGACCAATTTTCCTGCAAAGCCTTCCATCAGGATTCCTCCCTGTCGGTTTCCAGATGGGCATGCCGTACGCCAACTCACTGCACCCTGCGTGTCGCCGGTACAATGACTGCCGACGATGCCGGCAACGCCCTGTGAGTACGATTCTCTATAAAACGCTACTTAGATAAAATTCAATTTAGGTCGTTTTTACAAAGTTTTTAGCTATGTCAAAGTGACAGGTAACCCCACCTTTAATCCAGTGGGTATCTTATTGATCTGGCATTGCCGGGAGGTCCTTTGGTGTCGGGGCTTGACAGGGCCCCCGGTCAATATGTTGCTGCACGAACCAATCCTTGCAGAATTGGGCGAATACAGTCATTGCCGAGGATGGGCGCAACTGGGCAAGTCGGGCCAGACCCAGATCACCAGTGACGGTCTTGTCCGCCAGAGGCCGGGTCACAATGGTCTGCCCATCGTAGGTATGATCGTCATACGGATGGGTGACCAGCAAAGAGTAGCCCTGATTCCTGCCAACCAGGCCACGCACCATCTCCAGTGATGGTGAGCTGAACGCAACCTGCGGCTCCAGACCGGCCGCCCTGAACAAGCTGATAAAATAATCACGGCTCGGTGGTACATCCAGCAGGATCAGGGGTTCATCCTTCAGTGCCTCCAGTGAAATCTTCTTACGCTTCGCTAGACGATGTTGTGCAGGCAACAGGACATAAGGGTCGAACGAGGCCAGTAACTCGATATCAATGTCGACTGGCAGCATCAGGTTGTACATTAGGGCAAGCTCAAATCGACCCGACGACAGCCCGGTAAGTAAGTCATCCTGGTTGCCTTCGTGAAGCCTGATCTCGATACCCGGAAAACGCCCAGAAAAGTCGGCAAGCAGTGCCGGCATAAATATCGGTGCGACCGTCACAAAACATGCCAACTCCAACTCACCCAGAGCGCCCTCTCTTGAGGACAGGGCGTGCTGTTGCAGTTCTCCCGCATAACGCAACAAGCCACGCGCATCGACCAGCAGTCGTTCTCCCGCCGGAGTCAGTGATACCCCACGGGCATGATGACGAATAAAAAGCTGAGTCGCGAATTGTGCCTCAAGGTTTGTGATCGCTTTCGATACGGAGGGTTGGGAAATATTCAGTGATTTTGCGGCTTTAGCGATGGATTCTTTCTCAGCGGTCGCTGAGAAATATTCAAGCTGCCGCAACGAATATCTCAACATCGCCAATCCTCTCCCAGCTGAATCCCAGCCGCTGCGGTTGTTCCCTGTCTCCCGGCGATCACAAGTCTGCAATTTAAGTATAACCAAAAACTATGCCTTGCAGAGATAAAATGAAATTTATCTATACAGATTTCCTGTGAAAATTGACTAAAACTCAGCCGGCCATGATGAAGGAGCGATTCCGGGCCCAATGGACAGGTAACCATGACGAGCAACTGGAAAGTCGGTATCGATATCGGTGGAACCTTCACTGATGTCATTGCTTTGAATATCAACGACGGTGTGGTGCGTACTGCCAAGGTCCAAAGCCGCTCCAGTGACCCGGTGGCCAGCATCAGCTCGGCGTACCGGGCCGTAGGCATAGATTGGGCCGACGTTTCAGACCTTATGCACGGCACGACAATGGCGACCAATGCCATCGTCGAGAATAACCTGGCACCAGTCGCCCTGGTTGCGACCGAGGGTTTTTGCGACACCTTGGAAATCGGCCGCCAGAACCGGCGCGAACTATACCGGCTTGAGGTACCCCCCAAATTACCGCCACTGGTGCCCGAGAAATACCGGCTTGAGGTGGCCGAGCGTATCGATGCCCAGGGTGAGATCCTGACCCCGCTGACCGAAACCGAGGTTGAGCGAATAGCAGGTGCCGTTGAAACGCTAGATGTTCCCGCAGTAGCGATCACACTACAGCAGTGCTTTACCAACGATGAGCATGAGGCACGCCTGGGTCAGCGCCTGCAGTCCGTCGTTCCTTACGTAGCGCTCTCACACAAAATGAGCCCGGAACCGCGTGAGTTCGAACGCACCAACACGACCGTGCTAAATGCCGCCCTGATGCCACTGACTGCCGGTTATCTGGAGGACCTGCAGCAAGCTGCGGGAAATGGAACCAATCTGCACCTTTGTCACTCTGCCGGCGGAATGGCATCAATCGCAGCGATGCAAGACCGGCCACTGGCCCTTGCTCTATCGGGGCCTGCAGCGGGTGTCGCCGCGGCCGCACGGATCGCCAGGGAACTGGGGCTGACCCAGGCTATCGGCTTCGACATGGGCGGCACCACAACCGACACCTGCGCGGTCATTGACGGCAAGGTACAGGTCGATGGCAATCAGCGCCTGGCCGCAAGGCCGGTACGCCAGTTAATGGTCGCGGTCGAATCGATTGGTGCTGGAGGTGGCTCAATCGCCCGCGTTCAGGGTCAGGCGATTCGGGTTGGCCCGGACAGTGCCGGGGCCAACCCAGGGCCGGCCTGTTATGGCTTCGGCGGCCATCAGCCTACGGTCGCTGATGCCAACCTCGTGCTGGGCTATCTCGATAGCGAGCAACTGCTGGGTGATAGTGTTCGGCTCGATTCTCAACTTGCCCTGACTGCGATCAGGACAATCGCGCAGGCTTTTGACCTTTCCGTCCAAGAGGCGGCACTTGGTATCTATCAGGTTGCCAACGCCAACATGGCCCGGGCTTTGCGTCGGGTTGCCGTTGAGCGCGGTCTCGATGCACGCACCTGTACGCTGATTGCCTTCGGCGGGGCAGGTCCGATGCACGCCGTGGCCCTGGCCCGCGAATTCGGCATTACCCGAGTTGTGGTACCTAAATTCTCCAGCGTTTTTTCGGCGCTCGGGTGCCTGACAGCCGAACTCAGCTATACGGAGCAGCATGCCGTGCGTATCTCGAGCACCGCCTGGCAGGCAGATGAATTCGAAGACATACGCCAACAAATGTACGAGCGCTTGGCACGGCCGCTCACTGCCGCCGGCCATGCGCTGGATTCTTTGCAGGCCCGGCATGTCGCTCTAATCCGCTATGCAGGCCAAAGTGGCACGGTCGAAGTGTCGTTTACACCACCAGCCGATCATAACGCCCTCGATGCCGAATTCAAGGCTCACCACCAACGACTGTACGGCTTTATGACTGATGAGCCGTGGGAACTCGAGACACTGCGCCTGACCGTATCGGCAGCGACAGGTAATGATATCAACGTGCCACTTACCACGGCGGCACCGGCAACGATGGTAGCCCCAGAGACCCAGTGCTGGTTTGATCGGGATCGGTCGGTAACTACACCGCGCTACCCGCGGGAAACTCTTGCAGCAAAACAGAAAATTGAGGGCCCGGCAATCATCGAGGACCAATGGTCGACTACGGTCGTGCCACCCGGTGCTACCGCCTGGTCGGACCGCAGCGGGCATATCCACATCGACACCGGTGGGGCCGCATGAATTCTCCAATCAACCCCTTCACAGTCGAGGTCATTCGTAACGCTTTGACTGCGATCGCCGAGGAGATGTCACTCGTAGTCATGCGCTCAGCACGCTCACCCCTGCTACGTGAAGCCGGCGATCTGTCATCGGCATTAACCGATGCCAATGGCGACCTCATCGCCCAGGGCCGTGATATTCCGGCCCATCTGGGGGTGATGGGGTCCACGGTACAGGAGTTCTTGAAACGGGTCCCAGCTGCCCAGTTATCACCGGGTGATGTCTGGTTTTTGAATCTGCCTGAGGTCGGTGGTAACCACCTCCCTGATGTCAAGGCAGTGCGGCCGATATTCGCCGAAGGGGCTTTGCAGGCATTCGCGGTCAGCCTTGCCCACTGGGCTGATATCGGCGGCGCACGACCCGGCAGTTACGTCCCTGAAGCCCGGGATGCCTGGCAGGAAGGGCTGCGTATTCCACCATTGCGGGTATTTACCGCCGCGGGTACTGAGCACGAAAAACTCAATCTGATCCTGGCCAACGTCCGTGGCGCCCGGGAGCGCGAGGGCGACATTCTGGCCCAGATGGCGTCCACGCGCTCTGCCGATGAGCGTCTGGCCGAGGTGTTTGAGCGTTACGGCGTTGCCACCGTACAGGCTGCGATTAGGGACTTACATGACCAGTCCGAAGCTGAGATGCGTACGGCGCTGCGTTCACTACCCCCCGGCAGCTACCAGGGCGAGGACTGGCTCGACGATGATGGTGCCGGTGATGAGGTGCCCATTGCAGTACGGGTGCGCATCGAGATCGGTGACGGCGAAGCTACATTCGACTTCTCCGACAGCGATGACGCCGCCCGCGGGCCACTCAATGCAACCCCGTTTACTGCCGCCGCCAGCGTGTTCTACGCAGTCAAAGCCATCGCCGGGCCCGATATTCAGCCCAATGCCGGTTGCGCCCGGCCGCTGACAATCATTACCCGGCCGGGATCACTGCTGAACCCACCACTGGAACGGCCGGTGGTCGGTGGTAATCACGAAACGTCGCAGCGCATCGTCGACGCTATTTTCCGGGCCATGGAGCCGGTCATCGCCAGACGCTTAACAGCCGGCTGTTCGACCACCTCAGGATTGCTGCTGTTCAGCGGGCGTGATCCGCGCAACGGCCGCTGGACAACCCTCTACGAAGTTCACGGTGGTGGCGAAGGGGCGCGGGTTGACCGCGATGGTATGCCGGCAGTGCGGCCACACATGTCTAATGTGATGAACACCCCGGCAGAAATGATCGAGGCCAATTATCCGATCCTAATCGAACGCCAAGCTTTACGTCGCGGGTCAGGTGGTGCCGGCCATCACTGCGGCGGTGACGGGCAGGTTCGTGTTTACCGTGTGCTGGCACCGGAAATGGAATTAACAACCATGGTCGAACGTTGCCGAATCCCCCCATTCGGACTGTGCGGTGGCGCACCCGGTGCGACTTTTCGCATCACCTTGGAGCGCGCCTGTGGCGAGACCTTGCAACTGGCAGGCAAAACCAGTGTTCGTCTAGCGCAGGGCGATCGGGTAATTATGGAAAGCAGTGGCGGTGGAGGCTACGGCCCAGTGACCGCAAAACAGATCTGAACCAGGAGATTTACCATGAGATTAGCAAACAAGACCGCAATCATCACCGGGGCGGCCCAGGGTATGGGTGGCACCATTACCGAAAACCTGGCCCGCCAGGGCGCCGACCTGGTACTGGCTGCGCGAACCCTCAAGCCGCTCGAGGAAATGGCAGAAAAGGTGCGGGCCATGGGGCGCCGGGCCGAGATAGTGCCCACCGACGTGACCGAAGAGGCGCAGGTTGTTCGCTTAATCGAGCGCGCGCGGGAATTTTTCGATGGGCGAATCGATATTCTGGTCAGCGCAGCGGGTGCGACCGGCCCAATTGAGACACCGGTCTGGAAGATCGAGGGCCAGGCATTCAGCGATCTGCTGCAAAAAAATGTCAGTGGTGTATTTTTGCCGATCAAGCACGTCCTGCCGACCATGATAGAGCAGCGTTACGGTAAGATCGTCACCATCGGCGGTGCGTCTGGCATGCGCGGCTACCGGTATCGTGCTGGATACAGTTCATCCAAGTGGGCTGTGCGCGGCCTGACCCGAACGGCCGCGCTCGATGTTGGTGAATACAACATCAATGTCAACGTCATCATGCCGGGTATTGTCGAGACGCCGCGCATGGACAAATTGTGCCGGGAAAAAGCCAAAACGCGGGGCTGGACCTATGAGCAGGTCTATCAGGAATACGTCGAGGAGATGGCCCTGAAACGGGTAACCACACCGCAGGACATCGCCGATGCCGCGATCTTTCTAGCCAGTGATGAATCACAAAACATCACCGGCCAGGAGATCGTCATAGACGGTGGCTGGGCAGCGTAAGCCGTAGCCGGACAACAAGGAGCACCACAGGAGAACACAATGCTGCCGCCTTTTGAATTGCTGGAACCACACTCACTGGACCAGGCACTGAAAATGCTCGCCACCAGCGAGAGCGTGCCGCTGGCCGGTGGAACCAATCTGTTACCCGATCTTCGTGCCCGTGGCGAAGCTGGTGGGCGTTTTATCAGCCTCGCGGCGCTCGACCAGTTGCACGGTATTGAGCATAGCGACAGCCGGGTGCTGATGGGCGCACGCACTACACTCAGTGATATCCTGCATGATCCGCTGATGCCAACCGCGGCACCGTCGCTGGTTTCAATGGCCAAGGTCTTTGCCGGCTCCATGGTCCGCAATGCGGCCACCGTTGCCGGCAATATCTGCTACGGCTCACCTTCGGCCGACGTGGTGCCGCCACTGTTGTCCCTCGATGCCGAACTGACACTCGCCAGTGCGGCCGGCGAACGAACTCTCAGCCTGAATGATTTCCTGCTTGACTACAAGAAAACAGCCCGTCGCCCAGACGAACTACTGATTTCAGTTTCGTGGGCGCCACCGACAACGGGCACCGCGAATCTCTTCTACAAACTGGGTCGGCGCCGGGGAGATGCTATTACCGTTGTCGGGGTAGCGGTCACCATAACAATAGAGAAAGGCAACTGCACTAAGGCCCGGATCGCCCTGGGATCGGTGGCTCCCACCGTGTTCCGTGCACAAGAGGCCGAAGAGGCTCTTGTCGGTGGGCCGCTGACAGCGACAACCATCGGTACAGCGGCACAAGCCGCAGCCCAGGCGAGCCGCCCTATTGATGATATTCGGGCGTCGGCCGACTATCGCCGCCATGCAGTCCATATGCTGGTGCGGCGCCTACTGACCGAGGCCTGGCAAACGGCCGGGAGCCAACATGACTGACAAGGAGACCCAGATGATCACAGAGAAACGGGTGGATATTCAAGTGAACGGCCAGGCATGTGAAATCACGGTGCCTGCATGGCGGACGTTGCTTGAGGTACTGCGGGAGCTCGGTCATAAGGAAGTCAAATGTGGCTGCGAGAAGGGTGATTGCGGTGCTTGCGCGGTGCTGCTTGACGGCAAAGTCGTGGACAGTTGCCTGACTTTGGCCTGGAATGCTGCAGGTCGATCGGTGACGACAGTCCAGGGCCTGGGCGGGCCGGACAACCCCCACCCTCTACAGACAGCATTTATCGAGCACGGCAGTGCGCAGTGCGGATATTGCACACCGGGGATGATCATGGCAGCCAAGGCTCTGTTGGATGACATTCCCGAGCCGAGCCTTAAGGATATCAAACGGGGGTTGAGTGGCAACCTGTGCCGTTGCACCGGTTATACCCGAATATTTTCTGCCATTCAGGCTGCTGCCGAAACGCTGCGCCAACAGGAAACCACCTCATGAACAGGATCGAGAGCCCCGCTGCCAGTACCGCGAACCTACAACTGCGCCAGGTCGGCAAGCCACTGGTACGCACAGACTCCCCAACCAAGGTGTATGGCACTGCTGTCTACGCGGGTGACCTGACTATGCCTGGTATGTTGTGCGCCGCAGTCCTGCATAGTGATCGGGCCAGCGCCCTGCTGCGCCATGTGGACACCAGCCGCGCCGAGGCGCTCGCCGGTGTGCATTGTGTGCTGACAGCCGCTGACCTACCCCCCAGCCAGGGCGTTATGACCGACATGCCGGGCCAGACCGGTGGCTTGACCAAAAACACCAAGCAGCCGATCCTGGCCAAGGACCGGGTTCGCTTCTGTGGTGAACCCATCGCGCTGGTGGCAGCGGAAAATGCGGCCATTGCCGAACAGGCCCTGCGGCTCATCGATATTGAATACGAAGATCTCGATGGCATCTACGATCCTTTCGATGCGCTTGCACCTGGGGCGCCGATCATTTTTGGTGACGATAACGTGGTCGCCAGCTACAAGGTCCGCAAAGGAGACATCGAAAAAGGCTTCGCCGAAGCCGACTTCATCGTGGAAAACACGTTTACTACGCAATATCAGGAACAGGCTTTCCTTGAGCCAGAGGCAGCTCTGGCTTGGGTCGATGAGCACGAAGTTCTGAACATCCGCTCCAGTACCCAGGTGGTAGAACACTACCGTGCGGTTGCCGATGCCATTGGCCTGCCGCACAACCGGGTCCGACTGCGGGCCGAATTCGTCGGTGGTGGTTTCGGCGGCAAAGAGGTAATGACCATCGAGGTCTGGCTCGCGTTACTAGCGCTGGCCTCACGCCGGCCAGTCCAACTGGTACAGCCACGCGAGAGATCGTTCCTCTCACACGGGCCACGCCATCCGTTTACGATGACCCATCGCACCGGCGTCAGTGGCGATGGCAAAATCACCGCGTTGCAGATCAAACTCACCTCGGATGCTGGTGCCTATGCCAAGCTCAGCCCCTATATTCTGCTTTATGCAACCGTTGGCGCGACCGGTCCCTACCGGGTCGATAATCTGCATATCGATTCAGTATCGGCCGCCACCAACAACCTGCCGGCTTGCGCCTTCAGGGGGTTTGGCACCATGCAGGCGAATCTTGCCTGCGAGGGACAAATGGAAGAAATCGCCAAATTGCTGGGCATGGATTCCATGGAGGTCCGGCGGCGTAATTTCATTCATACAGGCGATGCCAATGTAACTGGGCAGATCATCCGCAGCGCCGTCTGGTCAGATCAGTGTGCAACCCAGGCCTTGGCGACCCTGGGTGAGCGGCCAACAGATACCCAAACTACCCGAATCGGCCACGGTGTTGCCTGCTATCAGCAGAGCTACGGCCGTATCCGCTGGATGAAAGATTCGAGCGAGGCCTGGGTGGGTGTCGAGATGGATGGTACTGTAATCGTGCGAAGCGCCGTTACCGATATTGGTGCCGGCCAGTCTTCGGCGCTGGCCCAGATAACTGGCGAGATTCTCGGCGTACCGATGGATCAGGTGGTGGTGTACTTCGGTGATGGAGCAGTCACTCCCCTGGCCGGCACGTCGACAGCAAGTCGCGCGCTCTACATGTCTGGTAACGCCACCAAGATGGCTGCCTCTCAGGTGCGCAAGAACCTGCTGAGCTGCGTGGCTGGGTATTTTGGGGTAAAGATCGAACAGCTCGATATGTGTGATTCGCAAGTATTCATCATCGACGATCCGCAGCGGTCTATCGCCCTCAAAGATTGCGTTAAACTGTGTGCGGCCGAGGGAGTCCATCGCCATAACCTGGCGATCTTCAGGGCTCCCACCAGTGAGGGTATTGATCCAGAAACCGGGCAAGGGGAAGTGTTTCCCGATTTTACCTACGGTGCTCACGCAGCCCAGGTGGCGGTCGATATCGAGACCGGGGAGGTGAAGGTACTGAAAAGTATCGGTGCCCACGATGTTGGCCAGGCTATCAATCTGCGCGCAGTCGAGGGCCAGGTGGAAGGTAGCGCCCTCATGGGTCAGGGCTTTGCGCTGTGTGAGGAATTGATACTGAAGCAGGGACGGCTACAGACCGGATCGCTCAGCGAATACCTGATTCCTACCTCGGAGGACGTTCCCGAGATAAAGGCTATCGTCCTCGAATCACGCAGTGGCCTTGGCCCGTTTGGCGCCAAAGGTATTGGTGAGCCGGTCTACGCGCCAGTGGCAGCCTCTATTGCCAATGCGGTCGCTGATGCGATTGGTGTTCATATTTTTGAACTGCCCATCACGCCGGAGAAGGTCATTAAGGCGCTGCGGGAAAAAGAGTCAACCAAATGACCTGCGGCTGAGCACTCCCTCACAGCAGGTTTTGCTAACGCGGATGTCATGAATGATCCTCTCCCCAGCCATGCCCGGGTAATTATCATCGGCGGCGGCATTGCCGGAGCCAGTGTTGCCTATCACCTGACTGGGCTTGGTGAAACCGATGTAGCCGTGCTTGAACGCGGAACGCTGACCTGTGGCACCTCCTGGCACGCCGCGGGCCTCATCATGCAACTTCGCTCGAGCCACAGTCTGACTGCACTGGCGCGTTACAACGTAGAGCTGTATTCCCGGCTCGAGTCCGAAACTGGCCAAGCGGTGGGCTTCAAACAGAACGGGACGCTGGCGCTTGCCCGCACCCGCGATCGCCTGATCGAGCTTAAGCGCAGCGCCACCATTGCCAAGAGTTTCGGCATTGAAGCGGAACTGATCGGGCCGAGACAGGCTCAGAACCTATACCCGGCGCTCGACTCGAACCAGATACAGGGGGGTCTGTTCGTTCCCGGGGATGGCCAGCTCAACCCGGTCGATGCGGTCATGGCCTTGTTTGCCGGCGCCAGGAAGCATGGAGCGCGGGTCTTTGAAAATACCCCAGTCGAGCACTTACAGCGCACTTCGTTGGGGCTTTATCGCGTCAGCACACCATCGGGCATCATTGAATGTGAACAACTGGTGCTGTGCTGCGGGCTATGGACTCCTGGTCTGGCTGCACAGTTGGGTGTGCGCGTGCCCCTACACGCCTGCGAACATATGTACGTGGTAACCGAGCCGATGGATGTGGCCGTGGCCACACTGCCCGTTTTGCGCGATACCGATGGTTACACCTACATCAAGGAAGATGCTGGCAAGTTGTTAGTCGGCTCGTTCGAGCCCCGCGGAAAACCACTGCCGGCCACTGGGCTACCGGCAGAGCAGCGCTTTATTGAACTTCCCGAGGACTGGGAACATTTCCAACTGCCCTATCGTAAGGCCATGGAAATCATCCCGGCCCTGGCCGAGGCCGGGATTGCCCGTTTTATGAACGGGCCGGAAAGCTTTACCCCGGATTCGCTGTTCCTGCTTGGTGAAGCGCCGGGTATTGCGAATTGTTTCATTGCTGCCGGCTTCAATTCGGAGGGCTTTGAGATGGGTGCCGGGGCGGGCCGTGCACTGGCAGAGTGGATTGTTGAGGGCGAGCCGAGCATGGATCTGGTGGATGTTGACATCGCTCGATATCACCGGTTCCAGGGCAACAGTAAGTACTTATATGAACGCTCCGCAGAATCTCTCGGCGCGATTTATCACATGCATTGGCCCAACAGGCAGCACGAAACCGCACGCCCGGCACGCATGAGCCCATTGCATGACCGCCTCGCAGCACACAATGCCTGCTTCGGCGAGACCGCTGGCTGGGAACGGGCTATGTGGTTTGCCCCGCCAGGCGAAGAGCCCAAAGACATCTACTCCCATCACTGGCCAAACTGGTATGAACATACTGCACAAGAATGTCGCGCGGCCCGCACCGGGGTCGTGATGCTTGATCAGAGCTCATTCGGCAAAACCCTGATCCAGGGCAATGATGCCTGCTCCTTTCTGCAACAGCTGTGCGCCGGTGATGTCGATGTACCCGAAGGCAAGCTGATTTACACCCAGATGTTGAATCACCGTGGCGGGATCGAAGCCGATATCACGGTCGACCGTCTGGCAGAAGACCGCTACATGATTGTCTCCTCGGCAGACACACATTCACGGGACCTGGCCTGGGTCGAGAAAAATCTGCCCCCGAAAAAACGGGTGGCCATAACGGATATCACTTCTGCCTACGCAGTACTCTCTATTCAGGGGCCCAGGTCGCGGGATTTGCTGGCCAGGGTCAGTGACGCCGACCTTTCAAACGAGGCTTTTCCATTTTTGACTTCGCAGGAAATCAGCGTTGGCTATGCGCTGGTAATCGCTAAGCGGGTGACTTTTATCGGTGAGTTAGGATGGGAACTCCATATCCCCAGCGAGTTTGCCCAAAGTGTTTTTGATGTACTGCTACACGCCGGCCAGGCATTTGGCCTACGACTGGCCGGATATCATGCCCTGGAGCATCTGCGTTGCGAGCGGGCCTACCGTGAATTCGGTCTGGATCTTGCACCGGACGATACGCCTTTCGAAGCTGGTCTTGGCTTTAGCGTCAAGATGGACAAGCTGGGAGGTTTTATCGGCCGTGATGCGCTTGTTTCACAACATGGTAAAGTGCTCAACAAGCGCCTGGTTATGTTCAAACTTGCGGATTCCAAGGCAACGCTTTTTCACGACGAACTCATTCGCCTCGAAGGTAACATCGTTGGTTACCTCAGTTCTGGTGCCTATGGTTTTACCCTGGGCCATGCAGTGGGCATGGGCTATGTTCACTACCCCGCCGGTGTCACCAAAGAACTGGTAGAAAATGGCCAGTTCGAAATCGAGATCGCTTGTGAGCGCTATCCTGCGGTTGCTTCTTTGCGGGCATTTTATGATCCATCCGGAGCAAGGGTAAAAAAGTAGGTGTGTCCCGCGAAAATTGCGGGCCTACTCTACGCGCACTGTTTTCGATTTCTGCCCTGATCGGTTGTCCGGGCGATCTTGGGATGTCCTGCGCAGTCGAATCCAGAAAACGGCGCCTGACCCCAGAATTCCTGTTGACTTAGATCAAAAACAACACAGTGAGATGTTGGTCATTACTTGGACCGGGTGTAAGGTTCTGGGTAGCCGACATAATCTATGGATGCGGCCATTAACCATCCAACGCTTTTGCAACACTGGGCCCGACCCCATCAAGATAAAGTTACGAAAATGTACGCCAAAAACCTCTTAAGCCAGGCCTCCTTCGCGCTTAGTTCTTTTGCGTTTTATTATGCAGGCGGTCAATAACAGTCCCGCAAATCCAAGCAGCAGGTAAGAACCACATGGCAACCGCCTCTGAGTTGACCGAGTTTTCTTCCGATGCAGCACTGGCCATCGACAGTGAAAGTCGAGTCGTTGCATGGAATCATAAAGCGGAACAGTTATTTGGTTACTCGGCAACCGAAGTGGTTGGCAAACACTGTGGCGACGTGCTGCGAACTGCCTTGCATCAAGGGGCGCCTCTTTGCGTCCCTGATTGTGAAATTTTCAGTTGTTTTTTAAATCGCCAACCCTTCGGTACGGACGATTGTCGCATACGCCGTAAGGACGGTGGTTGGCTCACCGTCAATATCTCTTCGCTGGCTATATCAGATCAAACCCCAAGTGCCGGCGACGACTTAGTGGTGGCTGTTGTCTTTTTTCGGGATCCGAAAAACCAACCAGACAGCCCACCGTTGGGGCAGAAACTGCAAATATTCACCCTTGGTCGTTTTTGTTTGGCAGTTGCAGGGCAGCAAATACCGACAGCAAAATGGCACCGCAAACAGGCGCTAACGGTGCTGAAATACCTGGTGGCTCAATTGGACCGTCCCGTTCACCGCGAGATTCTAATGGAGTTTCTGTGGCCTGATGACGACCAACGCCGGACGTGGGGACGGCTCAAAGTAATAATACATTCTCTACGTCAAGAGTTACGTGCTGCCGGCTTATCTGAGGATGTTATAGAAACGACTAACGAGAGTTATACGCTTAGGCGGGAGGCTGTGTGGGTGGACTCATCGGTCTTCGAGCTATCTGTCGCCGAGGGCAAGGCGCTGCAATATCAGCAACAATGGGATTCTGCACTACTCCGTTACAAACACGCACGACATCTGTACAAGGGTGACTATCTGGAAGAAGATGTCTATGCGGATTGGTGTATGGTACAACGGGAACAACTGCGGGAGATCTTTCTGAGTTTACTGGCCGGAATGGCGGATTGTTATGGTGAACTGGGTCACTACTCCGAGGCAACACAGGTATGTCGAACAGCCCTGGTTATTGATCCCGGCCGGGAAAGTTTTTACCGTGCTCTTATGGAACACTTGGTGCGCCTCGATCGCGCCGATTGGGCTATAGCCGAGTACCAGAAATGTCAGAAATTCCTTAAGCGTGAGTTTGACATGGAACCGATGCCTGAAACCGAACGCTTATTCCGGCAAATTCTCAAAACACACGGTAGGAAAAAGCTGGATCACTGATCCGCCCGGTATACAAAATATTTGTTTGGTCAACGTAGTTGAAGGGCCGCCTGCTTGCGCACTTTGGTTCACTCGGCTTTCCTTCTCGCCTTTGCTGGATCTTGCCCGCAACACTCACATTGCCTCGACTTCATCGGGTCGATTAACCATTCACTGTGGTGGATCTGCCCTAAGTGACCTACCAATTTTATTGTTACTGAGCTGTTACTGACCAGTTACTGAATTGTCATTCGCAAGTATTAACTAGCGGGGCAGCCAAAATCAGTCAAACGATTGAGACGAGATTGTATGGGAAAAATAAAATCATCGGAATCTTTTGTTGCCCGATCTTTTGTTGCCCGGCTCTGGCTGGAGAGTGGCGCCAATGGAGAGCCGATGTGGCGAGGACACATTCGCCACGTCCAGGGTGAAGAGGAAACATATTTTCAAGACCTGGAGAAAATGATCGGTTTTATTGAACAAGTAACAAACGTGCCTGGCCCCCAATTGAAAACGGGGTAGACGGAAAACCGAATATGTATCGGTCAGCCCAACAAAAGAAAGGGAAAAGGGATAGCAAATCGGATTGTCAGAGTTGAAAGGCGAATAAATATGATGACTAGAGCGTCAAAAAGGTGGTGGCTCCCGGGGCTAACAGCCCTCATGACCGTAATTTGCCTGGGGTCAATTCAAGCGAGTCAGGCGGCGCAGAGCGGTGAACAGATTTTTCAAAGCTTTTGTGCCAGTTGCCACACCATCGGCGAAGGGAAATTGGTGGGACCAGATCTGGCGGGGGTAACCTCGCGCAGGGAAGCAAGTTGGCTAGTGCGGCAAATCAAAGAACCCGATAGCCTGATTGCCGAAAATGACCCGATTGCAATGCAGTTGGTGAAAGAAGCCAACGGTATGCCGATGGTACGGCTCGGATTGACTGATGCTCAGGTAAGTGCAGTTATTTCATATTTGCAGAGCATCGAACAACAAGCAGTTGTGGCATCGGGACTTCCTTCTCAATACGTGCCTACCGTAATCATCAGCGTCGTGTTACTGATTGTTCTTACGTTGATTGGGCTCATAGTCGGGCGGAAGAAAGTGGACGTAAGGTGAACTGAAACCGAAAGAAACCCACTAAGGATATATTGTGAAAAATGGCAGCAAATGGTTTAGCGTAAACGAGGATTCTCGCTCTTGGGAGGATTTCTATAGGAAACGGTGGAACTATGACTACAGTGTACGAACGGGTCATGGCGTCAACTGTTCAATGGCTTGCAGTTGGGAGGTCTTCGTAAAAGACGGGCTTATCTGCTGGGAGCTCCAAAAAACAGATTATCCTCAGATCGATCCCGACATTCCAAATGTTGAGCCCAGAGGTTGCCAGCGAGGCGTTACCGCTTCCTGGTATCCCTACAGCCCTTTAAGGCCGAAGTTTCCATATGTACGCAAAGTGCTGTGGGATTTTTATTCCGAAGAACTCAAGAATGGCAAAGACCCCGTTGACGCTTACGCAAGCGTTGTGGAAGACGAGGAGAAGTCGAAAAAATACAAAGCCGCCAGAGGCAAAGCAGGCTGGAAGCGGGTCACTTGGGATGAAGCGACTGAACTGGTTGCGGCGGGCCAGGTTCACACCATCAAAAAATATGGCCCCGACCATATGGCCAACTTTTCACCCATTCCTGCAATGAGTCTGGTCAGTTTTATTTCCGGACACAGGTATAACAATCTGCTGGGCGGTATCTATTGCAGTTATTACGAGTGGTATCACGACCTTCCGCACGTTTCTTCCTCCATGTTTGGGGACCAGACAGAAAACTGCGAAAGCTCCGATTGGTATCTTGGCACTTACTGGGTTGTTGCCGGTTCGAATATAAATATGACCCGTACCGCCGATGCTCATTTTCTTTCCGAGGCAAAGTATCGTGGTTCAAAAATAGTAGTGTTGTCTCCCAACTATTCAGACGTGACTAAATACGCAGATACGTGGGTTCCACTTGTACCCGGTAGCGATGGCGCTTATCTGATGGCTTGTATCCACGTTATCCTGAAAGAATTCTATGTTGACAAGCAAACACCCTACTTTACCGACTATGTAAAGCAATACACCAACCTGCCCTTCCTCGTGGTTCTGGAAAAGGATGGTGACAAATATCAGATGGGACGGTTCCTGCGAGCATCCGATATCGCGGAATATGCCGACGAGGAAAATGCGGACTGGAAACTGATCATGACCGATAGTTCCGGTAACTTGCATGTTCCCACTGGCTCGGTCGGTTTCAGATGGGAGGAGGAACCCACCGGCAACTGGAACCTGCAACTGAAGAACGCGGTTACTAAAGAAGAATTCGATCCACTCCTCACCCTTCTGGGAGACGATGCCCAAAACGCAATGGTCTCGTTCAGCGACTTTACCGATACCTTCTGCACCGATATGAGTAAGTCAACGGGGGAAAGCAATACTGCAGTGGAAATATTGCGCGAAGTTCCTACTCATCGAATACACACATCAGACGGCAAAGAATTACTCGTAACCA
>JASMBC010000001.1 GCA_030754035.1 Arenicellales bacterium | reverse complement strand
TGTACGATACACCAAAGGAGTGGCTGACTGACGCGGTTGAGTCAATCACCAACCAGTCTTATTCGCACTGGGAATTGTTGATAATCGATGATGGCTCCAAAGCAGCGGAGACAAAAGCGATACTGGATGGGCTGGATCACCCACAAATTACAATCATCCCCTCTACCCGTAATCTCGGCATTTCGGCAGCAACAAATCTAGGGATTAAGTCAGCAAGTGGCGACTATGTTGCCTTTCTAGACCACGACGATATGCTGGCGCTAGGAGCTCTCGCCGAGGTTGCCGCCGAGATTATCCGCTCGGAGGCCGATGTCCTCTATACCGATGAGATCATTTTCGGCGATGCATCGACTAGTGTTGACACTGCCCACTTTGGCCACCCCCACCTGAAACCTGACTATTCACCCGCACTGCTGCTGTCGCACAACTACATTACCCACTTGCTGGTCGTTCGCAAAAAACTGCTCGATGAGATCGGTGGAACGCGTTCTGAATTTGACGGTGCCCAGGACTACGACTTATTGCTGCGGCTGACTGAGAAAACCGACAAGGTTTTCCACATTCCCAAACTACTGTACCACTGGCGGCAATCTGCTCAATCGACCGCCCTGGATAGCGCTGCCAAACCAGCCGCGCACCACCGAGCTCAGAAGGCTCTGGAACAGGCTTTATCCAGAAGGGCCATCCACGGCAGAGTTCTGACGGCCAACAGGCCACACTACTTCCGTGTGCAACATGAGATCATTGGCGAACCACTGGTCAGTATCATCATACCTTTTCGTGACCAACCCAGATTGCTTTTTGAGTGTATTGACGCGCTTAACCGTTGCACACGCTACCAAAACTATGAGGTCATCGGCATAGACAATAGTAGCGAAGACGAGTTGACCATGGAGTTCATGGCACGGTTGCCAAACCAACTGCGTGTGCGATTTCACCGGTTTAGTGGGCCATTTAATTTTTCTGCGATCGTGAACTATGGAGTCCAGCAGGCAAAAGGCGAGCATATCGTGCTGCTCAACAACGACATCCAGGTAATCAACAATGACTGGCTGGAAGCGATGCTCGAGCATTCGCAGCGTCCGTCGATCGGTGCCGTGGGTGCGAAACTCTATTATCCGGATAACACCATCCAGCACGCTGGAATTATTGTCGGTATAGGCGGATACGCCGGTCATTCGCACAAGCACCGGGCCGGCAACGACCCAGGTTATTTCAACCGCTTGAATATCGTCCAAAATGTATCAGCGGTAACCGGGGCGATGCTGATGTGCAAAAAAAGTATCTATGAAAAAGTTGGTGGTTTTGACGCAGAAAATTTCGCGATCGCTGGAAACGACGTCGATTTTTGCCTGCGACTTGCCGAAATGGGCCTGCGTAACGTTTTTACTCCTTATGCTATGGCTTACCATGCAGAGTCAGTCAGCCGCGGCTACGAGGATGATCCCGAGAAGATGGCTCGTTTTGACGCCGAGAAGCAGCGTTTCCGGGTGCGTCATGCCGGAGTTCTTCAGGCAGGGGATCCCTATTACAATCCAAACTTTAGGCTAGACACAGAAGGTTTCGATATCAAACTCCTTTCAGGTAACGAAAGTCGAATGGAGATCTCAACACCTCCCCAGGAAAGATTACAGGAGCACCCCGGCACAAAAGGTCGTAGTGAAAATGGTTGAATTGTCAGTCATATTGCCAGTCTTAAACGAACAAGATAACCTTGTTCCCCTATACGGCGAGCTAGTCTCGGTCTTGGACTCTCTGGATAGATCATATGAGATCCTATTTATCGACGATGGGAGTCATGATCAATCGCTCAAGCATCTGAAGGAGATACAGGCAGCTGATCCCCGGGTCAGCGTACTCGAGTTCAGGCGAAATTTCGGTCAAACGGCAGCGTTGGCGGCTGGCCTGCGTTCTTCCACCGGGGAGGTTGTAGTAACCATGGACGCGGACCGGCAGAATGACCCTGCCGATATCCCGGCACTACTTGCTGCTATTGATCAAGGGGACGACCTCGTCTGTGGTTGGCGACATGAACGAAAAGACGGATTCTGGCTGCGACTGTTGCCGTCGCGCATTGCCAACTATCTTATTTCGATTACCACTGAGGTCAAGTTACACGACTATGGCTGTACCTTAAAAGCAATGCGACGCGATGTTGCCGATAACCTTCGTCTTTATGGCGAAATGCATCGATTTATTCCAGCAATCGCCAATTGGTATGGCGTGCAGATGTCGGAGATCAAAGTAAATCATAGGCCGCGGACCGCGGGGGTTTCTAAGTATGGAATCTCAAGGACATTTCGCGTGTTACTGGATCTATTGACGGTAAAGTTTCTATTGGGTTATTCCCATCGGCCCATCCAGTTTTTTGGCAGCATCGGACTCGCACTTAGTTTTGCCGGCAGCCTGATATTGGGTTGGCTGGCGTTCGAACGGATATTTCTTGGCGTGCCGGTGGGTGATCGACCGCTGATATTCCTTGGAATACTACTGTTGCTGGCAGGGTTCCAGTTCATCAGTGTCGGCTTATTTGCGGAACTTCAAGCCAGGACTTATCACGAATCGCAGGATAAGCGCATTTACGAAATCAGGCACGTCTACCGAGCCGACGAACCCAATAAACCGACAGTTTCGTAGCTTTTCCGGTGTTCGACATCCCCCGCCCAGACCGCAGCACCTTCCCTAGCTCGAACCTCAACGACTACCTTTTGCTTTGAGTGGCGTGCGCATCTCCATAGATGGCCGGCGTTTTTTCGCCAGCAATCGACGCTATTTCTGAGAACTAATATGGTCGATGTTTCCATAGTCATCGTCAACTATAACTCCGGCAAATTCCTAGAACAGTGCCTAGGAAGCCTGCAACGCAGATCTGGAAAATACGAAATTACCGTTGTTGATAACGGCTCAACTGACCTGAGCGTCGAATTCCTTAAGCAGCCTCGTGCGGACAAGGTCTTGTTGCACCAAAACCAAGAAAACCTAGGTTTTTCCCGGGCTGCTAATCAGGGAGCTTCGCTGACCGACGGAAAGTACGTTTTATTCCTAAACCCGGACTGTCTCGTCCTGCCCGGTACGATCCAGATCCTTGCTCAGTTTCTAGAGACAAATTCTGAATGCGGACTCTGTGGCGGGCTAGTGCTTGATTTCTTCGGGCGCGAGCAAGCGGGCTGCCGACGCCATGATCCAACACCTGGGAGTATCATTGGTAAAGGTCTAACGAGTTTGTTTCCGAACTTGCTGTTTCCCACCTTCGACCTGACGTTCCAGCCGTTGCCGCAAAACCCGGTGCCGGTCGATGCGGTTTCAGGTTCTTTTATGATGGTCAGGCGCGATGTGCATAAATCTGTCAAAGGTTTTGATGAAGCGTTTTTTCTGCATTTTGAAGATCTCGATTATTGTCGGCGGGTGAGAGAGTCTGGATTTAAGGTTTTCTTTTTGCCAGATGCGCCGGTTTTTCATTACCAAGGTGCTTCCGCTGGTACGCAGGAACATACGATCTATAAACATAAACGTGCAGGAATGCTGCGCTACCTTCGCCGGTCAAAATGCGCTCGTTCATCGCCCGCTTTTGTCCTGCTCTACGTCTTGTCTGCGGTTGGCCTGGTAACCGCGCGGATCATCGGGAATTTTCGGACTCGTAAGCCCGTGTCGAAAATGCCCCATCCCGCATTGGGTGGTATAGCCTTGGGCGAGCGGCCAGTAATGCTGGTTCTGGGTCCGCGCAGCGATATTGGCCAGTTTCTACTGCCGCGCCTTAGTGCTGCTGGTTGGGCCGCTCTAGTCATTACTCATAGGCCTGAAGATCTGCCGACACTACCTGGAGTAGCGCCGCTACATCCAGAATATCTCGCAAATTTTTTCGCGAGAAATCATCTCAACGTCAACGGCATTATTAGTACACTACCGATTTCACTATTACCGAAGTTCAAACATGCGCTGCAGGCTATTCCTGCTCAGCGCCTGCGGGTGTTCTTTGACTCAAACAACATATTGATGCGTCAACCGAGCCGCAACCGAAAGGAACGCTTCGCGGCAGCAGCTGGTACGAGCGAGACTTGGGCAGAAAATGTTTCACAGCAAGCGGGGTGGCACTCGGTGATTGCCCAATCAATGCTTGTTTATGGTGGGACAAGAAATGAAAATATCAATAGAATCAAACACCTCAGTGCTATATCTCAAACTGTCCCTAGAATAAATTTCCCGACGGGGCTGTGTCAGCCGGTTCACGCCGATGACCTCGCTGAGTGGTGCCTTAGGTTAACGGGAGCGGATATCAGCGTTACCGGGACAACCACGGTGACAACTGCAGGCGCGGAGAAAATCTCATTTGCCGTAATGGTGAAACGCTCGGCTTTAGCTACCGGTGAAAAACTGCTGGTGATCTCGCTGGGAAAAACTGTCCTACAGGCAGCCGTGTGGCTGGCACAGTTGTTGACCTTAAGGAGAGATCTCCCACCGATACTGATTCGTCGACTGCAGGACGATTTTTGTTTTGCCAATGGTGATGCGCGAAAATTGGTAAAGTTTTCCCCCCGGAAGTTTCATCCTTGACCCTTCTAAGGCGCTCACGAGGTGAGAAATAATCGATAACCACGCTGCCTTGGTGACTGCTCTGTCGATGGCTGGATGTGCCGTTATCCTAGCCGGGTTAGTGCACTGTCGCAACAGCATTCTCGTTGAAGACATTCCCAATGAGCGTAGCCTACATACTGGAACCGCTCGGCGCGGCGGCGGAATTGCTATCATCATGACTGTAGCAGTCATCGCTGGCTGGCTGTGGGTACCAGAGCCTGGGAAGTGGACATGGCAACTGATTATCGGGGCTAGTTTGTTAGGCTATGCCGTGATTGGACTGTTGGACGACCGGAATCTTCTGTCGATCAGCCAGCGTTTAGTGGCCCAAACTATTTTCGCTGGTGGCCTTTTCGTGACTGCCATTCAAATTGGGTGGATCCAGCCGGCGGATTATTTTCCGATTTTCAAACAGACCTTATTTCTGCCTCTGTGGTTACTGCTACCGGCCCTTGGATTGTGGCTGCTGTGGATGGTTAACCTGTTTAATTTTATGGACGGCATAGATGGTTTAGCGGCAGCCCAGGCGGTTGTGGCAGCGTTTACGCTTGGCTTTTGGTTTTATGCCAACGGTGAAACTTTCTTGGGTCTGATAAATTTTTCCTTGGCAGGCAGCGTACTGGCATTTGCTCTTTTCAACTGGTCACCAGCCAGGGTCTTTCTGGGTGATGTAGGCAGCCTTTCTCTTGGCGCCTGGTTCGGCTGGATGTCGATCTTGGGGGCCATTTCGGGCAAGCTTCCTTTTGAGGCGTTCCTGCTGCTTTATGGGCTTTTCGTTTTCGACGCCTCCTATACGTTGGTGGTCAGGATTATTCGGGGCGAGGACTGGTGGCGCGGCCACCGGAATCATCTATACCAACGGCTGGTACGCGCGGGTTGGAGTCACAAAAAAGTATCTGCGGTATCATTAGTCGGTTGCATTACTCTGGCCACGCTGGCTTCCCTGAATGTGTCGGGCGCGGGACATCCGGTACTATGGATCAGTATAGGGTTCCTTGGCCTGGCTGTTGCGGCAGGACAGGTACGACGCATCGAAGCAAAGATAAAGCGCTGATTCTTTTGAAACAAACTGTATTTGACCGACTGCTTGCCCACGGCCGCTATTTTTTTAGCCGCTGGCCAGTTTTGCTGCACGATGCGCTAGTAGTACCTATTGCTTGGCTGGGGGCCTACTGGTTTCGCTTCAACCTCGATGTTATTCCGGGAATTTTTCTCGGTCAGGCCTTGGCGATGCTGCCATTGGTAATATTTTGGCACCTGGTCTTTTTTGCAGTCTTTGGTGTGCATCGCGGCGCCTGGCGGTTCACAGCGATCCCCAACTTGTGGGCTATCCTCAAGTCAGTGGCGGTAGGCACCGCGGTCGTCGCCATCAGTATTTTTTTTCTCACCCGCTTGCTCGCCATTCCCCGTTCGGTATTCCCACTGCACGCGGTATTCTTGATCGGTCTACTGATAGGTAGCCGGGTTCTCTACCGCCTATTCCGGGACCGACAGGTGAGCAAGGCGCCGGGTAAGCGAGTGCTGATCGTGGGGGCCGGCGCGGCCGGGGACATGCTGGTCCGGGACATTCGACGAACCCAGCCGGCAATCTATGAACCGATCGGCTTTCTAGACGATGACCAAAACAAGAAAGGCACAGAGATCCAGGGGGTTCGGGTGCTGGATCGGTGTTCGGCCCTGCCGCAACTGGTAAAGTTGCTACGGGCAGAACTCATTCTGATTGCAATTCCAAGCGCGAACTCTGAGCAAATGCGCGGGGTAGTCGAGTATTGCGAAAAAGCCGAAGTGCCATTTCGCACCCTGCCTAAGGTTCAGAATATTCTCGACGGCACTGCCCGCAGCGCTGACCTACGCACAGTAGGACTCGACGACTTGCTTGGTCGCGAGCCTGTCTCGCTCGATTGGCAGACAATTACCCAGGCAATGGGTGGTCGACGGGTTCTCATCACTGGCGGCGGGGGCTCTATAGGCAGCGAACTGTGCCGCCAGGTCGCCCGACTTGAGCCAAGCCAGATTATTCTAGTCGAGCAGAACGAGTTCAATCTTTATTCTCTGGGCCTAGAGATCAAAGATCACTTTCCGGGTGTGGAGGTAGCACAGTTGCTTGGCGACGTTTGTGACAAGGCAGCAGTCGAGCGCATTTTCTCCAATTACCCACCAGACATTGTTTTCCACGCTGCTGCGTACAAGCACGTGCCGATGTTGCAGGAACAGGCTCGCGAAACAGTCCGTAACAACGTCATCGGTACCTTGATTGTGGCCCGTGCGGCATTGGCCAGTCACACCAAGACCATGGCCCTGATATCGACTGATAAGGCAGTCAATCCGACCAGCATGATGGGAGTGAGTAAACGTCTGGCTGAGATCGCCGTGCACTCATTTAATCGCCAATCGGCCACTGCGTTTGTAACCGTGCGATTCGGTAACGTTCTTGGCTCAGCCGGCAGCGTGGTGCCCCTGTTCGAGCGTCAGATTCGCGCTGGCGGCCCAATTACCGTTACTCATCCCGATATGACCCGGTACTTTATGACCATAGCCGAGGCTTGCCAACTGATCCTCCAGGCATGCACGATTGGCAAGGGTGGCGAGATATTCGTTCTCAACATGGGTGAGCCGGTCAAGGTCGATTATCTGGCAAGGCAGATGATTCGACTGTCCGGACACATACCCGGTGAAGAGATTGAAATCACCTACACCGGTCTTCGCCCCGGTGAAAAATTGGCCGAAGAGCTGTTCCACCCTGGAGAGAATCTCACAGACACGGGCTATGAGAAGATCCTGCTGGCGGAAAATCGGCCGGTAGATGAGAAACGGGTCACAGAACTAATGGCAGAGTTGGATAAAGCCTGCAACGTCTACAACTATCAGGTTATTGATGCCATCGTTTCGGAACTGGTACCGGAGTACCGGTTGATGGACGAGCAAACGGAGACAATCGCCGATACCGGCTAACGCAGGAGATCTCGATCATTTACCAACGGGCCAGATGGTGGCCAGCAGCCCAAACCGGGGATGATCGAAATAGTGCACCTCCTTGAGTTTCAAGCGCCGGGTCTGAGCGAGGAAATAAGTTGGTTGCACATTATCGCCGTCAGCAGACATCTCGAGGTTGGACGAGTGTCTTTCGAGTTGCGGCCGGTACTGGACCAACGTATCGAAGTAGAGTGGGCCAGCGGTGTAAAGGCGAAAGTGGCCCGATAGCTCGGCGCTAGCCTCCATTGAAGTATCGATGGTGACCCATGTCGCAACTGAGGGGGTCGGCGCATCCTGTATCCAGTGTGTGTGAGAGAGGACATCGTAGTTGGGGTTACGCGCCAAGATGTCCCGGATAGCCGCCAAGTGGCCCGTGAGCGACGGCTGTGGTTCGATCGAACTGGTCAATCGCATGACAGAGCGCAGGCGGGCTTCCAGGTAAAGGGTATCCGGCGCCCGACTGCTGAATACCTCCTTATCAGTTATGGTGCTTTGAGAGAATAGTAATATTTCAACCTGGTAGCTGTTTTGCGCCATGGCAAAATCCGGGGCACCAACTAACAGTCCCCACAGGACAAAACCAGCAAGTCTATGCGCTGTAGTACCTAGCATCAGTTACCCAAGGAATCCATATACGTTCAAATCATAGGCGATATTATCGCTTGCGCTCGCTGTGGGTCAGCCCTTCACTAAGCTTAACCTGTTCAGCATCCTCACCCATTAGGTTGCCAATTAGTTTTTCGGCGAAAGTCAATCGATCTAGAGGCTCAGGCAGATCGTGTTGTAAACGCATCTCTATAGGTGATGACATCGACATGTTGGCCCGGTTTCGCGCGAGCAGGTCGGTCATTACGATAGGTTCGACGACGGCTGTTTCCTGGAAACCGAGTTTCCCTCGAACTGAGCCGATTTCCATGGTTCGAATCCCAATAGCGGCCGCTCGTAGTTGCAACACAGAGATTCGCAGCAGGGCTTTGACTTCTACCGGCAATAGACCGAAGCGGTCGACGATTTCGAGTTGTAGCTCGTAGAGTTCAGCTTCTGTCTGGGCGGCAGCAATTCTCTGGTAGAGGAGCAAGCGGGAGTGGACATCCGGCAGGTAACTGTCCGGGAAAAGCGCGGTAATCTCAAGATTAATCTCTGGTTTTTGGATCGGGGCATACACCCAGCAATCTGACGATTGCTCTTTCTGCCCGAGATCACGTATCGCTCTGGTCAAGTACTCGGTGTACAAACTGAAGCCAATTTCATCGATAGCGCCGCTTTGGCCTTCACCAAGCAATTCGCCCGCTCCTCTTATCTCGAGGTCATGGCTGGCGAGGGTAAAGCCAGCGCCAAGCTGCGAAAGTGAGACGATGGCCTCGAGTCGCTTGGCCGCGTTAGTGGTTGCTGGACCTTCTGCTGGCGTAAGAAGGAATGCATAGGCTTGGTGGCGTGAGCGGCCAACACGGCCGCGTAATTGGTGTAGCTGGGCAAGGCCAAGCCGATCGGCACGATTGATGATAATGGTATTGGCTGTGGGCACGTCAATGCCGCTTTCTATAATGGTGCTGCAAACCAAAATATTGAAGCGCTGGTGATAGAAATCCTGCATCACCCGCTCAAGCTCAATCTCTGGCATCTGACCGTGGGCAATGCGGATACTGGCTTCGGGCACTGCGTCGGCAAGGCGGCTCGCAGCTTCGCCAATTGTTCGGACGGCGTTATGCAGATAGTACACCTGCCCACCCCGGTGAATCTCGCGCAAGCAGGCCTCTCGCACCAGAGCCATGCTAAAAGAACGGACGAAGGTCTTGATTGAAACCCGGTTAGGCGGTGGTGTTCCGATTAGAGAGATGGCACGCAGTCCGGCAAGGCCAATGTTGAGTGTCCGGGGAATCGGTGTTGCGGTCAATGCAAGAATGTCGACCTCTTGTCGCAATTGTTTGAGCCGCTCTTTCTGGCGTACCCCGAAACGGTGCTCCTCGTCGATAATCACCAGACCCAAAGACCTGAAAGCAACGTCCGCCTGGAGTAGGCGATGCGTGCCGATGACGATGTCAATTTCACCGCTGCGCAATCCCGCTGTCGTTGCCGCGTTATGGGCGCGGTCTCTAAAGCGGGAAAGCAGCTCGACCCGTATCGCCATATCTGCGAAGCGGTCACGGAAGGTCTCGAAATGCTGCCGAGCCAGCAGGGTAGTTGGGGTCAGGATAGCTACCTGATGGCTGTTGGAAGCGACGATAAATGCTGCCCGTAGGGCAACCTCAGTTTTGCCAAAGCCAACATCGCCGCAGACCAGCCGGTCCATTGGTGTTGCCGAGCGCAAGTCGTAGAGTACTTCATTGATAACTACTTCCTGATCCGGTGTTTCATCGAAAGAAAAGCGGCCGGCAAAGGCCGGATAGTCGTCCTCCGGCACAGTAAATTCACTGCCGTCACGCAGAGATCGCAGTGCCTGGGTCTTGAGAAGTTCCGCCGCAACGTCACGAGCACGGCGAGCAGCTCGCGCCTTTGCCTTATTCCATTTATCGTTGCCGAGCCGATGCAACGGTGCATTCTCGGCATCTCCGCCAAGGTAACGAGCGAGAGATGCCAGGTTAAACACCGGAACATAGAGTCTGTCGTTGTCTTGGTAGCGCAGCACAGCAAATTCGGCACTGGTACCCGCAACCTTGAGCGTTTCTAAGCCGGCGTACCTGCCAATACCGTGGTCGCGGTGGACCACCGGATCACCCGAATGTAGTTCGGCCACTGTTTGAAGAATACTGCCAGGGTCACGGGTCTCACGGCGCCGCTGGTGGACGCGTTCTCCATAAAGTTGCGACTCGGTGATGATCTCGATCCGTTCCAGTGGCAACTGTACGCCGCGGTCGAGCGCAGACGTGACGATACCAATGATCGGTGCATGGTCCACAGTGAACTCGTGCCAGTGTTCCAGGCGGACAGGATGGATATCGTAGTGTTGAAGCACATCGCGCAGGGCCTCGCTGCGCCCGGCACTATCAACCGAGAGCAGTATCCGCCATGGCCGGCAATCCCGTAGCCGAGCAATCAATCGGGAATACGGCTGGTTGCTGCTGGCATCCACCGGATAGGCGGGTGGCGGGACCACAGCAAAATCGTGTAGTACTGCGTTAGTCTCGGCAGTGGTATCTTGATCCACCAGAACGATTTTCTTGGCTGACTGTAGAGCGCTCGAAAGTTCCGTAACCGAAAGATAGAGTCGGTTGGGTGCCAGTGGTAGACGCTCGAAATCTATCGATCTCTGTTGGTAGCGATCTAAAACCGCTGCGCTTATTTTGCGAGCACCGGCTTCGGGGTTGCCCGGCAGCAGCCAGCAAGTATCGTCTGGCATATAGTCGAACAAGGACGCGGTAGTGCCAGGTTCGAAGAAAAGCGGAAAATAATATTCGATCCCTGCGGGCAAATTGCCGCAGCTTACCTCGCGATAAATCAATGAAGACTGCGGATCACCTTCAAATTCGCGCCGATAATTCGCCCGGAATCGTTCAATAGCGGCATCCTCCAGCGGAAATTCCCGTGCCGGCAGAATTTCCAACTGGCTGGTACTCCGGGTTGATTTCTGTGTTTCGGGGTCAAAGTAGCGAATGCTCTGGACCTCGTCGCCGAATAGGTCAAGGCGAAATGGGGTGTCACTACCCATCGGGAAAATATCGAAGACACCGCCACGTATGGCGTACTCACCCGGCGCCATGACTTGGGAAACGGCTAGGTAGCCGACCTGTGGGAGTTGGGCGCGAAGCGACATGAAGTCAATGTCGGTTCCGGTGGAAATCCGAAAACTGCGCCCAAGCACGAAATCTACCGGTGGTAGACGTCCCTGCAGTACCTCCAGAGTTAGCAGCACTAGGGCGGCTTCACCCCGACTCAGGCAGGCAAGCGTTTGCAGCCGTTCGGATGTTATTTCCGGGTGCGGCGAGAAATGATCGTAGGGAAGGCATTCCCAATCCGGCAGGCGGTGCAAGGGAGGAGCCCCAGTTGGCAGGAAAAAACGAATTTCGCTTTCCAGCAACTGCAGTTCACGAGGTGAGTCGGCAACGACAACTATCCGAGACTGGATTTGGGCCGCCTCCGCGACCGCAAGGCCAAGGGAAGTTCCGGCAAGCCCCTGCCATTGCAAGCTGACGGCGTCTACGGTGGGCAGTGGCGGGGTAAAAGGAGTAGCGGACACGATCCGAAAAGTAACGAGGAGTAAGTCCGTATTTTATAATAAACTTCGGCCTTGACTCGCTAGTGTTTTCGATTCGACAGGCAACTTCTCTATGAATTCACCCGGTATCTGGGCGCTGATTCCTGCAGCCGGATCTGGTACCCGGTTTGGCAGCCAACGGCCGAAGCAGTACCACTTTATCAAAGGCAAGCCCGTGCTCGCCCATACCTTGGAACGTATCGCCCAGGTTAAAGCGATACGCGGTATCGCGGTTGGACTTTCCGTGGAAGATGCCAACTGGGAAGTTCTCGAAAAACCCTCAACCGAAAATTTATGGACCTACACCGGTGGCGTAACGCGGGCGGACACGGTTCGGCGCGGGTTGGATAGCCTCAGTGCTAAGGCTGTAGCCGGCGACTGGGTACTGGTACATGACGCGGTTCGACCTTGTATTCAACCCGCAGACGTACAGCGCCTAATCAACGAGGTCGCCTTTTCACCTGAAGGCGGGCTGCTTGGGATCCCTGTGCGAGATAGCATAAAGCGCGAGACCGGGCAGGGCCGGGTTGCCACGACGGTGCCACGAGTAGGCCTGTGGCGGGCGCAGACGCCCCAGTTATTTCCCCTGGATACCCTCACAACCGCGCTGGACCAGGCCCACTCCAGCGGGCGGGGCTGCACCGATGAAGCAGAAGCTATCGAGCAGCTCAGCCTCACCCCACGCCTGGTCGAGAGCGACTGGTGCAATCTGAAAATCACTTCACCCGCTGACCTTGTGTTGGCCGAGTTGATTCTGGAACAACAGGCGATACACCGATGCGGCGGGTAGGGCAGGGCTATGATGTTCACCGGCTGAAAGCCGGCTTGCCGCTGGTGCTGGGTGGCGTCGAGATTCCCGCCGAAGCCGGCCTGGTAGGACACAGCGACGCCGATGTGTTGATTCACGCACTTTGCGATGCTTTACTTGGGGCCGCAGCTTTGGGCGATATCGGCCAGCATTTCCCCGATGATGACAGCCGTCATGCCGGCAGGTCCAGCCGCGAATTCCTTTGCCAGGTACACGGACTGCTGCAGGCGGCCGCCTGGCGAATTGTTAACATCGATACCACCCTGCTGGCTCAGCGGCCGCAATTGGCGCCGTACCTGGGTGCGATGCGGCAGAATCTGGCAGATGATCTCGGTTTGGAAAAAAATGTGGTCAGCATTAAAGCTACAACGACTGAGGGACTGGGCTTCGTTGGTCGTGGAGAGGGCATGGCAGCACAGGCGATCGTGTTAATCGAGTCGACCTGAGCGAACAAGCACATAAAAAGCGCCGCTGCCACCATCGGCTGGCCGTGAGCACGCATAGGCCTGTACGGTGAAATGTCGGCGCAACTGCTCGAGCGTCTGCTCTCGGATAACCGAGTGCCCGCCTGGAGAATGGCTGCCGCGGCCGGTGATAACCAGCAGGCATTGTGGCGCCACGTTCGCGCGGCTATCAATAAACCTCTGTAAACGAACTGCGGCTTCGTTCGCCGATGAACCGTGTAGGTCTATGGTGGCGGTCGGGCGCAGCCGCCCTTTCTTGAGGTCGGTGAGCACAGCCGCCGACACTCCGGGGCGGTAGAAAAGATCGCCATCGAGGCGCACGATCCCGGCCGGAGCTTGTCGATGCTGAAGATTGATCGCTTTGCGAGCGGGTGGCCCGCGCCTGCCTGGTGCGGGCGGCTCGGACTTAAGCGGTGTCACGTTGCGCATGCTTTCGCGAAAAAGATCTACCTCATTCGGCCCCAATGGCGGTTTCGAATCTTTTCGCTTTGCTGCCATGGGTTCGCCTTACTCCCCTTCGAGAAATCTTTTGGCATCCAGGGCCGCCATGCAGCCACTGCCTGCAGAGGTTACCGCCTGTCGATAAACATTGTCCATGACATCGCCTGCCGCAAATATGCCCGCTATGCTAGTGGCCGTAGCGTCACCGTCAGTTCCACCCCGAACCTTGATATAAGCATCTGCCATTTCCAATTGCCCGTCGAAAAGGGTGGTATTCGGGGAATGGCCGATAGCGATGAAAACTCCGTGCACAGGCACGTCCCGTTGGACTCCGGTTTGGACATGCTGCAGGCGCACGCCGGTTACACCTGTATCATCCCCTAGCACTTCCTCAAGTGTTTGGTTCCAGGCAATGGACACATTGCCGCCCTTTCCGGTGCGGCTTAGCAGTTGATCCAGGAGAATAGCTTCGGTCCGTAACTGATCGCGTCGGTGAACCAGAGTAACTTGGGAGCAGATATCTGCCAGGTACAGCGCCTCCTCGGCTGCCGTATTACCGCCACCTATGACGGCAACCGGTTTGTCCCGGTAGAAAAAGCCGTCGCAGGTCGCGCAGGCCGAAACACCTTTGCCTTTAAATGCCTCCTCCGAGGGCAGCCCGAGGTAGCGGGCGGAAGCACCAGTCGCCACGATTAGGGCATCACAGCTGTAAGTGCCATTATCTCCGTGTAACTGGAATGGCTTTTTCTGAAGCTCGGCGGTATGGATATGGTCCAGCACAATCCTGGTTTGAAAGCGCTCGGCGTGGCGTAGCATACGAGCCATGAGTTCAGGGCCCAGCAAGCCATCAGGGTCACCGGGCCAGTTGTCGACCTCGGTAGTTGTCATCAGTTGGCCGCCTTGTTCGATACCAGTCACTAGCACCGGATTGAGGTTGGCGCGCGCGGCATAAATCGCGGCCGTATAGCCAGCGGGTCCAGAACCCAGTATCAGAAGGCGGCAGTGTGTAGGTTCAGTCATCTGAGGGGCCAGTTGGGGATGGTCTTTGAGCGCGTATTCTCACCGAACCGGCAGCCGGGTTCCATGGCTTGAGGTAGCCGAAGGTCGCTGAGCCCTCGGGCCAGCGTTCATTTGGATATAATCACGGTTACCTGCGATCTGTTGCGCGGGTTTTCTATAGGCCCCGTTAACTTGGTCCAAGTCAGCCGAAAAACCACCGTTTCTCCCGCTTCCAGGGGGATTTCACCCCGGCTTGCCCGCCTGGGTCGCGAAGTTCTCGTGATCGGGCTGGTGGCGTTGACGGGCTATTTTCTTATCTGCCTGCTGAGTTATTCAGCTTCAGATCCGGCGTGGACCTACAGCGGTGATGGTAGTGAGGTGCAAAACAAAGGGGGGCGTTTTGGCGCTTGGTCTGCCGACCTTTTCCTTAATGCATTTGGCTACTCGGCCTACTTTTTTCCACTGATCTTCGCCTTACTCAGTGGGCGCCTGCTTCGGTACCGGAAACAAGGGGTCCCCCCATACAGTCGTTTCGTGCACGGGCTCGGCATGGTACTCACTGTAGTTTCGGCCTGCGGGCTGGAGTTCCTGCATTTCCCTGGAGGCGCAACAGCGGCGGCAACCGCCGGAGGTGGCTGGCTTGGACTGGCCGCAGGCCAGTGGCTGTTGGTCGTTTTTGGAATCGTAGGAGCCACTGTCGCGCTACTGGTGACTCTCTTCGCAGGTGTTTCCTGGGCCCTGGACGTATCCTGGTTTGCCGTCATGGATCGAACCGGTGCTGCCACTTGCCACTGGGCGGTGGTGGGATGGAAAGAACTGGTACAGCTTTCTGATCGCACCCGCGGTGCGCGCTCAAGGCGCAAGCGGCAAGAATCGGTTGCCGAAATTAAGCGGAAAATGGAACAAAAAGAGCCCCCTAGGATAGAGCCTAAAGTGATACCACCGCGGGAAGGCATCCGACTGCAGAAAGAAAAGCAGAAGACGATACCTTTGTTTATCGATGGAAAGGCCCCCAAGGGCAACCTGCCGACGCTGACTCTGCTGGATGAGCCAGGCCAACATGTGGGTGGCTACAGCAAGCAAGCGTTGGAGATGATGTCCCGACTGGTCGAGAAGAAATTGCGGGACTTCAACGTTGACGTACGGGTAGAGTCGGTGCAGCCGGGCCCTGTCATTACCCAATTTGAGATAGATCCAGCGCCGGGGATCAAAGCCAGCCAGATTGTGGGTCTGGCTCGGGACCTGGCGCGCGCCCTGTCAGTTGTCAGCGTCAGGGTGGTAGAGAACATTCCCGGAAAAACTTTTATTGGATTGGAAATCCCCAACGAGGAAAGGGAGACTGTATTTCTTCTCGAAGGCCTCGCCTCTCAAGTCTACGAGGCCAGCAAGAGTCCGTTGACCCTAGTGCTGGGTAAAGATATCGCGGGCCAAACAGTAATTTCGGACCTGTCCAAAATGCCGCACCTGCTAATCGCCGGTACCACTGGTGCGGGCAAGTCGGTCTGTGTCAATGCCATTATCCTCAGCATCATCTACAAGTCGACGCCAGAGGACGTGCGCATAATCATGGTGGACCCGAAGATGTTAGAACTCTCGGCATACGACGGTATCCCGCACTTGTTGACTCCGGTGGTAACCGATATGCAAAAAGCCGCCAATGTCCTGCGCTGGTGCATTGTCGAGATGGACCGCCGCTTCCGGTTGATGGCCTCGCTCGGGGTCAGGAATATCGTTGGCTATAACCGCAAAGTGCTTGCGGCGATCCAAATAGGTAAACCTATTCCCGACCCGCTTTATAGCGCCCTTGAAGAGGGGCAGCCTGAAGACGCACCAACTCTGAGTAAGATGCCATATGTTGTGGTTATCGTTGATGAGTTCGCCGATCTGCTGATGGTGGTCGGTAAAAAAATCGAGGAACTTATCACTCGCATTGCGCAACGGGCTCGGGCGGCCGGTATTCACCTGGTGCTCGCAACTCAGCGGCCATCGGTCGATGTGGTAACGGGCTTGATCAAGGCAAATATTCCCTGCCGGATCGCTTTTCAGGTTAGTTCGCGGGCTGATTCACGGACCGTGCTCGACCAGATGGGAGCGGAGCAATTGCTCGGTCATGGCGATATGCTATTTTTGCCGCCAGCAACTGGGTTTCCCGTTAGAGTGCATGGATCTTTTGTATCGGATCAAGAAGTGCACCGAGTAGCCGCTGAGCTTCGGCAAAGTGGCACTCCCGAATACCTAGATGCCGTGGTCCATAGCGCGGTGTTGACTGAGCACTTGCCAGGTGAAGTCGAGTCCGAAGGCGGCGAAGAGGATCCGCTATACGATAAAGCGCTAGCGTTTGTGACTGAGAATCGCCGCGCCTCAATCTCGTCGGTCCAAAGACATCTCCGCGTCGGCTACAACCGGGCAGCTCGCATGATCGAGGCGATGGAACTCGCGGGTGCTGTCGGCCCACTCGAAAACGGCAAACGGGAAGTGCTTGCCCCGCCACCCGCGGAGTAACGGGGCGCCCTGACAGTCTCCGCCACGGCGATATATTCATATGGCTTCATTTCGCTTAGGCCTGTTACTACTCACCCTGGCCGGTCAGCCCTTGTGCTTTGCTGACGCCACCGACAGGCTTGAGAGATTTTTTGCTGGAGTTGCGACCTTTGAGGCCGACTTTTCGCAGGTCATTCTCGACGAGAACTTGATAGCACTGGAAGAAAGTGCCGGCCACTTATGGCTGACCCGACCCGGCCGATTCCGCTGGGACTACGGTGATCCCCTGGAGCAAAGCATCATCGCCGATGGTAAGCAACTCTGGGTTTATGATGTGACGCTCGAGCAGGTCACGGTCAGAGATCAACAAGCTGCACTTGGCAATACGCCGGCGGAGTTGTTAGCCGGGGAGGGCGACTTTACTGACAGCTATCAGATTGAGGATCTGGGCAAGCAAGGGTCCCTCGAATGGATTTCACTCACTCCGCGAGCCACCAACAGCCAGTTTTCCCATATTCACCTGGGCTTTGAGAGCGGCGCCTTGAAACTCATTCAAATGCTCGATACTCTCGAGCAGGTCACTCGGGTGCGGTTAGAGAATGCGGTGGAGAATCGCCCGCTGCCAGATGACGTATTCCTGTTCAAGCCACCACCAGGCGTCGACGTGATCACCGATAGTGGGTAGCTATATGACGCATCATCTTGACATCGGCCTCGATGCCCCTTTCTCTCCCTGCCGATGCAGTGCTGTGCCAGCTCGCTATCCGCACCAGGCTGGTAACGGTCCGACCGTTCGAGCTTTATAGGACAACCATGCTGGATCCCCAATTGTTACGACGCGACCCCCAAGCGGTCGTCGAAGCCCTCAAGCCTCGAGGGCTGGCGCTGGATATAGAAGTTTTTCAATCCCTCGACCAATCCCGAAAAGCGTTACAGACACGACAGCAAGAATTGCAGGCCGAGCGTAACCGTAGATCCAAAGACATCGGCCGCTTAAAAGCTTCGAACGAGGATACCGGCCCGCTGATCGAGCACATGAACTCCGTAGGGAACGAGTTGCGCGCGACCGAAGATGAACTCAAGCAGGTACAGGTAAACCTCGAGCAACTGCTACAGTGTATACCGAATATTCCCCATGCCAGTGTGCCACCCGGCACGAGCGAAGATGATAATCTGGAGCAGCGGCGCTGGGGCACACCGCGGAAGTTTGACTTCGAACCCGCCGACCACGTGACCCTGGGAGCCGATCTCGGCATGATGGATTTCGAGTCTGCGACTCGCTTGACCGGTAGCCGCTTTGTGGTTATGGCCTCGGGTCTCGCCCGATTGCAGCGTGCGCTTACCCAGTTCATGCTGGACCTGCACGTTTCAGAACACGGTTATCTTGAGACCTATGTGCCGTATCTGGTCAACGCCGAGTCATTGTTTGGTACCGGCCAGTTGCCAAAGTTCGAGGAGGACCAGTTCGTCACTGCGACCGAACCACCATACTATCTAATACCAACCGCGGAGGTGCCGGTGACCAACCTCTATCGGGACCAGATCTTGGCGGCCGACGCGCTGCCGGTCCGTCGGGTATGCCATACGCCTTGCTTCCGTCGTGAGGCAGGTTCTTACGGCAAAGACACCCGGGGCATGATCCGCCAGCACCAGTTCGAGAAAGTAGAGTTGGTGCAGATCGTAGAGCCTGGCCGATCATGGGAGGCCTTGGAGGAACTCACGACGCATGCAGAGACAACTCTGCAGAAACTGAACCTGCCATACCGGGTGGTTACTCTCTGTGCGGGGGATCTCGGTTTTTCTGCAGCCAAGACTTATGATCTGGAGGTTTGGCTTCCTGGGCAACAAAGGTACCGGGAGATCTCTTCCTGCAGTAATTTCGAGGCTTTCCAGGCCCGGCGGATGCGGGCCCGTTGGCGTAATCCTGCTACTGGCAAGCCCGAACTAGTGCATACCTTGAACGGTTCAGGTCTTGCGGTAGGCCGGACTCTGGTCGCGGTTCTAGAGAACTACCAGCAAGAGGATGGCAGCATCACGGTACCCTCGGCGCTCACACCCTACATGGGTGGCCTGGATGAAGTGGCTGGCAGCTGACAACAGCAAGCCGGGGCTAACAATAAAACGCGGTATGCTTTCGCCGTGACGGCTAGACCCAAGGCTAGCGAACCAACCAGCACTGACAGCACAGGAGTTGCGGCCTGCAGAAGTAAAAATGTGTTTCTCAACTGGTAAGATTTTTTCATAACACCTACAATCCGGTCTTATAAGCAGTAGTAACCGCCTGTGTTGCACTTTCGACCAGCCGGATAGGTGCCCTAGTGGCGCCTCAAAACGGTGGGGTGACAGAGTCCGGCTTAATGTACCAGTCTTGAAAACTGGCGAGGTTTCACGACCTCCGTGGGTTCAAATCCCACCCCCACCGCCATTAAATCAATATTACATACTCGGGAAACCTTCGTGACCTGGTCAACACCAGTGGCGATTCAATTATGACAATGTATTGGCGTGAAATATCCGTACCATGGGGAGAATCAGATCCCTTCGGACTGGTGTATTACCCGAGAATCGTAGCCTGGTTCAACGATACCGAGCACGAACTATTCCGGACGATAGGTTACCCGATCGACCAGATGATTCGCGATGACCGAACTACGTTCGTGATGGGTGAAATTCACTTCCGGTTCATCGGGCCGGCAGCGTACGGTGACCGGGTGATGACCAAAGTGAGTCTTGAAAAGCTTGGTGAGCGGACACTGCACTGGAACTGTGTCGCAACCAACGCCCGCTCGGGTGATCTCATTTGTGAGGGTCGTGCCGTTCGCATCTACGCCCGAATCCAGGAGGACGGTAATCTCAAGTCGTACCCTATACCCGACTACATGCGAAAGACCCTTGAGGAGTTGGGCAACATCACCCAACTCGGCGATAGTTTGATCACCAACCCTTTGAAGTAAGCCTGCAGTGGTGCGCACTCCTGAACCGATAGCAGGCGTAGTGAACGCTAATGAACTGGTCGATCGACTGAGCGACAATACCCTGCGCCTCTGTGACTGCCGATTCTCCCTGGTGAACGAGCATGCTGGACGGGAGTCCTACCAGGCCAATCATATTCCAGGCGCGACCTACGTTGACCTAGGGCGAGACCTGGCTGGCCCGATTACGACTGCTAGTGGCCGTCATCCATTGCCCGCGGCCGCTCGCTGGCTACAAACGCTGGGCAAATTGGGCATTACCCGTTACAGCCAGGTGGTTGCCTACGATGAGGGCAGCGGCGCGATGGCAGCGCGATTATGGTGGATGCTGAAATGGTCTGGCGTTAACTCGGTGGCGTTACTCAATGGTGGTATGGCTGAATGGGAACGCCGGGCGCTCCCGACGGAACGGGGTAACAACCGGTATCCGGCAGCAGATTTTGTCGGGAAGGTGTGTTCTGGAATGCAAGCAGAGGCGAAAGTGATTCTCGAGAATATCGATCGACGAAAATTGCTGGTGATCGACGCTCGCGAGCCAGCGCGTTTTCGGGGTGACACCGAACCCCTCGATATCAAAGCAGGGCATATACCGCACGCTGTCAATCGACCTTTTCTAGAGAATCTTAGCCGCGGGTTGTTCAAACCTAAGGCGACCCTCGCCGAGGAGTTCGGGAAATTGCTTGGCGGCCTCGATGCGACACGAGTCATTCATAGTTGTGGTTCTGGTGTGACCGCCTGCCACAACTTGTTCGCCATGGACTATTGCGGACTCGCTGGTTCACGCCTCTACCCTGGCTCGTGGAGCGAGTGGATCACCGATTCCAAGCGGCCTGTCGCCACCGGTGACGGAGTCGTGGCTAAGTCTGCCAGGGGTGTCAAAACCAAAGCGGCAAGCGGGCGATGAATTCCGACCGCTTAGCCCTCGAGTATCACGCTGCTGGACGCCCCGGCAAGATCAGCATACAACCAACCAAGCCATTTGCCACTGCCGAAGACCTCTCGCTAGCTTACACACCCGGCGTTGCCGAACCGGTTCGCGAAATTGCCCGCGACCCGACAAAAGCTTACACCTATACCAATAAAGGAAACCTGGTTGCCTGCGTAACTGATGGGTCTGCAGTTCTGGGTCTCGGTGCAGTCGGCGCGCTCGCGGGAAAGCCAGTCATGGAAGGCAAAGCAGTTTTGTTCAAGCGATTTGCGGATATTGACGTGTTCGACATTGAGGTATCGGCGCCCAGTACCGAGGCGTTTATCGAGACTGTAGTTAACATTGCGCCGACCTTTGGTGGAATTAATCTGGAAGATATCGCTGCGCCCCAGTGTTTCGCCATAGAACAAGCGCTTAGAGAACGGCTCGAGATACCGGTTTTTCATGATGACCAGCACGGTACAGCGGTAATTACCTGTGCGGGGTTAATAAACGCACTGGAACTGCAGGGCAAGTTGTTAGAAGAAGTCGAAATCGTGATTATCGGGGCCGGGGCTGCTGGAATAGCCACCACCAAACTTCTGTATCGCTTAGGCGTGCCACGGTCCAGCATCTTGCTGGTCGACAGCGTGGGTGTCATCTACAGCGGTCGAGATGGCCTCAATGTTTACAAGGAGGCCTGTGCGATCGATACACCGAAACGCACTCTGGCGGAGGCGTTGGTCTCGGCAGATGTAGTCATCGGTGTATCTGGGCCCAATCTAATCAACAAAGCGATGATACGTACTATGGCCCGCCGCGCGATCGTATTTGCTTTGTCGAACCCTGACCCCGAAATATCGCCCACGGAAGCACTCGCAGCCAACCCTAATATCATTATGGCGACGGGGCGTTCGGATTTCCCTAATCAGGTCAACAACTCTTTGGTCTTCCCGTTTTTATTCCGCGGGGTATTGAATGCTGGCGCTCAGCAAATCGAAGATAAGGTGCTGGTAGCGGCAATGCATGCGCTGGCCGGGCTTGCCCGTGAGCCAGTACCCGACGCCGTTCTTGCGGCATACCAGGTTGATAAGCTTGAGTTCGGTCCAGGGTATATCCTGCCGACGCAATTTGATCCGCGGCTGTACGACACCCTGGTTCCGGCCATCGAGGCGGCCGTTGACAAGGACCAGCACAAGGGTGAGAGCCAAAGCAGAGGCAAGTCGGCAAAGTAGGAGTCCAGCCGAACCACAGAACAATTATCGAGGATCAGGAATGAAAGTCCACGAGTACCAGGCTAAAAAAATACTGAAGGATTATGGTGTACGGGTGCCTGCAGGATGCGCCTGCTTCAGTGTTGCGGAGGCTGTCCAAGCCACCGAGACGATCGGCGGTGACCGGTGGGTGATCAAAGCCCAGATCCATGCTGGTGGTCGAGGTAAGGGGGGCGGCGTAAGGCTCGCTGCGTCGATCGAGGAGGTAACCACGCACGCCGGAGATATTTTAGGAATGCAGTTGGTAACTCACCAGACCGGGCCCCAGGGGCAAAAAGTTGAGCGGTTGCTGGTCGAGCAAGGTATTGACATTAGCGTGGAGTTTTACGTTGGCCTGGTAGTTGATCGAGCCAGTCAAAAAGTAACCATGATGGTAAGCGCGGAAGGCGGCACCGAGATCGAGGAAGTGGCACAAGTGACACCGGAGAGAGTTTGCCAGTTCACGGTAGAACCAGGCAAGGAATTAGGGGCAACCGATGCGCTACAACTGGCACAGTATATTGGCCTTGAACAGGGCTCGGCAAGAAACGCCAGCACGATCCTGCAGCAGCTGTATCGGGCATTTTGGGAAATGGACGCAACCCTCGCTGAGATCAACCCACTGGTGCTGACCAACGATGGTCAGGTGATTGCGCTCGATGCAAAAATCAATTTTGATGACAACGCCTTGTTTCGTCATCCCGAGGTCTTACAGATGCGCGACCTTGCGGAGGAAGACCCCAATGAAATTACGGCCGCCAACGCGGGTCTCAGCTACATCGCCCTCGACGGCAATATTGGCTGCCTGGTAAATGGCGCGGGCCTGGCCATGGCGACCATGGACATCATTAAACTCTACGGTGGGGAGCCGGCCAATTTCCTCGACGTTGGCGGGGGCGCCACTACCGAACAGGTCACCGAGGCATTCAAGGTTATGCTAAAAAATCCGAATCTCGAAGCCATATTGGTCAATATATTCGGGGGAATTATGCGCTGCGACGTAGTCGCCGAAGGTTTGGTGCAGGCGGCCAAAGTTGTGAAGCTCGGGGTCCCGCTGGTGGTGCGATTGGAAGGCACTAACGTGGAACTTGGCCGGCAAATTCTGCAGGATTCGAACCTTGACATGATCGCCGCCTCAACTATGGCCGATGCGGCAGAACTGGCCGTAACCGCCGCTGGGGCCTGAACGCCATGGCCATCTTGATAGACGAATCTAGCCGTATCATCACCCAGGGGATCACTGGCAAGACCGGGCAATTCCACACGCGCAACTGCCTGGCCTATGCCCATGGTCGGGCTGTATTTGTCGCAGGGGTCACTCCAGGTAAAGGCGGCCAGGTTTTCGAAGGGATTCCGATCTTTGACACGGTAGCACAAGCCCGGGCAGAGACCGGGGCAAATGTGTCAGTAATTTATGTGCCGCCGGCGTTTGCCGCTGCCGCGATCGATGAGGCCGTGGAGGCTGCCATCGAGACCATTATCTGCATCACTGAAGGTGTGCCGGTAAAGGATATGATCCTCAGCCGCCAGCGAATGAAAGGTAGTGGCTCGGTGTTAATCGGACCCAATTGCCCTGGGATAATTACACCAGATGTGGTCAAGATTGGCATCATGCCCGGCTATATTCATCAGCAAGGCCCAATCGGCGTGGTCTCACGTTCGGGTACCCTGACTTATGAAATCGTGGACCAGTTAAGCAAATTGGGTCTCGGCCAATCGACTTGCGTCGGTATTGGTGGTGACCCGGTTGGCGGCCTCAAGCATTTGGAGGTGATGAAATTATTCAACAATGACCCTCAAACCGAGGGGGTTGTCTTGTGTGGGGAAATTGGCGGTATGGATGAGGAGACCTGCGCGGACTGGATCGGCCAGCACCTAAAAAAACCAGTGGCGGCGTTCATCGCCGGCAGTACGGCACCAGCGGGCAAGCGCATGGGTCATGCCGGAGCTATCATTGCCGGTGGTAAAGGCACTGCCGAGGATAAGATTCGCGCACTGGAGGCCGCCGGCGTAGCAGTAACCCGCAATCCAGCCCGAATAGGCGAAGCCATGCGAGCGGCCTTAGGCTGATACGGCGTCAATAGTAGGCAAGGATGGCGGGAATTACCGCCTAGAGGGCGGTCAGCACCTGTTCGATACTCTCCTTGGCATCGCCGAAAAGCATCCGTGTGTTTTCCCGGTAGAAAAGTGGGTTGTCCACACCGGCATAGCCAGTAGCCATGCTGCGCTTCAAGACCACGGTGGTCTCAGCTTTCCAGACCTCAAGTACCGGCATACCGGCGATGGGGCTGTCTGGTACTTCCTGGGCGGCTGGATTGACGATGTCGTTGGCTCCGATGACCAGCACGACGTCTGTCTGCGGGAAATCAACGTTTATTTCATCCATTTCGAGAACGATGTCGTAGGATACTTTCGCCTCGGCCAGGAGCACATTCATGTGACCAGGCATACGGCCGGCCACCGGGTGAATGGCAAATCGAACCTCTACCCCGCGCTGCTTCAGATTGCGAGTAAGCTCCGAGACTGGGTGCTGAGCGTGGGCGACCGCCATGCCGTAACCAGGAACGATCACCACACTGCCGGCAGTAGCCAGCAGTTCGGCAGTTTCCGGCGCCGACAACGCGATCACCTCACCAGTTACCTCAATTGCGCTACTACTACCAGTGGTGCCGAAGCCGCCCAGGATTACGGCTAGGAAGCGCCGATTCATTGCCCGGCACATAATGTAACTCAGTATCGCACCGCTGCTGCCAACGAGCGCCCCGGTCACGATCAACAGGTCGTTGGACAACATGAACCCTGTAGCGGCAGCAGCCCAACCAGAGTAACTGTTCAGCATAGAGATAACCACCGGCATGTCGGCACCACCTATGGCCATAACCATATGCACACCGAACACCAGCGCTAATGTTGTCATCAGCAGCAAGGGCCACATGCCGCTGGCATTGGAGTCCGCACCCAGAAAAACATAACCCAGCCAAAGGCAGGTCAGGCCGATCGCTAAGTTAATGAGGTGGCGGCCTGGCAGCAGCAGTGGGCTCGAGGAAATAACCCCTTGCAGTTTACCGAAAGCCGCTATGGAACCTGTAAAAGTGACCGCACCGATCAGCACGCCCAGGAAAATTTCAGCGTCGTGCACCGTTTTTTCGGCATCTGTGAACTGTGCACCAGGATCGAGGTAACTGCCAATGCCGACTAGCACCGCCGCCAGGCCGACGAAACTATGCAACATCGCCACCAGTTGCGGCATAGCGGTCATCTCGACCCGTGAGGCGACCGCTGCACCCGCCGCTCCGCCAACGGCCATCAGCACGATAATAAGGGTATAGCCGGTGACCGCCCCGTCCCACAGGGTAGCGCCGATGGCAAGTAGCATGCCGAGGATCCCAAACAGGTTACCCCGCCGGGCACTTTCTTGGTGGCTCAACCCGCCCAGGCTAAGGATAAAAAGAATACTTGCGGCTATGTAGGCCGCGGGAATGATTCCTGCAGGCATCAGGTGTCTTTCCTGAACATGTGCAGCATGCGCTGGGTCACCAGGAAACCGCCGCTGACATTGACACTAGATATCAAAAGGGCGACGCCGGCGAGGGTTGCTACCAGAGCAGAGTCGGAATCGATCAGCAGTAGGGCGCCAATGATAATGATTCCACTGATGGCATTGGTAACGCTCATGAGCGGGGTGTGCAGCGCCGGAGTGACATTCCAGACGACCTGCCAGCCGACGAACACAGCGAGTACGAATACGGTGAAGTGAGCCATGAACGATGCCGGCGCCACTGCGCCGACCCCAAGAATGGTAGCCACCGCTACCATCAACGCGGCCAACGTGCCCAAGCCGCGCGATTTTTGCTTCACCGCCGTTGTCGTAGCGGGCGTTGTGGGTGATGGTGTGGGTGGAACGGCTGCTACTTTCGGTGGTGGTGGTGGCCAGGTGATCTCGCCATTTTTTACCACGGTGACGCCTCGGATTACCTCATCCTCCATATTGACGTCGATCTGCCCGTCTTTGTCCGGGCACAACTCGGCCAGCAAGTGTCGAACATTGTTGCCGTACAACTGGCTGGATTGCGCCGCCATCCGGCTCGGCAGGTCAGTCAGACCAATTACGGTGATCCCCCCGATTTCGATAACTTCCCCTGGCTGTGTCAATTCGCAGTTGCCCCCTTGCTCGGCAGCAAGGTCAACGATGACACTGCCCGGTTTCATGGCACGGGCCGTATCGGCGAGGATAAGTTTTGGTGCAGGCTTGCCGGGTATCAGAGCCGTTGTAATGATGATGTCCACTTCCCGTGCCTGCTCAGCAAAAAGCTTCATCTCGGCAGCGATAAATTCCTCACTCATGACTTTGGCGTAGCCGCCTTCACCACTGCCGTCTTCTGAAAAATCAAGCATCAGGAACTCGGCACCCATGCTCTCAACTTGCTCTTTTACCTCCGGTCGGGTGTCAAAGGCGCGAACGATTGCGCCCATGCCGCCGGCGGCACCGACCGCGGCCAAGCCCGCCACGCCGGCGCCGATAATCAACACTTTGGCTGGCGGAATTTTTCCGGCAGCAGTCACCTGGCCTGTAAAGAAACGCCCACAATGGGCTGCAGCTTCCACTACGGCCCGGTAGCCTGCAATATTGGCCATGGAACTCAGAGCGTCGAGTTTTTGGGCTCGGGAAATACGTGGCACGGCGTCCATGGCCAGGACGGTGGCGCCGCTGGCAGCGAGACGCGCCAGAAGTTCTGAATCTTGGCCGGGCCAAATAAAACTAATGAGTGTTTTGCCCGCACTAAGCAGACTTGATTCGTCCCGGTTAAGGTCCGGATGGTGGCCCGGCGGGCGAACCTTGAGAATGATTTCGGCCGATGACCATAGCTCGATCGGGCTGGCCACCAAGGTCGCCCCGGCCTCGCTATAGACGCCGTCGGTGAACCCGGCAGCGGTACCAGCGCCCCGTTCCACGGCAACTTCGAACCCGAGTTGGGCCAGAAGAGGGACTGAGTCGGGCGCGACCGCGATCCGTCGCTCGCCGAAAAAAATCTCCCTGGGAACGCCAATGCGCATTTTCGCGTACGTAATTTTAGGTAGTGGGCCGGATCAATGGCCACAGTTCAGACAAAGGCGGGATTGTCGCTAAAAGCGTCGCTAGCATCAACCGTTAATGTCAGCCAACCTGGATACCGATCACGATGACCAGCGCCAGACATTACCAGCCGTGCTAAATCCGGTATCCTTCGCCCCTTGGTGCACAATAGAAGAGGCAGCAGTCGATGGTTGAAACCGGTGAGACCCAACATACCTTGGAGGATATCCGGGTGCGGGTCGAGGCGCTCAGGGGGTATCTTTGACTATGACACCCGCAAGGAGCGTCTGGAAGAGGTGCTGCTGAGGCTGGAGGATCCAGCGGTCTGGAGTGATCCGACCCAGGCCCAGAAGTTGGGCCAGGAGCGTGCCCGGCTGGAGGAGACTGTTCAGACCCTGGATGACCTCGACATCCGGACTCACGATGCGATCGAGCTGTTGGAACTGGTTCGGGCGGAGGACGACGCTGAAGCACTGACGGAAATCGAGCGGGATGTCCTGCAACTTGGCAAACGCCTCGGGAAACTGGAATTTCTGAGGATGTTCGCCGGCGAGCTAGATATTGCCAGTGCGTTTGTCGACATCCAGGCCGGATCGGGAGGGACCGAAGCCCAGGACTGGGCCGAAATGCTGCTCAGGATGTATCTACGCTGGGCTGAGGATGAAGACTTGGTCACCGAACTTGTAGAAAAATCTGAAGGTGAAGTGGCCGGCATCAAGAGTGCGACGGTACACCTAAGGGGCGAATATGCTTACGGTAAGCTCAGAACAGAGACCGGCGTACACCGATTGGTCCGAAAATCCCCGTTTGACTCGGGTAACCGCCGCCACACCTCTTTCGCCTCGGTCTTCGTCTATCCCGAGATAGATGACAGCATCGAGATCGAGATTAATCCGGCGGATCTTCGCATCGACACCTACCGGGCCAGTGGCGCCGGCGGCCAGCATGTCAACCGAACAGATTCGGCCGTGCGCATCACCCATCTGCCCAGCGGAATCGTCGTGCAGTGTCAGAACGACCGGTCTCAGCACCGTAACAAGGCCGAAGCGATGACTGTGCTGAGGGCCCGCTTGTACGAGGCCGAAATGCGCGAGCGGCGCGAGCAACAGCAACAACTCGAGGATTCCAAAGCCGACATTGGCTGGGGCAGTCAGATTCGTTCTTACGTGCTTGATCAGTCCCGCATTAAGGATTTGAGAACTGGAGTGGAAACCGGCAACACCCAGGCTGTACTCGACGGTGACCTTAACCCTTTTATTGAAGCCAGCTTGAAAGCCGGTCTCTAAAGCTTGGTTCAGATATGAGCAACACGGAACATAACGAACAAGTCGAACAACGCCGAGCCAAATTGGCGCAACTTCGTGACGCAGGTGAGCCTTACCCGAATGATTTTCGGCGCGAGCATCGGGCGACCGAAATCATATCCCGATGCGGTGACCTTGACGAGGCCGAGTTGAAGGAACAGGAGTTTAAGGTTTGCGTCGCCGGCCGGCTGATGACCCGGCGCATCATGGGCAAGGCCAGCTTTGCCCACATCCGGGATGAGACCGGCGACTTGCAGATTTACCTGCAACGCGACACTCTGCCCGAAGGCACCTACCAAACCACTTTCAAGAAACTTGATCTCGGCGATATCGTCGGCATTAACGGTACAATGTTTCGAACGCGTACCGGTGAGTTGACAGTAGCTGCCACTCAACTTCGACTGCTGGTCAAATCACTACGCCCACTGCCGGAAAAGTTCCACGGGTTGACCGATATAGAAACCCGGTATCGACAACGTTACCTCGACCTCATGGTCAATACCCGTTCGCGTGAAGTATTCCGAAAACGTGCTGCTACGATCACAGCACTACGACGCTTTCTAGATGAAAGAGGATACCTGGAGATCGAATCACCCATCATGCAATCTATACCTGGCGGTGCGAATGCTCGACCATTTATCACTCACCACCACGCGCTGGACATGGATCTGTACCTGCGGGTTGCCCAGGAGCTTTCCATCAAGCGCTGCTTGGTCGGTGGTTTCGAACGGGTCTATGAGCTGAACCGCAATTTCCGCAACGAGGGTCTCAGTACACAGCACAATCCCGAATTCACGATGCTTGAGTACAACGAAACTTACCTCGACTACCACGACTATATGGACTTGACCGAGGAGATGCTGCGCCAGGTGGTTGGGGAGGTGATGGGCGTACTACAGGTACCTTACCAGGATGCGCTGATCGATTTCGCTCCTCCGTTTGAGCGCGTAACCATGGTCGAGGCGGTCTGCCGAGAAAATCCCCCGCTGACTCCGGCAGACTGCCTGGATTCTGGGCAACTCACCGCTTACCTCCGAACAATCGGGCTCGACAGCGAACCGGACAAAACCTGTGGAGAACTGCTACTGGATTTGTTTGAGGAGACTGTCGAAGTCAAGCTGACCCAGCCGACCTTCATCACTGGTTACCCGGCGGAGGTCTCGCCGCTTGCCCGCCGCAACCGAGCTAATCCGCAGATCACCGACCGTTTTGAATTGTTCGCTGCTGGCCGCGAACTTGCTAACGGCTTTTCAGAACTGAACGACGTGGACGATCAAGCCAGCCGCTTCCTGGAGCAGGCTGCGGCCAAGGCGAAAGGGGATGAAGAGGCGATGTCCTACGACGCTGACTACATCACAGCCTTGGAGTACGGCCTGCCGCCAAATGCCGGCGGCGGACTCGGCGTAGATCGTTTCGTCATGATACTGACCGATAGCCCTTCGATAAGGGACGTACTTCTGTTTCCGCACATGCGCCCAGAAACCTCGGGCTGAATAACCCTGCCCTAAGGGCGGCACCCTCATGTTTCGACCGCTGGAACTTTTTATTGGCTTGCGCTATACCCGATCCAGGCGGCGCAGTCATTTTATTTCCTTCATTGCGTTAACGTCGATGCTCGGCATCACAGTCGGCGTGTGGGCGCTGATCACCGTGCTGTCGGTGATGAACGGCTTTGAACGCGAACTGCGAAACAGGATACTGACGGTTGCTTCTCATGTGACCATCAGTGTAAGGCAAGGCTGGTTGCAGGACTGGCCAGAACTTGCACAAGTGGTTTCGACTGAGCCACAAGTTACCAGCGCGGCACCATTTATTATAGGGCAGGGCTTGCTTACACGGGGCGCGACGGTTACCGGCGTGTTGGTGCGGGGAGTGCTGCTGGAGCACGAAGCCAAGGTGTCCTCGATAATGCAGCATCTGCAGAGCGGTAACTGGGAGTCGCTGGCGAGCGATCGCTGGGGTATGGTGCTGGGGTCTGCACTCGCATTGAAACTCGGCGTCACGGTTGGTGACAAGGTCACACTGATTGCACCCAAGGGTCGGATCACCCCAGCCGGGCTGTTGCCTCGGTTGAAGCGGTTCACGGTCACCGGCATTTTCGGAATGAACATGTACGAATACGACAGCACCCTGGCGCTGATCCACATGGACGATGCTGCCGCGCTGCTCGAGGCCGGCTCCGGGGTCAGCGGCATTCGCCTGCGATTGGAGGACATCTACCATGCCCCACTGGTGAGTGCAAAACTAAGACAGTTTCTCAGCGGCGATCTGCGGGTTAGCGATTGGACCCGGGAACACAGGAACTTTTTCCGGGCACTCAAGATCGAACGACGGGTCATGTTCATCATCCTGCTTCTGATTGTCGCAGTCGCCGCCTTCAATATCGTCTCCACTCTGATTATGGTCGTTGCCGACAAACGCTCCGAGGTCGCCATTCTTCGCACTCTGGGTCTGCCGCCGCTCAGTGTCACCGCGATATTCGTTGTCCAGGGCATGATAATTGGACTGGTTGGCACGGTGCTCGGGTCAGCGCTGGGTGTATTGACTGCGGTCAATATCGAGACTCTGGTGCCATGGATAGAAAGTCTTTTTGGCATCGAATTTTTCCCGGCGAGCGTCTACGTGATCAACGACTTCCCGGGCGAGCTGCGTTGGCTGGACGTGATCCACATCGCCACAGCATCCTTTGGAATCAGTCTCGTGGCCACCTTATACCCGGCCTGGCGAGCAGCGCAGACCCAGCCGGTAGAGGCGCTGCGCTATGAGTGAGGGGCGCAAAGTGCTATCGGCTGAACGCCTGACGGTCACTTTCTCGGAGGCCGACCTCGAAGTAGAGGTGTTGCGGGGCGTTAGTCTCGACGTCGAACGCGGTGCAACAATCGCCATCACGGGTGCATCGGGCAGCGGCAAGAGCACCTTGTTGCACGCACTCGGCGGCCTGCTAAGGCCGACAGCCGGACAGGTAACACTGGGCGGTAGAAATATGGCAAAACTCGGTACCCGGGAAATGGGCTTGCTGCGCAATCGGTCGCTAGGCTTCGTTTACCAGTTCCACCACCTGCTCGGGGAGTTTACCGCCACCGAGAATGTCGCCATGCCTTTACTTATACGTCGAACCCCCGTGGTTGAAGCGCGGGCGCGGGCAGTTACGATGCTTGACCGAGTTGGATTGGGGCACCGGCTCGAGCACACGCCGGGGGAACTCTCCGGGGGTGAGCGTCAGAGGGCAGCAGTAGCCCGTGCGCTGGTCACGATTCCGGCCTGCATCCTTGCCGATGAGCCGACCGGCAATCTGGACTGGAAAACGGCCGCAGCGGTTCAAGCATTGATGCTGGAACTTAACCAGGAGATGAACACAGCCCTGGTACTGGCTACCCACGACCTGCGGCTTGCCGGCATGCTGGAGCGCGTCTACCGGTTAGAAAATGGCGTCCTGCGCAGCACGGGCGATTGAAGCGGAGTATTCCCCAAATAGCTCAGATTCGGGTGCGTTGCCGTGCCGCCCGCCGTTGCCGCCAGTTCTGGTTGACCTTGAGCCGCCACAGTAGGTTTACCAGGCCGTAACCGAACCCACCGGCCAGCACGCTCAGCAGGCCACAACCAAGCCACAGTTCCGGCAATCGTGCCAGCAGCCACGGTATGCTCATTTCCGCGACCGGTACCAGCGGCGTACCCAGCAGGTAAGCGCCGAGTAGAAAGCCGCTGCCATAAAGCGGCACCATGGTCAGTGGGTTGGAAAGCCATACTGCGACGATTGTCACCGGGAGGTTCGCCCTGAATGCGGCAGCGCTGAGCGCGGCCAGTGGCGTATGCATGGGTACTGGCACTAACGCCCAGAAACAGCCAATAGCGGTGCCGCGAGCAACCGAGCGTCGGTTCAAATGCCAAAGGTTTTCGTTACCCAGCCAGCGCTTCAGGTAGCCTATCTTCTGGTTCGTGCTGACGCGCTTGGGTAGCAGGCGGCGAATGGTTTTTCTAGGCACGTGGTTTCCGGCAAAGTCGCCGTATAATGCAGATTCTGGCCTGGTAACGGATTATAGGGCCTGGCAAGGATGCCAAAACTGCTGCAAGCCGGGATCGGCTTCGCCCTGGGTGCGTGTGCGGTCAGCGCCCAGGCGGTGCTTGTGCCCACCCCATTGCTTTTCGCCCTGGCACTGGCGGTACTGCCATTGCTGGGGGCCTGCCGCGCGCCTTGGATAGCTGCGCTTTGTTTAGGCTGGGCTTGGTGCAACGTCGCCAGTACCCAACAGCTCGCCGAGCACCCAGACCCTCAATACCTTGGGGTACCAGTGCTGGTCACTGGCGAGATACGGGGTATTCCCCGGCGTGACAAACACGCGACACGTTTCGATTTGGAATTGGCCGAGATCCGCCTAAACGGGCAAGTACAACACAATTCTGGCACGATTCGGCTGCGTTGGTATAGCAACCCACCACCGTTGCGCCCAGGAGATAACTGGTCCTTGTGGGTCAAGCTCAGGGCGCCGCGGGGTTATCACAACCGTTGGGGCATAGATTACGAACGGCATCTGTTTGTCCGCGGCATCGGCGCCACCGGCTACGTGTTGGCTAAGCCTCCGGTAACACCCCGGCGATTATCCCAGCATCGATCGTTGGCCGGCCTGCGCAAAAATTTGGCCGATGCCCTGCAAGCTCCCGCAGATGGAATCCCCGAACTACCGGCCGCCGGAATCGTAGCCGCGTTGGCGGTCGGTGAGCGGTCGGCTATCACCTCCTTGCAATGGCGCCTGCTGCGCCGGGCCGGACTCAGCCACCTGGTGGCGATTTCTGGCCTGCATGTGAGTTTGGCGGCGCTGTTTGGTTTCGCACTAGGCCGGGGACTGTGGGTTTTAAGCGGCGCCCTGAAGCGGATCGTGGCCGCGCGTACCGTAGGGCTGTGGCTGTCGCTGGCAAGCGCTGGAGCTTACGCGGCACTCGCGGGTTTTCCACTTCCCACCTGTCGCGCTCTCGCTATGATCGGCGCTTTCATTACCCTGGCCTTGTGCTTGTATCGCTGCCACTACGGCAACTTACTTGGTGCGGCTTTGCTGTTGCTATCAGCGCTGTGGCCGCTAGAGTGTGCATCTGCTGGGTTTTGGCTTTCCTTTCTGGCCGTCTGGCTGATTTTTCGTACCTTGGAACTGCGCCAGTCAAGTCGAACACCGGTAGCCGATGACAGTATCGTGCAAGCCTTCGGCCGGCGCTGCAGTCGTTATTTGACGAATTTGCTGTGTATCCAGTGGGCGTTATTTCTGGGTTTGGCGCCAGTACTGCTGTTTTACTTCGGTGAGATTTCCTTGATTGCCCCAGTAGCTAACCTAGTTGCAGTGCCGATATTTAGTTTCGTAGCGGTGCCGCTGGTTCTCGTCGGTACCGTACTGTTGCTAAGCGGCAGTTCTCTGGCGTGGTGCATGCTGGCTGCCGGCGGCACCGTTATCGATTGGACCTTGGCACTGGTAGCGCCTTTGGCTGATTCTTCTTTTGCCGCAGCCACCCTCAGCCCAGGGAGTGGCGTACTGGCGGCATTGAGTATTTCTGCCTGGTTCTTATTGCGCGTGAGGCGCCGTAGCCGGGCAATTATCTGCGGCTTGTTGAGCTGTTGTGCCGGGTTGTTGATGTTGCCCGAACGTCCGGCAAACGGTGAGTTTCACCTGGTGATGCTCGATGTGGGGCAGGGGCTGGCCGTAGTTCTGCGTACCCGCCACCATGTGTTGCTTTATGACGCCGGGCCCCGCTACGGTAATTTCAGCCTTGGTCAAACGGTCGTCTTACCGTACCTTAGGGGTGCCAATATCAGGTGGTTGGATCTCGCCATTGCCAGCCACGCGTCCGCAGATCACGTCGGTGGATTACCTGCGGTACGAGCAGGCATCGCCGTCAAGCGCATCTTAACCAGCGCACCGACAGAGATTGTAGGCAGTGGCGACTGTAATGGGTTCCCTGGCTGGTATTGGGATGGGGTGTACTTTGAGATTATGAGCGCTGCCAAGGATGGCGTAAATCTTTCCGTCAACGACGCATCTTGTGTGCTGCGGGTTAGCGGGCGCCACGGTAGTGCGTTGCTGACCGGGGACCTGGAGAGGCGAGGTGAGCGCGCACTATTGGCTCGCTACCACCAAGGCCTTGTGGTCGACGTGCTGCAGGTCCCTCACCACGGATCAAATACCTCCTCGACTACCGGTTTTCTTGCAGCGACGTCACCGTCACTGGCTTTACTGAGCCGCGGTAGTGAAAACCGCTATGGCCACCCGGCGGATGATGTCATCAAACGTTTCGAGCGAGCCGACATAAAGATGATGGACACCGCTTTAACTGGTCAGCTGAACCTTGCCTCGACCGCGCAAGGCTGGACGATTGAGACTTGGGCCGATGCCGGCCGGCGCTTCTGGCACCGCTGATACAATAACCCCAGTACCGCGCTCCAGAAACGGCGGTTAGAATTAGCCGTCCATGTCAGATGTAGCCCCATATCCGGTTACTGGGCGCCCCTTTAGCAACAAGTCTAGAGCATGTTTGAAATCATCACGAGTGGCGGCTGGTTAATGCTGCCCATCCTGGCCTGCTCGGTGCTTTCTCTAGCGATCATCCTGGAGCGTTCATGGGTGCTGAAACGTAGCACCGTGGCGCCGCCGGGCTTGGCGCAGGAAACCGAGCGGCTGTTGCGGGAGGGACAACTGACGGCCGCCCGGATTGCCAGTATCCGACGCGGTTCATCGCTGGGGCAGGTCCTGGCGGCCGGGTTGGCATGTACGGAAACGGATCCCCGCGCCATCCGCGATGCCATCGAGGAGTCCGGCCGGCACGCGGCCCACGAATTGGAGCGTTACCTTAACGCACTGGGCACTATCGCCGCGACCACGCCGCTGCTAGGCCTGCTTGGAACAGTGATCGGCATGATCAAGGTGTTTGCCGCGATAACCACGGTTGGCGTCGGCAACCCCCAAATCCTCGCGGGTGGCATCTCCGAGGCCCTGATTACAACTGCAGCGGGACTCTCGGTAGGTATTCCAAGTCTCATGTTCCACCGGTTTTTTCGGGGTCGTATCAATGAACTTACTATCAGTATGGAACAACAAGCGCTGTGGTTAGTCGATTTGCTGCGCCAACGCTAGCACACATGAAGTTCGCCAGCAGCAAGGCTGAAGAGGTGTCGATCAACCTGACGCCCCTTATAGATGTCGTTTTTCTGTTGCTTATTTTCTTCATGGTCTCTACCACGTTTACGCGGGAGGCCCAACTCGAGATCCGACTGCCTGAAACCGAGAACACTCCCCAGAAACAACTGCAGCCATCGACTATCACCATAACAATTGGCGCTGCTGCTGGGTACAGCGTCTCAGTCGCAGGCTCAGCGGTCACAACAGCGCGGGCCGCCGTTGACGCCGTCACACTTACTGAGGTTTTGCAATTGGCTGCGCAAGGTATCAAGCAACCGTTGGTCGTTATTCGTGCTGATGCCAAAACCCCCCACGAGCGAGTGATGACAGCACTTGAAGCAGTCCGCCACGGCGGTTTCAGTCGAATTGCGTTTGCCACCCGGGTTGCGCCCGAGTAATGGAGACCCTGAACGTTTGAACACCACTGGCCTGTACCGGCGATTACTTGGTTACGTTTTGCCGTATCGCTGGGTGTTTGCCCTTAGCATCGTTGGCATGGTAGCCGTCGCTGCGGCCGAAACCGTATTTGCCGCGCTGCTCAAGCCGATCATGGACGGTGGATTCATTGAGCGGGACTCGGAAATTATTCAGTCCACACCGTTTCTGCTGATCGGCGTTTTTGCCGCCCGGGCGCTGGGCGCGTTCGCAGATCAGTACAGTATTGCCTGGGTGGGCCGACAGATGGTATTCGACTTGCGTCAGGCGTTGTTCGACCGAATGATCAGGTTACCAGTGACCTACTACGATCGTCATCCCTCTGCCGGACTCATCTCGAAACTGATCTACGATCTTGAACAGGTCGCTGAAGCAAGTACCACATCGGTCAGAGTATTGGTCAAGGACAGCCTACTCTGCACTGGCTTGATCTTGTGGATGTTCTTGCTCAGTTGGCAGTTGACGCTGATATTTCTACTGATTACACCGTTTGTCGCGATCGTGGTGGGCAAGGCCGGTCGGCGATTCCGTAGTTCCAGTGAAGGCATCCAGGCATCTATGGGCGGCATCACCCATGTTGCCAAGGAAGCTTTTCAAGGGCATAAAGTGATCAAAGCGTATGCTGGTTACAAGTATGAGAACCGAATTTTCCAGGCAGCTAATCAAGCCAATCGCCGCCAGTCACTGCGCAAGGCGCTGGTAGCATCTATCAGCGTGCCGCTGCTGGTTCTTCTGGCCGGAACCGCGGTAGCGGTCATCATTTATATTGCCATGACCGACACCATCACCACATTTGTCAGTCCGGGAACCTTTATTTCGTACATCGGCACCATTTTGCTTTTAATGGGCCCGATCAAACGCCTTGCCCGGGTCAACGAGTATTTGCAGGCCGGACTAGCTGCCGCCCACAGTATTTTTTCAGTCCTCGACCTGCCACCTGAAGGGCAAGGCGGGAGTATGACTTCCCAGGCTATCCGCGGTGAGGTGGAATTTCGTGACGTGACTTTTACCTATCCAGATACCGAAGAGCCCGCTCTTGATCAGGTGTCATTCATGGTGCCGGCCGGCAGCACCGTTGCTCTGGTTGGCGCGTCTGGCAGCGGTAAATCCACTGCCGCGGCTTTGCTGCTCGGTTTTTACCCACCCCAGCGAGGCTCGGTACTGATCGATGGTGTGCCGGTGGATGAGTACCAGCTCACCGAACTTCGCAAGACAGTCGCACTTGTGCCGCAGGAAGCGATTCTTTTCCAGGGTGCGGTACAGGACAACATCACCTATGGCCAGGCGCAAGTCGATACTAATCGACTTGATGTCGTTGCAGCCGCCACTGGTGTTAACCGTTTTGCTACCCTGGGCAATGGACCCGACGCAACCACCATGGGCGAGTTCGGTGCCCGCCTTTCCGGAGGCGAGCGCCAACGGGTTTCGCTGGCACGTGCACTTTACCGGCAAGCGGCCATTTTGGTGCTTGACGAGGCTACTTCCGCCCTGGATCCAGTCTCGGAACGCGAACTCAAGGGCGAGATTGCACGGCTCGCCAGCGATCAGTCGTTGATTCTTATCGCCCACCGGTTAAGCCTTGTCACTAACGCTGATCGTATTTACGTGATGGACCAAGGGCGCATAGTTGAATGGGGGACCCACCACGCCTTACTGGCCGAGGCGGGACATTACGCCGCGCTGTGGCGGAGCCAGGAGGCACAACAGCCTGCAGCCGGTACGACTGGCGGGTGAGGCCATGAAGTTCGCCGGGTACCTGGAACAGAGCTGGCACCAAACTAGCGTGTTGTCTCTCGTGTTGACCCCGGTGAGCATGGTTTATGGGCTTGCGGTGTGGTTACGAAGAAATCTTTTCCGCCTTGGCTTGTTGCAGGTGCGACGCTGGAACGTTCCGGTGGTCGTCATCGGCAACTTGACGGTTGGGGGCGCTGGCAAGACCCCACTGGTGATTGCCACCGTTAGAGCACTGCGCAACATCGGTTTTTGCCCGGGGGTAGTCAGCCGGGGTTACCGACGGCAGTCGCAGTGCTCGGTTAGAGCAACAGTGGACAGCGACCCAGACGAGGTAGGTGACGAACCGGCACTGATCGCCCGTCTAGCCGGGGTGCCGGTGGCCGTGGACAGCAACCGACCGCGAGCGGTCGATATACTCTTGAATGATACCTCCGTCGACGTTATCGTTTCTGATGATGGCTTGCAGCATTTGCGCATGGGTCGCAGCGTAGAAATAGCCGTGATCGATGACAAACGTCGATTCGGCAACGGTCGCCTATTGCCGGCAGGCCCCTTGCGCGAACCCAAGAGCCGCCTTGACAGTGTCGACATTGTGGTTAGAAATGGCGGTATTGCGTCATCTGAAGAGTTCTCGATGAGGCTCACTCTGGCCTCAGCCCGTAACCTGACCAGTAACGAAGAACGGCCTCTCAGCGACTTCTCCGGGTCGTCGGTCACAGCACTTGCCGGGATCGCCGACCCGGATCACTTTTTCAGGCAATTGCGCGAGCGCGGTATCGGCATCACCGGCTTACCGTTTCCAGATCACCATCGTTACAGAATGTCCGAGCTCGAGCCACTACGGGGAATCACTGTGTTAATGACCGCAAAAGACGCGGTAAAGTGTCGCAGGGTTGCCGATTCGCATTGGTGGGAAGTCGGTCAGGCTATCGATATTGAACCGGCTTTTATCGAACAACTGCGGGAATTACTTAACGGGGCGACGCTTGAACATTGAGTTTACCGTGGTGATTCCGGCGCGCTTTGCCTCCCAGCGTCTTCCGGGTAAGCCGTTGCGGGACGTAGACGGCAAACCGCTGATTCAACGCACTTTCGAAACAGCCGCCCAGAGCGGTGCCAACGCTGTCGTTGTGGCAACTGACGATGAGGCTATAGCCCGGGTGGTGGATAGCTTTGGCGGCACGGCCTGCATGACCGACTCCACACATGCCAGCGGCACCGATCGCGTGGCCGAGGCTGTCCAGAAAATTGGTCTGCCGGCTGATGCAATCGTGGTCAATCTTCAGGGTGACGAACCCGGCATGCCGAGTGATCTGATCAGGCAGGTCGCTCAGGAACTGGTCGAACATAGTAGTGCGTCGGTGGCTACCGCGTGCTGTCACCTCGAGCACCCTGAGGAATACGACAACTCCGACGTCGTAAAGGTGGTCCGTGACTGCGATCGCTACGCGCTCTATTTTTCACGGGCACCCGTGCCATTTTACCGCGCTCACCAACCCAACACCGATGACCGTGTAGCCTGGTCGGAGATTCGACGCCACATCGGCATTTATGCGTACCACTGCAGCTACCTGGCGACCTTCACGGCGCGGACTATGGCCCCCCCAGAGGCAGCGGAAAAACTGGAGCAACTGCGCGCGCTGTGGTACGGCGATCGCATCATCGTTTGCGATGCCGCGACTCGACCGGGCCCCGGGGTTGACACCTTGGACGACCTGGAAAGAATTATTCATGAATATCAGAGTCTCAGGTGATGAATGACGCCCGGAAAAGTGCTGGTGCTGCGGTGCTCTTTGTCTGTCTGGGTAACATCTGCCGTTCTCCTACCGCCGAGGGTGTATTCCGGTGCATAGTCAAGTCAGCCGGGTTGGAAGAACTAATACGGGTCGACTCAGCCGGCACTCACGATTACCATGTTGGGGAAAAACCCGACCCTCGGGCCATTGCCGCAGCCCAGCTGCGGCAGATAGACCTCAGTGCGTTTCGTGGTCGCCAAACCGATAGTGAGGACTTCTACGAGTTCGATTTCGTCCTTGCCATGGACCAGTCAAACCTGTCTCACCTGGCCAGAATTGCACCACCCAAGGCCAAGGCACAGTTGGGTCTGCTATTAGATTTTGCCACCGACTGTGAGGAACAGGAGGTACCCGATCCATATTACGGCGGTAACAATGGCTTTGAACGGGTGCTCGACCTCATCGAGAACGCCGCTACCGGATTGCTCGCTGAAATCCGCTCACGTTGGAATATTTAAATTGCATGCGGTAGCTGCTGCACTAAACCGATACTTGCTGGGCTTATGACCGGGATACTGATGATCAGCGTCGAGGGCAAGCACCTCGATCTAACAACCTGCGAACGCCTGCGGCATCCCGCTATCGGTGGCGTCATCCTCTTCAGTCGAAATTTCGAAAGCCCCGAACAACTCACACAACTGGTGGCCCAGATCAAGGCGATCAAGACACCGGCACTGCTGGTGGCGGTCGATCAGGAAGGGGGCAGGGTGCAGCGGTTTAGGCAGGGATTTACCGCCGTGCCTGCTATGCGGACGATTGGTAGCGCCTTTGACCAAGAGCCGGCAGCAGGATGCAATGCGGCCCACGCGGCCGGTCAGGTCATCGCTGCGGAACTTCGCCGGTATGGGATTGACATCAGTTTTGCACCAGTCCTTGACCTGTACAACGAGCAGAGCTCAATCGGTGACCGGGCGTTTCATTCTGACCCGTGGGTTGTGCGGCGGCTTGGCCATAAACTCGCGAAAGGAATGGCCGAGGTGGGCATGACAGCAGTTGCCAAGCATTTTCCGGGCCACAGCCACGTTGTCGAAGACCCACATCTTCACCTACCGGTGGATTCTCGATCTCTTAACCAGATACGTGAGTGCGACCTGGTGCCTTATCGCGATCTTGATTGCAGTTTGTACGGAGGAATCATGACTTGCCACGTGTTATTTTCTGCGGTTGCCCCGATACCGGCGAGCTGCTCGCATTACTGGGTGCAAGAAGAGTTGCGCGGGGCTTTGGGTTATCGCGGTGCGATATTCTCTGACGATCTGCTGATGGTGGGGGCCAGTGCTGCAGGAACACCGTCACAGCGGGTCACCCGCGCCCTGGATGCAGGCAGTGACATGGTTCTTGCCTGCAATGACGATGCCGCCGTCGACCAGATTCTAGGTACCTTAGGAGCCTTCAAGCCGGAGGTAAAAAGAGCGCAACGCCTGGCGCGGCTGGAGGCAACGGGCACGACGGCCGGAGCAACCGACATCAATTGGGTCAAGGCGATTAAGCGCCTGGAGCAGCTAACGAACTAAGCCCGACATTCAGTTATCTGCCCGTTCCATGTACTCGCCGGTATCAGTATTCACGCGAACACGATCCCCCACGCTCACGAAAGGCGGCACCATAACTCGAAGCCCGGTTTCGACGATTGCGGGCTTGGCCGAGCTAGCCGCGGTCTGCCCCTTGACCACTGACTCAGTGTCGGCAATTTCAAGGGTGACGGTAGCCGGCAGTTCGACGCCGATCGGATTCCCATTATGAAAATTAATCTGGATATCGACATTGGGCAACAAATATTCGGCCTGCCCAGATAAATCTTCGGTTGTCAACTGGATCTGCTCATAGGTTTCAAGGTCCATGAAAACGTAACTTTCCCCGTCAAGGTACAGATACTGCATCTGGCGGGGCTCAACATGGGCTTTTTCTAGCTTTTCCTCTGAGCGAAACCGCTCATTGAGTTTGGTGCCATCGTGAATTTCCTTCATCTCGAGTTGCGCAAATGCACCGCCCTTGCCCGGTTTGACATGATTTTTTTTAAGCACGCGCCAGAGTTTTCCTTGATATTCAAGGAGGTTGCCAACACGAACGTCAGATGCTGAAATCTTCATTGGTGAAAAGAGGAGCCGCTCGCAAGAAGCAGCAATTTTAGTCCGTGCACCTGAGAGCAACAAGCGCTGTTTCTTCCAATTAACCTCCCAATCGAGGCATGTGTGGTCGATATGATGAACAAATGGTATGACCCGCTTTGCCGGCGTTGTCCTCGACTGGTTCACTACCTGGAACTTGTACGGGCCGATAATCCGCAATACTTCTGTCAGCCCGTGCCGCCATTTGGCGATGCCGAGGCCACGCTGCTGGTGGTTGGCTTGGCTCCAGGCAAGCACGGTGCCAATGCCAGCGGCCGCCCATTTACCGGCGACCACGCCGGGCGGCTGCTTTATCAAATGCTCTACGAATTTGGCTACTCATCCGCACCGTCCTCAAACCCGGGCGACAATCTTGTGCTGTCTGGTTGCCGTATCACCAATGCGGTTAAGTGCCTGCCACCCGAAAACAAGCCCATTGCCCGTGAAATCAACGCCTGTCGCGACTACCTTGTAAATGAGTTGCGCGCGATACCAGTTGGCGGGGTAGTGCTGGCGCTTGGCAGGCTGGCCCACGACAGCGTAATTCGGGCCGAGAGCGAGAAGATTAAAGACAAGCCATTCAGGCATGCTGAGACCTACGAGTTGGCCGGTAATCGTCACCTGGTATCCAGTTATCACTGTAGTCGTTACAACACCCAGACTCGCCGCTTAACCGAAGCCATGTTCCGGGAGGTATTTCGGATAGTGCGACAACTAGTCGATCAAGCTAATGCTGCCTGACAGCAAGGCATTTCTTAAAAACTTGCGCCGGGGACCCGGTGTTTATGTGATGCGTGACAGCGCCGCCAAACCGCTCTATGTAGGTAAGGCTCGCAATCTGAAGAACCGGCTCAAAAGTTATTTCTATAGGGCAAGCCAGTCGGGCCGCACAGGGCTGATGGTGGCAAAGATTGCGGATGTCGAAATCCACGTCACCACCACAGAAACCGAAGCACTGCTACTGGAGAGCAATCTCATAAAAAGCTTAAAACCACGGTACAACGTACTCTTGCGGGATGATAAGAGCTACCCGTACCTTCGGTTGTCGGTAGAAGACCAATACCCGGGGCTGGTGGTGCATCGGGGCACAACTTCCGGGCCGGGCCAGTTTTTCGGCCCCTATGCGAATGTGGGCGCCATTCGCCTGATGCTGAACCAGTTACAAAAAATCATTCCAATCCGGCAGTGCGACAACAACTACTTCCGAAACCGCAGTCGCCCCTGTCTGCAGTATCAGATAAAGCGTTGTTCGGCGCCTTGCGTGGGCAATATCAGTCCCGAGGCCTATGGCTGCGACGTGCGCCATGTCGTCATGCTCCTGGAAGGCCACGATAAAGATATCTCGCGAATATTTGCCGCTGACATGGATCGGGCAGCCCAGAGCCTTGAATACGAGCAAGCAGCCCGCTATCGCGACAAAATCAGCGCTTTGCGAAAAATGCAGGAAAAGCAGTATGTTGCGGGTGGTACCCGTGATGCGGACGTTGCGACTCTCCTTAGCAATAACCGACTCATTTGTTTTTCGGTGATGTCCATACGCCATGGTCAAAACATCGGCAGCAAACATTTTATAAGCCGCGACCCGTTAGAAGCGCCGGCTGCTGAAATGTTAAGCACTCTACTCGTACAGTACTATCGCGATCGCCCAGCGCCGGCCGAGGTGCTGGTGACGCCCGATACCGATACACCCGCTGTCCTGGCTGCACTCTTCTCTGAAAAAGCAAGCAGGCGGGTGACGCTAAAGCACCGCGTGCGGGGATTCCGGGCGCGGTGGCTGGAACTCGCACTGCTCAACGCCACGGATTACCTCGATCGTCACCTGGCCAGTGAAGCCGCCTATAGCGAGCGGCTGCGGGCACTGGGGCAGGTTTTCAAACTCCCTGATGCACCGGTCCGTATTGAATGTTTTGACACCAGCCATACGGCTGGCGAACATCCAGTCGCAGCCTGCGTTGTTTTCGACAGCGTGGGTCCGGTGACTGCGGAATACCGCCGCTTCAATATCCGCAACGTTACAGCAGGGGATGACTATGGTGCGATGGCGCAGGTGATCAGGCGGCGTTTCAGAAAAGTTGCCGAGGGGGACGGCGTCAAGCCCGACCTGGTGTTAATTGACGGCGGCGCCGGACAAGTCGCTAAGGCCAACGAGGCGCTCAGCGAGTATCTGCTTGAAAACATACCGGTGGCAGGTATTGCCAAAGGCCGCTCACGCAAGCCGGGCCGGGAGCGGCTGTTTCTGCCCGGTGGACAACGGCCCCTGGTCCTTGATTCGGACTCACCAGCATTGCTGCTGTTACAGCAGATTCGGGACGAGGCGCACCGCTTCGCTATCACCGGCCACCGCAAGAAACGGACCGCGTCGCGAACCTCCTCGGCCTTGGAACAGATCCCCGGCGTTGGCGCAAAAAGACGTCAAGCACTACTCAATCACTTCGGCGGGTTGCAGCAGGTCAGAAGGGCTGCGCCCGAGGATCTTGCCGGAGTAACCGGGATCAGTCTTGCCCTGGCCAATCGGATATACCAGCACTACAGGGTACACTAAAGCGATGCGCTGGAACGCACCGAATTTGCTGACCCTGCTAAGGGTCGCACTGATCCCCGTAATCGTGCTGCTCTACTACCTGCCGGTATCCGGAATGTACGTCGCCGGGGTCTTCTTGTTGGCTGGCCTGACTGACTGGCTGGACGGTTACCTTGCTCGCCACCTGGACCAGACCTCACGTTTTGGTGCATTTTTGGACCCCGTTGCTGACAAGCTTATGGTGGCAGTTGTCTTGGTTCTGCTGGTGAGTGATGTCGGGCTGATGACCTCGCTGTTCAGCCCGGTCGTGTTCACCGTGGTAGTTGGGATAATTATCGGGCGCGAGATTGCCGTCTCTGCCTTGCGTGAGTGGATGGCCGAACTGGGCAGTCGCGGAGTCGTAGCGGTGAGTTCGATCGGCAAAATCAAAACTACGTTGCAGTTTATTGCCATTACTCTACTGCTTTACGATGGGGAACTAGCTAACCTCGCTATGCGGCCTTTGGGGGAGTTGTTGCTCTACGCCGCCGGTGCTTTGACCCTGTGGTCTATGCTGCTGTACCTTCGGGCTGCCTGGCCCACTCTTTCAGATGCATGAACTTCCAGCAAACTTGACAGGCTGTTTGGCCAGGCTAGAATCTTGCGTTTCGTATGCGGGTGTAGCTCAGTGGTAGAGCGTCACGTTGCCAACGTGAGGGTCGAGAGTTCAAATCTCTTCACCCGCTCCAATTCCCCCCCCTTATTTTTGACTCCGAGCTGGTGGCGGCCGCGGTTCGACTGTCATCATGGAAAATCACCGGGCTGGGTGGCAGAGTGGTTATGCAGCGGCCTGCAAAGCCGTGTACGGCGGTTCGATTCCGCCCTCAGCCTCCAAACTTTTTGAAATTGAAACTTAAAAGACAACAAGAAAAATTAATACGGAAGTGTTATTCGCTACAGCGCGCAGGGTAGGGCCGTCCTCTAAATCATCATTGACGGCGGATCGACCCGGCGAGGCTGAGACAATATTTCGCTCTCTAGGCGCCCAGGTAAGGTAGGCTCATACTCAAATATCAACGCTTGCCCTCCTAGCGTGCCCGTACGGGCTGCCGCAGCACATATATGTGCTTACCCGTACCTGGGGCCTGCCCCCGGACGTCTACCCCGTGAAGAGGCCTGTACGGCCCCGTAATCAGGGATAGCGGTTAAATCAGAAAACGAGGTGCCAAAAACCGCACAAGCGCGCTGGTGATGTTTTCCCCGTGATTCAGTATTCGGGGGCAGGGGTCTAGACCTAGGGCGTTCGTATCATCCTTAGAGCAAATTCCCGCACAGCCCCGGTAGGGGAGGCAAGGTAGGAAAATGCGCATCGCGAAGCCGCCTTTCCAGGTCCAGCAACCGGCAGGCGGGGGATGCAAAATGTATCCATGGCCGCCGTTTATAGGGTATGACTGGGTGCTAAAATGGACTGTTATTTGATCCATTTTTCAGTCTGGAGATGCAAAGGCGGTGCACCGGGAGATATCTTAAATCTCAAACTCCGGTTTTCCCTTAATTAATCAATGCGGCCGGGGTGGCGAAACTGGTAGACGCAAGGGACTTAAAATCCCTCGGTAGTAATACCATGCCGGTTCGAGTCCGGCCCCCGGCACCAGGGCCTTTATTTGTAACAGCAGCGACTGACGCAATCTGTAACATTCGTTATGCGACGATTCATTCATATACTGGCAGCGGTATTCTTGCTTGCAGCGGGCTGTTTCTCATCAGTTGAGGCCAGCGAAAATGATATTGCGTTTAAGAAGTTTCTAAATGATCGTCAGTGGGGGTACGAAGTCGTAGTCGATCCGACTGGTCTGGCGCCGGTCGACCCGATAGAACGCTTCGAACTCCGTGCCGGAGACTGCTCCGTTACGCCGCTCTACGATGATTGTGGTGCCGGGGCAGAAAGAACCGAGATGGCTCAGATGCGCCGCCCTCGGGCGGCTGTATCCGCTACCGAATGGTACCGCTGGCACCTCTACTTCCCGAAAGATTATCCAGATATTTACCCGGCACGAGCGCGCCATGGGCAGTTTCTGCAGCATGCAGATGCACGCCCGGCGTGGGTACTAGAAGTTGGTAGCACCGGAGCCTTCTGGTTGGGCAGTGCATTTGACCACGAACAACGGTACTTTCCACTAATCGATGAAAATCAACTCAAGGCCCAGTGGCATGAAATTGTCCTGCGCATCAACTGGTCAAGCAGTCAGGGACGGCTGGATGCTTGGATCGACGGCGAGCAGAAGACTGCCTACCGCGGGCCCACATGCAGTAGTTGTCGAGTGTTTTTCAGTTACGGAATCCAGCGCAGCAATCTGACAAAGTACCGCGAACACTATCCGGACCGTGAGCTGTCGGTCCAAGTTGTATTTTTCAGCCCACCGGAAATGCGGCTGACGGACCCCGGCTGGATTCCCATTGAACCGGTACTGGTTGAAAAAGTTGAGCCGATAATCATCCCGCCGACCTTAATACCATCCTCCACTGACCGCTCCAATGGGGACGCTACGGGAACTGGCCAGGCCGACACCTCTACAAAAGACCCAGAACTTGAAGGGAGTCGCAATCAATAGGCTCCCAGGAAGCGCATATTTACTTTATGAGTTCCAGTGAAGAGAAAATGTTTATTCAGGCCCAGGATCTGTTAAGGGATTCATTCCTACTGGGCAAAAGCATCATAGATAGTGGATTTCGGCCGGATTTTATTGTTGGTATTTGGCGCGGTGGAACCCCTGTCGGAATCGCCGTTCAAGAACTGTTGGACTATGCCGGGATTCCCACTGACCATATCGCCATCCGGACCTCCTATTACACCGGGATTGAAAGCACCCAGAACAAGGTCCAGGTGCATGGCCTGGGATATCTGGTCAGGAAACTCAATCAGGAGGACAATGTGCTGATTGTCGACGATGTCTTCGACACCGGCATGAGTATTGAGGCAGTGATTACTGATCTTCGCGAGCGATGCCGGCGCAACATGCCGAACGACCTGCGTATCGCGACCCCGTGGTACAAGCCTAGCAAGAATCGAACCGGCCGGGCACCAGACTATTTTATCCATCAGACGGATAAATGGCTGGTGTTTCCGCATGAGCTGCAGGGACTATCGAGCGATGAGGTAACCATTGGCAAACCGGAAATTGCCGATATCGTCAATGACCTGGGCGACAGTTGCGGCTGAAAGAGTTGACTCGTGGTGGAGCGAACTCTGCTCGGGTCTTCAATCCAGCCTGGTATTCCGGTCGGGGCGGGGTAGGGTTACCGTCACCTCTACGCCATCCAGGCCACGGCGGTTCCTAGCCTGTACCGTACCACCATGAAAGTCAGCCACCAGACGGACTATATACAGGCCGAGCCCGAGGTGTGTCCTGCGGGCATCTTTGCCACTTGAGACCATCGGGTCGAACAGACGTTCGGCAATCTCTTCTGGCAATAAAGAGCCTTGGTTAGCTACGGTTAACTGCGCTTGGGTATCCGTCCGGTGCAGTGTCACCGTGATTAAACCGTCTTTTTTCCCAAATTCGATCGCATTGTCGACCAGTTTGTCGAGTAGCTGGGCCAGACGATCCGGGGCGCCATCAATTAACAGGGTACCTGGAAAAACCTGGACCAAGAAGCGTTGCTCTGGATTGGCTGCCTGGTAGCCTTCAACACAACTTGTTACCAAGGCAGCAAGGTCGAAGCGCTCGAACTGTTCCGACCCCTGAATCAGGGCATCTTTCAGATTAACGGCTTCTGTCAGGCTGGTGATGATCGATCGCAGTCGATTGATTCCGTTACGAGCGCGCTGTAGATACTTGTCGTCGGTTAACTCAGCGTGCTGGTACTGGAGATTCTCAAGCGAGGAGTTCACCACATTGAGCGGATTGTGTAGTTCGTGTGCCAGCGTATCGGGCAATTTTTCCAGGTAGCGGGTGTAGTGACCGAGGTTCTGCAGCATCAGGGAAATACTGCGGGTAAGATTACCCAACTCATCGCTGGCGCGAGCACCGGCTACAATCCGATCCTTGAGCAAGCGGCCCTCTGGGGTGGTGGCCAGCTCAGTTTCCCGCTGCAATTTACCCACACGGTAAGTAAGTCTGCTGGAAAATATTAGGATAGCGAGAGCCAGGAACAGAAAAACGCCAAGGAAGAGCACGGTGAAGCGGCGCAAAGTTCCGTACTGCAGAGCCAGCAACTTGTTGCCACTCTGCTTGATCAGGATGGCGCCCTCAATCTCCCCTTGAGCCCAAATCGGCACTGCTGTCACAATCAGTCTAGCGTCACCGTAGCGTCGCCGGCTGGTCTCGCCCTGACCTTTGGCTAGCACTTTCTGAAGCAGACTACGATCCTCCCGGCTAGAGTCGTCCGGAATATCGCTATCACCCCCTTCAGGATCACGAAATACCCATTCATACAAAGAAATGCCTGCCAACTCGACACGGTCAAGGAACGAGGGATTTTCCAACCGTAACTGCCTCAGCCTGGCATCTTCCGGGAAAATCGAACCCAATTCGGCACGCAAGCGAAAATACCTGTCCCAGATTGTGATATTGCCCTCGGGAAGGTATAGCGGTTGAATTAACTTAGCCAACTCCGGTGTCATCAGTCTAATGCGTCTGGTGTCATAGCGGAAAGGGTCAGGCTCAGTACTGATGATTTTTTCGATCTTCCTGTCTCGTTTATCATCAACGTCAACCAATTCGAACTTGAGTCGAGAGCCGGTGCCGAGGTAATCGCCAGGAATGCGCAACTTGATTGCATAACCCCAGGAGGTCAACTCCATCACTGCCACGATTTCCCGAAGCGCCTCGCCGGTCTCTGGCTCTCGCCAGTTGCGCTTCATTCGGTAAATGCTGAGGCGCCCCTCAGCCTGAGCAGTCAGCAGGTAACGTTGTGTTGCCCCGGCTTTATCCTGCACGGTCATTCTAAGTTGGTCATTGTGATCCAAGGCAATCTTCTCGGGATCACGAAAAATCACGCTATCATCGGTCACGTCGAAAAAGCTGAAGATCGAATTTTCGTGGGCCCCCAGCCCGTGACGCAGGGCGAAAGAGTCAGGCTGATAATCCTTGTTGCACTCGAAGAGTCCAAAACCAGAAAAATCGGTCAACTCGCCAATGGCCGCTGCCCAGAGCTCAGCAGCCGCATCTACCGGTAACGCTTGGATCAAATCCTGCGGAACAATGTAAAAAGGTCTTCCAAGAACTTCGGGCACGCCGGCAGCGAGAGCGAACAGATCTCGACGGTTGCCGAGCAGGCTGGCAATACCCTGCGCCGTCAGTTCAAGGGCCTGCTGCTGACCCTCTAGCAGAAAATTTTCCATTTCCCGTACTGACTTGTAACCCATCCACGGGATAGCTAGTAATAACAGTACCAGTAATAGCAGCTTGGTTCTTATCTTGAGGCCCGGGCGTATCTTTGGCCGGAAACCTGGTTCGCGATGTTTTCGTCGCTTGTTCCGGGAGGCGAGCATCTCGGTACGTCCGGCAAAACGGCTCAACCGAGATCCTTAGCCCACTTATAGCCAGTGCCATGTACGGTCTGGATTCGATCGAAAGCCGGATCCAGCAGGCGGAACTTGTTTCTAATCCGGCGTATATACCCGTTGATAGTATTCCGCTCTACCAAGCCCTGGCGGGTGACGTCATTAAGCACATCGTATGTCTTTACGTGGCCAGGATTACGCGCAAGCGATTCAACGATCCAGAATTCGGTCAGCGTTAAGCTTACCACCTCACCGCACCAACGCACCGACATACTGTTTTCGTCCAGTTCGAGTTGGTCGACCTCAAGCAGCGATACAGGCGGCTCGCTTTCTTGCGATTTGAGTTGCTCAGCTATTTTGAGTAACGCGTGAACTCGAGCAACCAGAAATTCCAGGCTGACAGGTTTGGTAATGTAATCCCAGGCGGTCATCCGCTGGGAAGAAATACGATCGGTATCACTATCCCTTGCTGTGAGAAAAATGATGGGTAGAGCAGGGCTCCGGTTGCGCAACTCCATACACAAGTCAAAGCCCCCATCCATGTCCTCACCCAGCATAATGTCGAGAAGAGCGAGGTCTGGCAAAGCAGTGCGAAAGCCTTCCTCGGCGTCGGCCTTGTCCGCGTAGCAGCGTACTTCATAGCCGTGGGAGGAAAGGACGTCTGCGTAATTCTCCCGCTGGTCCAGATCGTCCTCGACAATAGCGATTACTTTAGCCATGGTGCCTCCAGGCAAGCAGACGGATTGAACTCACCCTGTTGGGCTAATAAAACCAGTACCCACGGGATCGTCTGGGAAATACCCATGTTGTTGCCATTCTTTTACCACAGGTTGACCGTTTCCCGACCCTCTTCGAAGGATAAAGTTCCCCGAAACACGCGTCAGAGAGGGAGGAATTGTGCCAAAAGTCGTCTTCGTGCCGTTAACGGATGATTTACTGTATGAGCATCCAGAGCGAATAGTTGGCCCAATAGCCGCATTTAACTCGCTGCACCGCGTCGAGGGAAAAGGGGTGGAGCAGGGTAGTGCGCAGTTGCACGATCAGCAAACCGGACCAATTTCGCGGTCTACTGGCACTTCTGGTGTTGGAGAGAATACCGAGCGGGCTTGAGCTGAATCTCGCATCATAAAAAAAGCCGCGGCTTCACCGCGGCTTTTTTTATCCTAACCCTGCTCAGTTACGCATCGAGCCAGCCTCGCCTGAATCGCGACCCGGTCGCACCGGGCGGCTAGTGGCAGGGCGTAGCCGGGGTGTCGCTGAACGCTCGCTGGCGGACGGCTTTTCACCCTCCATATCCACCGAACCTTTAAACTGACAGCCGTCCTCAAGAACCACACGAGGGGCCCGAATATCGCCCTTGAGCTTACCACTCGGGCTGATCACGACCTGCTCGCTACCCCGCAGTTCGCCCTTGACCTCGCCGTCAACCCGGATGATTCGTGCGTTGATATTGGCGGTGACCCGGCCGTTCTTGCTAACAACCAGGTTGTTGTCCTTAAAGTTGACGGTCCCTTCGATGGTGCCGTCCACCACCAGATCCTCCTCGCCAGCCACGTCACCGTGAATAACGATTGAAGAGCCTATAGTGGCCGCTTTTTTAGCACCACGCGCCCCACCGGAGGCCGGTGTTGGCTTGGGCGGGGCACTCGAAGCCCCGGCGTCAAAGGGCTGCTCGGTCTCTGTCGTTTCCGTAATTTCTTTCTGAGTCATTGTGCTGTTAGTCCTCGTAGTTGCCGATCAGACGGCAGAACGCCGCCGTGCGCCGGCTTTCTGCCCTTTCGCACCTCCACAATTTGGGGCTAGGCCGAGGAGGGGATTGTCGTTGACCCAGCGCAGTTGGTCAAACTTCTCCGGATTGAAACGTAAGATATTGAAATCTAATCCTGGTGATCTCGCTGAGTTTACATAATATATATTATGCGAATTAATATCGTTACTTAAAGCGCGAGCGCCATATTGCAGCCTAACGGTCGCGATGGGCTTAGCCCGCGTGCTGAGGCACGCTTTTAGAGGAAATCCGGGTAGCGCTGCTAAAGAGCGCGAAGAAGTTTTCGGTCGTCATGCGGCCAATTTCAACCAGCGACTGACCGCGCAATTCGGCCAGGCATGCGGCTGTGGCTCGGACGAAAGCTGGTTCATTGGTTTTGCCACGGTGCGGTACCGGCGCCAGATACGGCGCGTCAGTCTCGATTAGGATTCTGTCATCCGGCACCCTCCGAGCAACCTCACGCAGCGAATCGGCACTCTTGAAAGTGACGATCCCAGAAAAGGAGATGAAAAAGCCGAGATCAAGAGCCGCTTTGGCCACCTCCCATTCGTCGGCAAAGCAATGCATAACGCCGCCCACCGTCTGCGCGCTTGCAGCACGCATTACATCTAGTGTCGCTTGTGCTGCCTCTCGAGTGTGAATTATTAGAGGTTTACCGGCAAATGTTGCTGCCTCGATGTGAGTCTTAAAGCGTTGTTTTTGCCATTCAAGGTCTCCTTTGCTACGAAAAAAATCCAAACCGGTTTCGCCGATCGCAACCACTCGCGGGTCACTGGCAAGCGCCGCCAGCGCGCCCGCATCAGACTCTTGCTCCTCCTGGTACGGTGTATTGGGATGGATCCCAACCGATGCGAAGACGTTGGGGTAGTCATCGAGCAGCGCCATCATTTTATTGAAATCTTCGAGGTTGACCCCAATGCACAACAGGTGCTCAACGCCGGCGGCCTTAGCCCGGTCGATGACGGCTGGGAGTTGTTCGACCAAGCCGGGAAAATCGAGATGACAGTGTGAATCTACCAACACGGGAAATCAGGAAGATAAAGGATTGAATATATACGGGGTTGACTAGAGCGTATGGGTGGCTCGTTTGCTCTCGCCTGCTTGCGTCAGCAACTCCATTATTCTTTCCTTGAGTTTTACCCCCTCAGAGCCCTTGAAATGGATGCCAACCCCGGGGGTACGGCTGGCCTGGGCTCCTGCGGGTGTGGTCCAGGCTACCGTGCTAGCAACCGCAAACTGTTCTTTCTCCAGGAGTTTGAGGACTAGGAAGACCTCGTCGCCGATGTTATAGGAGGAAGTTGTCGGTACGAACAATCCACCGTTCTTGAGAAATTGCATGTAGGATGCTTGCAGAGTGCGGATGTCCTTAATAGTTACCGATACCACCCGCGGCCGGGCTTTCCCCGAATTTTCACTCCCTGAGGACTGCAACTCTGATTGATTCATAGGTCGTAATCACCCTTACCGCGTGGCGCCTGGAGTTGGGATGAAATATCTTCCAGAAAGAGAGTTTCGTCAACCGCACCGTGTGGCCAGCGACGAAACTGGCCCGCCAGTCGAAAAAGAGCGACGCACTGGCGTCGGTTGATATTAGCCTTGGGTTGTGCGTTCCCCTGTAGGTCCTGCTTTAAAGTAGCCTGCTGACGCATAGCCGAGAGCATCGAATGCTGCAACCAGCGCATGGCTCTACGGGCACCTAGTTGTTCCAGGACTGCCGTCAGGGCACCAGCGGCGTCCCCTTCCGCGGCGCTGGTCAATGCTGTCTGGTAGAGCGTCCGATATCCCCCAGCTGGCAGCTCGGTAATCAGATCTGCAATCTCGAGTGGCCCCCAGCCTTGTTGCAACAGAGTCTTGGCGTCTTCCGAAACATTATCTGTAAGCCGTTCAAGCCAGGCCAACGCCACCGCAGTTTCTGGTGCCGCCACCTCCAGGCGGCTGCAGCGGCTGCGAACCGTAGCCGGTAATTGGAACGGATCAGCCGTAATCAGCAACAAGTGAGTAGCAGGTGTTGGCTCCTCGAGGAACTTCAGTAATGCGTTGGCAGCATTGATATTCATAGCGTCGGCCGGATAAATCAGCGCCACCTTGCGAAGCCCCTGTCCGGCAGTCGAGCTAAGCTTCCCAGTCAATGCCCGGATAGTATCTACGCCAATGATTTCGCTGACCCGCGCTTGTCTACCTTTAGTTGTTGTCGCAGGCGCCGAATAGCGGGCCCCATAAGCGGGTACTAGGCCCTCGCCCCTTTCAAGCTGCTGCTCGGTAGTAAGCAGATGTAGATCCGGATGTGTGCCGCTGTCTAGTAGTGTACAACTGCCGCAATTACCACAAGGCTCCCTGCCACTATCGCGGCGGCAAAGAAGTACCCGGGCAATCCCGAAGGCAAGCGCAAGCTTGCCGATACCGGGTTTTCCGTTCAACAGAACAGCGTGCGGTAACGCCTGACCGCGCTCGATCATTTGTCGCCACTGCGTCTCCAGCCAGGGAAGCGTGGAAACCTGGTACGGGATCATGGCTCGAGCACCTGCAGCACGAGTTTCTTGATCTGGGCCTGCACCACTTCGATTTGCGCACTGGCGTCAACCAGTCGAATCCTATGTGCCGCACTCGCCTGCCTGGCCAGGTAAGTTGCCCGGATTCGTTCTTTAAAAGCGACATCCTGACTTTCAAAGCGGTCCTCGCCCTTGCCTCTTGCTACGCTGCGCGCCATTCCCTCGGTGACCGGCAAGTCGAGTAACAGGGTAAGGTCCGGCTGCAGGCCATGGTGGACGATAGACTCCAGTTGCGTTACCCGTTCAGCGGGCACCCCCCTACCCCCACCCTGGTAAGCGAAAGTGGCATCGGTGAAACGGTCGCACAGAACCCACTTATCCCTTGCCAGCGCTGGCCGAATCACCTCTACGATATGCTGTGCCCGGGCTGCAAAAATAAGCAGCAATTCAGCAGCGGTAACAAGGGTCACCGGGTCGTGCAGAATCAGATCTCGAATTCTCTCGCCGATTTCAGTACCGCCAGGTTCCCGTGTTACTAGAACATTCACGCCTTTGGCCCGCAGCGTCGCACTCAGCAGTGCGACCTGAGTAGTCTTACCCGCGCCGTCGCCACCTTCAAATGTGATTAACTTCCCGCTCACGCCGGATTCCTTTTCGTCCTTATTTTAATTGATACGTGCGCACTGCTGCGTTGTGTTCCTGAAGGGTTGTAGAAAACTGATGGCTGCCATCGCCCCGAGCAACAAAATATATTGCCTTGGTATTGGCCGGATTCACAGCGGCAGCCAAGGCCGCCGCCCCAGGAAGCGCGATTGGCGTGGGCGGCAAGCCTTTCCTCTTGTAGGTATTGTACGGGGAGTCTTGGCGCAGGTGTCGGCGCTTGAGATCACCGTCAAAGCCTGAACCGAGACCGTAAATGACGGTGGGGTCCGCCTGCAAGCGCATCCCCTGGTGTAAGCGATTACAGAGAACCCCACTGATAGTGGGCTTCTCTACGTCCAATAGCGCTTCTTTCTCGACAATCGACGCCATAATCAGTGCCGCGTAAGGGTTGTCGTACGGCAGCCCGTTCGCTCGTTCTGTCCAGGCCGCCTGTAACTCAGTAGACATTTTCAATGCCGAGCGGCGCAACAAGTCAAGGTCCGTATGTCCGTGAACGAAGAAATAGGTATCGGGGAAAAAAAGGCCCTCGGGGTGCGACTTTCCGATGCCTAGTTGATCGAGGATTTCGTTGTCGTTAAGGTCACGGGTTATCTGCTTTAGAGCTTTATTCTTGCCCAGAGCGTCGCGTAGATCGCGAAACGTCCATCCTTCAAGAATTGTGAATTTGCGTTGCACGCCTTCCCCACGGACAACTTTGCTAAGCATTTTGGCCGCCGTATCGCCGGTCTCAAAACTGTATTCTCCGGCCTTGAGTGAGCCGGCCGCCCCGCTTATCAGCGCCCACACTTGCAACGGCCATTCAGTTGCGACGATGCCTTGCTTTTTCAGTGCCCGCGTGAAGTCAGGCAGACTGGAACCTGAAGTGACAAGAAAATTGCTGCTTTCCGCTGGAACCGGCACATGAACGGCACGGTATAAATAGTAGATCGTACCTCCACCAGTGCAGATCAACGCCGCTAGTATGAGTATGACGGCGGTCTGAATACGATACTGTCCCAATGACCGGTGGGATTTACGGGTTTGTGCTTCCACCAGGTGCGCCGTCAGCCTTCTCCAGGCATCAACCTATGTAACGACTGAATACCAGGCTGCCGTTGGTACCGCCGAAACCGAAGGAGTTTGAGATCGCCGCTGTCAGCGAGGCTTGTCGGGCCGTGCCCGGGACGTAGTCCAGATCGCAGTCGGGGTCAGGATTGTCGAGGTTGATCGTTGGTGGGATCACCTGCTCGTACAGGGTCATTACGGTGGCCACCGCTTCTACACCGCCTGCAGCACCAAGCAGGTGCCCGATCATTGATTTGTTCGAACTGACCGCAAGTTTCCCCGCATGGGTGCCAAAAGTTCTTTTCAGTGCAACCGTTTCAGCCGCATCGCCAAGCGGTGTTGAGGTGCCGTGGGCGTTAACGTAGTCAATGTCTTCATGATCAATCATGGCGTCGCGCAGCGCATTCTCCATGCAGCGCGAGGCTCCTTTGCCGCCTGCTGCCGGCTGAGTTATGTGGTGGGCATCGGCGCTCATTCCGAAGCCTTTAAGTTCAGCGTATATGCACGCGCCCCGATCATGGGCATGGGTGAGTTCTTCCAGCATCAGTACACCTGCCCCCTCCCCCATAACAAAACCATCCCGGTCCACGTCCCAAGGACGGCTAGCAGCCGCTGGTGCGTTATTCCGGCGACTCAACGCCCGCGCTGCAGCAAAACCTGCAAGAGATGTGGGGGTAAGCGCCGCTTCGGTTCCGCCGGCGACCATGACATCGGCATCGCCAGTGCGGATCATTCGCGCAGCTTGCCCGATCGAATGAGTGCCCGTTGTGCAGGCTGTAACAATTGCGAGGTTCGGGCCGCGCAAACCCAACATGATAGACAGGTTTCCAGAAACCATATTGATAATGCTGGCTGGTATATAGAACGGTGATACGCGTCGATGCCCCTTTTCGTGATAAACCGCGGTTGTCTGCTCTATCGTTGCGAGGCCGCCGATTCCTGCTCCAATGAGCACTCCGACCCGGTCGGCGTTGGCTTCATTGACTTCAAGTCCCGAGTCCTCGAACGCCTCCAATCCGGCCACCAGTCCCAACTGGACAAAACGGTCCATCTTGCGTGCTTCTTTAGCAGCCAGGCGACTGGTAGGATCGAATCCGGTGGCCTCGCCGGCTATGGACGAGGGCAAAGCACTGGCGTCGAAATGGCTTATTGTGGAAATGCCGCTGCGACCTGCTGTCAGGCCCGACCAGGTTTCGCCGAGATTGAGGCCCAACGGTGAAATACACCCCAGGCCGGTGACCACTACCCTTCGCGCTATCATTGTCTTAGTCCAAGAAGAAGAAAGCCGCCGGACGCTATTGCGCTCGGCGGCTTCTGATTCCTAATTAAATGGCAAGTCAGCTGCTGGTATTTGCCTGGATGAACTCCACGGCCTGCTTGACCGTAGTGATCTTCTCCGCTTCATCGTCCGGAATTTCCGCATCGAATTCTTCCTCGAGCGCCATTACGAGCTCGACGGTGTCGAGCGAATCGGCCCCAAGATCATCCACAAATGAGGCATCCGGTGTCACTTGGTCTTCGTTTACGCCAAGTTGCTCCACCACTATCTTCTTGACACGTTCTTCGACACTGCTCATGGGATACTAAACCTCCTGGGTCAATTAAATTCTGTGCAAGGAATCCGACGCGGCGCGGACACCCGATTCGAGTCGCCATAACTTTTGGGGAAGAGCGCGAATTAAACCGTATTCAAGACCTTAAGTCCAATAATCCAGTGTAACTGGTGCCGGTTCAGTTCGGCCCGAGCGGGGTAACATTCATCAATGTAGATATAGTAATTTAACGCGATATTTCAGTAGTTTATTATATATTCTTCACGAAGATAAGTACATGCCGCCGTTGACGTGTAATACCTGCCCCGTGATATAGGCGGCATCCTTCGAGGCAAGAAAAGAGACAGCAGCGGCAATGTCCTCTGGTTGGCCCAGGCGGGCCAATGGGATGCCAGCCAACAACCGAGTCCGTTGCTCATCGGGCAATGCCGCGGTCATGTCGGTCTGGATAAAGCCGGGGGCCACTGCATTGACAGTAATATTCCGCGAGGCCACTTCCCTGGCCAGTGACTGGGTGAACCCAACGACGCCGGCTTTGGCCGCAGCATAATTCGATTGGCCCGAGTTACCGATCGCCCCGACCACTGAAGTAATGTTAATTATCCGCCCGTATCGTGCCTTAGCCATATTGCGCAAACAGGCCTTACTTAACCGGTAGACTGATTTTAGATCTGTCTCAATGACTTCATCCCACTCATTCTCCTTCATTCTTAGTAGCAGGTTGTCCCGAGTAATACCAGCATTATTGATCAGCACCGAGATGTGACCAATATCTTTGGTAATCGAGTCGACAACGTCGGTAATTGAGTCCACATCAGCGACATCAAGCACTGCACCACGGCCGCCAACACCCGCAGCCTCCAGGGCATGACCAATTTTCCTACTACCATCTGCGGTTGTCGCTGTGCCAACAACCGTGTATCCATCCCGGCCAAGAGCCAGCGCAATTGCTCGGCCGATACCCCGACTGGCACCGGTTACCAAACAGACTTTTTTAGTTACTTCGTCACTCACGCGCCACACCTCCGGTCAGAATTTAAAAAGCAAACTGCCCCAGGTAAACCCTCCGCCGAAACCCTCTATGATTATCGTCTGCCCGTCCTTTATCCGTCCATCGCGCACCGCCTCGTCAAATGCCAGCGGGATGGATGCGGCAGATGTGTTGCCGTGTCGGCCGATAGTGACAACCACGTTGTCCATGCTGAGGTCCAGGCGCCTTGCGATTGCGTTGATTATTCGGATGTTGGCCTGGTGTGGTACCAGCCAGTCAATATCGAGGCAAGATAATCCATTGGCTTTCACCGCCTCCATCACCGCATCACCGAGCGCACTCACCGCCCACTTGAAGACTTCCCGGCCTTGCATTTCGGTGTAGGCTTGACCGTTCAGCAATTCCCGATAGGCGGTTGAGACGCCAACGGGAACACAGAGTAGGTCCTTGTAGGCGCCATCGGCATGAAGATGGCTCGATAAGATACCTGGTTCGCTGCTTGACTCGAGCACCATAGCACCAGCGCCGTCACCGAACAGCACACAAGTAGAACGGTCTGACCAGTCCAGAATCCTCGAAAAAGTCTCTGCCCCAACAACTAACGCACAGCGGCTAGCCCCAGTCTGAATATACCGCTGCGCTACATCCATGGCGTAGATAAAGCCAGCACACACAGCCTGGACGTCGAATGCCGGACAACCATGTATTCCCAGACGCTCTTGCAACAGACAGGCGGTGCTGGGAAAGACCTGATCTGGCGTTGTGGTTGCGACCACAATAAGATCCACCTCGTCGGGCGTTCGCTGGGCGGCGTCGAGGGCGATCCGTGCGGCCTGTTCGGCCAGGTCACAGGTGAATTCATTGTCCGCCGCAATATGTCGCTGCCGGATTCCAGTACGGGTATAAATCCACTCATCGGTAGTGTCGAGCAGGCTCTCCAAGTCCTTATTTTTTAGAACTTTCTTGGGCAGGTATCCGCCGGTACCGGTAATGCGCGCGTAACTCACTGGTTTACACCTTACCTGTCTCGGAGCCCGAAAAATCTGCACGAAGGCGTTGTAGCAGTTTGTTTTCCACCGCTTCGCGAGCAACTTCTATCGCATGGGAAAATGCAAAGCTATCGGCTCCACCATGACTCTTGACTACTGTGCCGTTTAACCCCAGTAAGACCGCGCCGTTGTAGCGCCGATGATCGACTCGCGCTCGAAACGATCGCAATACCGGAATTGACAGAAACGCAGCCAAGCGCGTCCACAAATTTCGTGTGTACTCCTCACGCATAACCTTCACGAGCATTTGCGCCAAGCCCTCACTGGTTTTCAGGGCAACGTTTCCAGCGAATCCGTCGCAGACGATAATATCTACTTCACCTTGAAAAATATCGTCGCCTTCCACATATCCGACGTAGTTGATCTCGCTGGCTTTAAAAAGATCAGCGGCTCGCTTGATTATCTCGCTGCCCTTGATATCTTCACTGCCTACGTTGAGTAAGCCGATGGTGGGCTGTTGGACGTGCTCCAACGAACGAACCATGCTTACGGCCATCAGCCCGAATTGCAACAGAATCTCAGGGGAACTATCAACGTTAGCGCCAAGGTCCAGCATATGTACGTGGCTGTCGGCCCGTGGCAACGCGCTGATGATTGCGGGTCGATCGACACCTGGTAACATCCTCAGTACAAAACGGGCTGTCGCCATCAAGGCCCCGGTATTGCCGGCGCTAACACAAGCGTCAGCACGGCCCTCGGCAACCAAGTTGATGGCGACGCGCATCGAGGAGTTTTTCTTGGAGCGCAGCGCTGTTGCCGGCGACTCATGCATATCGACCACCTCGGCAGCTTGCACAATCTCAACGTTCGGGTTGCCACTGAGGTCACCTAGCAGTGATACGATGTCTGTCTGGCGGCCAACCAACAGGCAATGCAGGTTGGAATAGTTTTGAAGCGCCCGGCGGATGCCAGGCGCGGTGACGGCAAGCCCTTTGTCGCCGCCCATCATATCGACCGCCAGGGTAACGGTCACGGTACTTGGACCTTTGGCGTCACGGGATGGTTTGACCCGGGCGCGCCGCCGCAGCCCCGGTCTATTCCAACTCTTCCTTCTCGTTGATGACTTTGCGGCCCCGGTAGTAACCGTCTGCCGTCACTTGGTGACGCCGGTGTAGCTCCCCTGACACGGGATCTGTCGAGAGCGTCGGTTTGCCCAAACTATCATGGGAGCGCCGCATTCCGCGCTTTGAGGGAGTCGTCCGGTTCTTTTGTACGGCCATATCCTGTCTCTTGCCCTAGAATATACGCCGGCTCGTTACCGGCGCCCGCGAATACGGGGTACAGCATTGCGTTGTAGCCGGGCTGCGGCCACGCGACCAGCGAATTTTATTGCGCGGAGGTTTACGTGTCAAAAATTACTCCTTTACCGGAACTGGTGCTGGCCTCATCATCGCCGTTTCGCTGTGCTCTGCTGCGGCAGTTGGGCCTACCTTTCCGGGTCGTTAAGCCAGGGGTCGATGAGGCCCATCAATCAGGAGAAGACGCACAATCGCTGGTTCAGCGGCTGTCGGTGGCAAAAGCGCAAGCCGGCGCCCAGCATGCGCCCGGTGCGTTGTCGATCGGATCGGACCAAGTTGCCGTGCACGGCGACCGTATCGTTGGCAAACCGGCTGATCGTGCCGCTGCGATTGCGCAATTGTTGGATGCCTCCGAGCGAGAGGTCTTACTGCAAACCGGTGTTGCGCTCTTTAACAGTGCTACCGGCAACCTGCAAAGCGACTGCGTTTCCTTCCGAGTTCGCTTTAAACCGCTGACCCAGGACCTAATTGAACGTTACCTCGACGCTGAGCAGCCCTACGACTGCTGCGGCAGTCTGCGGGCTGATGGTCTCGGTATTGCGCTGCTGGAATCACTGTCCGGGGATGACCCCAGTGCGTTGCTGGGACTGCCGCTGATCCGGCTGGTGGCAATGCTGGAACTCGAGGGTGTGGCCGTGATTCCCAATCGGTAATCGGTGTCCAATCATCTTGCCACCCAGAGTACTTACCTGCTTCAGTTTATTGTATTTTCTTCAGTAATGCGGCAAGTTCCTGTGGCAATGGCGCTTCGAACTGAAGGCGCCTTCCTGCCACTGGGTGGATCAGCGCCAGGCGCGATGCATGAAGGAATTGACGCCGCAAGCCGAGCCCGCGCAATACACGATTATTCTCTTTGTTGCCGTAAATCCGATCGCCAGCCACCGGATAGCCAGATCCCGCGGCATGCACCCGAATCTGGTGCAGCCGGCCAGTTAACAACTGTACAGACACCAGTGTATGCGCGGGATACCGTGCAATCGGTGCGAACAGGCTGAGCGCAGTCCGGCCCTGTGGATTGATGGTCGAGCGTTTCTGGCGACTCCGGTCCCGAATCGTCTCCAATGGCTGGCATAACGATCGTTTACCCCCTCGCCACCGACCTACCAGCAACGCGATATAAATCTTCTCGATTGTAGGCTTCGGCCCCGGCTCTCGCATCTGCCGATGTAAAGTCTTCAGCACATTTGCCTGCTTTGCTAGCAATAAGCAGCCGGAGGTCTCCTTGTCCAGCCGATGAACCAGCTCCAGGTAGGTGTCCCTTTCGCTACGCAGTGCTTCAATGATGCCCGAAACGGTGCCAGAACCGCCATGTACGGATAAGCCACCAGGCTTATTAAGTACAAGCAGGTAATCGTCTTCGAACAAGATGCTCTCACTCAGCCGCAATAGTATTTTGGCATGATTCAGCGCACGGGGCTGGGGTAGTCGCAAAGGTGGAATTCGGACATTGTCACCAGCCTTAACCCTGGTCGCCGGGCGGCTCCGGCCACGGTTCAACCGCACCTGGCCATCGCGAATAATGCGATAGATGTGGCTTTTGGGAACACCTTTTAGGTGTTTAAGCAAATAATTGTCGAGGCGCTGGCCAGTTTCTGACTCGCGCACAGTTTCCGTGCGAGCTCCACGCTTGCTCGATTCACTTGAATTAGCGCTTTGTGTCATTATCTCTTTGAAAAACCGAAGTGGACTTGTTACACTTCAGCCTGGCGCCTGTGAAAACAGAAACCAGTAAGTGTCAGCCGGAGCAGGATCGGGTGCGATACGCACTTTGACCGTTAGCGCCGGGCCCACGAAAATGGCCGGGATAATAAAGATATTGCACGGCCAGGGTCCGTAATCATACCCGGCTTAAGGTGCCATGACGAAGCAGCGCGGTGAGACAGAGTTCGACCTGTCCCGTGCGGGCTGAAGAAAGGATATCTGCGCCTGTCGTTTGCAGTGCGCAATTAGAACCGATTAAAGGGCGGCGCCGGACAGACGCACCGCACAAAAAAGGATTATCAGGCTGTGATAGGCAGCGGTTGCAATTCACGGATGATGGCTAGATACGATAGGCGCGCAGCGCTGTCTTGCTGCCGTCGGCTTATTGTCCGTGGTTTGTCTGCAACTCACTGAACTCCTCCGGTACCCTTCATTCTTCTGCCCCGCTTTGCTGGCCATCTGTGGCCTGGCACTTACACGTGTTTGTAATGGCGTCACAGGCTAATCGTTAAACGTTCCTGGCGATCGGCGCGGCGAAAGCCCTACAGGGCCCCCGCATCGTCGGGGCAGTGAGTGAGAAAATGAAAAGAATGCTATTTAACGCGACGCACCCGGAGGAACTGCGGGTTGCGATCGTCGATGGACAAAAACTGCTGGACCTGGATATCGAATCTGCGGTTCGAACGCAGCGCAAAGGCAATATATATAAGGGCGTCGTGACCCGGATTGAGCCTAGCCTAGAAGCTGCGTTCGTTGATTATGGCGCCGAGCGCCAGGGATTTCTTCCGCTCAAGGAGATATCCCGAGCGTTTTTCCGTAATTTTTCCCCGGCCACCCCAATGGCACAGGTCCGTATCAAAGATGTCATCGAAGAAGGCCAGGAATTACTGGTGCAGGTGGAAAAAGAAGAACGAGGCAGCAAGGGTGCCGCACTTACGACCTTCATCAGCCTGGCTGGCCGGTATTTGGTGTTGATGCCGCACAACCCCAAGGGCGGCGGTATATCCCGCCGGATTGCCGGCGATGAGCGAAGCGAGCTGCGTGATGCATTAGCAGACCTTGCTGTTCCCACAGAGCACTCACTGATCGTCCGCACGGCTGGGATTGGCAAATCCAGCGAGGAATTGCAGTGGGATTTGGACTTCCTCATGCAACTGTGGAAAGCTATTGAGTCAGCGTCAACAGAGGCTCAGTCACCTTTTCTGGTCTATCAGGAGAGTAATCTGATTGTCAGAACCCTGCGCGATTACCTAAAAAGCGATATCCAGGAAATCCTTATTGATGAAGTTGACATCTTCGAACGCGCCAGCCGCTTTATGAACCAGGTAATGCCACATAACTTGGTCAAGCTCAAACACTACCAGGACTCTGTGCCGTTGTTTTCCCGTTTTCAGGTTGAACACCAGATCGAAAATGCCTTCTCGAGGACCGTGAAATTGACCTCCGGCGGCGCACTGGTAATAGACCATACCGAGGCACTAATCAGTGTAGACGTCAACTCGGCAAAAGCCACCAAGGGCTCAGACATAGAAGAGACCGCGTTACAAACCAACCTTGAAGCTGCGGACGAATTGGCCCGGCAAATGCGAATCCGCGATCTCGGCGGCCTGATCGTCATCGACTTGATCGATATGACTTCAAGCCGCAACAAGAATACTGTGGAGAACAGGCTGGTCGAAGCAGTCAAGAATGATCGTGCGCGAATTCAGTTGGGCTCTATATCCCGCTTCGGCCTGTTGGAACTATCCCGCCAGCGTTTGCGTTCGTCGATTAGCGAGTCGAATTATAGCGCTTGCAAATTATGTGACGGCACTGGCAGTGTGCGTAACGTTTCCTCCTCGGCTTTAAGCTTCCTAAGGATTCTCGAAGAAGAGGCTATCAAAGAAAATACTGAAGCGGTCTTTGCAGAACTACCAGTTGATATCGCTACCTATCTGTTAAACGAGAAACGCCACGAGGTTAACCTACTCGAGGCCAGGCTGGGATCCCGAGTCGTGCTAATCCCAACTCCTCAACTACAGGGATCACAATCCAACATTCAACGATTGCGCAGTGAGGATATCGACGCATCCGGTGACCTACCTAGCCACACAATTCGTATTACGCCAGCGGAAAGTAGCGAAGTGCAATACACTGTGGCTTCGCGGACACGCCGAGCGGCGGTCAATATCGACCAAATTGATACCACGCCGCCCCCACCTCCGCCGCCACAAACTCTGGCCCAGGATGTCGATAAACCTGGGTTGCTGGCCCGCCTGTGGCGCAGTATCGCCGGTTTCCCAACGAGCGTGGAGCCTGCCGCCAGAAAGAACCCAAAACAATCAACCAGTGCCCACCCAAACCGATCGCGCCGCAGTAGCGGCCGTCGTTCGGGTAGCCGACCGACCGTAAATCGCGACCAAGAACGAGCTCGCCCGGCGCAAGGTGGCGAAACAAGCGGTCAGGAAAAAACAGACCAGGGCCCAACTCGGCGGCGTAGCCGCAGTCGCGGTCGTGGCCGCCAGGTGCGTGGTGGTAGCGACCGCAGCCCCCGTCGCCCGCCGTCGTCTCGCCGGTCTGAGCGCTCGACTACCCATGAGTCGACGCCTCAGACTACGGGCAAGACCGGCACTGAGGGCTGAGAGCCCACGATACCGGTACGCGTGGATCGTGGGGTCGGCCGTCTCATTTACGGCCGAGCAGCAAGAGTGATTCGATGTGTGCGGTCTGGGGAAACATGTCCACTACCTGCACAGACTCGACCTGGTAGCCGCGATCAACCAATATCGCCGCATCTCGAGCCAGAGTTGCCGGATTGCAGGACACGTAGGCTATTTTTAAAGGGACCAGTTCTGGCACCAGCGACTTGACCACTTCCAGCGCACCACTGCGCGGCGGGTCCAGCAACAAGTGACTAAATGATCCCGGGCGCCAGCCGGCTAGTTCCGCGCCGTAAAGGTCCCTGCACTCAAACTCGACATTTTCGATACGATTAAGCGCAACATTCGCGCGGGCCTGCGCAATCATTCGCGGTTCGATCTCGACTCCCAATACTGAGTCGACTCGAGTTGCCAACGGCAGTGAGAAGTTCCCGATACCGCAAAACAGATCCAACACTTTATTCCCGGGGCTAAGTTCTAGGCCATCTAGGGTGGCGGCGATCAACGACTGATTCACGAATGAATTGACTTGAACGAAATCGGTTGGTCGAAATTCAAGACGCAATTCGCCCGCTTCGAGATCGTAATGCAAAACAGGCGGATCGGGCGAGTGTAGGCAATTGATCGAATCCGGTCCTGCGAATTGGCAGTACACGGCTACGTCCTTGACCCGCCCATAGTCGGTTAGGCGAAGGAGATCATTTTTCAGTAAAGGCTCGAGGGTACGAAATACCAGCGCAACCCGCCCTCCATCCCCCACCGCTACCTCGATCTGCGGCAGCCGACTCGGGCAACTTAATGACTCGACAAGAGCCGGTAGCCCGGGTAACAGTGACGCCACCGACTGGTCCAGGACCAAGCAGGTATCGAGCGGCGTAATGTAACTTTTGTGGCGCTCCCTAAAACCAACCAAAATACCGCCTTTTTTCGGTACCAGGCGAACACCTAGGCGTGCCTTGCGCCGGTATGCCCAACCGGGACCAGTGATCGGTTTGGCCAACTTCGCCTCGGACAGCACGCCAGCCCTGGCCAACTGCTCTACCAGAAACTGCTGTTTAAGGCGCACCTGCCCGACAAGGTTCACATGCTGTAGGGCACAACCACCACAGATCCCAAAAACGGGGCACTGCGGCACAACACGATCTGCAGCTGGGTGAATAACCTTCTGCAGCACACCGTGGTTGAAGGACCGACGTTTACCGGATTGGCAAAAACTAACTTGCTCACCGGGCAGCGCTCCTTCGATGAACCAGACCTTGTTATCGACTCGCGCCACCCCACGCCCGTCATGGGTGAACGATTCGATCTGCGCTTCAATCGGTTGCAATGACTGCTTCGGGCCTACCAAGGCTTTTCCATGCCCGCAGAAACTCCAGGAGGTGGGATTGGGCGGACTGCTGCAAGGTATCTGCCAGCAGCTCATGCTCCTTGTCAAGGACAGCAGGGCTCAGGTTACCCCGGGCTTTTTCGAACTGCAGGTAAACCAGGAATGTATTCAGTACATCAGTTTCGCAATAATGCCGAATTTCGTCCAACGCGCCGGCCTGGTATTTATCCCAAACTACGGCGCCACTCATACCCATTTTCCCTGGAAATCCAAGCAACAGCGCAATCTCCTGCAAAGGAGCAGTCGCCCGGGGCTGGTAGCCCGACAACACGTCCATCAAGTCAAGGTGGCGGGCGTGGTAACGGTTGAGGTAATTGTTCCACTTGAAATCGCGATCGGACTCCCCGATGTCCCAGTAACGATTGCCGGCTACGCCATGAAGCAGCGACCTGTAGTGGATGACAGGTAAATCAAATCCGCTGCCGTTCCAGGAAACCAGGATGGGAGTAAAACGCTCTATGCCATCGAAAAATCTTTCCAGCAACTCCGATTCATCCGAGTTGGTCTCGCCAAGCGACCATATACTGAGGCTGTCATCTGCCCGCAGCGCGACCGAAATTGCAATGATCTGATGGTAAGGATGAGCGAGGAAATCGCTGGCACCGGTCTTCTGCAGGCGCCGAGTGCGCATAGCCCGCACCACTTCTTGATCGGACAGTCCTTCAAGACCCAATAATCGCCGGCCGGCCGCGACATCGGGGATAGTCTCAATGTCGAATACGAGCACGCGTTGAGGGAGCATCTCAGGACCTGTGGCCGGAGACTCGAAGCAGTAGCCAGGTCACCCGCTTCTCCAAATCATCGTCAGCCGGAATCCAGTATGACACTTCGCACCTCATCCATGGTCGAGCCGACTCGTATAGGTTCAGTGCTTTGCGCGATTGCGGTATCAGGGTCCTTTAGACCGTGTCCGGTCAACGTGCATATCACGGTTGCACCATCGGGGATCGCCGACCGAGACAACTCTGCGCGCAGCCCGGCGACCGAAACTGCTGAGGCCGGTTCACAGAACAGCCCTTCATTCTCAGCAAGATATTTCTGGGCGGCAAGGATCGCGTCATCGTCAGCAGCGAGGAACCAACCGCCTGATTCCCTCTGTGCGGCGAGAGCCAAATCCCAGGACTGTGGATTACCAATGCGAATTGCGGTGGCAACAGTTTCGGGCTGCGCCACGGCCGCTCCCCTTAAAAATGGCGCCGCCCCCGTCGCCTGGCAGCCGACCATAATCGGTCGGGCATTCGCTAATCCGCTTTCGGCATACTCACAATAACCCATCCAGTAGGCACTGATATTACCGGCATTACCTACTGGTAGGAAATGGTAATTGGGTGCTCGTCCCAAGCAGTCCACAACCTCAAAGGCAGCGGTCTTTTGGCCTTGCAACCGAAACGGGTTGACTGAATTAACCAACGTGACCGGCGCCTCATCGGGCATCTTTTTAACGATAGCCATGCCGGCATCGAAATTACCGGTGATTTGAATGACGGTTGCACCGTGCATCATCGCCTGTGCCAGTTTGCCCCGTGCAATCTTGCCCTCGGGTATCACGACGAAAGCCGTGATACCGGCTCGGGCCGCATAAGCTGCCGCCGAGGCTGAGGTGTTGCCGGTGGACGCACAGATAATGGCACGGGCGCCCTGGTGTACGGCCATTGATACCGCCATGGTCATACCCCGATCCTTGAACGAGCCGGTGGGATTCAGACCCTCGAATTTTGCAAAGACCTCTATGCCCCGCCTTGCATCCGACAAAGACTGCAGCCGGACCAGCGGTGTGTCGCCTTCACTTAAAGAGATGATCGCTGCGCCCGCTGGCAGCGGCAGCCTGTCCCGGTAACGAACAATCAACCCGGATGCTTCAGTCATACTGAGCGCGCCTTAAGCCTCGAGTGTATCAAGGCGAATTCTCATAACCGGCTCAGCAATGGCCGGTAACGCTTCAATAGCACCAATCGCCCTAGTCATGCTCATTTCCCGGGTCTTATGGGTGACAATAACCACCGACACATTTCCATCATTATTCTTGGTGCCCTGTTGCCGGATTGCTTCTATACTGACATTGTTCTCACCGAGGATACGAGCGATCTCGGCGAGTACCCCAGGTCGATCAAGAGCCAGCAACCGTAGATAATAAGCGCACTCGATATCGCCCAGTGGCGTTACGTCTTTACTGGTGAGTGCTGTTGGCTGGAAAGCGAGATGTGGTACTCGATTGCCAGGATCCGCGGTCAATGTGCGGACCACGTCAACGATATCGGCAACCACAGAAGATGCCGTTGGGTTGGCGCCTGCTCCAGCGCCGTAGTGAATAGTCTGGCCGACAGCATCACCCTCGACCAAGATTGCGTTCATCACCCCGTCGACACTTGCAAGCAAGTGGGTTTCCGGAATCAGGCACGGATGCACTCGCAGATCGACCCGGTTCCCTCGGCGACGCGCTATTCCGAGGTGTTTGATGCGATACCCGAGATCTTCTGCATAGCTGACATCCTTGCCTTGGATGGTGCCGATGCCTTCGGTGTACACTGCACTGAAATCAAGCGGGATTCCGTAGGCAATGGAGGCCAGAATAGTTAACTTATGAGCGGCATCGACGCCGTCAATGTCAAAAGTCGGATCCGACTCTGCATAGCCCAGCGCTTGCGCCTCCCGCAGCATGGGTTCAAAGTCGCTGCCCCGCTCGTGCATACCGGTGAGTATGTAATTGCTGGTGCCATTGACAATGCCAACCAATTGCTTGACTCGGTTGCCAGCGAGTCCTTCTCGCAGAATCTTGATAATTGAAATTCCGCCGGCCACCGCTGCCTCGAAAGCTACCACTAGGCCTCGTTCATGAGCGGCCCGGAAGATCTCGTTACCGCGGGTTGCGATCAGTGCTTTATTGGCGGTAACTACGTGCTTACCTTGCTCCAGGGCTTCCATGACGATTTCAAAAGCGGTGGTTTCACCCCCGATTAACTCGACGACGACACGAACATCCGGATCATTTGCGACCTCAAATGGATCGTTAGTCAGGGTAATTCCGGAAGTGTCACAGCTACGCGATCGGTCGAGATCGCGAACTGCTGCCCGACTTACACGGATTTCGCGGCCAGCGCGCCGTGAGATCTCGGCGCTGTTGCGGTGCAGTACATCGACCGTGCCACCTCCAACTGTGCCAAGCCCTACTACTCCGATATTGACTGGCTCCATAGGCACCTGGTTCTACAGGGTCAAGTTTGAAAAAAGAAAAGCCGGCCGAAAACTCCTGACATCTTCCCGGTAACGCGATTCTATCCGAAACACCCCAACCTAGGTTGCGTACCGGTCAATTTTCTAAACCTGCCAGGCGTTGTAGACTCTCCAGCAACCGACGACGACCCCAGTGAAAATTCAAGCTGACACCTCGAGCACCCTTAATTTAATTGGCGCGATCAACTCCGGCGTAGTATCAGTTGGTGGAAAAACTGTCGAGGGCAGTTTTATTATCACCCCCACCGACCCGGTCTGTCGCTGGCAGATAAAAGATTTTGGAGAACTCAACGGCGCCCTGCTGGAGAACCTCTTTTCATCGGGCCGGGAAATACTGCTGGTCGGCACCGGCAAAGCACACCATTTCCCAGGGGCAAACCTGTTACAGACGGTTGCGGCGCAACAGTACGGTGCAGAGTTCATGAGTTCGCTGGCAGCGTGCAGAACCTTCAACATTCTCGCCCTGGAAGGACGCGCGGTTATCGCCGCGGTGATCTTGCCCTTGTAACGCCGAGCGCGGGCACACTGATATCCAGCGGCGGCCCTTTTAGAGTTATTTTTTCGGTAAATACCTCTGAGGATCGACCGGTTGCCCGTTCCGGCGTATCTCGAAGTGCAGCTGGATCGACTCCGCTCCCGATTGGCCCATCTCCGCAATGACCTGCCCCGCGTTTACTTGATCACCCTCACTAACCATGACTGCACGATTATGGGCATAGGCACTGAGAAATGTGTCATTGTGCTTAAGGATCAGCAGCAGGCCATAGCCCCGCAGACCGGTGCCTGCATAAACGATCTTGCCATCGGCAGCCGCACGCACCGGGCTGCCGTCAATTCCCGCGATATTTATGCCGTTCTCATCCTGAGCTAGATTGAAACGGGTTACAACTCGACCCTCCCCGGGCCACACCCATTTTTTAATTGATGCTGATTCTTTCCGGGGTTGCATTGTTTCCGGTGCCGGCTGCTTTTTTAGTGATTCTTTCTTAGCTGGTGCCGCTATTGGTTGTGAGGAGGGAGTATTGCTACGAATGACGCTGACTTTAGTCGTGCTAGACACTTGGCCATTGCGAGTACCCACTGTCGGCGGGCTCAATCGGATCCGCTGGCCCGGAGATAAGATATATGGGGGAGTCAGTGTGTTCCAACGGGCAAGTTCCCGGTAGTCCAGACCCACTTGCCAAGCGATGGTGTACAGGGAATCACCCGGGCGGACTATGCGGGCCGAATGCTCGCTGCGGCTAGCGGTTAGATCACTGACCGGGATTACCGGTGGACCCATACAGCCAACAAACAGGCACAGTAAAGCCACCACAATGAGTGTCTTGGTCTGGGTCTGGGTCTGGGTCTGGGTCATCATCAGATTATCATTCCTCGGTCCCGAGCAACATCGGCACAAAAATCACTGGCGTCGAGGTCTCTCGCCGGAACCTTTGCCCCTGGCGAACAACCCGAGTCAGGTGTTGGCCAAACCTGCCCCCTTCTGGAGCGACCAAGCGACCGCCGTCGCCAAGCTGATCCAACAATCCCTGGGGCACGGTATCGGGCGCAGCGGTGATGATAATACTGTCGAATGGTGCACGCCCAGGCCAGCCATTTGTACCATCAGCGTGGCGATATGATACGTTGTACACGCCAAGATTCTGCAGCGTTTGCCGGGCCGTCTCCAGCAGAGAACCGATGCGTTCAATCGTATAGACCCGGTTAACCAGACTGGCGAGGACCGCGGTCTGGTAACCACAGCCTGTACCAATCTCCAGCACCTTTCCCAGGTCGGTGCGTCCGTCGACTAGTTGTTGTGTCATGAGCGCCACGATATACGGCTGGGAGATGGTTTGCTGTCGACCAATCGGCAGTGCTGTGTCTTCATAAGCCCGGCTCTGTAGTGCCTCCTCGACAAAGCGGTGTCTGGGTACTTGTGCGATCGTTGTCAGCACTGTTTCGTCGCTTATGCCTTGCGCTCGAAGTTGGCTAACCAGGCGAAGCTGGGTACGGCGGGAGGTAAACCCTATTTCTCTGCCCGAGGCGACCGACATCATGCGTCGTGCTGCTCGAGCCATTGGCCAATTTCGGCAACCATCGAATGCTGGGTGATATCCACCTGCAACGGCGTCACCGAAACGAACCCCTCCCTGACCGCACAAAAGTCCGTACCAGTACCGGCGTCCTGCTCCATCCCGGCCGGTCCGACCCAGAATATTTCCGCGCCATAAGGGTCGGTACTCCGGATCACAGCCTCGGACATGTGCCGATAGCCCAAGCGCGTGGCCCGAAAACCCTTGATTTCCGGCAATGGCAGATCGGGTACGTTGACATTGATAATGGTGTCGCCAGGCAAAGGTGCAGCAGTCATGTATTCCAGCAACTGCAGTGTTACCTCAGCAGCAGTAGTGAAGTGTTTGAGTTCGGTTCCAACCAGCGACACTGCGACTGCTGGAAATCCCAGGAAACGACCTTCCATGGCAGCAGCTACCGTCCCCGAATATATGACATCGTCACCAAGGTTGGCGCCACTGTTGATTCCTGCTATGACCATATCTGGTTCTTTATTCATCAACCCGGTAATGCCGATGTGCACGCAATCGGTCGGTGTACCGTCTACGTAGTGAAAGCCGTTAGGTGCCTCACGCACCCGCAAAGGCCGAGACAGGGTCAGGGAATTGCTGGCACCGCTACGATTACGGTCTGGGGCTACGACGATAGTATCGGCGACTGTTGCAAGGGCTCCAGCCAACGCAGCGAGCCCGGGCGCGAGGTAGCCATCATCGTTACTGATCAGAATACGCATAAAATTAGGTGTCAAACGGTCGGGCGGCGCCGGCTGCTGACGGCCCCTGGTCGCGTCGAGGTATTATCGCAAAACCGTTTTTTAATTGCAGGCCTAATACGCGGGTGAGCATTGTCAACCCAGCTGCCGCGCTGATAATGACACCACGTGCCGCTGGCCGGCTGAGGCCTGAACCGGGCATCTTGATACAGTTAGATACAACTAGAGTAATGTCGAAATCACTTCGCCAAATGCCATGAATCGGGAAACCCCAAGCGCCCGCAGTGCATCCACGCGCGCTGATTATCTGGAAATTCGCCAGATTACCCTCATTGGGAGCGTGATCAATGCGTTGCTCGCTCTGGCTAAGATAGTCGGCGGCGTGCTTACAGGCTCACAAGCACTGGTGGCTGATGGCATTCATTCGCTCTCTGACCTCGCTACGGATATCCTGGTGATCGTTGCCGCGCGCCAAGGCAGCCAAGCCGCTGACCGTCAACACCCCTACGGCCACGGCCGCATCCAGACCGCCGCCTCGATGCTGTTGGCGCTTTCTCTTGCCTTTATTGCCGCCGGCCTGGCCTGGGACGCTGTAGAGCGCCTGCGCCATCCAGGCACTTTGCTCCACCCTGGATTAAGCGCCATGGCTATTGCGGCCCTGTCAATATTGCTCAAAGAAGCGCTATATCAGTACACCATACGCGTTGCCCAGCGGCTCGAATCGGGACTGCTAAGGGCTAATGCCTGGCACCATCGGTCTGATGCGCTGTCTTCTTTGATCGTAGTAGCCGGCATCGCGGGTGTCATGGTGGGTTTTGACCGTGCCGATGCCATCGCCACCATCGTAGTAACTGTAATGATTGCACAGGTCGCCTACTCGATTGGGCGCGAAGCGCTGGCTGAACTCATCGACACTGCCGCAGACCCAGACCTGGTGGATCAGATCCACCGTTACATACAAACCGTGCCTGGTGTTCTTGACGCTCACGAATTGCGCACTCGCCGGATGGGTTCCGATGTTCTGGCCGACGTGCACCTGCGCGTCGACCCGCATATCAGCGTCTCTGAAGGGCATCGAATTGGTGATGAGGTTACTGGCCTCCTGAAAGCAGAACTTCCCCGTCTGTCCGACGTGATCGTACATATTGACCCGGAAGACGATCGTCAATGGAACTCCTCTGACACCTTACCCCTTCGACCAGAACTGGAAAGCGCTGTAAACGCGATCCTACAACTTCACGGGATTGCCGAAACCGGTAATGATGGCGGACCCACCTTGGTATTGCACTACCTCGGTGGAGAGCTGGTGGCCGAACTCACCCTAGCGCTTCCTTTGGACGGAGCTATAGAGGAGTTCCGGCAACTAACAAAAGCCATCGAGGCTGAGATAATCGACGGCACTCCGGTCACCACGGTCAACATCAAGGCTTATATGGGCGCTACTTTGCGGCGCTCGACTCCAAACTGACTCGGGCAGTGAACCCCGAGTAACGAATCAACTGATACCCTGCACCTGCAGGCCAGGTTCATTTTTCGGCCGACACACAAGCACCTCCTGAATCCGGCGCTGTGAAGCCTGTTGCACGGTGACCTGTAGGCCATCGAGTTCGAATACTTCACCCGCGCCGGGAATTCTCCGAGCGTGTTCCAGTATCCAACGGCTCACCGAGTCAGTCGGTTTACCGGACAACTCTACTCCAAAAAAGTCACCGATCACCCTCAATTCTGAGGTGCCATCTACGATTGCGCGGCCAGCGCCCAGTGGACTCAATTGCTGCGGCTTAATGTCGCTCTCATCGTAAATTTCCCCAACCAATTCCTCGAGCAGATCCTCCAGCGTTACTACGCCTTCCATGGTCCCGTGTTCATCTACAACCACCGCTAAGTGCTGACTCTCCCGTCGTAGTGCTGCGATCGTATCAGTCAGCGTCTGGCTGTCCGGTACGAAATAAGGTGGCCGCGCCACCTCACCCAAGGTGACGGTGTTGCGGCCATCCGCAAAGGGCACCAGTACATCGCGTAGATAGAGCACCTTGACGATCTCGTCAATGTCATCCAGGTGTAGTGGAATACGGCTGTATGGTGCCTCTATCAAGCGGGGCATAGCGGCGCCAATCGCTTGCCTGGAATCGAGCGTGAAGACCCGGTGCCGCGGTGTCATGACGTCGGAAACCGCTAGGTCACTAAACGCAAATGCACGTTCGATCAGCTCCTTCTCGCCTTTTTCTATCGTCCCTTCCTCCTGGCCGAAACCGACCATGCTGATCAACTCCGACTCTGTGACGATAGGATCTCCCTCATCTACTGGAGTCGCCTTATCAACCAAATCAGCTATCCCCTGAAACAGCCAAACCAGTGGCGTTATCAGGCGCAAAAAAGTCAAAATTATTGGCGCTACGATCAGGGAGATACGCTCTGAGTAACGTGTGGCAATGCTCTTGGGCGTGATCTCACCAAAAACGAGCACCAATATTGTCAGTACGCCGACCGCAAGCCCAGGGCCAAGGCGACCCAACTCGCGCGTTGCAATAACAGTAGCAAGCGCCGAAGCTCCGATATTGACCACGTTATTGCCAATCAAAATTCCCACTAACATGCGCTGCGGCTCGCGCTTGAGAGCTGCGAGCGCGCGCGCACCACGGCGTTGTTCCTTTGCCAGAGCCTCAGCACGACCACGCGTCAGCGCAGTCAGGGCCGTCTCAGAACCCGAAAAGAATGCGGAGAGAAATAACAACAGCAAAAGAAGCAAAAACTCTGTCATGCTCAACCCGTCACGGTTCGCAAGGCAATAGCAGGCTTGTTTTGAATAACCATCATGTAAAAAGATATCAGTAGTCGGATTCTACAACGGCCACGGTTCCACCATTTATGTCGGGGCTGGCCGTGGCGGAGCCATTGACAGCAACCGCACAATGCTACGAATTCTTGAGGGTATTGGCATAAAGGATAATAAGCTTGATCTTTTCCGGGGTAATCTCGAAAGGTGGATAATAGGGGTCTGTATCAGACCAGCGCGGATACCCAGGTACCCGCACAAACACCGGGTGCGGCCGCCGGCTGTAGAAGCTATTAAATCTTTCCCGCCAATCACTACTTCTCACCATCCACTGGAAAGAAGGTGTGTTGCCAATCCCGCCCAGACGATTGTAGTCACCGATGACATGGCAGCGTGAGCAAAGCTCCCGGGCAAGGCTAAAACCCTGCTGAATCGCGGTGTCCTGCGCAAACGCCCCCGGGCAAACCAACAAGGCTCCCGCCAGCCAGCCCGAGAACCACTTGCCTACCGGCGTGGTCAGGTCACTCGATAGGTCCATTGATAATGGTCTGGCAGCTCCCCGTGCTGCACACCAAGTAAAGCATCGTAGAGCCGGGCACACAAAGAGCCGTGTTTTGGCGGGCGACAGCAGATATCGGCGCCTAGGTGGTGAATGCGCATAATCGGCACCACGACCGCAGCAGTGCCTGCGCCGAAAATCTCACGCAGTCGACCCTTGCCAGCTGCCTGTTGAATCTCATCCATAGACAGCCGTCGTTCTTCGGTCGGAATCCCCCAATCGTGTAGAAGTGCCAGAACGCTTTCCCTGGTAACACCAGGCAGGATGGTGCCGCCAAGGTCGGGCGTGACTACCGTATCATCCAAATAGAAGAAAACATTCATCTGCCCCGCCTCTTCCGCAAATCGGTGTTCACGCCCGTCCAGCCAAAGGATCTGGTCAAACCCCTCGCAAGATGTGCTCAACATAGGTTGCAATGTCGCTGCGTAGTTTCCGGCTGTCTTAGCCGAGCCCGTGCCTCCAGGAGCTGCGCGGGTGAAACGCTCTTCAGCCTTTAGGCTAAGCGCTCGTCCGGTACGGCCGAAATATTCGCTCACCGGTGCCGCTATCACAACGAAAGTATAGGTCTGCGCTGGCCGTACAGCGAGATGCCCTTCGCTGGCAAACAGTAGCGGCCGAAGATACAGCGCTTGCCCTCGCACGCGCGGAACCCAGTTGCGTTCCACTGACACCAATGCCGATATAGCCGCTACGAACGTCTCTGGGTCTGGTGCCGGTATGCAAAGCCGCTCACAAGATGCGGCAAGCCGCGCGGCATTACGATCCGGCCGGAAAAGTCGTATCTGATTGTCTGTAATACCCCAGTATGCCTTCAGGCCTTCAAACACACTCTGGCCATAATGCAGCCCAAGGGCAGCCGGGCTAACCGACAGCGGGCCATGCGGAATTATCCTTGGGGTGCTCCAAGCGCCGTCGTGCCAATCGCTGACCAGCATATGATCGGTAAAGACATCACCAAATCCTAGATTGTCGAAATCGACCGATTCCCGCCCACTCTCGCGCACCCGCGTAAGCAGATATTGGTCAGTCGCAGACGAACCGCCTTTGCCCATCTAGTCCTTGATCCTGTCCCAGATCACAGCGATCAATTGCCCGATCTGTGTTGCAGAGAGCTCGCCAGCCGCCTCAAAGATGAGCCGTCCTTCCCTGTCAAGAACGACTATGTGATAACTATGGTCCCTCAGATCCCAGCCGCTAACGAATGCTCGCTGCATGTCTCGCACATATATTGTGTCGGGAAATTTCTTCTGCTTGCGCTTGAGTATCAGGTCAATGGCAAAATTCGGTTTCCAAGAGGCCGCCATATTTATGACCCCAACCGAAGTAACCAGGTCACCGGGAAATGATTCTGCGGCCAGCGCATCCTCCACGTGTGCATTCAACTTAACTTCATCCGGATCCACGTACATAAGGATATGAACTTTTCCCTTAAGCTCTGCGCTGGACCATGATGCGCCATCGACCCGCCCGCCGGCCTTGTCAGTGAGGCTCACGATCGGAGGTTGCTGATCTAACGCCAACTGAGCGAGTGTTGAACCGGAAAACAACAAGCACGCCAGACAAAGAATGTTTTTCATCATATCGATCCCTAAGGACAAGCGCTTAGAGTCCTGCGCGGCAGTTAAACAAGCGAGCAGCAATCAGGGACCGGGACGATAATCCAAGGAGCAGGAGTGCGCTCATAAAGAACCATCATAGCAGTAGATGGCACAAGCAACAGCCACCCTTCGCGACCCCTGCTCTGGGTGCTTTCCTGCTCGATGTTGGTCGGGGCGAGAGGATTTGAACCTCCGACCACCGCAACCCCATTGCGGTGCGCTACCAGGCTGCGCTACGCCCCGTTTGATATCCCCCTTTACCAACTTTAGGGATCGAGCAATGCCGAAATTTCCTGTAACTCATTAAGCATCTGCTTGAGCTCGGCGTCCGTCGACTCGTTGTTGGATGTGCCGTTTTCGCTGCGGCCCTCTTTCAGTTGATTGCCAGCACCGCTTATCGTGTAGCCTTCGATGTAGAGAAGCTTCCTAATGGTTCGTATGAGTTCCACTTCGTGCCGCTGGTAGTAGCGGCGGTTCCCTCGTCGCTTGACTGGCTGCAGTTGCGAAAACTCTTGTTCCCAGTATCGCAGTACGTGTGGCTTGACCGCACACAATTCGCTGACCTCACCAATCGTAAAGTATCGTTTTGCCGGAATCGCCGGAAGTTCTTCTGCTCCTGGATCAAGCATGGTCACGATGATTGACCTGGATTCATTATCGCTTCAATCTGCCCGGTGTTCTGGCCGATGTCTTCTTTGACTTTTTGGCTGGCGCGATAGGTCACGACGCGGCGTGCCGATACAGCGACCGCTTGACCAGTTTTCGGATTCCGCCCGGGACGACTACGTTTGTCGCGTACGCTAAATCCTCCAAAACCTGATAACTTGACACTCTCGCCCTTCTCTAAGGCTTCACGTATCTGTTCAAAAAAGAGTTCAACCAATTCTTTCGCTTCGCGCCTATTAAGCCCAAGCTGTTCGTACAATGTATTTGCCAGATCCGCCTTGGTAACCGTCATTATTGCATGCCTCACCCCAAATAACGTCTATCCTCGATGCAGGTGGCCGCTTTGGACGGCTACCGCTTCGAGTTTAGGCCAGTTCTTTTGCCGTTTCATTGTGCAAAGGGATGGTAAAAAATTCTTAGGTTCTGAGTTCACCGCTCAGTTCTCGGGTAACAGCGCCAACTACCTTCACAATCAATTCATCTACCTCGGTATCTGTAAGATTGCGGTAATCTGCCTGTAAGGTCAAGCGGTATGTGAGAGATGAGTGAGTTTTTGGTATGCCCTTGCCCTGGTAGACGTCCAGCAGTTCCAAAGCCGTTAGCAGTTCTCCCGCCGCAGCGCGGATACATTCGCGCAAGGCATCGGCGGCCACACTATTTTTCACGACCAGGGAAAGATCCCGAGCAACTGCCGGGTACCGGGAAACGGTCCGAAAAATGGGTAATACCGCATCCAGCACGGCATCCAAATCCAATTCGAAGACAAAAATGGTCCCATCGAGGTCCAGATGCTCCCGCAGCTCTGGCGAAATCTGCCCCAGCCAGCCGACCTCCCGCTCACCACGCGTGACCATGGCGCACTGTCCAGGGTGCAACGCCTTGTGCTCCCGAGGTTGGAATTCAAACCCGTCTTGGTAGCCGCCGAGTGCCAGCAGGGCCTCGACATCGCCCTTAAGGTCGAAATAGTCGGCGCCTCGGCTTGGGGTGTCCCAAGACTGGGCCCTGCGTGGACCCGTCAGGACGCCAGCAATGCGATCTATTTCACGCCGATCGCGGCCGTGGCTCAAGAATACTCTACCTATCTCAAACAACCTGATTCGCCTTACCTGCCGCCGAGCATTGCCAGTTAGCGCAGCGAGTAGACCTGGCCAGAGGCTTGAGCGCATCTGCGACATGTTCGCCGCGATCGGATTCTGAAGCAGTATTTGATTCCGCTCGGGCGCAATTCGTGCATGCAGTGCCGGGTCAACAAAACTGTAGGTGATTGCTTCGTGATAGCCTCGATCGACCAATAGGTCACGGGCCCGGTCCGGGGTCAACCGGTTCTCCTGTTGTTCGCGCCCGCTGGCTAGTACTCGGGGTAGTTGAGTCGGAAAGAACTCGAAACCTACGATGCGGGCAACTTCTTCCACCAGGTCATGCTCTCCGAGAATGTCGAAACGGTAACTCGGTGCTGTTATTTTCCAGCCATCAGCAATGACTTCAGTCTTCATGTTGAGTGATTCAAATACCTTGCGGATACGTCGCCCCCCAACACGTGCTCCCAGCACTCGATCTAGACGGCCCTTACGCAGTTGAATGGGCCGGCGTTTCGGCAAGTTGCGCGAGTCCGCAGCGGTAAACACCGGCCCGCAGTCACCTCCGCCAATCTGACTGATTAACTGACTTGCTCTTTGCACCGCCATTACCTGCAACTGCGGATCTACACCCCGCTCGAACCGAAAGGAGGCATCGGTCTGCATGTTGTAACCTCTTGCTGTCGAAGCCGTGCGGGATGGGCTAAAAAATGCCGCTTCTAACAGTACGTCCTGCGTATTGCTGTTGATTGCTGTATTCGCGCCACCCATGATGCCGGCGAGCGCCACTGGCCCGCTCTCATCCGCGATAAGTAGAGTCTTGGAACGAAGTCGCAATCTGGTACCGTCAAGCAGTTTCAGCCGCTCGCCCTTGTGAGCATGCCGCACCGTAATACCGCCTGTAATCTTGCTCCGGTCAAACGCATGCATCGGCTGACCAAGTTCCAGCATGACGTAGTTGGTGATGTCGACCAACGCGTCGATGTTGCGCAGCCCGCTTCGCCGCAAGCGCTCTTGCAACCAGTCCGGGCTACGGGCGCTGATCGCTACATTGCGAACAATCTGGCCGGTATAACGCGGGCATTCGCCGGGCACCTCGAGAGTGATGGGCAATCGCTCATCGTGTTGTGCCCGCAGTCGCCTAATAGAAGGCTTGCGTAGGGAGCCCCGAGTCACCGCCATGGTCTCTCGAGCGATACCAAGAATACTCAAACAATCCCCACGGTTAGGCGTGAGTTCCAGTTCCAACAATGTATCGTCGAGGTCCAACTGGGTGTTGATTATCCGACCCGCTTCCGCCCCTGGATCCAGTTCCATGATGCCGTCTGAGCGCTCCTCCAGACCTAACTCCGCCGCCGAACACAACATTCCCTGGGACGCCTCCCCGTGAATTTCAATCTCGCGAACTCTTTGGCCGCCAGGCAATTCAGCGCCACTCAACGCAACCGGTGCAGCCATGCCCGCCCATACGTTGTTCGCTCCACAGACGACCTGCAATTTTCGCGCCCGGCCTACGTCGATTTCACAGACCCACGGCGTGTTGCCGTCAGCGTGCGGTCGCGCCGACAGTATCTTTGCAACCACGATACGCTGCGAAACCGGCCGAACTGGTATTACTCCTCCGACTTCCAGTCCTGCGCCCGTTAGCCGGTCGCCGAGAGACTCGATATCAATATCGAAATCCACCCACTCTCGTAACCAGTTTTCACTAATAATCATTGCATTGCCTTCGTGGGCCTAACTGAACTGTCGCAAAAAAGCGATTTCGTTGTCGAAGAAAAGACGCAGGTCATCAACCCCGTACCGCAACATGGTCAAGCGTTCTATACCGAGGCCAAAGGCGTAACCAGTGTACTGGTCATTATCGATGCCAACGTGCCGAAATACTTCCGGGTGAACCATGCCGCAGCCGAGTATCTCCAACCATCCGCTTTGTTGGCAAACGCGGCAACCGCCACCTTTACAGAAGACGCAGCCTATGTCCACTTCGGCCGAAGGCTCGGTGAATGGAAAATACGAGGGCCGAAATCGCACCGGCAAGTCTTGTTCAAAAAATTCTCGAATGAAAAAGGTCAACACGCCTTTGAGATCGGCAAAGGAGATATCGGTATCCACGGCGAGGCCTTCGACCTGGTGAAACATCGGGGTATGGGTCACGTCCGAGTCACAACGGTATACCCGCCCCGGGGCAATTACCTGCAGCGGTGGGTCTTGCGTCTCCATGTAACGAATTTGAACTGGCGAAGTGTGGGTTCTCAGGACAATCCCGGGTGACAGGTAGAAGGTGTCATGCATGGCCCTTGCCGGATGGTCAGGCGGGATGTTTAGGGCCTCGAAATTGTGAAAGTCATCCTCTATCTCAGGGCCGTGCACAACATTGAAGCCTATCCGGGTAAAGATCTCCTCGATGCGCCGCCGAGAACGAGTGATCGGGTGCACGCTTCCTTGGCCGGTGCTGCGCCCAGGGAGTGTCACATCGATCACTTCCTGCTCGACAGCAGCAGCCCGCTGGCTGGTAGCCAATGCCACCCGGCGCTGCTCGAGTTGACCATTGACAGAGTCTTTCGCCTCGTTGACAGCCAGGCCGAAACTGCGGCGCTTAGCCTCTGGCAGCGTGCCCACGCTTTTGAGCAGCGCCGTTAGTGACCCCTGGCGCCCTAGCAGGTCCACCCGGATCTTTTCCAAATCACTGGTTGCTGACGCCTCAGCAATGGCCGTCGTAGCCTCAGTCACGATAGCCGATAGTCGCTTTCCCAATTCATTTTTCATTAACGTGTCAAACCCGCTCACAAAAAAGGGAAAGGCCGGCGCGGCCTTTCCCATTTCTTTTCGTTCCCTGGCCTACATAGCCAGGTGCCTGGCCTCAAGCGGCCAAAGCTGCTTTAGCTTTCTCAGCAAGCGCCGCAAATGCCACCTGATCATTCACTGCCATATCCGCCAGTATTTTGCGGTCAACCTCGACGGCAGCTTTGCTCAGGCCATTGACGAAGCGGCTGTAGCTGAGATCGTGTTGCCGGGCAGCGGCATTGATGCGCACGATCCATAGTGCACGGAACTGTCGTTTGCGCTGCCGGCGATCACGATAGGCATACTGGCCGGCCTTCATAACCGCCTGGTTAGCCACCCGATAGACGTTTTTACGTGCACCCCGATAGCCCTTGGCTCGTGACAACACCTTCCGGTGCCGCGCTCTGGCTGTAACACCGCGTTTTACTCTGGGCATGTTGTATTACTCTTTTGGTCGGGGGCTGACGTCGATGTCGATGTCGGTCTAACCATACGGCAACATTTTCCTGACCGCAGCCTGGTTGGCAGCATCGATCAGCAATGCTTCACGTAAGTGTCGCTTACGCTTGGTCGACTTCTTAGTCAGAATGTGGTTGAGGTAAGCCTGGGAGCGCTTAAACTTGCCGGTGGCAGTTCGCTTAAAGCGCTTGGCTGCGCCCCTATTAGTTTTCAATTTGGGCATGTCTTATTCGCCTAAAGTCTATTATTTCCTGGGTGCGAGCACCATCACCATCTGGCGCCCCTCCATTTTTGGCATCTGCTCGACTACACTGATTTCTGCCAAATCGTCTTCGACTCTGTTCAACATTTCCATTCCTAATTCCTGGTGGGCCATCTCTCGGCCGCGGAAGCGCAAGGTCACTTTTGCCTTATTACCTGCCTCGATGAACTTGGTCAGATTGCGGAGCTTGATGTCATAGTCACCGATAGCCGTGCCTGGTCGAAACTTAACTTCTTTAACTGTGATCTGCTTTTGTTTCTTCTTCGCTTCCTGCTTTTTCTTGGCGGCTGCGTAGAGAAACTTACCGTAATCCATCAGGCGGCAAACGGGAGGGTCGGCGTTCGGCGCAATCTCCACCAAATCCATCGCCCGTTCCGTCGCCAACTGTTTGGCCTCTTCGGTTGGCACGATCCCGAGTTGTTCTCCACTTTCGGATATCAGTCGTACCTGCCCAACTATGATGTCCTCGTTGAGCTTTTGTTGTTTCGCTACAGCTATGTCAAATCCCTCTGGAAATATTAATGCCGTGCCCTCGCGTTCACTCCAGGCAAGGACGCAAGTAGCCCTTCGACAGCAAGCGACCCGAGATCCTGCCCTTCCCGCGTGCGCACGGCAACGGTCCCTTCAGCTACCTCCCGATCACCTACAACCAGCATGAACGGAATCCGCTGCAGAGTAGACTGGCGGATTTTATAGCCAATTTTCTCGTTTCTCAAGTCAGTTTCGACCCTGAGACCCTGTTTTTTCAGCAATTTCTCCGTCTGTAGGGCATATTCGCGCTGCCGGTCGGTGATGTTGAGAATCACTGCCTGCACCGGGGCTAACCAGACCGGCAAACGGCCTTCAGTGTCTTCGATCAGAATCCCGATGAACCGCTCCAACGAGCCGAGGATGGTGCGATGAATCATTACTGGTGTCTGCCGGGAGCCATCTTCGGCAACGTATTCAGCGCCGAGTCGCCCGGGCATGGAAAAATCTACCTGAATGGTTCCACATTGCCAGCGCCGACCGATGGAGTCTCGCAGGACGAACTCATACTTCGGTCCGTAGAAGGCGCCCTCTCCTGCCTGAACGGTGTAAGCGATACCTTTGTCGTCCAACGTGTCTGCCAGCACCTGTTCCGACCGGTCCCACAGAGAATCTTCCCCAACCCGCTGTTCCGGGCGGGTGGAAAGCGCCACCTCTATGTCGTCGAAACCAAAGTCTCGGTACATCCGGTAGGTCAGCTCGATCAGAGTCGACACCTCCTGTACTAATTGCTCCTCGGTACAGAATAAGTGGGCATCGTCCTGGGTGAAGCTACGGGCGCGGAGTAGCCCGTGCAGAGTGCCTGAGGGCTCGTTGCGATGGACCACGCCGAACTCGGCTATCCGAACCGGCAGTTCACGATAACTGCGCAGGCCCTGGTTGAAAATCTGTATATGGCCAGGACAGTTCATCGGCTTGATCGCATAGTCACGCTCATCAACATGAGTGGTGAACATGTTGTCACGAAACTTGTCCCAGTGACCTGACCGCTCCCACAGACTCCGATCCAAGAGTTGCGGTGTCTGCACCTCCTGGTAACCGTATTCGATCAACAAGTCGCGAACATAACGCTCTACAATTGTGTACAGCGTCCAGCCATCCCGGTGCCAGAAAACCATTCCCGGCGCTTCTTCCTGGAAATGAAACAGGTCTAACTCCCGGCCAAGTTTACGGTGATCACGCTTTTCAGCCTGTGTCAGGCGGTGTAAATAATCCTGTAGATCTTCTTTTTTCGCCCAGGCAGTGCCATAAATTCGTTGCAACATTTGCTGAGAGGGGTCGCCCCGCCAATAAGCACCAGCAAGTTTGGTCAACTGAAACGCCTTGACCCGACCAGTGCTTGGGACATGCGGGCCCCGGCACAGGTCAGTGAATTCTCCTTGGCTATAAAGAGAGATGCTCTCGCCAACTGGGACCTCTCCGATGATCTCAGCCTTGTACTCTTCCCCTTTAGCCTTGAACATCTCGATCGCATCGTCGCGTGCCATCGTTTGTCTTACTACCGGTAAGTCGGCCCTCGCGAGCTCTTCCATCCTCGCCTGAATCAATGCAAGGTCGGCCTCAGTAAATCCTGGGTCGTAGGCAAAATCATAATAGAAGCCGTCCTCGATCGCCGGACCGATAGTGACCTGAGCTTGGGGGTATAACTCTTTGACCGCCTGGGCCATCAGATGGGCACAGGAATGGCGGATGAGTTCGAGACCTTCGGCATCCTTATCCGTCAGAATGCGCAAACGCGCGTCCTGTTCCAGGTAACAGGCAGTGTCAACCAGTTGGCCGTCGACCTCGCCGCCCAAGGCCGCCTTGGCAAGTCCTGGCCCGATATCTGCGGCGACCTCTGCCACGGTTACGGCATGGTCAAACCGGCGTACGCTTCCGTCGGGCAGGGTTATGGTTGGCATGTTGAGCGGACCGAGTAAGAGAAGCGCTGGTGTTGGTGATTGCTGTGTTCTGTTCCAAAAAAAGCAGCGCCGGCAGAATCACCGGCGCCCTACCCTAGCGGGCTGATGGTAGGCGCGAGTGGGATCGAACCACCGACCACTACCATGTCAAGGTAGTGCTCTACCACTGAGCTACGCGCCTATGGAACCGTTGTTTACGAAACCGTGGCCAATTCCTGTTGGGTGGGCCCAGAGAGCATTGTCGGCACTGCACATAGTATCTTCCCTAGCCCACGATACAGGGCGCATTCTACAGCAGATAGCGTCGTTTTCGGAAGTTCTCATCGGAGGTTTGGCGAAACTCGCAACAGCCAAACTACCCAATTCTTAGAACACACCACCAGGCGAGAAAGGCAGGCGTTTTAATATCCCCTCTTTTGAGCGATGGTGTACGGTGTTGAGGGTCACTCAAGATTCACGGCAAGCTAACGGCAAAAGCCAAATTAGCTAATCAGTGCGTCTCACGGGCAGGTCCAAGACGCTGCTGCTTGAGCGCCATCAGTTGATCGCGCACAGCGGCAGCCTGCTCGAATTCGAGGTCACGGGCATACTGGTACATCTGTTCTTCCAGTTGCTTGAGCAGTTGGCCAAGATCGCCGGCCCTTTCCTTCGCAGAAACTGCAAGTATTTGTTTAAGGTCCGCACTTGTAGCCGGTCCTTGTACGGTGCCAGAATCGCGTCCTGCGTGCACCCCATCGATCATCTCGCGTATCTCTTTTTGAATCGACCTGGGTGTTATACCGTGGACTTGGTTGTATGCCTGTTGCCGGGTACGCCGACGCTCTGTCTCGTCGATAGCTCGCTGCATAGAGTTAGTGATTTTATCGGCGTAAAGTATCGCCTTGCCGTTAATATTTCTTGCAGTCCGGCCAATAGTCTGTATCAGCGATCGCGCCGACCGCAAGAAACCCTCCTTGTCTGCATCGAGAATCGCAACCAGCGATACCTCTGGTAGGTCGAGGCCTTCGCGCAGTAAATTTATGCCAACCAGGACGTCGAAAACGCCCTGGCGAAGGTCCCGCAGAATCTCAACCCGCTCTACCGTATCGATATCGGAATGCAGATAACGCACCCGGACCCCGTGATCGGCCAGATAATCCGAAAGGTCCTCGGCCATGCGCTTGGTCAGCGTGGTGACCAGAACCCTCTCCCCTGCCTCAGCACGGTGCCAGATTTCCGACATCAGGTCATCTACCTGGGTGGTTATTGGCCGGATCTCGACCTGTGGATCAACCAGTCCAGTGGGCCGAACTACCTGGTCTATCACGGCTACGCTGCGGCGAATCTCATAGTTACTAGGTGTAGCCGAAACGAATACGGTTCGCGGCATCAAAGCCTCGAACTCGTCAAAACGCAACGGCCGGTTATCCAGCGCTGAAGGTAGTCGAAACCCGTAATTGACGAGGTTTTCCTTACGCGAACGGTCGCCCCGGTACATCGCACCGAGTTGAGGTACCGTGACATGGCTTTCGTCAATGATGAGCAGTGCTGCCGCGGGTAGATAATCCATAAGTGTTGGCGGTGGTTCACCCTCCTTGCGCCCGGAAAGGAAACGTGAGTAGTTTTCTATGCCGCTGCAGTAACCTAGCTCCTGCATCATTTCAAGGTCGAAATTAGTCCGCTGCTCCAGGCGTTGAGCTTCAAGCAGTTTGTCTGTCGCGCGTAATACCCCCAACCTGTCTTTGAGCTCCACGCGAATTTGCTCGACCGCCTTCAGTACCGTTTCGCGCGCCGTAACATAGTGGCTTTTGGGGTAAATCGTAAAGCGGGTGATGCGCTCATCTACCTCTCCTGTCAGCGGGTCGAATCGCGCCAGTCGCTCGATTTGATCGCCGAACAATTCCACCCTGACAGCGTACCGCTCAGATTCTGCTGGAAATATATCGATTACATCTCCCCGCACTCGGAAGGTGCCTCGGCGTAAATCGAGATCATTGCGACTGTATTGCAGATCTGACAGACGTCGCAGCATGCCCCTTTGATCTGCCAATGCGCCTTGCCGTAGGTGCAGGATCATGCCATGGTAAGCGGCAGGATCACCGAGCCCGTAGATAGCCGATACGGTAGCTACAATAATCGTGTCCTCCCTTTCCAGTAGTGCCTTGGTCGCAGATAGACGCATCTGGTCTATGTGCTCGTTAATCGATGCGTCCTTCTCGATATATGTGTCACTGCTCGGAACGTAGGCTTCGGGCTGATAATAGTCGTAGTACGACACGAAATACTCAACTGCGTTGCCTGGGAAAAACTCCCGCATCTCGGAGTAAAGCTGTGCCGCGAGGGTTTTATTTGGTGCCAGCACCAGGGTGGCGCAGCCGAGGCGCTCGATCACGTGGGCCATGCTGAAAGTCTTACCCGAGCCCGTGACCCCGAGCAGGGTTTGAAAGGATTCGCCCGCTGAAAACCCTGCCACGAGTTGCTCAATGGCCTCTGGCTGATCGCCGGCAGGCTCAAACGGGCTCTCAAGCAGAAATGGGCGGTTCATCAGGTGCATCCAGGCAAATGCGGGGCAGACGCCCCGACAAAAGAACCGATTCTAAAACGTCTGCCCTGTGGGACACGAACTTGCCCTTAGCGTGCGATTTTTCACTGCTTTTCCTGCTGTGCTGGTCCAGTATCCACGGCAATGCGCCCAAAACCCAGTCCACTATTGGCTCGGAACTTGACCTCACCTGCCGCACCAGCCGGCTACACCCTGATTGAGACCATGGTGGTGCTCAGCATCGTGGGCATCCTGGCCTTATATGCCGTCGGCTCTTTTCGGTCCATTGGCAGCCGTATAGCGCTCGATACTGCCACTGATAACCTCGTCTCAACCCTAGCACTAGCCCGAGTGGCGGCTGTGCACAAACAGCAGCGGGTCAGCGTCTGTCCTGGCGATACGGTCAATGGTTGTACCGGGTCGAGCCAATGGCAACTGGGGTGGATCACCTTCATCGATGTCGACCGGAACCGGCGTCTGGGCGCCGGCGAGTCCGTGCTCGCAGCAGTTGGCTCCATGCTGGGCCAGTTGACTATCAATTTCCGAACACCCAATACCCTGTCTTTCAATCCCGATGGTAGCGCCTGGCCCAATGGCCACTTCAAGCTCTGCAGCCCGGCTGTCGCAAGGCGTCGGGCAGTGATCGTACACCTCACTGGTCGGGCCCGGGTCTCCGACCGCTCGCCACAGGGCTATGCTATAGACTGCAGCTAACAGTTGCCAAGAATTACGACGCCTGTATGTCCTCGGGTTGACCAAAATACTGCCTGTTAGTAGCATTCACCATCCCTTCTGATCCCCGGTAGTTCAGTTGGTAGAACGGTGGACTGTTAATCCATATGTCGCAAGTTCGAGTCTTGCCCGGGGAGCCAGTTTTCTCGCCTGCGAATCGCTTCAAGCAGCCCAGTTGTCCCCGTCATCATGTTGTCACCTAACGGTGTACCCAGTTTGATTGGTAAGTTCAGCCCGGCAAGCAGAGCGCGCCGTGGTCCCGTTGCAAGAATAATCTCGATGGAGCCAAAACCAAGTGCTCGTCGGGTATAGGCGCCATGGCCCCCTTCTGTCAAAATCTTTGCGTGCCTCAGTTGGCCTTCTGCCAATTCCTGTAGTAGGGTTTCCATACGGTCCAGGCGAATGTCCTTAGTGTGATATTCAACGAAGCTGCACAATTCGTTGCCATTAAAACTCGCGGCAATCGTATGAGATGTTGCGACGTCGAGAACGATCGCATGATGGCAAGCTCGTACCCGCGAATCCTGTGTAGCTCCGAGAATGGCAGCCATGCCACTATCCATTATGTAAACCGTAGTGCTCGGCAAGTTGAGCGCTGTATCACGCACTGCGCAAAGGCGACTCATATCTTCGGGAACCTCGTCACTTCGATAAAGAAGTGCATCGGGTGTAGGCTGACGATCAAGCGCCCGACGGAAGTGAGTATGTCGATAATCTAGCGTCGAGACCCCCTGCGGTGCCTTGCCGTGGTCCTGCACACAGACCCCGACAACATCAAACTCGAACGAAACACCGAACCCGTCAACGATACCTCGGATACGCTCCAACTCAAGATCGGCGAGCGTAACAACACTGTGATCTCCCGTGGCTACAAGATCACATGCTCGTGTATCTTCGATTACTTCAAGCCCCCGAGGACGTGCTTTCTCGAGATTATGAGAGAGGGTTTTTGCTGCAGTTTCTGATATAAGAACAGCCTCTCCGTCAGCACGCTGTCTGATGGCCTGCGATACTGTGCCCCCACCCATCTCAACGCCAACGATCAGCATTTTGCCTGAAGCCGTAAGAATCCGTTCTGCCGTGGAGCAGACCGGAGAACGCACGACTGCCTTGTAGTAACACTCTGATGCTGTATCAATATAGAGTACATCCATAGTCCCTGCACCAACGTCGATCGTTAGAACTTTGCTCATATTCATCCCGGCCTGCGTTTAATTTTCGATTTGTATCTTCGAAAAAATCCCCGTAATACCAAACTATCAGAATCAGTGTTCACCGGGCATGTGTACGACTGCACGGACAAACCAATAGCGTTCACGCACTAACCCTGGTGCGCCTACTCCCCTATCCTACCTCAGGCGCCCTATACGCTACCAAGGGGGTCGTGGGGCGCAGTAGCAACCCGTCAGATTCCACTTATCAAGCTTCAAAGCATCTCGATTCATGTAAACTAACCCTCGTACTGTCGGCCGCAAGCGGCATCAAAACCAACACCCAACGGAGTTTGTAACATGACCGAATTGAGCGGTGTCTGTGTACCAGTATGCGCGGTTTTCGAGGGCGATCGGCAACGCATCAGCGAAACACGCTATCTTGCCCACATCGACCGCATGCTTGAAGCCGGGGTGGATATCATTCTCGCCTGCGGTGGTACTGGCGAATTCGCCTACCTTAACGACACAGAAAAACGCCGTCTCATCGAGATCACTGTCAAACACGTAGACGGTCGCGCACAATGCATGGCCCAAACCTCAGCCATCCACTTGCGCGACACGCTGGAGGCTACGCGCCATGCAGTCGACCAAGGTATGGACGCGGTCATGGTATTACCACCCTATTTCGAGGGGCCGGACGAAGATGGAGTTCTTTACCACTATGAGGCAGTCGCCGCAGCCGCCTCGGTGCCGGTCATGGTATACAACATCCCCCAGCATTCGGGCTTTGACATCACGCCGGCGTTTTTTGCACGACTGCTCGAGATTGACGGTATCGAATATATAAAGGACAGCACCGGGGACCTGGTGCGCATCCAAGAACTCATCCAGACGGGCGGCAAGGTCTTTAACGGCGGTGATCCAATCACCTACCCGGCCCTGGTCGCAGGCTGCGTGGGCTGCGTCTGGGGGGCTGTCAATTTTCTTCCGGCAGAGGCAGTCTCCCTGTATCGCCAGATCCAGGCTGGCCAACTGGTTGAGGCCAACACACTCTGGCAGCGACTACTCCCTTCTCAACTTTTTATCTGGAGCCACAATTACAATCCCAGCGTGAAGGCAGCGGCTCTCCGGCGTGGCTTTGACGTTGGCGAGTGCCGCCAGCCCGTTTTGCCGTTGAGTGCCTCTGACCAGGAAGCCCTGCACGCGGCGCTCGACATAATCTGAAGAATCAATTGCTGACCTGGTAGTAACTGCACCCGTCGCTGAAAACTGCGGGCGGTGACATCGGCGAGAGAAAAGTTACTAGCGCTTGACTTCCGGTATAAGGCCGCGCGGTGCGAACCGCAAAACAAGTAACAACACCAACCCCATGGTCATCAGCCGCATGTGGGCGGCGTTATCCAACAGATGATGGCGCAATGGGCTGTCCTGCGCCATACCGGAGGTGATCAATTCCATGAGCGCAAGACCAATGGGCTCAGCCTCTATCCAGAAAAACCAGATAACAAAACCACCCAGTACCGAACCGAAATTATTGCCTGAGCCGCCAACGATGACCATCACCCAGATGAGAAAAGTGAACCTCAAGGGCTGGTAAGCAGTGGGTGTGAACTGGCCATCGAGAGTGGTCAACATCGCTCCAGCCATTCCGACTACTGCCGAGCCGAGAACGAAAACCTGCAAATGCCGCCAGGTGACATTCTTGCCCATGGCACTGGCAGCCGTTTCGTTATCCCTGATCGCACGCATCATTCGTCCCCAAGGGGATTTCAACGCAGTTTCCGAAAGCCACAGGATTACCACCAGTACAGCCACAAACAGTCCCGCATAACAGAGTTTGACAATAATCGACGAGGCGTCGATCAAAGAAATGCCGTAAGTTTCTACCCAATTCTGCAACCAGACAGTGTGCTGCAGGTCGATTTCGTAGGGTACGGGACGAGGCAGGCCATTAACGTTCTTGACGCCGCGGGTCAACCAATCCTCATTTTTTAGGAAATATATGATGATCTCTGAGATGCCGAGGGTGGCGATAGCGAGGTAGTCTGACCTTAAACCGAGCGAAACTTTACCTACGAGCCAGGCGACGCCAGCAGCAAACGCCCCGCCCACCAGCCAGGAGAGCATAATCGGCAAGCCGAAACCACCCAGGAACCCGGTCTTGGCGGGTTCTACCGCCTCAACGGCGACAATGGCCGGGTCGATGACCCAACGCATCAGGGTATAACCAGCCACGGCGATCAGCGCCGTCAGCCAATAGCGTTTACCACCAAGATGGGCTGTTTTACGCCAACTGATAATACCGGCGAGGACCGTGCCAATACCAAACGCCAACCCCGTGACCACACCGTTGCCGCCGGCCTGCCAAGCCGCTGGCACCGGCGGCATAGAAATCAATACTGCAGCCAGGCCGCCTAAGGCAGCAAAACCCATTACCCCGGCATTGAACAAACCCGCATAGCCCCACTGGATGTTGACCCCGAGCGTCATAATTGCCGAAATCAAGCACAGATTGAGGATCGCAAGAGCCACATTCCAGCTCTGCGATATACCCACTACCGCAACTAAAGCCAACATAACGGCAAACAGCAACAAGTTACGGTACAAGTTATTCATAGCGTCTTACCACTGAAAAGGCCAGTAGGCTTAACCAGCAGCACGATGACCAGAATCATGAAGGACACGGAAAATTTGTAATCAGTGGAAAGCAATTGTGCCAGGCCCTCTGGTGCAAGCCCGGTCGGCAACAGATAGCCGAGCACTTTCTTATAGGCAAAAGTTACTATGAGTTCAGAGAAGGCAATGACGAAACCGCCAGCGATCGCACCCAGCGGATTACCCACTCCGCCAACTATGGCCGAAGCGAAAATTGGCAACAGCAGCTGCAGAAAGGTAAAAGGTTTGTAGCTCTTATCCAGCCCGTAAAGTGTCCCTGCGACCGCTGCTAAGGTACCAGCGATGATCCAGGCAATGAACACCACCTGCTCCGGATTGATCCCAGATAGCAATGCCAGGTCCTCGTTATCGGAATAGGCGCGCATTGATTTGCCAGTGCGTGTTCGGTTAAGAAACCAAAAAAGAACCGCTACGATCACGACCGCTGTCAGCACTGTCACGCCCTGGGAGGACTTGATCGCCAATCCCTCGTTCAGCCCTGTCATCTGCTTGAATTCCCTGGCTTTCATGATGAAGCGGGCACCGTCGGCAAAAATCTGGTCATTGGGGCCAATAACGAAACGTATCAAGCCACCCATGAGAAACATAACCCCCACAGAAACGATAAGGTAAGTCACAGGGGAGGCACGTTTCTGCCGGTAGTAGCGGTAGACCAGCCGATCAGTGGCCAAGCACAATCCGATAGTTGCGACAATGCCAAGAGGTAACGCCAACAGCGCAGTCGGTAGCGGTCCCAGGTTAATGCCGCGGGCCTGCAGCACCCAGGTGACGAGAATCGTGATCATGGCGCCGAAAGACATCATCTCGCCATGGGCAAAATTAGAAAAGCGTAGGACCGCGTACACTATCGTGATGCCCAATGCGCCGAGTGCCAGTTGGCTGCCATAGGCAAGCCCGGGAACAATGATGAAATTACTGACCAGCGCCAGGGTATTTAAAACGTCGGTCACTGCCCTAACCCCCGAGGAACGCCTTACGAACTTCCGGATTCGCAATCAGGGCGGCCCCAGTATCGGTGTAACGATTGCGCCCCTGCACCAGCACATAGCCCTTGTCGGCGATATTGAGCGCCTGCTTGGCGTTTTGCTCCACCATCAGGATAGCGATTCCTGTACGCGCCACCTCGATCACACGATCAAATAACTCATCCATCACGATAGGTGAAACACCGGCGGTTGTCTCATCCAACATCAGCACTTCTGGCCGGGTCATCAAGGCACGGCCAACCGCCACCTGCTGACGCTGACCACCGGAAAGTTCTCCGGCCAATTGACTGCGCTTTTCCTTGAGCACTGGAAACAGATCGAAGACCTGCACCATGGTATCGGAAAAATCATCCCGCCGTATGAAGGCGCCCATCTCCAGGTTTTCCTCTACCGTCAAGGAGGTAAAAACGTTATTTGTCTGTGGCACGAAGCCCATGCCCTGGCGTACTCGCTCCTGCGGCTTAAGGGCCGTTATGTCAACACCATCCATCATCACTTTGCCTTCACGCAAGGACAGCATGCCAAATACGGCTTTCATCGCGGTAGATTTACCGGCACCGTTGGGGCCTACCACAACGGCGATTTCGCCCTTGTCAACACCGATGGTGCAGTCATGCAGGATATCGGCGGCGCCGTAGCCCCCAGTCATGTTCTCGCCAATGAGAAAACTCATTCAGTGGCCCTTCTTGAATGCTTGCGTCCGGTGCCGAGATAGGCCTCAATCACCGCCTCATTGGCCTTGACCTCAGCGGCGGTGCCAGTGGTTAGAACCGCGCCCTCGGCCATGACAATGACCGGATCGCAAAGTCGAGAGATAAAATCCATGTCATGCTCAATCATGCAGAAGGTATAACCGTGTTCGCGGTTGAGGCGCAGGATGGCATCACCCACCGTGTTAAGAAGCGTACGGTTGACCCCCGCGCCAACTTCGTCGAGCAGCACGATCTTGGCTTCCCCCATCATGGTGCGCCCCAGCTCGAGCAACTTTTTCTGGCCGCCAGAGAGGTTGCCGGCCAATTCGTTGGCAACATGGGTGATTTCAAGAAACTCGATGACCTCGTCGACCTTCTTGCCGATATTCTCCTCCTCAACTCTCACCCTAGCTGGCCGCAGCCAGGCGTCGATCAGTTTTTCGCCGGACTGGCCACCCGGCACCAGCATCAGATTTTCCCGTACGCTCAGGGTGGAGAACTCGTGGGCGATCTGGAAGGTCCGCAGCACACCCTTGGCGAACAGTTCATGCGGTTTACTGCCAGTAATATCGTCTCCCTCCAGCAAGACTCGACCAGCGGTGGGTGGATATACCCCTGCGACAACGTTGAACAACGTCGTTTTGCCGGCGCCGTTCGGACCGATGAGGCCGGTGATGGCGCCTTTTTCAATAGTTAACGAGGCATCGTTGACCGCATGGATGCCGCCGAAGTGCTTATGCAGATGCTCAACCGTAATCACTAGGTCATACGAGCAAAGAAAAAACGGCCCGGGCAATCCCGGGCCGTTAAATTACTGGATCTTAACGGTAACCGATGATAGTAAAAGCACCGTCCTTGACCAGATATTCTGCGTAGTTGCCGGCCGACTCACCGCCGCCGATCAATTCCACCGAAGATCCGCCGACATAATCAATGTCACCGCCTCTCCGGAGGATCTTAAGCCCTTTGCCAAGCTCTCCAGGATAGATCTTGGTACCCGGAGCGTTGGCCACCTCCATTATTTTGCCCTTGAAATCCTGGCTGCGGGTGGAGCCCGCCGCCTGCATGGCAAACATAATCAATGCCGCAGCGTCGTAGGATTCCGGAACAAACGGGCCTACCTTAGTGCCAGCCGCCTCTGCTATTTCTCCAAACTTAGCCGCACCCGGGCTATCGGTACCAGGGGCGCAGCCGATAGAGCCGTTTAGGTCGGCTCCAATAGCTGCCGGAAGGCTCTCGCCAATCATACCGTCCGGATTGAAAAAGATATCAAACGCGCCGGTATCCAGGGAGGCCTGGATAATGCCTTTGCCACCCTGGTCGAGGTAGCCAGCGACCACCAGAATCTCCCCACCCGCCTGGGCCAGTGCCGCAACTTCAGCACCATAATCACCTTTGCCATCTTCGTGCGATGCGTTGAGGGTGACGGTGCCGCCTACAGCCTTGAAGTTGGTTTCAATACTGTCAGCGAGGCCCTTACCGTAATCGTTGTTGGTATAGGTGATTGCAATCGTCTTGTACCCTTGCTCCTTCAGTATATCGGCAACGACCTGCCCCTGGCGGGCGTCCGAGGGTGCGGTGCGGAAAAACAGCCCATCATCTTCAATAGTAGAAAGCGCCGGCGAAGTAGCCGATGGCGAGACCATTACTACGCCGTTGGCCATCGCAACATTCTGCAGGATGGCCGTGGTCACGCCGGAGCAGTCTGCGCCCATGATAGCGTTGACTTTGTCCGAGGTGATCAGGCGCTCGGCCGCCGCTGTTGCTGCGGCTGAATCAATGCAGGTCGAATCGGCACGGATGCCCTTTATCTCGCGAGCAGCGCCGTAACCGCCTCTGAACTCCTGACTCGCGTTGACTTCCGCGATGGCAATTTCAGCACCCTCGGCCATTGCCGGCGTCAGCGATTCGATCGGGCCCGTATAACCAAGAATAATACCGATCTTGACGTCACCAGCCAGCGCCTGGCCGGCGAGCATGATGGTGGCTGCTACAGCTAAAAGTATCTTCCTCATTAGAATCCTCCTTGTAAAAAGGTCGTAACTGAAAATCCCCGGTGTTTGCGATGTCAAGCGCCGTCGCCAGGATGGGTAGATATTCGCACAGCGACTACTTTTTTTAAAGCACACTGGTCAAACAAATGACGTTGGCCCTATTTGCAAGGCCATTCGCGCCGGCCTCGATATAGCGCCAACTGTATAAGATTCCATGTCCACTCAATAGTTAAACCTTTTCTATAGATATTATCTGTATTTAATTGTTTTAACGTCGTTTGTATATTCAGGCGTGGTGCATTATTGACTGATCTGTAGCGGGCCTTCGTCAGGCTCGTCTGTTGAGCCCACACGTCGCCACTAGTCTAAGGTGCCACTTCAGCGTTAACTTGCTCTTCTGAGTGCCCCTGAGGTGGCCTGCGTGGCACTATTGATCGCCACGGGTAGTTCGGCGTCAATCACGAAACATAATTGCGCGTGGGCTGATTGCAGCGCCTGTAATACCGCATCAGGCGTCACCCCATGGGCGAAGATAAACCCTGGATAGGCTCCCCCCTCTGGCCAGGGCACCAGGCGTTGGCCCCTGCGCACATCGACCTCCACCGACTCGATGCCAGGTATACGCCGTGCCGCAGTAATACCCTCGACTCTTCGCAAGATTCCTTGCCCTGGCACCGGAATCATCATCACACCAGCAGCACCCACAGCCAGTTTTACAGCTGGTGGCTGTCCCACTGCGTTCATCAATACCAGCTCCTCTAAGCTGTAACCGCTACCAAAGCGCAGTAATCGGCCGCAGCGCCCGCCCACGGTGCGATTCGCAATCTCTATAAATACAATACCCGTGGGACTGATTCGACATTCGGCGTGCACCGGGCCCTCACGCAACCCCAACGCTTGGCAGGTTTTCGCTAACTGCCGCTCAATGGCTCTACTCCACAAGGGGTTAAAGCGCGGCGGTGTGAGATAGATGTTTTCCTCGAAATAAGGCCCAGCCATATCGCCCGGCTTTTCGAACAATGCGAGAATCCGTAACTTGCCCCGGTGTAGCAATCCTTCAATCGCCAACTCACAGCCAGCAACGAAATCTTCCACCAGCACATGGGTGCTGTCTTTGCCGCCTTCATTTTCGAGCAATTTACCTATGCGCGCTAGCGCCGCATTGAGCCCGATCGAATCCTCCGCCCGAATCACCCCTCTACTTGCTGACAGCCGCAATGGTTTGGCCACACAAGGAAAGCGCACACCAACGATTTGCATAAGTGTCGGTTGCGTCAAGTCGATGAGCCGAAAGTGAGGGGTCGGAAGTCCAGCATCATGGCATGCCGTTCGAAAGGCCGCCTTGCAGCAGGTTGCTTGTACAGCACCGCGGCTATTCCCCGGCAAGCCGAGGTGCCGAGCGACAATGCTTGCCATTTCCACCGAGCCGTCATCGGTCGGGAGTATTGCAACAAATGGCCGCTGGCGGTGTGCTCTAGTAATGGCTGCTAGCGCTGCGCGAGTGCGCCCTGGCTCGAGCCGCAAGCCGCCCCCCGGCCCTTGGGTAAGAGGCCTGACGCCGCTCGCTGCTACCACCAGCTCTATTTGTAGCCGTTCGGCTGCCTCGACAAATGCGCCGGTACGGTAGCTCCCGTCGAGCGCTACCAGTAATACCCGGGTCATGCCGGTGAAAAATTAATGAGAGTCAACGAGGCTATTTGAGCGCGATAGCCATAGATTAAACGCAGAGTGTTAACCCAGTAACCGATGGAGTCAACTGCAACCCGCTGCAACCTGCAACGCCTGGCTAGATGGCCCCACCACAACCACCACAGGCGCCGCTGCCACCAACGGCTTGGAACACGTTATTGAAGACGAAAGTTGAACTGACGCCATCATCAACGAAATCGATTTCCGCACCCTCCATAAAGGAATAGGCGACAGGATCAACCACCAGGCGAAAGCCTTGCGGGTCCTCAAGCAGCCTATCGTGCCCCTCTACTTGTTCGGCAAAAGTCATACCGTAATTCATACCGCTGCACCCCCCTCCAGAGACGAATACCCGCACCGCTGCTACTTGTTCTTCTGCATCAATAAGCAGGTTAGCGATCTTCTCCCTCGCGGGCGCCGTTACTTTAAGACTCCCAGGCCCAATCATATTAGGTTCGTGAGAATCGCTCATGGATACCTGCTCCTGTCGTTCGCACAACAATGTAAGTCTTGCTGCGCTGTCAATGTAGATGGATAATGGGCGTCTTCATTGTGCGATTAATAACCAAAACCACAATCAATAACCACAACTACAATGAAGGATTCTTTTTATCGGACCGTTTAAGTGTAGCATGGCAACAATCTACTGTAAGGTGCTCAAGGAAGAGGCTGAGCCTCTGGCCGAGGCACCCTACCCGGGTGAATTGGGCCAACGAATTCTGGCAAATATCTCCCAGGCTGGCTGGAAGAAATGGCTGGAACGCCTGGTACTCATTATTAACGAGAACCAACTTTCCACTGCTGATCCTGCCAGTGTCGAACTGATCGAGCAACATATGCTGAGTTTTCTGTTCGGTGAAGGCAATCTAGGAGAGATTCCACAGGGGTTCGCACCGCGTAAGAAATAGCGCGGGTTCAAGTCGCTGCCACGCGCATTAAACTTTTCATCTCAGCAACCGCGGCCTCGAGCCCAGTGAATACCGAGCGTGCGATAATCGCATGCCCAATGTTGAGTTCCGCCAGGCTGGCCAGGCCGGCCACTGGCCCAACGTTGTCGTAGTTCAGGCCGTGACCGCCGTTTACCCTTAAGCCGGCCGCCAGACCCCACTGAACCGCTGAACGGACCCGCTCCAGTTCCATCTCCCGCGCCACCCCGACCGCCGAATCGGCGTAAACCCCGGTATGAATCTCCACGGCATCTGCACCAACAGCTGCGCTGGCAGCGATCTGCTCGGCCTCCGGGTCGATGAACATAGACACCCGGATACCGCTATCTTGGAGTCGCTGAACAATGGTCTGCAATTTAGCTTGCTGCATGGCTACATCCAAGCCCCCTTCGGTCGTCAACTCGGTACGCTTTTCTGGGACTAAACAGACATCGTTCGGCAGCACCTTGCAAGCGATGCCAGACATCTCGTCGGTAGCCGCCATTTCAAGATTCATGCGGGTACCGATAAGACCACGCAGGCGATACACGTCATCATCGACTATGTGCCGCCGGTCTTCTCTAAGGTGCAGTGTAATAAGATCAGCACCGCCCGCCTCGGCAGCCAGTACGGCATCGGCCGGGTCCGGATAGGCGGTGCCCCGCGCCTGGCGCAGGGTTGCAACATGATCAATATTTACCCCAAGTTCCATGTCGATTCACTCCCTTGTTGTCGCCTCTTCTTTGGCGAACGAAATCACGTTCCCAGAAACACCGTTACCGCCCGAATCGAGTGACAGGGAAACCCTTCCGTAGACTGCCCGGCTACTCAAGGCGCGGCCATCCAGCGAGCGGTCAAGCAATACTCGACTCAATTGCTTAAGTTCGCTGAGGCAGGTTCCACTAAGTTCACTCTCTGCGTCCAGTGCGAGCAGGGCAGCACCGTGTATTAGCACGCCGTCACGGCTGGTCTTGATATCGGCCAGTGGCCCGATATCTGGCACATAGCGGTAGAGTTGATCCGCTACCAAACTATCACCACTAGCGCATTCATTCCTCAGTTGCATCCCATATCCGACCTGCTCTAGCAGGTGCTTCTCGAAAATACGCAGCACTTTCTCGCAATCGCCGACCTGAATAAGAGAAACCAGTGCCTGGCGGTAGAAATCAAACAGGGCCTCATGCGCGTCATACCGGTGTAGAAGTTTCAAAAGTAATTCGTTAAGGTAGTAACCGCAGAAGAGTTGTGCGCGTCGCAACGGCGCCAATGCAGCATCCTGCTCAGCACCGGTTAGCGTTTTAACCTCGCCTCTACCAGACCAACCAACTGATAACGGCTGGAAAGGCGCCAGCAAGCCCCGTAACGGTGATTTCTGTCGTCTGCCTCCTTTGGCTATCACAGCTAACCGGCCATGGTGGCGAGAAAACAGCTCAAGCAGTAAACTGGACTCGGAGTAGGGTCGGCGTTGCAGTACCCAGGCCGGTTCCGCCCTGATTCGCTGGTTACCTGCTAGCACATCTCAATCCTTCAGGGCGTAGCCCAGACGGCTCACCATTGCCAGGTCATCGGTCCAGCCCTTTCGAACCTTGACTCTTTGCTCGAGAAAAACCTGTTGCCCAAGCAACCGCTCCAGTTCCCGCCGGGCGCTGACTCCAATGATTTTCAACTTGCTTCCTTTTTCGCCGATGATCGCCCTTTTTTGTCCGGCTGTTTCGCACAAGATCTCGGCGCTGATCGTTACCGGGCCATCAGTACCCATTGTGAAGTCGCTGACAGTCACGCCGGTGGTGTAGGGAATCTCGGCACCCAGCCGCCGGAACAACTGCTCACGAATCAGCTCGGCTGCCATAAAACGTCGCGACAAAGTTGTCACCTCGCCAATTGCGTGCTCGGGCCGCCCAACCGGCACGCTCTGGCCCAGTAGGCCAAGCAAATGAGCCGTGTTATAGCCGGTCTTTGCCGATACCGGCACAACCTGGTCCCACTGGTGGCGGTCTCGCACGGCGTCGATATTCGGCAATAGCTGATCAACCGCCTGCAGCCGGTCGGCTTTATTCATTACCAACCAGACCGGTGTTCTCGCAGTCTTGACTAGTTCAAGAACTCGCGCATCCCCGGCGCGCCAACCGCGGGCGTCCGTCACCAGGCAGATGATATTGACACCTGCGACTGCGCCTCGAGCAGTCTGGTTGATGACCCGATTGAGCATGCGCTTGCCGCTGTCGTGCAACCCCGGGGTATCCAAAAATACCAGTTGGGTGTCGCCCACGGTGCGGATTCCCTCTACCCGGTGCCAGGTAGTTTGAGGCCTGCGGGAAGTGATCGACACCTTACTCTCTACCAGCCGATTGAGCAAAGTGGACTTGCCGACGTTCGGTCGTCCAACCAAGGCAACAATGCCGAACCGCCCGCTAGCACTCATTGGCTGTCGATTTACCACGAAGGTCAGCGTAGGCGTTGTGAGCCGCTGCCTGCTCGGCCGCTTTTCTGCTCTCGCCACGCCCGCTATAGGCGTGGTCTGCACCTGTTACGACACATTCGACCTGGAATTCCGGCCGATGTGGTTCGCCAATTTGTCGCATAACCCGGTAACAGGGCAGCGGCAAGCCGTTTTTCTGCAAGTGCTCCTGTAGCGCTGTCTTGGCATCCTTGACTGCAAGCCCAGACCCCAGGTCGGCAAACTCTTCCATCAACAACACGGCGACGACAGCGGCAGCCTGCTCAAATCCCGCTTCCAGGAACACCGCCCCGATCAGCGCCTCGAGTGCATCAGCCAGTATCGACGCACGGTCGGCACCGCCGCTTCGCGCGGCGCTTTCCCCCAAGTGCAGACTATCGCCCAAATTAAAACGCCTGGCAATACGAGCCAGCGTACCCTTGTTGACCAGCCGTGCCCGAATACGGGTTAGCTGACCTTCTTCCTCGAGCGGGAAATGCAGAAAGACGGACTGTGCGACGGCAAGCCCCAACACGCTATCGCCGAGAAACTCCAGTCGTTCGTTGTGCTTGGAATGCAGACTTCGATGGGTCAGAGCCCGAGTCAATAGTTTCGGGTCATTGAACCGGTAGCCGATTCTTTTCTGCAGGTGGTTCTCAGCCAGGGCCATTAGTGCACGAGCGACGCGTCAGTCTATGATGGTACCAATCCGTTTCCAGTTGACCCCACCACCGCTTGGGGAATCCCAACTAAACCAGACAAAAAATGCCCGACCTACGATATTTTCTTCTGGGACAAAACCCCAGTAACGACTGTCGTTACTGTGATCACGGTTGTCACCCATGACAAAATACTGTCCTTCGGGAACGCTTACCCGTATGCTGCGGGATTGCCTCCTGGAATCCAGCAACACACCGTGAGACGAGCCCTCCAGTTGTTCCAGGTACTCGACCATCGCCGAGCCTGCCGCATCTGCCGATTCTCCTTCCAGGCGCCCTGTATTTTGCAACGTTGCTACTTGGTCGTTAATCATCAGTTGTTTATCTCGGTAGGTGAGAACGTCACCAGGGAGACCTACTACGCGCTTGATGAAATTTGTTTTTGGATCTCTTGGAAACCGAAACACCATGACGTCGCCACGTTCGGGCCTGCCAGTTGCAACGATGAGACGATTGATTATCGGCAGGCGCAGCCCATAAGTAAATTTTGAAACCAGAATGAAATCGCCTATATAAAGACTCGGCAACATAGAGCCTGAGGGGATCCGAAATGGCTCGACTACAAACGAGCGTAGTAGGAATACCACTAATATAATCGGGAAGAATGCCCGCGAATACTCAACCAATAGTGGTATCCGTGCAGCCGTGCTAGGCGCCGATTGGCCGTCCTCCTTAACCGGCTCTCGCCGTTGTTGGCCAAAGTACTTGTCCCAATAAATGATCGCTCCGGTAACGACCAGAGCGATGAACAGCCCCAGCGCAAAATCCATTTCAGTCACCTACCTTGAGTACGGAAAGAAATGCCTCTTGCGGAATTGATACCGAACCGATCTGCTTCATGCGTTTTTTACCTTGTTTTTGCTTTTCCAAAAGTTTCCTTTTCCGCGTGATATCTCCGCCATAGCATTTAGCTGTCACATTTTTTCGTAACGCCTTGACGGTCTGCCGGGTAATGATTCGCGATCCGACCACTGCCTGAATCGCCACATCGAACATCTGCCGGGGAATGAGTTTGCGCATCCGCGAGACGAGCTCTCGGGCGCGGTAACTGGCCTGATCCTTATGCACCAGTACGGCCAGCGGGTCGACACGATCGCCATTGATCAATATATCCACTTTTACCATACTCGTCGGCCGATTATCGATGAGTTCGTAATCTAAAGAGGCGTAACCGCGGCTGACTGATTTGAGTTGGTCATGGAAATCAAGCACTACTTCGCTCAACGGAATGTCGAATTCGAGCATCACCTGCCGACCATGGTAACTGATGTCCTGCTGCAGGCCGCGCCTTTCTATGCACAAACTGATAACGCTACCCACAGCTTCTTGCGGGCCCAGAATGCATGCGCGAATGTACGGCTCTCGTATTTCCTTAATCTGTCCCGGGTCAGGCATCGCCGAGGGGTTAGCCACCGCCAGGACGGTGCCGTCAGCCAGTTCCACTTGGTAGACAACGGTCGGCGCGGTCGTGATTAGACCCAGTTCATATTCGCGCTCCAGCCGCTCCTGGATGATCTCCATGTGAAGCATGCCGAGGAACCCGCAGCGAAAGCCGAATCCCAGCGCCGGCGACACCTCGGGCTCGAACACCAGCGATGCATCATTCAGACTCAGTTTTTGCAGCGCATCGCGGAACGACTCATAGTCGACGTTATTGATCGGATAAAGCCCAGCGAAAACGACGGGCTTTTCCTGTTTAAAACCGCGGCACGGCGCTTCGGCCGGGCTGACAGGATCGGTAATGGTGTCCCCAACCGGGGCAGCCTTGATGTCCTTTATCCCAGCTACGACATAACCCACATCGCCCGCTACCAGTTGGGCTACCGGGGTTCTCTTCGGTGTGAACACCCCCATCTCTTCCAATTGGTAGTCCCGCCCAGTCGACATCATCCGCACCTTCATGCGCTTTTTCAGTATCCCATCAACTACCCGGACCAGCGATACCGTACCGAGGTAGTTGTCGAACCAAGAATCAATAATCAGACTTTTGAGCGGCTCCGTAGGAGAACCTGACGGCGCCGGCAACTTGGTCACGATTACTTCCAGTACTGACCTGATCCCGAGGCCCGTCTTCGCGCTGATCTCCAGAACGTTTGTGCAATCCAACCCAATCAGGTCCTCTATGTCGGCTGCCACCCTCTGCGGCTCGGCGGCTGGCAGATCGATTTTATTTAGAACCGGAATAACCTCGAGCCCAAGGTCCACAGCCGTATAACAGTTTGCCATCGTTTGTGCTTCAACACCCTGTGAGGCGTCAACGACCAGCAAGGCACCATCACAGGCGCTCAACGAGCGGGATACTTCGTATGCAAAGTCGACGTGCCCCGGAGTGTCGATGAAATTGAGTTTGTAGTTGTTACCGTCGTCCGCCAGGTAATCTAGCGACACGCTCTGCGCTTTGATGGTGATACCCCGCTCGCGCTCCAAGTCCATGGAGTCGAGTACCTGGTCGGTCATTTCCCGATCGCTCAAGCCTCCACAATAATGAATTAACCGGTCCGCAAGCGTAGACTTGCCGTGGTCAATGTGGGCGATGATTGCGAAGTTCCTGACCTGGCTATGTTCGCCTGCGTCCATGCTTGAGAGTTATCGACACAAAATTAGGGGCCCGGCGCAACACAGTGAAACCGCGATGGCCATGAGGGTGTCCGACCGGGAGAGGGTCGGATTTTAGCCTCTGGCTACGTCATTTGCACGGCCCCTGTCGACACGCCCTTGGCACCTGATCTAACAATAAGGGGTAAGAAACATATAATCGGGTTACGGTTAAAACGTTATCCTAGTTTTCGTAGATTGCCCCATCATCATACCCAGGTAGCTATCGTCGGCAGCGGACTGGCTGGATTAAGCCTGTCCTTACGGCTGGCACAGGCCGGCGTCCGTTGTGCCCTGCTGACCAAGGCAAAACTGGCTTCCGGGTCGACGGCCTGGGCTCAGGGTGGCATTGCTGCCGTGCTCGACCCCCACGACAGCACCCGATCTCACGTCGACGATACCCTGACAGCGGGCGCCGGCCTGTGTCACCAGGAGGTGGTGCAACTGGTTGTGCAGAATTCGGCCCGCGCCATAGACTGGCTGACCCGCGAAGGCGTGGCCTTCGACCCCGATGGCGCCACAGGCACCGGCTACCACCTGGCCCGGGAAGGCGGTCATACCCATCGCCGGGTCGCTCACGTTGCTGATTCGACCGGCCAGGCCCTGGTTCAGACCCTCAATGACAAGGTACTGGATGCCGAGCACTTGTCGATACTGGAGGGTTTCATTGCCATCGATCTCATTACCCGGCCGGTTCCTGGGAGGGATCCGGCTAACCAGCGTTGCCTTGGGCTTTATGCGTTGAACGCCGCAACTGGCACTGTAGAGACTATCGCTGCTGATGCCGTAGTACTGGCCTGTGGTGGCGCCTCCAAGGCGTACCTTTACACGAGTAATCCTGACACCTCAACAGGTGATGGTGTAGCCATGGCCTGGCGAGCCGGCTGCCGGGTAGCCAACATGGAGTTCGTGCAGTTTCATCCCACCTGCCTATACCATCCGCACGCCGGGAGTTTTCTTGTCTCTGAGTCAGTCCGGGGCGAAGGTGGAGTTCTGCGACTGCCCAATGGCTCGCGCTTTATGCAAAATCACGACCCGCGGGCAGAACTTGCACCACGTGATATCGTCGCCCGGGCCATCGACTACGAGATGAAACGGGCTGGCCTGGACTGTGTCTATCTCGATATTTCACACCAACCAAAAGATTTCATTACCAGCCATTTTCCAACCATTTACCGTCGTTGCCTGGAACTCGGTATAGATATGGCCAAAGAGCCGGTGCCTTGTGTGCCAGCCGCCCACTACACTTGCGGCGGAGTAATCACCGATACTCACGGACGTACCGACATAACAGCACTATACGCATTAGGCGAAACCACATTTACCGGCCTGCACGGCGCCAACCGGCTGGCGAGTAATTCGTTGCTCGAGTGCGTGGTCTTTGCTGAGCGGGCCGCAGACAGCATCACCAGGTTGCTCGACACACAGGAACGAAGCAGCGATACCCTGCCGGATTGGGACGAGAGCCAGGTTACCGACCCCGACGAACTGGTGGTGATATCGCACAACTGGGATGAGTTGCGCCGCTTCATGTGGGATTATGTGGGTATTGTTCGCACCTCCCGCAGACTGCAACGTGCAGCAAACCGCCTACATCTGCTGGGCGAAGAGATTCGAGATTTTTACAGCAATTTCAGGGTTAACGCCGACCTCTTGGAATTGCGCAACCTGGTACTGGTTGCGGAACTCATCGTTCGCTGTGCGGCACAGCGCAAGGAAAGCCGCGGCTTGCACTATACCCTCGATTATCCAGCCAGTGACCAGGCCTCGGCCCAGGATACCGTGCTCGATCCCCTGGCAGACTAGCGCCCAACGCCGGCCACGCCCTGTCGGCGCCTGCAGGTGTATTTTAATATCTGGTCTATCAGCTGCCGAATAGCAGCGTCCGCCGGCAATTGCCGTTGCAAAAACCAGTCCAGCAGTACTGGATCCTGCTCCTCGAGTAACCGCTCCAGAGCGCCAAGGGCCACATCGTCAAGATTCTGCCACTGCTCCTCAACAAAGGTGAGGAGTAAACTGTCGAGTTCGCGGGCCCCACGCCGAGCACGCCATTTTAGGCGGGCAAGGCGAGCGGCAGTGATCACTTACGACTCCGCCGTGCGAGCCGTTTTTTGATCTCACCAATCGCCCGTCCGGGGTTGAGCCCCTTGGGGCAGGCATTAGTGCAGTTCATGATAGTGTGACAACGATACAGCTTGAAGGCGTCATCGAGTTGATCCAGGCGCTCGCCGGTGGCTTGATCCCGGCTATCCGCAATCCAGCGATAAGCCTGCAACAGGCTGGCCGGTCCGAGGTAGCGTTCTGTATTCCACCAGTAACTCGGGCAACTGGTTGAGCAGCAGGCACAGAGGATACATTCGTAAAGCCCATCGAGGCGCGCACGCTGTTCTTCCGACTGTGTACGCTCCCCCTCAACTGGAGCGGTCGCCGCTTTCAGCCACGGCTCAACCTTAGCATGCTGCTCAAAGAAGTGGCTCATATCTGGCACCAGGTCTTTGACAACGAGCATATGTGGCAGCGGGTAGATACGCACCCTGCTTGGGAGATCACTGATATTCTGGGTACAGGCCAAATCGTTTACACCGTTGATGTTCATGGCACAGGACCCACAGATTCCTTCCCGGCAGGAGCGACGGAACGTCAGAGTCGAATCGATCTCATTTTTAATTTTTAACAGAGCATCCAAGACCATCGGGCCACACTGGTCCAGATCAACCAGGTAACTGTCTAGTCGTGGGTTGTCCCCGTCATCCGGATTCCAGCGATAAATCTCAAAAGTTCTAATATTGCGCCCAACAGTCGCGGTGTTATGGGTTATACCTTTTTTGACCTTGGAGTTAACGGGCAATGTAAACTGGACCATGGTTTTCTTCCTTCAGTACACCCTGGCCTTGGGCGGCACAGAGTCAACCTCTGTGGTGCCTGTTTCCAGCGTCACTGCGCGATATGCTAGGCGCACACCATCACCATCGAGATACGCAAGCGTGTGTTTAAGCCAGTTTTCGTCGTCTCGCTCGGGAAAATCCTCTCGGGCGTGAGCGCCCCGACTCTCCTCCCGCTGCCGTGCAGCCTCTACGGTAACCCGAGCCTGACCCAGCAGGTTATCGAGTTCCAAGGTTTCAAGCAGATCGGTGTTCCAGACCAGAGTCCGATCGCGGGTGCATACATCGGTAAAACGCTGCTGGACGGCGCTGATTCCTGCTACACCCTGGTCGAGTACCTCGCGAGTGCGGAATACAGCACAGTTGTCCTGCATGGTTCTTTGCATCTCAAGGCGGATGCTTGCAGTACTGCTACCGCCATCGGCATGGCGCAAACGATCAAGCCGGCTCAGTGCTGGCTCAATGTCGGCACGGTTAATCTCCGAACTTACCGCGCCTTCCGCCAGTAACTCACAGGCACGCTGGGCTGCAGCGCGACCGAAGACGATAAGGTCGAGCAGAGAGTTTGAGCCCAGCCGATTGGCGCCATGCACCGACACGCAGGCTGCCTCCCCTATTGCCATTAGCCCCGGCACGATTCGATCACAGCCATCGCCATGTTGTTCCAGACATTCACCGTGATAGTTAGTCGGAATTCCGCCCATGTTGTAATGCACAGTCGGTAGTACTGGTATCGGTTGACGAGTCACATCAACACCGGCAAATACCTTGGCGGTTTCAGAGATGCCCGGCAAGCGCTCCGCCAGAACTTCAGCTCCGAGGTGTTCCAGGTGCAGGTTAATATGATCGCGCTCTGACCCGAGCCCCCGACCGGCCCGGATTTCCATGGTCATCGACCGGCTGACCACGTCGCGGGACGCTAGGTCTTTCGCGTTAGGTGCATAACGCTCCATAAATCGCTCACCGTCTCGGTTGGTGAGAAAACCGCCCTCACCCCGGGCGCCCTCGGTAATCAGGCAGCCCGAGCCGTAGATTCCGGTCGGATGGAACTGGACGAATTCCATGTCCTGCAACGGTAGGCCGGCCCGCAATACCATGGCGTTGCCATCGCCGGTACAGGTATGGGCAGAAGTGGCGGAAAAATAGGCACGCCCGTAACCCCCGGTCGCCAGGATGACGACCTTAGCCGAGAATACGTGAATCTCTCCGGTATCCAGGCACCAGGCAACCACGCCCTGACATTCGCTGCCACTCATCACCAGATCCAGCGCGAAGTACTCGATGAAAAAATCAGCCTGGTGCCGCAACGATTGCTGGTACAGCGTATGCAAAATGGCGTGGCCAGTTCGGTCGGCGGCGGCGCAAGTACGCTGGGCTTGTCCCTGACCATAGTGTGTAGTCATACCTCCAAACGCCCGCTGGTAAATCCTGCCCTCCTCGGTTCGTGAGAACGGTACACCGTAATGCTCGAGTTCAATGACCGCCGCCGGTGCTTCGCGACACATGTAGGCAATAGAGTCCTGGTCTCCGAGCCAGTCAGAACCCTTGACGGTGTCATACATATGCCAGCGCCAATCATCCTCACCCATGTTGCCCAGCGCCGCGCTCATTCCCCCTTGAGCCGCGACCGTGTGGGAGCGGGTCGGAAAAACCTTACTGATGCATGCGGTCCGTAAGCCGGCCTCAGCCAAACCCAGACAAGCCCGTAACCCTGCGCCTCCGGCACCAACCACAACTACGTCGTACGCGTGATCAACTATCGTATATCCGGAAACGTTCATTGGTATCTATCCACCAGCGAAAAACACAGCCAAGACCGACACAATCGCAGCGGTAGCGGCAAGTACCCGAGTGCCCTTAATCAGTCGGGTACTTGCCGGCTCGCCAACATAGTCTTCAATTACAACCTGTACTCCGAGTGCGCCGTGTAGGTACAGCAGCGGAAATCCCGCTACCAACAGTAATTTCGACAGTGGCTTGCCTGCCCAGGCGCTGGCGGTGGAATAGTCCGCGCCAAGAATCCCGGCAAGTTCGAATACCAACAACAGCGCGACGGGCAGCAGCAATACACCGCTTAAGCGTTGCCAGCGCCAATGGACTACCCCTGAATGCTTAGCTTCTGTTGATTCCGTCGTCATTAGTGGCGCCTTTAAGCGACTATACAAAAGCCCCTTTACTATGCCCAAAAAGCCGTTGCCAGCGTCAATCCCAAAGCCGTCACTACTACAACGAAGCCCGAACGATAGACCACACCAATTGCATAACCATAGCCAAGGTCCCAAGCCAGATGCCGGATACCGTTGCAAAGGTGGTAATAGAGGCTGAACAGCCATGCCAGCAACAGCAATCGCCCAATCAGGTGCTCAACGAAGAGACTGATACAGGAAAAACTACCCTCACCAAGGGCCAACAGAATCACCCACAACGACAAAAGTAGCGTTCCTGGCACTAGCAACAATCCCGTTGCGCGGTGAAAAATTGAAAGTACCGACGTCAATTGCGGCCGATAAATCTGCAGGTGCGGCGACAGGGGTCGGGGTCGAGTCGCAGGCACTGCTAAAAATCTACGCACCGGCCCTTGCGCTCCCAATCACCATAACGGGTAGGATTCGGTCCCTTTGGCCCGTTTATCTCTTTTTGATGGTGACTGGGCGCCCGCGGCCGCCGGGCTGCAGCAGGGGAGGACACCTTTTTGGACTCTTGCCCAGGATTTTGTTTTTTTAGTGCTTTTTTCATCCTGCTCTGGTGTTATTTGTGCAATGCACAATACCGATTGTCGCCCGGTTATCGTTAGAATTGCAAGTTGTTACTGGACCTTTCTCACCGCGAACGCCAGTACCCTGCAACGCCAAACTGAACCATCACCCGATGAACGATTCTCTATCGCCAACTGCCCTTGAATCCATCTGGTCAAAGACAGCGGCAACTCTGGGAATTGACTTCGTTGCCAAGAGCACGGCAATTGTCGCTCCCTGTACACATTTGCGGGTAATCCTCTGCAGCGGAAAAGATGCACCGGACTTCCTGCAGAGACAGTTTACCGCAGACCTCGCTCAACTCGAGCCGGGCGAAGGTGCGATCACCGGTTATTGCACGCCCAAGGGGCGCCTGCTCGGTATTTTTCTGGTGTTTCGCCGGGTGACAGATTTCCTGCTGCTAACCGACGCGACCATTGCCGATGCCATCAACGCGCGCCTGCAACTGTACCTCCTACGGGCCGAGGTGTCGCTGACTCCCTTACCCGACTGGGGAGTATTGCTGCTCGGTAAGGAAGCTGCCACACATGAAGCTACGGCTGAACACGCTTCAGCTACCGGTCTTATAGCGGCATGGCCCGGTGTGCCACGTTACCAACTGCGAATAGCCCCGCTTATCGAATTGGTCAGCCTGTGGCAAATGCTGGAAAGCTCTTCGCTCACTAAATGCGGCCCATGCCAGTTTGACCTCCTCGCCATCCGTCACGGGCTCCCCATCATTGTTGATGCGACCAGCGAACTATTTATCCCCCAGGCGGTCAACCTCGACCTTATTGGTGGTGTCAGTTTCAACAAAGGCTGCTATCCAGGCCAGGAAATCGTCGCCCGAGTACGTTACCTCGGTCGACTGAAAACACGCATGATCCGGGCCACCGTCACAACCGCGGACATGGTGTCGGTCGCGGCACCAGTCTCCTTCCTAGCTAACGATGAACAAAAACCCGGTGTAGTTGTCAGTGCCGTATGCTGCAATGATGGCACGGCCTGGGAACTTCTCGCCGTCGTTCCCGTGGCCACGCTCGGCACAGATACCGCACGCTTGTTCAACCCATCAGGTCCGGTGCTGCGAGAGCAATCCTTGCCTTATACCCTGTCCACGGCCAGCGCGGCTACTCCGCTTAGTTCAGCTGGGCCTGTCTAGTCCCGTACGTCCGGGCTCACGATCTGGTAGTAGGTCTCGCCCGGCTTGATCAGACCGAGCTCTGACCGGGCCCGTGCTTCAATGGCGCTTAACCGATTCTTAATATCGTTAACGTCAATGTGAAGCCGGTCATTACGCAACCGCAGTGCCTGGTTCCGCATATTGAGTTCAGCCAGAGTTTGCTGCAGGTAAACCAAATCAATCACGTTGTTCCTGCCGCCCCAAAAAGCGTATTGCAGAATCAACACCAGCAATACCAGTAGACCCAGGATAATTTTCCGCTGCATCGTGTTTCCGCCCTAAGGCGATATCTGAAGTATCAGGCTGTCAAGTGAGGGAAGCCGTCCATGCCCAGGTAGCGACCAGTACCTGCCAGTTCCTCCTCTATCTGCAATAACCGGTTGTACTTGGCTACCCGCTCCGAGCGGCACAACGAGCCGGTCTTGATTTGTCCAGCCCCAACCCCCACCGCCAAATCGGCGATCGTCGTATCTTCGGTTTCGCCAGAGCGGTGCGACACTGTGACACCGTAACCCGATGCCTGCGCCAACTGCACCGCCTGCAACGTTTCAGTCAGCGTGCCGATTTGATTGAGTTTGATGAGAATCGAATTTGCCGCCTGACACTCAATGCCCTGTTGCAGGATACCGGCGTTGGTGACGAATAGGTCATCGCCCGTCAACTGGATCTTGCTACCCAGGTGCTGGGTCAACGTCTGCCAGCCGTGCCAATCATCCTCAGCCATGGCATCCTCTACGGTAAGTATGGGGTAGCGAGCAGCCCAGTCGCAGATCATCCGCACGAATTCCTCACTACTATAAGAAATCCCCTCTGAATCCAGCCGGTAGCACCCTTCGGAATAGAATTCCGAGCTCGCAACATCGATCCCCAAAAAGAGCTCGCGCCCTGCGCTATAACCAGCACCGTCAATAGCCAGCAATACCATCTCGATCGCTGCTTCATTCGATGCCAAATCAGGAGCAAACCCGCCTTCGTCACCAACGCCAGTGCCCAGGCCTTTCTCGCGCAGCACGTCCCGTAGTTGATGAAACACCTCAGCACCGGCTTGGAGAGCCGCAGAGAAACTGTCGCAACCAGCCGGCACAATCATGAACTCCTGGAAGTCAACTCGATTGTCGGCGTGGGCGCCACCATTTAAGATGTTCATCTGCGGCACCGGCAGACTGGTCGGAGTAGAATTACCATGCAGGTTGCCAATGTGGCGGTAAAGCGGAACCCTGGCCTGTTGTGCCGCTGCCCGAGCGACAGCTAACGACACGGCAAGGATCGCATTGGCGCCAAGGCGGCTCTTATTGGAAGTACCATCAAGCGCAATCATTGCCGCGTCAACAGATTGCTGTTCGGTCGCATCCATACCGATCACCTGTTCGGCAATCCGGGTATTAACGTTATTTACTGCACCAGCGACGCCTTTACCCCGGTAACGCCTCTGGTCACCATCTCGTAACTCCAAAGCCTCCAGCGTGCCGGTGGAAGCCCCTGAGGGCACGGCTGCACAGGCGCTCGCGCCGCCTCCCAACCGGACTTGTGTCGCCACAGTTGGAAACCCTCGCGAATCGAGCACTTCGCGGGCAACAACCGCCTCAATCCTTGATTTCATTGATCTACTCTTCGATCAATAGACTCAACACTCGCAGTGCTATAAATAGAAAAGAACAATCCAGAAATCCACTCGCTGACCCGGTTACGTGGCAAAAGATCGGCTACCCTTAACCACCGCATCCAGCGTCATCAAGTCTCCCAGTAACACCTCCAGTTGGTTCAGCGGCCAGGCATTGGGGCCGTCACTGGCTGCCTTGTCCGGTTCCGGGTGGACTTCCAGGAAAAGTCCGGATATGCCAGCAGCAACCGCTGCCCGCGCCAGCACTGGCACAAATTCACGTTGCCCACCCGAACGGTCGCCCCCCGCACCTGGCAATTGCACCGAGTGGGTCGCATCGAACACGACCGGGCATCCACTACGCTCTAAAATATTCAGCGAGCGCATATCTACAACAAGGTTATTGTAACCAAAGGTGGTGCCTCGTTCACATACAGTAATATCCTCACTTCCAGCCGCTTGCGCCTTAGCGGCTACCGCAACCATTTCCTCTGGGGATAGAAATTGCCCTTTCTTGATATTGACCGGCTTGCCGGTCGCGACTGCCGCGCCAATGAGGTCGGTTTGTCGGCAAAGAAATGCGGGTATCTGCAAAACATCCACCACCTCGCTGACGGGTCGAGCCTGTTCGGGGCTATGAATATCTGCTAAAACCGGCAGACCACATTGCTCGCGCACCTCGGCCAGGATAGCAAGACCCTGTTCCATACCCGGGCCACGAAAAGTGCTGCCAGATGTCCGGTTGGCCTTATCGAACGATGACTTGTAGACAAGCAACAGACCCAGACGATCAGCGATCTCCCGCAGCACCTCAGCTGCCTCGATAGCGCTCGACCGGCTTTCGATAACACAGGGGCCCGCGATCAGGAACAACGGTTGGTGGCGGCCGATCTCCCGACCTCGGATCTTCACCCTGCAACCACTTCCCGGGGAGTCGTGGTCCGCTTGGCCCGGTGTCGGCGGGCCGCTGCGACGTAATGGGCAAATAAGGGGTGCCCGTCACGCGGCGTAGAGGTGAATTCGGGATGGAACTGGCAAGCGACAAACCAGGGATGGCTGGATATTTCGACCATTTCGACCAAGCCGTCGGCCGACCTGCCCGCGATCATAAGGCCGCTCTTTTCGAGTGCATCCAGGTACCCATTGTTGACCTCGTAACGGTGCCGGTGACGTTCTCGAATCTCATCTTGGCCATAGATGTCGCGACACAAGGTGCCTGTCGCTAGGCGTGATTCCTGTCCGCCGAGTCTCATGGTTCCGCCAAGGTCGTCGCTGGCTGCCCGCTCTTCGACCATGCCGTGCTGGTTAGTCCATTCGGTAACCAGGGCTATAACTGGGCTCCCACAGTCTTCCTTGAACTCGGTACTGTGGGCATCATCAAGACCAACTACATTCCGAGCGTACTCGACCACAGCGATCTGCAGCCCAAGGCAGATACCCAGGTAAGGTACACGTTTCTCACGAGCATAGCGAACGGCCTGGATCATTCCCTCCGTTCCACGCACACCGAACCCGCCCGGGACGAGAATAGCGTCAACCCCAGCAAGACAGTCCAGTGGCCCATTTTCAAGTTCTTCAGAGTCGATGTAAGTAACGTTGATCCGACAATGATTGGTAATGCCCGCGTGCACCAAGGCTTCCGTCAGCGACTTGTAGGATTCAGTTAGGCTGACGTATTTGCCAACCATCGCAACACAGACCTCCTCCTCGGGGTTGGACATAACGGCTACTACCTCGTCCCACTCGGTGAGATCTGCCGCGGTGACATCAAGGTGCAGGTGGCTCGCAACGATCTCATCCAGGTTCTGGTCGTGGTAGCGGCGCGGGATCGAGTAAATATTGTCGACATCCTCCGCGGAGATGACAGCTGTTTCTTCCACGTTGGTGAACAGCGCGATTTTTCGCCTGGCATCCTCGGGCAATGGAGTCCGAGAACGGCACACGACCACGTCCGGCTGGATACCGATACTACGGAGTTCCTTGACTGAGTGTTGGGTCGGCTTGGTCTTGATCTCGCCGGCTACGTGAATCTCGGGCACCAGGGTAAGGTGCAAAAATATGGTATTTGACCGCCCTTCCTCGATACGCATTTGCCGAATCGCCTCAAGAAAAGGCAACGATTCGATATCGCCGACCGTACCCCCAATCTCTACCATACAAATGTCGAAGTTGTCAGCCGCTGCCTTAATGGATTCTTTTATTTCATTGGTAATATGTGGAATGACCTGCACCGTGCCACCAAGGTATTCGCCACGGCGCTCTTTGCGTATCACCCGCTCGTAGATCTGTCCGGTGGTGAAGTTGTTAGCCTGAGTCATCCGCGTCCGGACAAACCTCTCGTAATGACCTAGGTCCAGATCAGTTTCCGCGCCGTCGTCGGTAACAAACACCTCGCCATGCTGAAACGGACTCATGGTGCCAGGATCGACGTTAATGTATGGATCTAACTTAATTAGAGTGACGCGCAGGCCTCGGGACTCAAGTAGTGCAGCAAGAGAGGCTGCGGATATTCCTTTACCGAGGGATGAGACTACACCACCGGTAATAAATGCATACTTGGGGAGTTTTCCGTCGGGCATCTCAGTGCAATATGGTGTTTTGCTAGCGGCCCGGGCACCGGTGCACAGCAACTGATTGGCCAGAATTTGTGGCCGCCGCCTCGCACCTAACCCGACGGAACGTTAGGGTAACAGAGACAGCCGCTCACGACAATAAGTTTGACCCATGAACCGGCGCAAACAACCGAACTAGCAGGCCAAGTCTGTTACCAATATCTCTAGCCCCGGCTCATCGCTCCCTGTCCAGAGCTCGGCCGCGATTGCCACGCCCGGCACGCACACCAGTTGCCCGTGGTGATAGACCAATGGCAAACGCCACCGTTCCCACGGGGGCACAGCGGCTTCTTGAAGCAGGTTCTTGACACTGCGCCGTGACCGGCCAGGCCCAGGGCGAATAGTTGCCTGGCCTCGAACCCATCTAAGCTCCAGCGCTTTCTCTTCCAACATGCTTAATTTCAACCCCTGCCCCATGCGCGTTCGGGCGTGGACCCGCACTCCGGTTTCTGGCACTAAAGCATCTTCGCTAGGATCCCAGGATCGACCTATTGGGCTGGCCTGAAGCGCCTGAGGTGGCAACAGGTACAAAAGATCGCGATATTGGCGGATTTCAGCGGCTCCCCAGCATAGTGCTGCGGCCGTATCTGGCCCAGTCACCGCCAACTGGCGCAACAACTCTTCCAGCGCCGCTTTACTTGGCAACAAAAGGTCAGCGCCCATGATCCAGTGCCGCAACAGATTAGCCTGCCGCGCTTTACTGAAGTCTCGTAACTGTGGAATCCCCAAACTCCCGAGGACCTTAAAGACATTGCCAACGACCGGTCGGCCACAGCGTGCCAGATCCTCGCTCCCAACCTCGGCCAGCAACGACTGCGCCTGGCGCAGGTGTCCGGCCGCTCGAGCAAGAGTGGTGGTGGCCCCAGGCCAGCGCTGCTCAAGAAGCGGCATCACGGTATGTCGAATGTAATTGCGATCCAATCCAGTATCTTGATTACTCGGGTCCTCTATGAAAGACAGCCCCCGGGCAGCAGCATAAGCAGCAATTTCGTCCCGCGATAGATCGATCAGTGGGCGCACAACCCGGGCCTTGCCCAATCTGGTCTCTACTGCCATTGCCCCGAGGCCTCGCACACCGGCGCCGCGAAGCAAGCGGTAAAGAATCGTCTCAGCCTGGTCGTCCCGGTGGTGGGCCGTTAGGAGGATATCTCCTTGCTCCAGTTGTGAGCAGAACCACCTAAGACGCCGTCGTCTTGCGACTTCTTCGCGGTTTAATGTCACAGTTCGTTGATCACCAAAATGAACTGAGACAAACGGCACCCCGAGACTTTGACAAAACGCCCGGCAGTGAGCCTCCCATCCAACCGCGCTATCCGTCCAGCCATGATTGACATGCAGTGCAATTAACTCGAAGTCATGCTGCTGGCGCTGAGCCGCAAGCCCCGACAATAAAACGGTTGAATCCAACCCGCCACTGAATGCAAGTTTGAGGCGATGCTGGCAGTACCTGCGCACTACTTGCGCAAGCGCTTGGTCAACGGAAAACCGGTCGAAGCTGGTCATCCCGGCGTCAGAGCTTCTCCTCGAATTCCCCGAAAGACTGCAAACGTCGATAACGCTGCCTCAAAATATCGTCCACCCCAGCTAACTCAATATCTGCAAGATGTTGCCGAATCGAATCGGCTAGGGCCTGTGCCGCCTTGTCAGGATTCCGGTGGGCACCGCCCAACGGTTCAACGACGACCTCGTCTACCAAACCTTTCTCCTTCAGACTGGCTGAAGTCAGTTTCATGGCTTCCGCTGCTGCTGCGGCCTTGTCCGCGCTTTTCCAAAGGATGGCGGCGCAACCTTCTGGCGAAATCACTGAATAAGTCGCGTACTCGAGCATAATTAGGCGGTCGCAAACTCCAATAGCGAGCGCCCCGCCGGAGCCACCCTCGCCTATTACGATTGAGATTACTGGCACCTTGAGTTCGGCCATAACCGCAATACTGCGGGCGATTGCTTCACTCTGGCCTCGTTCCTCAGCACCGATACCCGGATAAGCCCCCGGCGTATCGATTAGCGTAATCAGCGGCAGACGGTAGCGCTCTGCCAACGTCATCAACCTTTGCGCCTTGCGATAGCCTTCCGGGCTGGGCATGCCGAAATTACGTCGGACCTTCTCCTTGGTATCGCGACCTTTCTGATGCCCGATAATGGCAACCCCCCGTTGATCCAGGCGCCCAACACCGACAACGATAGCCTCGTCATTGCCGTACATGCGGTCTCCAGCGAGCTCCTGAAAGTCACTGAATATCCGCTCTATGTAGTCAAGACTGTAAGGTCTTAACGGATGTCGCGCTAATTGGGTAACTTGCCAAGCGTCAAGGGATTGAAAGATCTCCCGTGTCAACTTGTGGCTTTGTAACTCGAGACGCTCTATCTCGGCGGATAGGTTTAAGCCACCGTCGGCGTCGACACGACGCAATTCCTCGATCTTTGCTTCGAGATCGGCGATCGGTTGTTCAAAATCAAGAGGGTCAAACACCATAATAGGCCACTAGGCGATATAGCCTCATATTTTACCGCGTACGATCAGGCTCGGCAGTGTAGGGGTTCAGGCGGCCTGCGTGCGCCTATGTACTGCCGTCCCCTCAGGCGAATTGCCTGCGAATACAAGCTTAACCGCGTCGTGCCCAAACAATTCGTACAGGTGCTCGATCAGTTCTGATTCTGGCTCAACTTTCCACGGTGACCCGAGCGCCATGCAGACCTCATCTCCGACATCGTTGAGGTAGCGGATCGCGATTTCCGTCGGACCGGGACGATATCGCTCAAGGGCCCCCTGTAGAGCGGTCACCTGGCTTGCAATTTCCCTGCGGCCGTCGAGTTCTATACTCATACGATGCAATAGCCGCCGTCGCGCCTCAGCAAGCGTCACCACCTGTTCGGCTTTCACCTGCAGATTACCGGTACGTTCGTCAGTACCACTGGTTCCTCTAACCAAGACCACACCTTCCGAATTAAGCGCTGCTCTGGCCGACCCATACAGCTGACTAAATACGCTGATATCGGCTCGCCCAGACGGGTCATCTAGTTGGAAAAAGGCAATAGTATCTCCACGCTGATTGACTAAGGAGCGCAAGCCGAGTACCAATCCTGCCACCGTCACCGTTCGCTCCGGCAATGGCCGAAGTGACGCAATCGATCCGCTGGTGATCCGCTCAAGTTCTTCTCGATGGTGCTCTACCGGGTGACCGGTAAGATAAAAGCCTAAACTCATCCGCTCGGTCTCAAGTTTTTTCTTTTCCGACCAGGGTTGGACTCGGCCCTTGCGATCTTTGCCAGACGAGCTCGCCTGTAGGCCAAACATGTCACCCTGCCCCGAGGCGACATTATTGACATGCTGGCCAGCTGCATTCATTGCCTCGGGTAGACACTGTAGAAGCGTGGCGCGGTTCGCCTCCAGCGAGTCCAGTGCGCCAGAGAAGATCAGCGCCTCGAGAGCCTTCTTGTTTATCCGCCGGCTGTCAACACGCCGACACAACGAGTAGAGGTCTTCGAAAAGCCCGTTCTGTTCGCGCTCCGCGAGAATATTTTCAATCGCCTTCTCGCCAATCCCTTTGATAGCACCAAGCCCGTACCCAATAGCGCCGGAGCTACTGACTCGAAACTGGTAGCCGCAGCGGTTGATATCCGGCGCCTCCACCTGCAAGCCCATTGAACGACATTCCATAACCAGCACCACGATCTTGTCGGTATGATCCATATCCGCAGACAATGCTGCCGCCATGAAATACGCCGGATAGTGACATTTGAGCCAAGCCGTCTGGTAACTCAACAAGGCGTAGGCAGCAGAATGGGACTTATTGAACCCATAACCGGCAAATTTTGCTATTAGGTCGAATATATAACTGGCGACACTCTCATCTATATCTCGTTTTACAGCCCCGTCAACGAACCCACGCCGCTGCCGATCCATCTCTTCAGGCTTCTTCTTGCCCATAGCCCGGCGCAAAAGGTCAGCCGCACCCAGGGTATAACCGGATAACAGTTGGGCGATCTCCATGACTTGTTCCTGGTAGAGGATCACACCATGAGTGGGCTCGAGCACTTTCTCCAGCGACGGGTGGAGATACTGGATCGACTCCCGACCATGTTTACGGTTGATAAAGTCATCAACCATGCCAGACTGAAGAGGGCCAGGACGAAATAGCGCCACCAGGGCTATCAACTCTTCGAATTGATCTGGTTGGAGTCGCTTAATCAGTTCTTGCATACCGCGGGATTCGAGCTGAAACAAAGCGGTGGTATGACCCGTGCAAATTAACCGATATACCTCGGCATCATCCAGTGACAATTGACCCAATTGCACCGGCTCTTCGCCTTGCTGGCGGCGATACTCATTAATCGCCGCCAGTGCCCAATCGATGACTGTCAATGTGCGTAGGCCGAGGAAGTCAAACTTAACCAACCCGATAGTCTCAAGGTCATCTTTATCAAACTGTGTGACCGCCTGCCCCATCCCCGGCTCCCAGTACAACGGGGAGAAATCCGAAATCGCTGACGGCGCGATAACAAGTCCACCGGCGTGCTTGCCAGCGTTACGAGGCATGCCCTCAAGCCGGCTGGCGTTGTCAATCAATTGTGTTACATCGGCCTCTTCACGGTAACGCCGGCGCAGTTCGTCGTCCTGCACCAACGCTTTTTCCAACGTCATGCCGACTTCGAACGGTATCAATTTAGCGAGTGTGTCACAGAATCCGTAGGGCTGGCCCATTACCCGCCCAACATCCCGCACCACGGCCCGGGCGGCCAGAGTGTTGTAGGTGATGATCTGGGCAACTTTTTCCCGCCCATACTTCTCGGCAACATACTCGATCACCCGGTCGCGGCCAATCATGCAGAAATCGATATCGAAATCCGGCAATGAAACGCGCTCTGGGTTAAGAAATCTCTCAAAAAGTAACCCGTATTTAATTGGGTCCAGTTGGGTTATTCCAAGTGCATAAGCAACCAAAGAACCGGCGCCGGAGCCTCGGCCAGGGCCAACCGGTATCCCATTTTCCTGCGCCCAGCGCACAAAATCAGCGACGATGAGGAAATAATCTGAAAAACCCATCCCCACGATGGTTTTGATTTCCCGGGCAAGCCGTTCCTGGTAGCTGTCCATTGCTGCCAGTTCGATCGCACCTGAAACGAGCAACTGTTTAAGGCCGGCTGCTGACTCTCGGTCGAGAAACGTCTCCGCAGTAACATCTGGCGCTACCTGAAACTCGGGCATGTGGGTCGAGTCAAAATCGAGAAACACGTTGCAGCGTTTGGCAATCTCTACGGAGTTTTGGATCGCCCCGGGCAGGTCGCGAAATAGGTCGCGCATTTCCCTAGGTGTACGTAAGTATTGCTGCTCGGTAAACCGCCGTGGCCGGCGGGGATCATCAAGTACCCTGCCCTCGTTGATACAGGTCCGGATCTCGTGGGCCTCAAAGTCCTCCCGGTGAAGAAACCTAGTCGAATTGGTAACAACCACCGGGGATTGGGTCTGTGCCGCGAGACGCAGTACCTCAGCAGTGTTTTCCTCCTCACCCGACCGTCCGGTCCGGGAAACCTCCAGGTAATAGCCTTGCGGAAATACCCTCTGATATTCGGCAACCAGTGCCTCGGCCTCCTGTTGCCGTCCGGTTTGCAGCAATCTGGCGACGTCGCTCTCCAAACCCCCGGAAATAGCGATGAGGTCACTGCCTCCGCGTCTAAGTTCCGAACAGTCGAAAACGATTCCCTGTGACGCCCGCTCGCCAGTATAGGCATTGGTTAGGCTCTCACTCAGAAATCGGTAACCCTGATTGTTGCGACACAGGAGAATTAGTTGCCCACTTGGCCCGTTCCCCCCTTTCTGCCGCACAGCGACTTCCAGCCCTAAGATCGGTTTCACGCCAAGTGTTAGGCAAGCCCGGTAGAACTTAATTGTTGCGTACATGTTGGAAACATCGGTCATTGCTACTGCCGGCATATGATTAATCCGGGCTTGCTCGGCAAGATCCTTGACCCGGACGACGCCGTCAATCAGCGAATATTCCGTGTGCACGTTCAAGTGCACGAAAGTTCCGGTATTAACGCTCAACAGCATCTCCTGCCCTGGTTCGGTGTATTGAACGATGCGACAATGCCTTCACTGGCCCAAAACTTTGGCGGTGCTCCGGGCATGGGCCCAATACCTGCAAGGTTTCTACATGGTGGGCAGTAGGATACCCCTTGTGCGCGGCAAAATTGTAGCCTGGGTAGCGCTGGTCGAGGCTGGTCATGTAATGATCACGAACCGTCTTGGCGATAATAGAGGCCGCAGAAACTGCCGGTACCTTCTGATCCGCCTTTACCATCGCCTCCCCGGAACTTGGGATCGGTGGGAAAAACCGCCCGTCTACGACGACGTAAGCCGGCAATCGCCGCAGTCCCAACACCGCTCGGCGCATCGCTAGCAGCGTAGCATGGTGGATGTTATAGCGGTCGATTTCGGAGCTGGTGGCGGCACCCACCGACCAGCAACTGGCCCAGTCACGAATGCGCAGCGCCAGGCTTTCTCTCTGCTCTGCGCTCAACCTTTTCGAGTCGTTAAGCCCTGCGAGGGTACCGGTGACCGGCAATATGACGGCGGCAGCAACTACCGGGCCCGCGAGTGGGCCACGGCCGGCCTCGTCTACGCCCGTCAGTGCCGTGGGACGCATCACCGGTAGTGCCTAGCCACCTGCAGCAATTGTTCGGCCACAGCCGCATTCGCATTCTTGCGGAGCATGTTTGCGATGCCGCCAAGCGCCTTACGAACCTGGCAGCGGCGTCCATCATCGTCCAAGAATTCTGACAGTTCACGACTCAGATTCGACGCTGTGGCCTCGTGTTGAAGATACTCCGGAACCACAGGCCTGTCGACTAGGTGATTGGGCATTGAAACATAACGGGTCCTCGCCAGCAGTTTGGCAAGACGAAAGGACACTGCCGAAATTCGGTAAGCTACGACCATGGGACACTGCAGAAGGGCTGCCTCAAGTGCTGCCGTTCCTGATGCCAGTAACGCAACGTCACTGGCCGCCAGCACTGTGCGGGCATCACCGTCGATACATTGAACCGCAGCAGGCACCCCAGCATGCCCAAGCACTCGGAAGAACTCATTTTTCGCCTCTTGGTTGGCAAATGGAACGATGAAGCGAAGCTGTGGATGCCGTTGTAACAATAGGCGTGCGCTGTCGAGAAATACCGGTGCTAGGCGATTGACCTCCGACTCTCGACTGCCCGGCAGCAGTGCAACGATCTTTAGTCCCGGCGGGATGGCTAACTCGGCGCGCGCCTGGTCCCGGTCTATAGCCGCGGTCTCGTCGGCCGCCGGATGCCCAACAAAGGTAGCGGCGACACCGCGCTCCCGGTACCAAGTCTCTTCAAACGGGAAAAGCACCAGCATTCGATCTACAGCATGGCGAATTTTGCGCAGCCGGTATGCCCGCCACGCCCACACCGTCGGGCTAACCAAGTGGACGATCGGTATGGCTGTGCGGCGCAATCGTCGCTCTAGACCAAGGTTGAAATCTGGCACGTCTATTCCGAGAAAAACATCCGGCGGGTCAGCCACGAACTCACGGTACAGTTGCTGACGCACGGCGAGCGCCCGACGCAGCTTTCCCAACAAACCATCCGTGCCCATGATGGAGATATCGTGCATATTGCAAATAGACTGCAAACCCTGAGCCGCAAGCGCTTCCCCACCAACGCCGCGCACCGAAATTTCGGGGCAACGCTGGCGCAAGGCAGCAACCACTCCGCCACCGAGGCGATCCCCGGACGTTTCTCCCGCGACAATACCAACCCGAAGCACTTGACCCCTGCCAACTGCCTCAGCGTATGAGGCCACGGTGGCTGGAACGGGTGAAATCCACAAGTTGCTGGATTTCCTTGCAATCTATGGCATGTGGCTCAAGCTCATCGAGAGCAGCGTTCAGTTCCTTACCTGACCTAAACAGCAGTTTGTACGCCCGCTTAAGGCTGCTAATGGTGAATTCACTGAACTCACGTCGCCGCAGGCCGCGCGTATTGATGCCATATAGCTCAGCGGTGCTGCCATTTGCCATGACAAACGGGGGTACATCCTTCAGACAAACCGTACCGATACCCGTCAGACAGTGTGCGCCTAGGCGACAGAACTGGTGCACCAGAGTGAATCCGCCTAAGATCGCGAAATCTCCAACTTCGACGTGACCAGCAAGACTAGCACCGTTTGCAAAAATGGTGTGATTGCCCAGCAAACTGTCATGGGCAATGTGGACATATGCCATCAGAAAATTATCATCGCCAATGATCGTGCGGCCCGTGCCGGCCGGTGACCCACGGTTGAGGGTAACGTATTCCCGAATGATGTTTCGGTTGCCAACGCTGAGCGTTGTCGGTTCGTGATCGTAGCCCGCAAACTGTGGATCCTCTCCGATGGAGCAGAATTGGTAAATCTGGTTTTCCTCACCCAGGCGGGTACCGCTGCGAACCACTACGTGCGGCCCGATAGTGCAACCCGCGCCAATAGACACATCCGCCTCGATCAGGGAAAATGGTCCGATACTGACCCCAGAACCGATGCGCGCATCAGGATGAACGCACGCGCGCTCATCTATCATTCGATCGCCCTGTGGGTAAACAGCACATCAGAGCTACAGGTGAGTTGGCCATCGACCTCAATACGGCCAGAACAGCGCCATAGGCCCTTCTTGTGCGCCGCCAAGGATACTTCTATGACCATCTGATCTCCCGGCTCCACAGGGCGCTTGAAACGAGCCTTGTCAACGCCTGCGAACAGATAAAGGTTCTTCTGGCTGGCGCGAGCGTCAAGAGCCAGGCTGGCAAGCAGCGCCGAGGCCTGGGCAATGCATTCCAGCATCAGCACCCCAGGGAAAATCGGGCGGTGAGGAAAGTGGCCATCGAAAAACGGTTCGTTGACCGTTACATTCTTTATCGCCGTCAATTGCTTCCCTGGAACCACATTGATTACACGGTCAATCAAAAGGAATGGATACCGGTGTGGCAGGATGTCGCGAATCTGACAAATATCGAGTTCCTGAATCATAGGCTCTCGGGGTTGCATTCCCTATAAACGCGTCGGACCTATCGGCCCGACAACCATTTCTTGGCACCGTCTAGTGTACGACTAGTTCGAGGTAAGGCGATCTAGTACTTTTTGGGTCAGATTGATGCGGTCACTAACGTATACCGCCTGCTCCAAGATCAAATCGAAACCCTCCTCTTTCGCAATCTGAAAAATAGTCTCACGCACCAGAGTTTGCAACTTGGCCAATTCCTCGTTGCGGCGCAAATTGTAGTCTTCGCGATACTCTGTTTGTTCGCGTTTGAGTCTTCTTTTCAGGGTTTCAATTTCACGCCTGCGGGCTTCCGCCTCAGTGACCTGTAGTACCAGCACGTTTTTTTCAAGGTCGGCGTCCAATTGTATGATCCGATCCCGCAGCCCTACCAACGCCTGGTGTCGGGGGCGGAACTCTTCCTCCAGTAGTTTCAGCGACGCAATGTTCTGGGGTGCTCGCTCAAGCAGCTGTCCCGGGTTAACAATTCCAATCTTGGTGGCTTCAGCCGCACTGACTGGCCATCCCAGAGTTACCGCCAAAATTAAGATCAGTGAAATACCTATTTTGCTTGCCGCCATCTATCTCCTCCCCGGCTTATCGAAATACCGCACCAAGGGTAAATTGGAATTTTTCCACGTCATCGCCCGGCTCGTCGTTCAACGGCAGCGCATAGGTCAGCGAGATCGGACCTACCGGTGAGAACCAGTGAAACCCAACACCTGCACTGAAGCGCAAATCACTGATATCGAAACTATGTTCGTTGCCAAATACCTGACCGCCGTCAAAAAATAGGCTCAACCGCTTGTCCGGAGAATCCACCATGCCAGGCACCGGCACAAGCACTTCCGCGTTACCCACCAGCCGCTTATTACCCCCAAGTGCATCGTTATTCGAATTGCTGCTGCGTGGCCCAAGCGAACGCGCATCGTGCCCGCGCACGCTGTTCGCACCGCCAGCAAAATAATTCTTGAAAAATGGCAGTTCCTGTTGGTCCCGATAACCTGCGCCGTAGCCCAGGTCACCCCGCAGCCCAAGCACTACGCTCTCTAGTAGTTCGCGATGCCAACTGCCCCGCAAAGACATCTTGAAATATTCGAGATCACTGCCCGGCACCGCCGCTTCCACAGAAATACGCCGCAAGTAGCCCTCAGCGGGGAAGAAAATGCTGTCGCGCGTATCCTTCGACACACCAAGAGTCAAATTGACGTTAGTATTGTCGGGAAACCGATCAATAAAGGAAATATATTCGGCGGGCGTTGACTCCGTTTCCGAAAGCGCTATTTGCTCAAAGGCCGCACTCAAGTTAAGTGCATTGTATTCGGAAATCGGAATTCGGTAACGGATCCCGGCGCCCAAGGTGTCTGAAGTGTAGTCCGCGTTAGCTGACTGTTCTGTGTCGATTGCGTCTTTCCGTAAGAACAACGCCTGGCTTATGCCTTCGGGTGTCTGATATGGGTTCCGGTATTCGATGTCGAAAACCTGCTCTACCTTGGAATAATCGAACTTAAATTTCAGCCCACGCCCGGTACCAAAGAGATTCTCCCGGACTATCTCCGTTTGAAACAACGCGCCGTCTGCATCCGAGTAACCAATGCCGAACATAAAGTTGCCAGTCGACCTCTCGGTAACCGCAATGTTGAGATCAACCTGATCCACAGCCCCGGGTACGATCGCAGTATCTATAGCAACTTCGTCGAAGAAACCCAGCCGTTGTATCCGCTGTCTGGACCGGCGGATATCAGCTGCCGAATACACAGAAGCCTCCAACTGACGAATCTCACGCCGAATGACCTCGTCCCGTGTAATCTCGTTGCCCTGGATATTAATCTGCCGAACGTAAACTAGCGGCCCCGGGTCGACAGCCAACAGAAAACTGACCTCTTTAAGTTCTTTGTCGAGGTCAGGAATCGCATTAACGTTGGCAAATGCATACCCATTTTCGGCGAGGCGATCCTCTATGGCCAGGCGCGCTGCCACCAGTGCGCGCTGTGAAAATGCCTCGCCACGTGGCATCTCGACCAGGGCCAGCAACTCTGCTGGCGAAAAACCAGCTGCCGCCTCAACGGTGATTCCGCCAACCGTATACCGATCGCCCTCCGAAATGGAGACGGCAAGAAAGATGTCCTGCTTGTTTTGGCTAATTGAAACATCCGTGGACAATACTTCGAACTTCATGAAGCCCCGGTCGAGGTAATAACTACGCAGTATTTCAACATCCGCCTGCAATTTTTCACTGGAATACTGCCCACTTTGGGTAATGAAGCTGTGCCAACTCTCCTCGCTGAGCAACATCGCGTCGATGAGGTCGCTCTCGGAGAAGCTTTCGTTGCCGATGATGTTGATCTTCTTGATGCGCGCAACTCGCCCCTCGTCTATCTCCAGTGTCACTGCGACCCGGTTCAGGTCCAATGGAGTGGCCACTGCTTCAACCTCGGCTGAGTATCGGCCCCTCGAAAAATAGCGTTCCTGGATCACCTGAGTCAGTTGCTCGAGCTGTCGCTCGCTGAATATGCGCCCCTCGGTGACACCGGTCTGGGCAAGCGCGTCGTCAATGGCCTTGTCACGAATATCTTTGTTGCCAGAATATTCGACTCTGGCAATAGACGGTCGTTCAACGACTACCACGATCAGCACGCCGCCGTCCTGCCGCAATTCGATATCCTGAAAGAAGCCGGTTGCGTAAAGCGCCTTGATGGCTTCCCGAGCAATGCCATCGTCAATTACATCGCCGACTTTGACAGGCAGATAGTTGAATACGGTGCCCGGGTCGATCTTTTGCACCCCTTCCACCCGTATATCCTCAACCGTGAACGACTCCAATGCGTGAGTTACCGACGAACCCGCCAGCGCCATCACGACAAGCAGGGCCGCGAGCAGGTCTCTTGCAGGGCAGTTTTTTTTCATCGTTCTATCCGCGCTCAAAAAAGCAACGACAAGATGTCATTATAGATTGCCAGGCCCATCAGGACAGCAATTATACCGAGGCCAACCTGCTGCCCCCACTGCATTACTGTTTCCGATACTGGGCTGCCCTTGATTGCCTCGATCACAAAATATAGCAAATGGCCACCATCAAGTACCGGAATGGGCAGAAGATTCAACACGCCCAGGCTGACACTAAGGACCGCCAGAAACAGCACAAATTGGACCACGCCAAGTTTTGCCGATTCGCCGGCATAGCGGGCAATAGCCACCGGGCCACTGAGATTCTCACTCGAGGCCTCGCCCGAAAGCATGCGTACCACCATCCGTATGGTCAGCGAAGACATCAGCCAGGTCGTCTCCGCCCCGCGCCACGCGCCTTTCCCAATAGAATACCGAACGCGAACCAGTTGCGCCGGCGGATCAACCCCGGGGGCGCTCTGGATACCAATACGCCCAATTTTCCTGCCCTCGACGATCACTTCTTCTGGCACCACCGACAGGGTTGTCACGACTCCCTCACGAATAACGGATAGCTCGAGCACCCGGCCGGCGTTACCGGCCACACGTTGTACCAGGCTGCCCCAATCCGGCGTCTGTACCCCGGCTACGGCGGTGATAGTGTCGCCTGCCTGCAGCCCTGCACGGGCTGCAGGTGAGTCTATGATCACTGCCCCTACAATCGGAGGCACTACCGGGAACTCAGGCAACAGCCCCAATTGCTGTTCCAGTACTCTTGGGTTGAAGGCCATGCCGGAGAAAACACTGCCGGAAATTGCGATTTTTCTATCCCGCTGATCCAGACCCATCACCTGGAATGTCAGGTCCTTGCGGCGCAGGGCTCGATCGAGCAGGTACAGTCGGTGCTCTGCCCAGCCCTGGATGCTCCGCCCATCCACGGCCAGCAGGCGGTCTCCCGTTGCGAATCCTGCCCGCGCTGCGACGCTCTCTGCTGCAACCTCGCCCACCACCGGCGCCAGATCAGCACTGCCCGCCACCAATGCGCCCCAGTAGAGCAGAAATGCCAGCAAAAAATTAGCCAATGGCCCGGCACTGACCACCGCGGTCCGCTTGAGCAGGCTCTGACGGTTAAAGGCAAAAACAAGCTCCTCGCCCTCGACCTCTCCTTCGCGTTCATCCAGCATGCGCACATACCCGCCCAAGGGGAGGATGCCGATCGCGTACTCGGTACCCGTCGTTGCCGAAACCCGTCGATAGATAGGCCGCCCAAATCCAACCGAGAACTTCAGAACCTTGATTCCAGCCCAGCGAGCCATTGCGAAGTGTCCCAACTCATGGAACGTGATCAGTACTGCGATAGCCACGAGAAAAAACAGTAGATTGTTGGCGAATCCTGACATCAGTATTTCCCGGTACCAACCGTCTGGTCGCTTCCACCAACGCTGCTAATAAGCTCCTTGGCGAGATTACGGGCCATTTGGTCGACCGCCACCACCTGATCAAGGCTGATCACAGATTCCACCGGCAATCGTTGAAGTACGCGCTCCACCAATTCAGCGATGCCCGGGAATAACAGTTGCCGGGCACTGAACGCGGCTACTGCTATCTCGTTGGCGGCGTTCAAAATAGCTGGTGCCGTACCCCCCGCGCGAGCCGCATCTTTTGCTAGTCGTAGACAGGGAAAACGCACCGGATCTGGTTCCTCAAATTCGAGCGCGCCAACTGCCTGCAGCTGTAACGCAGGCGCGCCTGAAGCAATTCGTTCCGGGTATGCCAGCGCGTTGGCGATGGGAATGCGCATGTCTGGATTCGCCATCTGGGCAAGGACTGAACCATCGCTGAATTCAACCAGCGAGTGCACGATACTTTGGGGGTGAATGAGTACGTTGACTTGGCATGAGGGCAAACCGAAAAGAACACAGGCCTCAATCAATTCCAAGCCTTTGTTCATGAGGCTAGCTGAGTCGACCGAAATTTTTTGACCCATCTGCCAGTTAGGATGCGCCGCCGCCTGGGCCGGGGTCACACAAGCAAGTTCTTCTGCCGGCATATGCAGAAACGGTCCACCCGACGCAGTCAGTGTCACTCCCATAACATCGGCTGCCGCCAGTGTACTATCTGTCACCTCGGCTCCGGTGATTCTCTGCTGGGTGCTCTCAGGCAGGCACTGAAACACCGCATTGTGCTCGCTGTCTATAGAAAGGACTGTTGCGCCGGCCGTCTGCGCCGTCGCCATCAACAACGATCCCAGCATCACCAGCGGCTCTTTGTTTGCGATCAGCACTCGTTTCCCTGCTGAAACAGCAGCCAAGGTTGGGCCGAGCCCTACGGCACCGACTATGCCCGTGATAACCACATCAATGTCATCGCTGCGCACTATCTCCTCTAGCGCCTGCGGACCCTCCAACAGCCGAGTTGGCAACCCCTGTCCGGCAAGCGCCGCTCTCAGTCTGCCACTGCGCTCTGTCCCGATTACGGCGTACGCCGGCTGATAATGTCGAATCAGGTCGTGTAAGCGTTCGTCCTGCTGATGTGCCGTAAGGGCTGCAACCTTGAAGCGATCAGGGTGTCGCGCAATCACCTCCAGCGCGCTGGCGCCTATCGAGCCGGTCGCTCCAAGCAGTGCTATCCGCTGAACCATCCTCTCTCAACGCTCCAGCAGTGTCAGAGTATCAGGCGCCCACAGTGTTACCGCGAGTGCATATATCGGCAAAGCGCTCAAAAAACTGTCAATCCGATCCAGGACACCGCCATGCCCGGGCAGGATATGCCCGCTGTCCTTGCGCCCCCCGGCCCGCTTAACCATGCTCTCAACCAAATCACCGACGACCGATACCGTAGCCACCAGCGCAACCGTCGCCGCCAAAGCCACGAGTCCCAGATCCACCTCGACCAGCAGTAACCATGCGATGCTCCCAACCGCGGTGCCAGCCAGCACTCCACCCAGTGTGCCCTCAACTGTTTTTCCGGGACTAATAGTAGGCGCCAGTGCAATCCGACCCCATGTTTTCCCAACAAAGTAGGCACCAATATCTCCCGCCCAAACAATGAGGCATAGTACTAGTAGCAATGTGGGCCCTTGTCGCCCGCTGCCGTGCAGCAACGGTACCATAGCAAGCGCGGGCACGATGACTACCGCACCAAGCATGGGCCCAGCCTGGGTGCGCGGCGTAACCGAGCGTACTCGGGTAACTATTACCCAAGCACTCAGCACGCTCCACACCAGCGCTGGCAACAAAAGCAGCGCTGGATAGCGTATGAATAACAGACACGTAAGCCCGGTAAACCCGACCAGCGCGCATCCGTAAGTGAGACGTATTCGTGCCCGATCAGTACCTGCGAGGCCCAACCATTCCCAGCCGGCTATGATGCAGATTAATGCGATGGCTACGGCTATTGCGGTCGTCGGTAGCGCCAGAATAAAAAACATTCCACCGCCTGCAAGAATTACCCCGGTGATGACTCTTTCTCTTAGCATGCTGTGCTGTTAACTACTCAAAAGCACCTGTTCCCGCGTCTGTCCAAAGCGCCGTTGGCGAACACGATAGGCTTCGAGCGCTGCGAGAAATATTTTTTCATCGAAATCTGGCCACAGAGCATCGGTAAAAAATAACTCCGTATAAGCCAGCTGCCATAGCAGGAAATTACTGATTCGGAGCTCCCCCCCTGTTCGAATGAACAGGTCCGGGTCAGGCTGATTGGCAGTACTGAGGTAGGAAGAGAATAACTCCTCGTCAACATCGGCACAGTCGAGCTCTCCGGACGCCGTTGCGATACCGATACGTTGTACCGCCTGTAGCACGTCCCAGCGGCCACCGTAATTTAGGGCAATGGTCAGATTTAGCGCAGTATTTACCTGGGTCGCCTCTTCAGCTCTTGCCACCATCTGTTCGACCTTTGGTCCGAATGGCGCCAAATCGCCGATTACCTTTAGACGAACACCGTTGTCATGTAGGCGCTGCACCTCATTGTCCAGTGATGTCACCAGCAGTCGCGTGAGAAGCCCCACCTCTTCTACTGGCCGGTTCCAGTTTTCGCTGCTGAACGCAAACAGGGTGAGAAAAGGTATCTCATGTTTACCGCACAACCCAACTACACGGCGCACGACCTCAACCCCCCGTCGATGACCGGCTACACGAGGTCGGCCCCTGGCCTGTGCCCAACGGCCGTTGCCGTCCATAATAATAGCGAGGTGCTCTGGGATAACCCTGGGTGTGCGCATGGCAATCGGCTGGCGTCGCAGTGATCCTATGAATGGGCTAAAACTGCCATTCTGCGGTCGCGGGCCGTATTCAAACCTCCATGACCTCTGCTTCTTTATCTTTTACCAGCGAGTCGATCTGCCCGACGTGCCGGTCGGTCAACACCTGAATCTCCGATTCACCGCGCTTTTCTTCATCCTCCCCAACTTCCTTAGATTTGACCAACTCCCTGACGTGATTGATCGCATCCCGGCGGATGTTGCGCACAGCCACCTTTCCGTTTTCGCCCTCATGCCTGACGACTTTTGCCATCTCGGCCCGTCGCTCCTCGGTCAACGGCGGTAGCGGAATACGCATTACCTCTCCCGCTGTAACGGGGTTCAAGCCTAGATCGGAACCAAGTATTGCCTTTTCGATAACCGGCACCATGTTCTTCTCCCACGCCTGGATGGTGAGGGTGCGGGCGTCGGCAACACCAACCGTCGCCGCTTGCGCAATCGGTACCGAACTACCGTAATAGTCCACCATGATGTGATCCAGCAGTGCCGGGCTTGCTCGGCCGGTTCTAATGCGCGTGAACTCAGATTTAACCGCCGCAACGCTCTTGCTCATCCGTTTTTCCGCGTCATCCAGAATTTCCTTGATCATCGCCTGAACTCCATTTATTCAACTGATCAGCGTGCCTACAACCTTGCCCTCGACAGCACGGGCCAGATTACCCGGCACCGTGATATCCAGTACCCGCACCGGCAACTGGTTATCCCGACACAGAGCAAATGCTGCTGTATCCATCACACCGATTCTACGGCTGATCGCAGTGTCGAAGTCGAGGTGTTGATAACGTACCGCATCGGCCTGCTGCTCGGGGTCAGCGTCGAAAACGCCGTCGACCCGGGTCGCTTTAATGACCCCCGCACAGTTGAGTTCCAATGCGCGCAGGCAGGCGGTAGTATCGGTGGTGAAATACGGGTTACCGGTACCACCGGCAAGGATTACAAGACAGCCTTGCGCCAGTTTGGCACGCGCTTCCGTAGCCCGGTAAGTGGTCACAACAGAGTTAACGGGAATAGCTGAAAACAGGGCCGTCGCGGCATTCTGATTACGACTGAGCCAGTCACGGAGCAAAATGCCGTTCATAACGGTGGCCAACATCCCGACCTGATCTGCGGCCACACGATCGATGTCCCACTCGGTCGAACGGTTGCCGCGAAAAAAGTTGCCACCTCCGACTACCACGGCCAATTCGGAACCGCCGGCCATAGCCAGGGTCAGTTCTTGCCCTATGAAGGCGAACGCACCCGGGTCTATCCCGACCCCCGCCCTGCCGCCGAGCGACTCACCGCTCAGCTTGATCAGAAATCGGGGTCCACGCCCCTGCCCTTGATTGGCCATGCCTCAGCCGGTTTGGGCCTGAGCCATAACCTCTGCGACAAAATTGTCCGTTCTTTTTTCCAGTCCCTCGCCAACCTCGAAGCGAGCCATAAATTTGACCGCAGCCGAATGACGCCCGAGCAGTTCGGCTACCGTGATATCGGGGTCCTTGACGAAGGGCTGCCCTAACAAGGTATTATCTTTTACGAACTTTTGCATTCGTCCTTCGATTATTATTTCAACGATGTTGTCCGGCTTGCCACTGTTTGCGGCCTGGGCTGCAAAGATCTCCCGCTCCTTTGTCAGCACCTCAACCGGTATTTGTGTTTCATCAACACACATTGGCCGGCTAGCGGCCACATGCATTGCAATATCCCGCCCTAATGGCCCTTCCACAGCACCGGTCACCACGGTAAGCACGCCGATTCGATTGCCGTGGACGTAACCACTGACCTGCCCCTCAGCCGCTTCGATCAGGGCAAATCGACGCACGGTCACGTTTTCCCCAATCTTGCCGATGAGTGCCAGGCGGGCCTGCTCGACGACGGTGCCATCTGCAAGTGCCATCGCTGATAAGGCGTCTACATCGGTTGGTGAATTTTCCAGCACACAGGCGGCGATGTCATCGACAAATTTTCTAAACGATTCATCCTTGGCGACAAAATCTGTCTCACAATTAACCTCTACAATAACGCCTTTGCTTTCATTAGCGGCAACAATCTGTCCGATGATGCCTTCGGCAGCGATTCGCCCCGCCTTTCTCTCAGCGCTTGCGGCGCCCTTCTTGCGCAGCAACTCAACTGCACTATCCATGTCGCCGCCGGTATCAGTTAGCGCCCTCTTGCAGTCCATCATCCCGGCGCCGGTACACTCGCGTAATTCCTTTACCAGTGATGCCGTTATTGCCATCGAAATATTCCTCGGTTGTACTGGCCCGTCTCCCGAGCTCAGGATGCGGCGGGCGTTTTTGTATCCGCTGTCGATATCGCAGCCGGCTCCACCGACTCTGCCTCTGACCCGATGACCGACGCCTCATCGGCCGCCGCTACTGCGACTGGTTGGACTGGCTCTGCCTCTGGCTGGCTGGCCAGCACCTCTTCGAGCACTGGTGTTGGCACAGGCACTGGACTCGTCGACGGCTCCGCCGCTTCGCCTGTTACTTCGACATATTCATCGGCATCGCCCTCTATCACCGGCACACTCGTGGCCCGGGCTTCCAAAATAGCATCCGCTGCCGCTTTAAGGTATAAGCGGATTGCACGAATGGCATCATCGTTGCCTGGTATCGGGTAGTCGATGCCCTCCGGGGAACTGTTTGAATCGCATATGCCGACTACCGGAATGTCGAGTTTGTGCGCCTCCGAAACCGCAATCTTCTCGTGGTTTATATCGATCACAAACAGTGCATCAGGCAGCCCCTTCATGTTACGGATGCCGGACAGGCTTCGGTCTAACTTGAGACGTTCACGCTCCAGCATCAACGCCTCTTTCTTGGTTAGGCCAGCTACTACTCCGCTTTGCGTCATTTCATCCAACTCGATCAGTCGCGAAATAGAGTTCTTGACGGTCTTGTAGTTGGTTAGCATACCCCCCAACCAACGATGATCGACGTACGGGCTGTTGCAGCGCAGAGCTTCTTCTCGAACTGCTTTGCTCGCCTGGCGCTTAGTGCCAACAAACATTACACTTCCCCGGGACGCCGTCACGCTACCCAGATAGTTCAGCGCTTCCCTAAACATGGGTAACGATTTTTCTAGATTAATAATGTGAATTTTGTTTCGGCTACCAAAGATATACGGGCTCATCTTCGGAGACCAGAACCGAGTCTGGTGACCGAAATGCACGCCAGCTTCAAGCATCTGGCGCATTGAGACGTCAGTCATTTATTTCTCCCTTCGGGTTAGGTTTGGGTGTGGCCACCAGCGCCGACCGGCCCCGACCATCGGAGCACAGGCACCCGGACGCTCTGTGTCGTTGCCACACCTGGATTTGGGGGCGCGTATTTTAGCGGTTCTACCGCCTTGCTGCCAGTCTGCCCGCGGCCCATGACCTCGCCGCAGCCACCCGGCTATATCGTGTAGCATTGCCGCCTGTCCTACCTCACCTGTTCCCATGCCCGTCACTGTCAAATCCACCGCCGAGCTGGAACTGATGCACGTCGCTGGACAACTAGCCCGTCAGGTTTTGGATATGATCGCGCCCCAGGTAAGGGCCGGCATCACCACGGCCGAACTCGACCGATCCTGTCATACGTATATTGTCGACGAGCTTAATGCCATACCCGCACCGCTCAACTACCGCGAATTTCCCAAGTCCATCTGTACCAGTGTCAATCATGTCATCTGCCATGGAATCCCAAGTGGCAAAAGGCTAAAAAACGGCGACATCATCAATATTGATATCACCGTAATCAAGGATGGCTTTCATGGTGATGCAAGCCGGATGTTCGCGATCGGCCAGCCATCAATCCTCGCAAACCGTCTCATTATTACCTCCAGGGAGTGTCTTGAACGCGGTATCGCCCAAGTACGAGCCGGCGCTTGCCTCGGTGATATCGGCGCAGCCATACAGGAGCATGCCGAGGCACAGGGTTTTTCCGTAGTTCGAGAATATTGTGGCCATGGAATCGGGCGAGGGTTTCACGAGGAACCGCAAATCCTGCACTATGGCACCGCCGGAACCGGCCTGGAACTGGTGCCCGGTATGACCTTTACTATCGAGCCCATGATCAATGCGGGCCGCCCCGAAACGCGCCTGTTATCCGATGGCTGGACGGTCGTCACTAAAGATCATTCCTTAAGCGCGCAGTGGGAACACACAATAGCTGTCACCGACGAGGGTTGTGAGATCCTCACCAACAGTCGCTCATGAGAGAGCAATAGTGCGCATAGCTCGTGGAAAAATCTTCAATCCAGCAGGTATTGCCGGTGTTGAGCTCACTCCAGCGGACGCTCTGACTCGTTTTCGACAATGCCTGGACTCTGGTCGTAACGCTCTAGAAAACTACCACCTCAACGGTGCCTCGGCTCAGGACATCGTTTTTACTCATGCTTGGCTGATAGACCAACTGCTCAGGTCTGTCTGGCACTATGCGCAAACAGGATCTAACGCTACTAGTCCTGCAGCCTTGATTGCGACCGGTGGCTACGGCCGCGGTGAACTACATCCAGGCTCAGATATTGACCTACTAATCCTTTTTGAGCGCAAGCCAGAGACAGCACAAACCAGGCTGATAGAAGCCTTTATTCGCCTTCTCTGGGATATCGGCCTTGAGGTCGGCCACAGCGTTCGCACCTTACGAGATTGCTCCGAGCAGGCAGCGCGAGACATCACAGTAATTACAAACCTGATGGAGTCACGCCTAATTCTTGGTGAGGAATACTTACTTGAGCGCATGTACGAGCGAATCAGGCCGGGAAAAATGTGGCCAGCCCGGAAGTTTTTTCAGGCCAAAGTCAGTGAACAGATTGCCCGCCACGCCCGTTACAACGACACCGCCTATAATCTTGAACCCCATCTCAAGGAGGGGCCAGGTGGTCTACGTGACATTCAGACCATTCAGTGGGTAGCCCAACGCTATTTCGGCACCTCTAACTTACATGATCTCAGCGAACACGGATTCCTGACTGAAGAAGAGGTTCGAACTCTAGTTCGCGGCCGCAACTTGCTGTGGCGACTACGCAACGCGCTGCACTTCCTTTCCGGCAGGTCTGAGGATCGCTTACTGTTTGATTTTCAGCATGAGATTGCCAGGCAGTTGCACTATCAGGACTCAGCCGAACTGGCGGTAGAAAAACTGATGAAGCGATTTTACCGTACGGTTAAAGAACTAAGGGTGCTCAATGAAATACTGCTGCAACATTTCGAAGAAGCTATTTTGCACCCGGGAAAACGGCGCACTTTGCGTATCAATCGACGTTTCCGTGCCGTCGATGGCTTTCTCGAACTGGCCCGCGCCGACGTCTTCTCTCGCCAACCCTTCGCGATAATGGAAGCGTTCGCCCTTTTGCAACAGGATCACCGTCTACGAGGAATCCGTGCCAGCACTATCCGCCACATCCAGGCCAGTATCCCTCTAATCGATACCGCGTTTCGCCAAGACATACGCTGTCGCTCCCTTTTTTTGGAAATCATAAAAGCTGCCGGCGGCCAGACCCGCATCCTCCGACGGATGAACGCATACGGGATTCTCGGCGCTTATATTCCACAGTTCGGCCGCGTTGTCGGCCAGATGCAGCATGACCTTTTTCACGTGTACACCATTGATGCCCATCTATTGTTCGTGTTGCGCAATCTGCGGCGGCTGGAGGTACCTGAGCACGCCGATGAATTACCGTTCTGTAGTAGCCTGATGCAGAGTCTATTCAAGAAACATCGCCTCTACCTTGCAGCACTTTTCCACGACGTCGCCAAAGGGCGGGGCGGCGATCATTCGGCCTTGGGTGAACTGGATGCCTACCGCTTCTGTAAGCTACATGACCTTAGCGAATACGATGCCCATCTCGTTGCCTGGCTGGTGCGCAAACATCTCCTGATGTCGTGGGTTGCACAGCGTCAAGATATCTCCGACCCACAAGTCATCGACCGCTTCGCCAACGAAGTGGGTGATCAGGATCACCTCGATAACCTGTACCTTCTGACCGTCGCCGACATCCGTGGCACCGGCCCACAAGTCTGGAACGAGTGGAAAGGAAAACTGCTGATGGACCTTTATAACGAGACCACTCGAGCGCTGCGCCGGGGCACGGGCAGCCCGATCCAGCTAGACGAGAAAATGGCTGATCTCAAGCAAGAAGCTCTTGCCGCTATGCACGCCGATGCTCGGACGATTGCTGCCGCGCAAAAATTCTGGCAATTGCTCGATTCCGACTACTTCGTGCGGAATACCCCCGAATCGATTGCCTGGCACGCGACCGCGCTATTAAATGCTAAGGCGGCTGAACTGCCCTTGGTTGACGCTCGCGCCGATCCCTCATCCGGCACCCTGCGGGTCTTTATTTGTAGTGCCGACTCAGACCGCCTGCTTGCCGACGTTACTGCCGGTTTCGATCGCCTGAATATGAACATTGTCGACGCCCGGGTCCACCGGCTACAGTCCAACCTGCTCATGCTCATGTTCGTAGTGCTGCTGGGCCCCGGATACACACACGGGGCTGCGGCCCAAGAAAAGCGCCTGTCCCGAATCCGTGCACAAATCCTCAACCCCGAACCTGCCCGCGACCCCGGCCAGGTCAAATTGCCGCGTACACTTAAGCATTTCCCTATCGCAACTACCGTGCGCTTCACCGATCTGCCAAGTGGCGGCAGCACCGTAATGGAAGTTGTCGCCCAGGATCGACCCGGATTACTCTACCAGGTCGCCAATGCGCTGCTCTCCAGCAAAATCCGACTGGTCACCGCCAAGGTTGGCACTTTCGGAGAGCGCGCAGAAGATATTTTCTACATCACAGATCGCGATGATCGCCCGGTGAGGGACCCGGCGCAGCGGGCCCGCGTTGCCCGAAAAATCGTACAAGCGTTACCAGCGTCTAATACAAGTTAACGGTTTAACAGTTATTTATAGGGCATTCATAATGAACGACCTGAAATCGGTCATAGAGACCGCCTTTGCCAACCGAGCCGATTATGGCGGTGATTTTCCGCCACAAGTAGCCGATGCCATCGAGCAAACTATTACCCTGCTCGACCGCGGTGACCTGCGGGTCGCAGAACCCAGCAAGCAAGGCTGGGTAGTGAACGAGTGGCTGAAAAAAGCAGTTTTGCTCTTCTTCGCGCTGCGTGGAAATGAAACGCTCGACGGCGGGGAAACCCGTTATTTCGACAAGGTTCCGGCCAAGTTCGCTAGCTATGATCGGGCCCAGTTCGAGTCTGGTGGAGTCCGGGTTGTGCCACCAGCTATGGTGCGCCGTGGGGCCTACCTTGGTTCCGGGGTTATCTTAATGCCCAGTTATGTGAATATAGGCGCCTTTGTTGACAGTGGCACCATGGTCGACACCTGGGCAACAGTAGGCTCCTGTGCCCAGATCGGTAAAAACGTGCATCTGTCCGGCGGGGTCGGCATCGGTGGCGTGCTGGAACCTTTGCAAGCAGCGCCTACCATCATCGAGGACAACTGTTTTATCGGTGCACGCAGCGAAGTTGTCGAAGGTGTTATCGTTGAGCAAGGCTCGGTAGTTTCAATGGGCGTCTATCTAGGGCAAAGCACCAGAATATTCAATCGTTCGACTGGAGAAATTAACTATGGTCGCATCCCAGCTGGTTCCGTGGTTGTATCAGGGTCACTACCGGCAAGCGATGGCTCACACAGCCTGTACTGTGCGGTGATCGTAAAACAAGTGGATGAAAAAACACGGGCAAAGGTGGGTATTAATCAACTGCTTCGCGATATCTAACAGCATTGCACTTGGCCCCAGAACTGCGAAGGAGAAATAACCGGAGCCTGTTACTCGGCGGGTATTGCCGTACTGTTATGGGGTATCGATCTGTTCCAGCAAATCAGAGACCGTCCGCAACGGTACTATCTCGAGGCCAGCCGGCGGCTTTCGAATACGGTTGGCCTGCGGAATCAGAGCTCTCTTAAACCCCAGTTTCGCCGCCTCGGCGAGGCGTTCCTCTCCTTTTTGTACCGGCCTGATTTCTCCTGACAGTCCGAGCTCTCCGAAGCACGCGGTATCAGAAGGAATTACTCGATCAAAATGACTGGATGCGACCGCTGCAACCATGGCTACGTCAGCCGCTGTCTCAGTGACCCGTACGCCGCCCGCAACATTTATGAAAACGTCATGCCCGGCGAGTGCGATACCGCCATGCCGGTGCAGTACGGCCAGCAACATGCCTAGCCGATTCCCATCAAGCCCCACGCACAACCGCCTGGGATTCGCCAAAGATGAGCCGTCGACCAGTGCCTGCACCTCGACCAGCAGGGGACGGGTGCCTTCCTGGGTTACCATGACCATGCTTCCCGGCTTGTCTACCCGACCACGGGATAGAAAAATCGCCGATGGATTACTGACCACTTTCAAGCCACGATCAGTCATGGCGAACACTCCCACTTCATTAACTGCACCAAACCGGTTCTTGAAAGCCCGGACCAGGCGGTAGCGGCTACCGCTATCACCTTCGAAATAGAGCACCGTATCGACCAGGTGCTCCAACAACTTTGGCCCGGCCAAGACCCCTTCTTTAGTCACATGCCCGATCAGGAGCAGCGCTGTACCCGATCTTTTGGCGAAACGGATCAGCTGATCTGCGCATTCGCGAATCTGGCTGATACTGCCGGGTGAAGATTCGACCCGTTCACTGTACAAAGCCTGGATGGAATCCACTACTAGGAATTGACACGCCTCCTGATCGGCCGCAGCCAGTACCAATTCCAATCGATTTTCTGCCATTGCCGGCACTTCGGCATGCTCTAGTTCCATCCGCCGGGCCCGCAGCCCCAACTGTTCCAGTGACTCCTCGCCCGAGACATAGAGCGTGCGCTGCGAGACCGCGACCAGGGCGGAACACTGTAAGGCCAGCGTACTCTTACCGATACCCGGCTCACCCCCAAGCAACACAACTGAACCGGGCACCAAGCCGCCGCCGAGAACTCGGTCCAGTTCAGACAGGCCGATTCGAGTTCGCTCGACCTGTCCAGCCCGAACTGAAGCGAGTGTCACCGGCCGGGGCAGCGACACCCCGGGGCCCGAACGTAGGCCCCGAGCGAGCGATGGCGAGCGCTCCGCCAATGTGTTCCAGCCGTTGCAGTCGGGACACTGGCCACTCCATTTCCCGAACTGCGCGCCACAAGCCTCGCAGTCGTAGATCAGCCGACTCCCGCTGCGTGCCATTAGATAACCAGCCGCTGCACTCGCGGACCGATTCCGCACAACAAGTCATGAGGGATCGTCCCGGCCCAAGCTGCAACCTGTTCCACTGGAATATTTGGACCCCACAATTCCACTTCTGCTCCCGACTCGACCTGGCCTGCCCCGCGTAGGTCGACACACAGCGAGTCCATTGATATCCGGCCGATAAGCGGGCAGCCTTTTCCAGCCAGCCACACGAACGCCCCAGCGCCAACTTTTCTGGGGTAGCCATCGGCATATCCGCACCTGACCAGCCCTACCGGCATATCCGCGGGACAGGTCCACTCACTACCATAACCGACAGTATCGCCCCGACGCATCCGCCGTATCCCTTGCAAACGCCCCAACAACTGCATGGCCGGGCGTAGGTTGAATTCTGCACCGGTCCGCCCCGGGTGCGGTACCGCCCCGTAAAGCATGATTCCTGGCCGAACCCAGTCCAGATGAGTCAGCGGCCAATCCAGGGTCGCTGCAGAATTAGCAAGGCTGCGTGGCGCCTTGAAAACGGCGCTCGCCACGATGAATTCGCGGTACTGCCTCTGTACCTGTACGTGATTTCCCTCGTCAGCACCCGCTAGGTGCGACATCACCGCAATCACCTCAACCCGGCCATTACTCGCAAGTTCCTGCAGTTCGCCGCCTTGGGGGTTAAGACCTAGCCGGCCCATCCCGGTATCAATCTCAGGGATGATCCCGAGCCGGGCCGAGCTCGCAAAGCCAAGTTCGCACAATTGCCTGCGGTGGTTGATCACAGTGTACAGTCGCTGCTCCAGGCAGAGACGTTGCTCATCAGGATCGGCGAAACCCATCAATACCCAGATCGACCCCTGGTAGCCTGTCTCACGCAACGCAACACCTTCCGCCACCGTGGCGACCGCAAATGCGTCAACATAATCGACCATCGCTTGTACCGCAATTGCTGCGCCATGGCCGTAGGCATCAGCCTTAATCACGGCCGCAACGGACACACTTCCCGCCAACTCTCGGACCCGCCGGCAGTTATGCTGCAGCGCCTGGCGGTCAATGACCGCCGCCGTCCCCCATTGCATTAATACCTCGAATCGGCAAAGGCCGCGACGTAGTTTTCAAAGCGGGTGTACTCGCCAAGGAAGGTCAGACGCACGGTCCCGATTGGGCCGTTCCGCTGTTTTGCAACGATCAACTCCGCCGTGCCCTTGTCTGAGCTGTCTTCGTTATAAACTTCGTCGCGATAGATAAAGACAATGACATCAGCGTCTTGCTCAATGGCGCCCGATTCCCGAAGATCCGACATGATTGGGCGTTTATTGGGGCGCTGCTCAAGGCCACGATTGAGCTGCGACAACACTACCACCGGAACCATGGATTCCTTAGCAAGGACTTTCAGCGCACGGGTAATATTTGCGACCTCGACCGCGCGATTCTCGCTGTTGTCCCCGGTCTGCATCAATTGCAGGTAATCGACCACGATCAGGCCGAGTTGACCTTTATCTCGAGTCAAACGTCGAACCCGTGAACGCAACTCTAACGGTGTCAGCGCAGGAGTGTCATCGATGAAAACCGGGGCCTCGTCCAGCAACCCGACCGCTGAGGTCAGCCGCGGCCAATCTTCCTGGCTCAGCCGGCCGGTGCGAACTCGGTGGGCATTGATCCGCCCCAGGGAGGCAAGCATCCGCATCGCCAGTTGCTGCCCCGGCATCTCCATACTGAATACTGCGACCGGCAACTTGCTGCCAACTGCCGCGTTTTCGGCGATGTTCATCGCCAAGCTGGTCTTACCCATCGAAGGGCGACCTGCTATCACCACTAGATCTGCCCTTTGCAGGCCTGCAGTCAATTCGTCAAGGTCTTTAAACCCGGTAGGTACCCCGGTAATGGACTCATCGGATTCATACAGTTCTTCGATCCGGTCGACAGCCTGAGTTAACAGTCCCTGTAAAGGTTGGAAACCCGGTGTCTGGCGACGGTCAGACTCGGAAATATCGAAGACCAGTTTCTCGGCGTAGTCGATGAGCGCGCCAATATCGAGACCATCTGGACTGTAAGCTTTTTCCGAGATCTGGGAGGCTGCATCGATTAGGCGCCGGAGAACCGAACGCTCCCGAACAATCCGCGCATAAGCCATAACGTTGGCCGTACCCGGAGTGTTATTGGCTAATTCGCCCAGATAAGGCAGCCCTCCGGCTTTCTCAAGGATGCCATTGTTTGCCAGCCACTCCGAAGTCGTTACCACATCGACCGCTTCCCCTGCTTCGTGCAACGCTTGGATCGCGCTAAATATCTTGCGGTGGGGGCGAGCGTAAAAGTCTTCGGCGTTTACGGTCTCAGCGATCTCTTCCCAACGACGGGAATCAAGCAAGAGGCCGCCCAGGACCGACTGTTCCGCCTCCTGCGCCTGCGGTGGCAGCCGTAGGATCGACGGTGCGGCGGTAGTAGCGGGTTGGGGGTTCTGCATTTAGCGCCCGATTTGACGGTTCAGCACTGGCAGGCTCGGAATCTGCAGAGTAGCGCAGACTTCCGGCTACGGCAACGGCGGCAATAGCCGGTCTTTACCGCCCGGCCACGGGCAACAATAGCCTGCCGCTTTAGTCCCCGGATTCGGTTACCGGTTGCGGCGCAATTGCCGATAAGCCTTCCGATGCCTCGCTCGGCGCAATTTCCGGGACCTCTTCTGGCACCACGACAACCGTAAGCGGTCGCTGTATCTCCGGGTGAAGGATGACATTGACCTGGTGCTCGCCCAGCTCCTTTATTGGCCCCATCGGCATGTCGATTTCGGCCCGCTGTACGGACAATTCCGCAGCCTGCAGCAGTTCCACGATATCAACAGCCGAGACTGAGCCGAACAACCTGCCTGCTTCCCCGGCCCGGCGGGTTACGCTCACTCTATCAGGTAATAGGACCGCTTTTGCCTGTGCAGCATCATGGCGCTGAGCATCGAGTTTCGCTAACTCCCGCCGCCGTTTGTCGACCTCATCTTTGGCAGCTGCGGTCGCCGGGACAGCCTTGCCATAAGGAACCAGGTAATTGCGACCATACCCGGCCTTGACCTTGACCAAATCACCCAGGTCTCCAAGATTTTGAATTTTTTCCAACAGTATAAGTTCCATCGCCTGAACTCCTGTCAGTGCTGGTCACTGTACGGTAGTAATGCCAGGAACCGGGCTCGCTTGATCGCGCTGGCAAGTTGACGCTGGTAACGTGCCTTGGTACCGGTGTTGCGACTCGGGATGATCTTGCCAGTTTCGCTAACATAGCCCCGCAACGTATCCAAGTCCTTGTAATCGATCTGGTCTACGCCAAGGGCAGTAAATCGACAATATTTCCGGCGACGACTGAATCTCGCCATTAGGTAACCTCCTTATTTTCTTCGGCGGCCTGAGTCGCGATCTCGGCTGCTGTCTCGTCACCATTATTAGCCTGCACATCGTGAAGATCTTCTGCCGGCACCTCTGTCGACTCACCAGCCGTTACTTCGGCCTCTACCCCAGCTACAGTTGCACTGTCTGCAACCACCGTATCAGCGGGACTCGCCTCAGTCTCAGACGGCAACGCTTCATCCTCGACAGACTCGCCATCATCAGCAGACTGCGCCAGCGGAGACGCCTCGACCACCGCACGGTCCATCTTGATGACCAGATTGCGAATCACTGCATCGCTAAACTTGAACATGTTAGTGATTTCATCGATGGTGACCTGGTCACACTCAATATTCATGAGCACGTAGTGGGCCTTGTGTACCTTGCCAATCAGGTAAGCCAGCTGCCGCCGGCCCCAATCTTCCAGACGATGTATCTGTCCACCGTTGTTTTCGATCAGGGTACGGTACTTGTCGACCATCGCCGAAACCTGCTCGCTCTGGTCTGGATGCACGAGGAAAACGACTTCGTAATGTCGCATGAGGCCTCCTTTCGGCTAATAGCCTCCCGCACCGCGGTGAGGCAAGGAGTGAATTGAAATAGCGCTCGGGCGCGAATTTTATCCGCCGGGCACTATCGAAGCAAGGCTGCTTACTACGGCAGCTTTGCCAGGGGGTTAACAAACCACTGCGCAGAAGATCAGGCGTTTTCCCGTCCCGCTACCAGGTCTTCCATTACCGAAGGATCGGCTAGCGTCGAGGTATCGCCAAGGTCGTCCAATTCGTTGGCTGCGATCTTGCGCAGAATCCTGCGCATAATCTTGCCCGAGCGCGTTTTAGGCAACCCTGGGGCCCACTGGATAATATCTGGGCTAGCGATCGGGCCAATTTCCTTGCGGACCAGTTGGACCAATTCAGTGCGCAGCCCGTCAGTCGCTTCGACCCCCGCCATCAACGTAACATAGGCGTAGATACCCTGCCCCTTGATCTCGTGAGGGTATCCCACCACTGCTGCCTCGGCCACCCGGTCGTGCAGTACCAGCGCACTTTCGACCTCGGCTGTACCCATACGGTGGCCGGACACGTTGATGACGTCATCGACTCGTCCAGTAATCCAGAAATAACCATCCTTATCCCGGCGAGCCCCGTCGCCGGTCATGTAGGAACCCGGATAAGTCGCCAGGTACGTCTGGATAAAGCGCTCATGGTCACCGAAGATCGTGCGCATCTGCCCCGGCCAGGACTGCCGGATGACCAGGTTACCCGAAGCTGCTCCCTCGAGTTCTTTGCCATCACCATCGAGTAGCGCCGGCTGGATACCGAAAAATGGCCGAGTAGCAGAACCAGGCTTCAGGTCGATAGCGCCCGGCAGGGGCGTAATTAAAATACCGCCAGTTTCGGTCTGCCACCACGTATCCACGATCGGGCAACGGCTATCGCCCACCACTCGGTAGTACCACTCCCAAGCCTCTGGATTGATGGGCTCCCCCACAGTTCCAAGCAAGCGCACGCTGGAACGGCTGGTGCGTGTTACTGGCTTATCACCCTGGCCCATGAGCGCCCTTATCGCGGTTGGCGCTGTGTAAAAAATGTTTACTTGGTGCTTGTCAACCACCTGCCAAAAACGGCTCGCATCGGGGTAGGTAGGCACGCCCTCGAACATCAGCGTAGTGGCACCATTTGCCAGTGGACCATAGAGGATGTAACTGTGGCCCGTGATCCAGCCAACATCAGCTGTACACCAATAGACGTCCCCTTCGTGATAATCAAAAACGTAGTGGTGGGTCATTGCTGTATACAACTGATACCCGCCAGTCGTGTGCAGTACACCCTTGGGTTTGCCAGTCGAGCCTGAGGTATAAAGGATGAATAGTGGATCCTCAGCATCCATCGGCTCAGCCACGCACTCGGCATCGGCCGCCGCCATAGCCTCGTCGTACCACACGTCACGATCACCGCCTAAGGGTATTTTTGCGCCAGTCCGACGGACCACAATTGTCGTGTGAACCTCCGGGCAGCCCACAAGGGCTGACTCCACATTGGCCTTCAGTGGTACTGGTTTGCCACCACGCGGCCCTTCGTCGGCTGTGATGATGACCCGGCAGTCTGAATCCAGGATCCGGCCACGCAATGCGTCTGGTGAAAAGCCACCGAACACCACGGAATGAATGGCTCCGACCCGGGCACATGCCAGCATCGCCACTGCCGCCTCTGGTACCATCGGCATGTAAATCGAGACACAGTCTCCCTTACCCACTCCACGCGATCTAAGGACATTGGCGAACCGGCAGACCTGCTCGTGCAACTCCCGGTAGGTAATTTTCTGATCTTCCGACGGATCATCGCCCTCCCAAATGATCGCAACCTGATCACCGCGGGACTCCAAGTGCCGATCTAAGCAGTTATAGGAGACGTTCAGCGTAGCACCCTCAAACCAGCGAATCCGCCCCTCCCGAAAATCGCAGTTGCTAACACGGTCCCATTTTTTGAACCAGGTGACAAATGTTTCAGCCTGTTCCGACCAGAATTTGTCAGAATCGCTGATCGAGCGCTGGTACATTTCCCAGTACTGACTCTCGTTTAAGTGGGCTTTTGCGGCGAAAGCTGCATCGATAGGGTACACACGTTCTTCACTCATCATGCTCTCCTTAACAAACCAAGAAATTGCGGCATCCAGGCCTCCTCCATGGCAATCGGTTCGATTCTACGTCAAACCACGTTCCCTGGAAGCGGCCACGCACTGCAACTAATACCGGCGGACCAAGCCCCGGCCTCAGTTAAACCGTACAGTCAATCGGGATCATTGCTAGTTTGGGTCCACACGCAGTGCTCACCAAGCAATTCGATCCACCGCTGATGCTCTTTGAGCTCTTGCGGACTGGCCCGGACGACTTCGACAACGCTACCGGACGCGTCCCGAGTTGGCCCGACCCGTCGTTGACCTGAGTGCCTTGCCGGGGTCTCAAAACTTATGTCGGACTGACCGCCGGTCATGGCCAAATAGACATCGGCTAGAATCTCGGCGTCGAGTAACGCCCCATGCAGTGTGCGCTCTGCATTATCTACGTCGTAACGACGGCAGAGAGCGTCCAGGCTATTGCGCTGACCCGGGTGCAATTGGCGGGCAAGTTGCAGGCTATCTGTCACCGTACACAACTCGTCAAGCCGGCGCTTCTCCCGGGCTCGCTCGAATTCGCTATTGAGAAAACTCAAATCAAAGGGGGCGTTGTGAATAATCACCTCGGCGCCGGAAATAAAATTAATAAATTCCACGATAATCTCGGTGAAAACCGGTTTGTCTGCCAAGAAATCCTCGGTGATGCCGTGCACTTCCAAAGCCCCTACATCAATACTCCTTTCTGGATTAATGAAAGCATGGAACCGATTCTGGGTGTGGCGGCGATTGACGAGCTCCACACAGCCGATCTCTATGACCCGGTGACCTTCCCTGATTTCCAGGCCCGTGGTTTCGGTATCGAGTACGACTAGCCTCATCGCTGCCTTCTAGCCACGCTGGCCAGGTATTCATCAATGGCTGTATTGGCGAGCGCGTCCGCACGCTCATTGCCTGAATTCCCGGCATGCCCCCGCACCCAACGCCACTCGACCTGACGACATCCGGAGGCTTCATCCAGGACTAGCCAGAGATCACGATTTTTCACCGGTTTGCCGGCCGCGGTCCGCCAACCGTTACTTTTCCAACTCCTCATCCACTCCAAGATACCGTTGCGAACATACTGGGAGTCAGTATATACCTGGACTCTGGCGTCTTGCTCGAGTGATTCGAGGCCCCGAATTGCGGCGACGAGCTCCATTCGGTTATTGGTTGTCATGGATTCAGCGCCTTTAAACTCAGTACATTGGTCACCACTCAGGCGAACTACGCCCCATCCACCCACGCCGGGGTTGCCCCGGCAAGCACCATCGGTGTACATCTGTACGATCGTATTAGACACTGTCACCTTCTGCACCGCTATTGAATGAATGACTGCTGCGGGGTATTGTCGGTGCGAGTGTTCCGGCCTTGATACGCACCCCTTGGCGCCGGCTCTCCAGCACATTACCAGATCCCAACTGGCGTTTCTGCGCAACCAGCAGGTATGCGCCCGAAAATAACGGCCACCAGCGAGCACCAATAATCTCCAGGAAAGCGCTTCGCTCCAATATGCCGGCGTTGGACATTGGCGCTCGGTAAAAAATCATGCGGCTACCGGCAAGGTCCAAGCCTAGCAGAGAGATCCAGTCCTGCACCCGGTTAGGCGTCAGGAAATGCCCGTTCCATGGGATCGACCGAGGCCAACGTGACAGCGATCGGCGTAAGCCCCACAGGCTCAAGGGGTTGAATCCGCAAACTAACAGGTAACCTTCCGGCGCCAGAACCGTGGCTGCTTCGCGCAGGATCTGATGTGGTGCCTGCGCGAAATCCAGCGTATGTTGCAGCACGATGAGGTCCACTGCCCGCGCCCCGAGGGGTAACGGTTGCCAGTCGGTAAAAATAGCTACTCCATCGTGCTCAGGTGGGGCCGGCAAAGCATACAGTTTCAGCGCGCTATCGACCCCCACTAGGCAATCGGCCAGTCCGGGGCCAAGCTGCAGAGCTGTGGCACAGTAGCGGCACGGCAACAACCGAGATGCAGCCATTTCCGTTGCCCGCACCAGTGCTTGCCCCAGTGCTCCGTTGAACCAGGCGTAGTTCTCACTCGATGCACGGCACCGACCAGAGATTTCAATTTCAACACTCACGGCGTCTAAGACCCTTTGCTTTCGAATCAACCATCCTGCGCTCACCACAGAGGGTCACGCACCGCATCCTCGGCCCCAACTGATAACCCGCAACACATCACTAATGCATCTTCCGGAGCCTTACCACGATAGTAATTTCTACGCCGTGACAAAACCTCAAAGCCAGCGCAGGTGTAAAGTCCGAGGGCCGACCCGTTGCTCGGTCGCACCTCTAAAAGTATCTGCACCGCGCCGCGCTGCGCCGCGTACTGCTGGGCTTGGTGTAATAACCAACTGCCCATCCCCTGGCGTTGATGTGCCGGCTGCACCGCGAAGTTAAGGAGGTGTGCCTCGCCTGCCGACACCGCCATCACCAAAAATGCGTTAACCTGTCCAGCAATCTCGATTACCCAATTGTCATAACCCGCGCCCAGGCAATCCGAAAATGCCCCCAGCGCCCAGGGCATCGGTGAGACCTGCGACTCCAGATCACTCACCTGGCCAAGGTCTGTCCGACCCATTGGACGTAGGCTATCCGACCAATCTTCGGGCAACAACAAAGCCTTACTCTATAGCTGAACGGGCCAACATCAGATCCTGCCATGACTTAGCTTTTGCAGTCGGTGAGCGCAGCAGATAGGCGGGGTGGTAGGTCACGACCAACGGTAACTGGCCAATATTGTATTGATGCACTTTACCCCGTAACTGGCTAATAGCAACGTCTTGCTGCAATAATGCCTGTGCTGCAAAGCGCCCCAGCGCCACAATGATGCGTGGGCCGATATGCGCGACCTGCCGGTGGAGAAAGGATTCACAATTGTTGACCTCGACCCCTTGCGGGTCGCGATTGTCTGGCGGTCGGCACTTGAGTACATTGGCAATGTACACCTCCTCGTGGGAAAGACCCAGGCTAAAGAGCATCGCCGAGAGCAGTTGCCCGGCCCGGCCAACGAACGGTATACCCTGCCGATCCTCCTCGCGACCCGGCGCCTCGCCGACAAAAAACCAGTCAGCGTCCGTACTGCCGGATCCAAACACGGTATTTCGTCGTGAGTCATGTAGTGCACAGCGGGTGCACGATGCCACTTCACGCTGGAGCTTCTCCCAGCTGACACCCGCGGCAGTGCCAGCCTGATTCGGCGAACTACCCACCGCGCTACCAGCAGCATGCTCCGCTGCAACACTCGACCCACGACGCCGCCAACAAACCACCTCCATCTCGGCAAGGTAGGCGTTTCGATCAGCCATAACCATAACACCAGAGGTGTTGTTAGACCGTACCTTCGCTTTGTGGGTGGAAACGCCGTGGTGGCAACTCCAACTTATTGAGGGCGTTAATGTAAGCCTTAACTGAGGCCATAACGATATCGGTGTCAGCACCCTGCCCGTTGACGATCCGTCCACCGCTCTGTAGCCGAACACTAACTTCGCCTTGGGAGTCAGATCCTGCGGTGATCGCGTTCACCGAATACAGTAACAGAGTATTGTCCGTGGGAAAGACCCCGTCTACCGCTTGGAATGAGGCATCGACTACACCATCACCGGTGCTGGTTGCTGACTCCTCAACACCGTCTACTCTGAGTGTCACGGTTGCCGCTGGCATCTCCCCTGTCTGCGAGACAAACTTCATGGCAACGAATTGCAACCGTTCGTTCAACTGCTCGGTCGCTCTCTCTGTAACCAGTGCCTGCAGGTCTTCATCGAATACCTCGTGCTTCTTGTCGGCAAGCTCCTTGAAGTGGCCAAAAGTTCGATTGAGATCCTCTTCGGTTTCGAATTCAATCCCTAGGGCCGCCAGCCGCTCCTTCACCGCCGCCCGACCTGAATGTTTACCCAGTACAATTCGGTTGGCACTCCAACCAACATCTTCGGCACGCATAATCTCGTAAGTTTCCCTGCGCTTGATCACTCCGTCCTGGTGGATGCCGGCTTCGTGAGCAAACGCGTTGGCCCCAACGATCGCCTTATTTGGTTGCACTGGAAAACCGGTAATGTTGGATACTAGTCGGCTCGCGGGCAATATCTGAGTTGAATCTATCCCGGTGTCGCAGGTGAACACATCCTGCCGGGTCCGAATCGCCATCACGATCTCTTCCAATGATGCGTTACCGGCACGTTCGCCGAGACCATTAACGGTACATTCCACCTGCCGAGCCCCACTTTGCACCGCAGCAAGGGAATTGGCAACGGCTACACCGAGATCATTGTGGCAATGCACCGAGAACACTGCCTGGTCTGAGTTTGGCACCCGGCTGATCAGGCGGGCTATCAGTTCACCGAATTGGCTTGGCATGGTGTAACCCACTGTATCGGGTATGTTGATAGTGCTGGCGCCGGCCTTGATGACAGCCTCGATCACCCGGCAGAGAAAGTCCTCCTCCGAGCGTCCAGCGTCTTCAGGGGAGAACTCCACATCATCCGTGCTGTTTCGTGCCTGCTTGACCGCCGCTACTGCCCGTTCCAACACTTGGTCGGGCGCCATCCGCAGCTTGTCCTGCATGTGGATCGGGGAGGTCGCGATGAAGGTATGAATGCGCGGAGCTGAGGCAGGCGCTACCGCCGCCGCAGCCTGGGCTACGTCCGACTCGTTGGCCCGGGCCAGCCCGCAGATTTTGCTCTCCTGGACCTGCCGGGCGATTGCCTGTACCGCATCAAAATCACCAGGGCTGGCGGCAGGAAATCCAGCCTCGATCACATCGACGTGCATCTTTTCCAGTTGTCGGGCGATGCGAATCTTTTCCTCAGTCGTCATCGAAGCGCCGGGGCTTTGCTCCCCGTCACGTAAAGTAGTATCAAAAACTATCAGTCGCTCTTGCATTGACTTCATCCCTCCCAGGACAACCGGATACCCTGCCACATGTGTTGGCAAAGGACAGGTAGCCGGCGTCGGCATATTACGGTCTTCCGGAGCCAGTGTGTCGCAGGACACTGGCTGAATGGGTTTGATTATATAGAGGGTATGTGCGCCTAGTGGCGCAGCAGCAAACGGGGCGCCAGCGCGATGGGCGCGGCTGCCGGCCGCGAGGTTGCGGGGCCAGCCATGTGGGATAACGAAAAAGTGTCAATCTTTTTCATGGCATCCAGTATACCTCTTATTTTCATCGGGCCAATCCCGGCGCCGCCACGGCTATCCGTGCTCGGAACAGTATTGCTTTAGTCAGTCTGGTTTTGATCAGCCTTTTTCGCCACCGGCACTTCGCCGCTAACCGGAGCGTCACTGAAGACGTTACGGTCACTCCATTTGGCTGAAATCCAGATGACCGGCCCCCACAGCACGTAGGCTATAGAGGTAAGAAACAGTACCCAAGGCGGATCGAACGATACCAATACGAATACGAATACCAGGACCAACAACGCCATAAACGGAACCCGGTGCTTAAGGTCCAGGTCCTTGAAGCTTCGGTACGGTAGTGAACTAACCATCGCCAAAGACAACGCCGCCATCATCGCCAGACAGGCCGACGTGACCGCAGTACCCGTGAACTGATAACTGCCCAGTGCCCAGATTGCAGTTGCCACCAAGACCGCTGCTGCCGGACATGGCAACCCCTGAAAATAGCGGCTACTACTGCTGTCTTGGGTATTGAAGCGGGCTAGCCGCAGTGCCGTCGCGGCAACAAAGAAAAATGCGGTAAGCCACCCGATCTTACCGGCATCCTTGAGGGTCCATTCAAAAAGTACCAGAGCCGGCGTCAGGCCAAAAGCCACCAAGTCGACCAGGCTGTCGTATTGCTTGCCGAAGTCGCTGACCGTATTCGTCATCCGCGCGACACGACCGTCTAGCGAATCTAGTATTGCAGCAATCAAGATCGCGATGGCCGCGTTTTCAAAGCTGCCCACCGTCGACTGGATGATGGCATAAAACGCTGCGAACAAACCGGCCGTGGTAAAAAGGTTGGGCAAAATATAGATGCCCTTACGAGGCCGCTCAGGAGACTCCAACGATGTGACTTTTCGGATCTTCCCCACGATAGTTCAGATTTGTTCCGGAAGAAAGGTGATGATATCACCTCCGGACAAAATCAGTTCCCTGGGAAAGGTTGAATCCAGCTCCGCCGAGGTGGATAAACGTTCACCCTTGACCAAAACGGGAGAATCCGTATCTGTCTCCCATAGATTTGAACCGGTAATGCAAGCACAACGAAACCAGCAATCCACCTCCGATCCTCCCTCGCAACAGACAGATAATTCTTCGGCTTGATCGGCGTTAAGACGCCGGTCACGGACAGAACTGAGTTCAGTTAACTTCCTCGTCGACCAGCTTGTCCCTTTGAATCCAGGGCATCATTCCCCGCAGCTTGGCGCCGACCTCTTCGATCTGGTGTTCACGGCCAGCGTTGCGCATTTCATAGAATCGCTGACTGCCCGCGCGACTCTCTTCCATCCATTCCCGGGCAAACTTGCCCGACTGGATCTCATCGAGAATCTTTTTCATCTCCTCCTTTACTGTCGCTGTCACCACCCGTGGACCGCGGGTTAAGTCGCCATACTCCGCAGTGTTGGAGATCGAGTAGCGCATATTCGCTATACCGCCTTCATAAATAAGGTCAACGATCAACTTGGTTTCGTGCAAGCACTCAAAATAGGCCATCTCGGGTGCATAACCCGCTTCTACTAGCGTCTCGAAACCCGCCCGGATCAACGCAGTCATGCCACCACAAAGCACCGTCTGTTCACCGAAGAGGTCGGTTTCGGTTTCTTCTTTATAGGTGGTCTCTATGATGCCGGCTCTGCCGCCGCCGATAGCCGAAGCATAGGACAAAGCTATGTCCCGAGCAGTGCCGCTCGCATCCCGCTCCACCGCGATCAGGCATGGTACGCCACCACCGTCGGTATAGGTTGACCGCACCAGGTGTCCCGGCCCCTTTGGCGCCACCATAATGACGTCAATGTTATCGATCGGTTCGATAAAGCCGAAATGGATGTTGAACCCATGGGCGAAGGCAAGTGCGGCCCCGGGCTTCAGATTGGGGACGACCTCGCCGGTGTATAAGTCGGCCGCCAATTCGTCCGGCACCAGCATCATGACAACGTCGGCACAGTCCACCGCATCAGACACAGCAGCAACAGCAAGCCCGGCCCTTTCAGCCTTGTCCCGCGAGGCCGATCCCGCCCTCAATCCGACCACCACCTCGACACCGCTGTCTCGCAGGTTGTTTGCATGGGCGTGCCCCTGTGACCCGTATCCGATGACGGCCACTTTTTTGCTAGCAATGATACTGGCATCGGAATCACTGTCATAAAAAACTTTCATTTAAATTTGCCTCCTGTGAGAAAAAGCCCGGTCATTCAGAGCCGCAATGTCCGATCGCCGCGTGCAATACCCGAAATACCAGAGCGCACGACCTCCAGAATCTCAGCGTTGCTCAGAGCCTCAACAAACGCATCGAGTTTGTCGCTGGGGCCGGTTAATTCAATGGTGTAGGTTGAGTCTGTGACATCTATGATTCGGCCACGAAAAATATCAACCAACCGCTTAACTTCTTCACGGTTCTCACCTTCAGCCATGACTTTGACCAGCAGTAATTCCCGCTCTATATGACGCCCTTCTGTCAGATCCAGCAGGCGCACCACGTCTATCAGCTTGTGCAACTGCTTGGTGATCTGTTCGATGATCTCGTCCGAGCCTCGCGTTACGATAGTCATCCGCGAGAGAGACTCGTCTTCGGTAGGGGCTACGGTCAACGATTCGATGTTGTACCCACGAGCAGAGAACAGGCCAGCGATGCGCGACAACGCACCCGATTCATTCTCCACCAGCAGCGAAATGATTCTACGCATAGGCCATCATGCCAACTCCCGTTCCTGGGACGTTGCGCCACTATCGGCTGGGTTGAGTTGCATCTCGTTATGCCCGGCTCCAGCGCTAATCATGGGATAGACGTTTTCAGTCTGATCGGTAATAAAATCCAGAAATACCAGTTTTTCCCGGGCCGCAAATGCCTCGCGTAACGCACCTTCGACATCGCCTGGCTTCTCAATCAGTATGCCGGTATGCCCGAAGCTCTGCGCCAGTTGAACAAAGTCTGGCAGTGAATCCATGTATGTATGCGAGTATCGTCGGTCATAGAAAAATTCCTGCCATTGTCTGACCATGCCCATGTAGCGGTTGTTCAAGTTAATGACCTTGATCGGTAGGCCGTATTGGCTACAAGTCGACAACTCCTGTAGGCACATCATAATGCTCGCCTCCCCTGTTACACATGCAACCGGTGCGTTCGGGAAAGCCATTTGCACCCCCACCGCCGCTGGCAACCCAAAACCCATCGTGCCTAAGCCACCGGAATTAATCCAGCGTCGCGGTTTATTAAAACTGTAATACTGGGCTGCCCACATCTGGTGCTGACCTACATCTGAAGTAACATAGGCATCTCCCTCGGTCACTTCGCACAACTTCTGGATGACGAATTGCGGCTTGATTAACTTGCTGTCGCGGTCGTAAGCCAGCGAATCAACATCTCGCCAAGCCTTGATCTGTTTCCACCATTGCTCCAGCACTGGCTCATCGACTTTGCGGTCTTTCTTGCCGAGTATGTCCAGCATCTGTTCCAGTACCGCTGCCGCATCTCCGACTATCGGTATTTCCACAGGCACGTTCTTACCTATTGAGGAAGGATCGATATCGACGTGGATGATCCGGGCTCCCGGTGAGAACTTGCTCAAGTCACCGGTAACGCGGTCATCGAATCGGGCCCCCACGGCAAGGATCACATCGCTCCCATGCATGGCCATGTTGGCCTCGTAGGTGCCGTGCATACCGAGCATGCCCAGGAAATGAGGATCTGCTGCCGGCAGTGCGCCTAGACCCATCAACGTCTGAGTGCAAGGAAAACCAAGCGTTTGGACCAGAGCTGTCAACTGAGTAGCAGCTGTGGCATGGATGATTCCGCCGCCGCTGTAAATCACAGGCCGACGGGCATCGAGCAGCAGAGCCACAGCTTTCGCGATCTGCTTGGAGTGACCCCTTTTTACCGGGGCATAGGAGCGGATCTTGACACTCTTGGGGTAACGGTAGGTCGTCTTTGCAGCAGTGACATCCTTGGGTATATCGACAACCACCGGACCAGGGCGTCCAGACCCGGCCAGATAGAACGCTTTCTTGATAGTTAGCGCCAGATCCGCAACATTGCGGACCAGGAAGTTATGTTTTACGCATGGCCTAGTAATACCAACCGTGTCAACCTCTTGGAAAGCATCGTCGCCAATAAGATTGGTTGGCACCTGTGCCGTCAGCACCACCAACGGGATCGAATCCATATAGGCAGTCGCGATTCCGGTGATCGTATTGGTCACACCCGGGCCAGAGGTAACCAGCACCACACCGGGCTTGCCGGAAGCTCGCGCGTAGCCGTCCGCTGCGTGGGTCGCACCTTGTTCGTGGCGGGCAAGGATGTGCTTTATATCATCCTGCTGATAAAAGGCATCGTAGATATGCAGTGCTGCACCGCCAGGATAGCCGAATATATGCTCGACACCCTCATCCTTGAGGCTTTGAACGACGATTTCGGCGCCGGTCAGTTCCATGCGTTGCCCTCTATTGGAAAATTGGGGTAATCAGTGGCCGCTGGAAATGCCGGTAGGCAGCGGCCTGAAACGCTAAAGTATAAACTTTGCCCAGGCAGGCTGTAAATTCAGCGCCGACGCCAGGTGGTCTCACCGCGGCTGGCGTCCTCAAGTAAGATGCCCCGCTCGCCGAGATAGTCGCGGATCTCGTCGGCCCGTTTCCAGTCGCCAGTAGCACGGGCCCGTTGGCGTTCACTCAGAAGCTCTTTGATTGTTGCCGCCGTCAATTCATTATTCACACTCGCACAGCTATCCCTAGCAACACCCAAGAATTTGGCCGGCTCCAGGCGCAACAGGCCGAGCACGGCGCCGAGACGCCGCAAGCAGGCGCTGAGCGCGCAACTGTCATCGTACCGGTTTTCGTCTAGGCAGCGGTTTAGTTCACGAACCAGTTCAAAGAGTACAGCCAGGGCTGCGGGCGTGTTGAAGTCATCGTCCATGGCCTCACTGAAGCGCTCGCTGTACGGGCCGCCAGAATCCTTCACTTCCACGACTACCGGATCAGCAACTTTAGCCAAAGCGAAGTACAGCCGCTCAAGTGAGGCCTTGGCCTTGGCCAGGCTGTCTGGGCTGAAGTTCATGGCACTACGATAGTGACTGGAAAGAATCATGTAACGTATCACTTCGCCCATGCGTGCCGCGTTATCATCTTTTCCGAGTATCTCCCGAATCGTGAAGAAATTACCGAGCGACTTTGACATCTTCTCTTGGTCAATCTGGACGTAACCGTTGTGCATCCACACACTGACAAATTTCTGGCCCGTTGCTCCCTCTGACTGTGCGATTTCGTTTTCATGATGTGGGAATCTGAGATCCATGCCTCCACCGTGGATATCAAAACTATTGCCAAGACACGCGGTGGACATGGCCGAGCACTCAATGTGCCAACCCGGTCGGCCTGCACCCCAGGGAGAATCCCAGCTTGGCTCGCCGGGCTTAGCTGCCTTCCAGAGCACGAAGTCCAGGGGGTCATTCTTCGACTCGTCCGGCGTCACCCGTGCGCCAACTTGCAGTTCATCCAGAGAACGTCCAGAAAGGCGGCCATAGTCCGCAAAAGCCCGCACCCGGTAGTAAACGTCACCATTGACCCCCTGGTACGCGTACTCCTTGTTCTCCAAACCCTTGATCATATCGATGATCGCATCGACATGGTCAGTTGCCCTAGGCTCGGCATTTGGCGATTGCACGTTCAGTAACTGACAATCCTCGTGCATCGCCTCGATGAATCGACCAGTAAGACTGTCGATGCCCTCGCCCAGTTCCGCTGCCCGGGCGATTATTTTGTCGTCTATATCGGTTATATTCCGCACGTATTCCACATCAAAACCGCATGACCGCAAGTATCTAGCGACCGTGTCAAATACCACTAGGACTCGGGCATGCCCTAGGTGGCAGTAGTCGTAAACGGTCATTCCGCAGACATACATCTTCACCTGCCCCGCCACTCGCGGCACAAAATCTTCTTTGCAACGACTGAGGCTGTTATAAATGCGCAAAGACATTAATACCCACCAAGGCATTCCAGACCGGGGCCCGGATGGTACCCAAAGCTGGGCGACAGGCCAACCGCTGTCGTGCTGGCTTACGCAGCCGGCGCAATTCCGATCAGTTATCTCGGAGATTTTTTCTTGATCTACTTCATCTCAGATCTACATCTGACCCCCAAAGACACTGCCCTAACCCAGCAGTTCAGGGTCTTTATCGACCAGCTCACCTCCGCTGATAGCTTGTACATTCTCGGCGACCTGTTCGAGTATTGGCTCGGCGATGATACTGCCAAGTATCTGGGGCAGCAATCAATAGAAACCGACCTGCGGCAGCTGACTGACCGCGGTGTGGAAGTTTTCTTCCTTCGAGGCAATCGTGACTTCCTTGTCGGCCTGGATTTTTGCGCCCGAACCGGATGCTGTCTGCTGCCAGAGCAGCATATACTGACCAACACCACTACACCGATACTATTACTGCACGGCGACAGCTTGTGCACCGAAGATACGGAGCATCAGGCATTCCGTCTGCTGGTCAGAAACGACACTTGGCAATCTGATTTCCTAGCGAGATCTATCGTGGAGCGGGACACCATGGCCCGAGCCGTGCGTTATCGCAGCGAGAGTGGTAAACGCATCAAACCAGCCGACATCATGGATGTAAACCCCGAAACCGTCTTCGAAAAAATGCGCGGCGCAAAGGTGCGGCTGATGATCCACGGACACACTCACCGACCGGCAATACATCGTCTTGAGGACGAGAGAACTGGTCCGATGGTCCGAATCGTGCTTGGCGATTGGGGGCCCACTCCCAGTTTTGCCAAACTGGATGGTTCTAGTCTGGAACTGTGGTGTGGTGACGATGCCAACCGTATCACGCTCAGCTAGTGATAGGTGCTGACTTCCGTGACATCGAGTACGCTGTCTTGGCTGGCTCGAGTCCGGTCATTGCGCTTGCCGGCCATGGCGCACAGGAAGTCACCGGTCACATCTCCGGTCACGTACCGTCCATCAAAGCAGGATGCGTCGAAACGGGTGATTGCCGGATTACCCTCGCGTACCGCCGCAATCAGGTCTTCAAGATCTTGATAGAACAACCGGTCCGCGCCGATTACCCCACAGATCTCTTCGGTCGTCCGTCCGTTAGCCACTAGTTCGGCCGGCACCGGCATATCGATTCCATAGACGTTGGCGTATCGGACTGGCGGTGCCGCTGAGGCGAAATATACCCTTCTGGCACCAGCATCTCTGGCCATCTGTATGATCTGTTTTGAAGTGGTACCCCGTACGATGGAGTCATCAACCAACAAAACGTTCTTATCGCGAAATTCCAAGTCAATGGCGTTGAGTTTCTGCCGCACCGAACGCTGGCGCTCGGCCTGGCCCGGCATGATAAACGTCCGGCCGATGTAGCGGTTCTTGATGAAACCCTCCCGGTACTTAATTCCCAGGCAGTTCGCCAACTGCAGCGCCGAGGTGCGACTGGTATCAGGTACCGGGATAACCACATCAATATCGTGGTTCGGCCAGTGCCGGACGAGTCGTTTGGCTAGCCGTTCACCCATACGTAACCGGCTTTTATACACGGCGACATCGTCAATTATCGAATCTGGCCTGGCCAGGTAGACAAACTCAAACAGACACGGCGCGAGCACCGGGTCGGCGGTACAGATACGCCGCTGGATGCTGCCGTCAAGGCCAACAAAGACAGCCTCTCCCGGTGCCACATCACCCAACAGGTCGTAGCCCAACACATCCAGCGCCACGCTTTCCGAGGCCAACATTACTGATCGCGCATCCCCGATAACTCGCTCCCCGATTACCAGAGGGCGAATCCCGTACGAATCCCTAAACGCCACCAGACCGTAGCCGACTACCATGGCCACCACTGCGTAAGCGCCCCGACAACGCCGGAAAACACCGCCAACCGCCTGAAAAATATCCTCCGGCCCCAATCCCAGCCGAGTGCGATCAACCACTTCGCGCAGTTCGTGAGCAAAAACATTCAGCAGCACTTCCGAGTCAGAATCGGTATTCAACTGACGCAGATCCTGCTGAAACATTTCTTTTCGCAGGTTGTCCGAGTTAACCAGATTGCCGTTATGGCCCAATGCAATGCCGAAAGGAGAATTGACGTAGAAGGGCTGGGCCTCAGCCCGATTGTCACTGCCGGCTGTCGGATAGCGTACATGACCAATTCCTAATTTGCCTTGGAGTTGGGTCATGTGGCGCGAATGGAATACATCCCGTACTAGTCCGTTATCCTTACGCAGGTACACGCGGCGCCCGTCACAGGTGATGATCCCAGCAGCGTCCTGGCCACGGTGCTGGACCACGGTCAGGGCATCATAAATGGACTGATTCACAGATTCCTGACCTACGATCCCAACGATACCGCACATTACTATTGCTCCTTTGTCGGGGCGACAGCTTTCAGGATCGCCGCCGGCTGCGCATTGCGCAAGGCTGACTGATCCTCGAACATGTCTGCCGCTTGCCCCATCACCCAATTGACCGACGGTTCAAGGTAGGGAATCAGCACGGAACGATTGTACCAATCTTGGGTTGGGGCTAGTGTGAAGCGGGCGGCAAAAAGTATCAACACGATGACGACCAGTGCCCTGGCCAATCCGAACACAGCCCCCATCAGTCGATTCATACCAGTCAAGCCGGTAGCATGAAACAACCGGTTGATCAGGCTGCCGCCGATGCTGAGCGCCAGCAGGCTGCCGAAAAAAACTGCCATTGAACCGGTGATCAAGCTCAAGTGCTTGCTTTTTACCCAGGATTGCAGAAGAACCGCGAGATCGTCGCCGTACAACCAGGCAAACCAGGCTGCCAGAACCCAGGACACCAGCGACAAAAGTTCCCGGACCAGTCCCCGGGCAATGCCGATACCAAGTGACAGGATAACCACACCCAGCACTGCCAAATCCACCCAGGCAAGCCCACTACCGGCTACGCTGTCAAGCATGGCCTACCTCCCCAGTAGCAAACAGCCAGCGACCAGATAGTCCGATCATGGTAACTTGACGATGAAGGCCTGGTCACTCGTGATCATCATGGCTTTGTGCCGCTCCCGTTCGGCTTCCGACTGCGACAAAAACGGACCCAGGTAAAGGCGAATCGCGTCCTTGCCGCTGAGTTCAATTTGTTCCCGATGGACCTCCATGCCATGCTCGCCGAGCTGCTGCATCAACTTGCCTGCATTGTCGACGTTGCCAAATACCCCTACCCGCACCACCCAACTTTCCTGTCGTTCTGTTGCTGCCTCAGATATAGAGGGTGTAGTCTGGCTGCCTTGCGACTGCAAGTCCCGGCTGGTGCTACCGCCCTCAGGCTGATCTGTCGACGCCTTATCACCCTGCAAGCCGCCATTGTTATCAGTACCAGACTGGGAAGTCGCAGGTGCAATCACCGAGATGAAATCACTACTTGGCTCCGGCAGTTGGCCAGGAACCGACCGAGATCGGTCTATCCTCTGCCCTGTTCCTGTCAATATCGTAGGCAATACAACGATAACAATAACGATCAGTACTAGGGCGCCGACCAGTCGATGCGTCGGGTTGAATGGCGGATCCGGAGGTGGAGTCATTCAGGCGGCCGCGGTATCTTCCCGCAACACTGCGAGTATAGCACCGACCAAATAGAACGAACCGAACACAACGATACGGTCCCCGGGCTGAGCTGTTCCTAGCGCCCTTTGGTATGCGCTTACGGGTTCCGGGCAGGACTGCCAGGAGCAATTACCATTTCTTGACAGCGCCGCGGCTAGCGTCGTAAGTGAGGTTGCCCTGTCGTTGTCCACGCGGGTGATAAACCAGAGGCTAATCAGGTCTGCCATCGTCGCCAGGATTGTGGCCAGCTCTTTATCTGCGAGTATTGAGAAAACAGCAATAGTGCGACCGACCACCGGTTTACGGCGCAACGTGTCAGCAAGCTCGATCACCGCACTGGTATTGTGCGCAACATCAAAAATTCTTTCGACGGAACCAGCAACGACCTGTTGGCGCCCGGGTAGATGGACATCCTGCAGACCCTGCCAGCAGCAATAATCCGCCACCGGTACCCGATCCTGTAACAATCTCACGGCCGCCAATGCGCAGGCAGCGTTGGCGCGCTGGATCGACCCACCCGGCAACCCCGGGAGCGCCAGACTTACTCCGCCGTCGGGCCAATGATTCGAATCCGCCTCCCAATGCCATTGACCTTGCCCGCTCGGACGCAGATGGTAATCCACTTCGCTGACACGAGTATCACAACAAAGTCGGACAGATCGCTCGGAAATCGAGCGTGGCGGCTCACTGTCGCCAATCACCACGCGGCCACGATAACGGAATATCCCCGCTTTTTCGGCACCGATCGCCTCCCGCGTATTACCCAACCACGCTTGGTGGTCAATTGCGATTGCCGTAATCACTGCGAGATCCGGATTAACTACGTTGACCGCGTCCAACCGCCCGCCAAGACCAACCTCCAGCAGCGCGATGTCGACCCTATGTCTCTGTAGCAACCACAATGCTGCCAGCGTGCCAAACTCGAAATACGTCAACGGTACGCCAGACCGCGCCGCCTCCGTCTGTACGAATGCCTGGCAGATTTCAGTTTCAGTGGCCGCCACTTTGTCTAGGCGAACCCTTTCACAGTAACTCACCAGATGGGGGGAAGTGAAAGCGCCTACTCGGTAACCGGCGCTACGATAGATCGCCTCCAGCATGGCTACGGTTGAACCCTTGCCGTTGGTTCCTGCCACGACAATCACCAACGACGGGGCCTGCCAGTGCAGTCGATGTAGAACCCGCCGCACCCGGTCGAGTTCGAGGTCAATCGAGCGTGAATGCAGCGACTGAATATGCTTCAACCAGTCTTTGAGATTCCAACTATCCACCCGCTGTAGTATCGATTCCAGGTGGATTGTCATCGGGAAAAACCAGTTGCGCGTCTGGCGTATGTACAGGCTCGAATCCCAGGGTCCCGAGGAATCGGCCAATGACCGATTTGAGCTCGCCCCTTTGTACCACCATGTCGATGGCCCCGTGCTGCAGTAGGAATTCCGATCGCTGGAAACCCTCCGGCAACGTTTCTCGTACCGTCTGTTCGATCACTCGAGGACCGGCAAACCCGATTAGTGCGGCTGGCTCAGCGATGATGATATCCCCAAGCATACCAAGGCTCGCTGAAACACCGCCCATAGTGGGGTCGGTCAGAACCGATACATACGGTACAGCGGCAGACCGCAGGCGATTCAGGGCAGCCGTTGTCTTTGCCATTTGCATCAGAGAAAAAAGGGCCTCCTGCATGCGCGCGCCGCCACTGGCACTGAAGCAGATAAACGGTGAATGCTCGGTAACCGCCGCATCGACTGCCCGCACAAATCTTTCACCGACGACAGAACCCATTGAGCCCCCCATGAAACGAAACTCGAACGCAGCTGCAACAACCGGTATACCCTCGATAGATCCCTCACCGGCGACCAGCGCATCACTCTCATGGCATAGTTTTTGTGCCTCACTGAGCCGCTCACGATAACGCTTGCTATCACGAAAGCGTAGAACATCAACCGGGTGTACAGTTTGCCCGATTTCGCGGAACTGACTATCGTCAAAGAAGCCTTGTAGCCGGGTGCGTGCACCCAGGCGCATGTGATGGTTGCACTTGGGGCAGACTTGAAAACTGCGATTCAGATCCGCACCGTACAGCACTGCGCTACAGCTGTCGCACTTTTTCCAGAGCCCTTCGGGCACACTGCGTTTACCGGTGACAGGGCCGACCTTGATTTTGGGCGGAATTAATCGCTCAAACCAGTTCATACCAAACCACCAGCATTATTTTCCTTGCTATTGAAACTAGCGACCGCCGCGACAAACTCATGGATTCTCTCGGCAGACTTGATTCCTGGTCGACTTTCGACACCACTGCTGACATCCACTGCGTAAGCACCCGACTGCCGAAGTGCGTCGGCCACATTGGCCGCTGCCAGACCGCCCGCGAGAATCACTGGACTTGACTTACAGTCAGCCGCTCTGACCCAGTCAAATGAAGTGCCGGTACCACCCACACGGTCTTGCTGGTATGCATCCAATAGCAGCGCTCGAGCATCTGGATGGGCGGCAGCGATCGCGTTTGGATCAGTAGCAGCGTGCATACGCGCGGCCTTAATATATGGTAGCCCAAAACATTTACATTGCTCAGCCGTTTCGTTACCGTGAAATTGGAGCAACGACAGTTCTACTCGCTCGAGCACCGCCTCGACATCGGCTCTTTCAGGGTCAACAAAAACGCCCACCGTATCTACCAGTGCTGGCACCGCTCGTGCGATAGTAGCTGCTACAGCCAAATCAACGGCCCGAGGACTCGATGGAAAAAAAATCATCCCTATAGCATCCGCGCCGGCATCGGTCGCAGCTCGGGCATCCTGCAAACGGGTGATGCCACAAATCTTTACACGAGTTCTCACACTGTTATTGTAACGATTTCCCCAACACTGTAGTCACAGCTGGTGAACTTACCAGTACTGGCAGGGCGGCGGTGACATAGGCAGATTGAATTGGCCAGGGTAGTCCACCCGGGTCAGGTACAACCCATCCGCAGATGCGGTCACCCCGCCACTGCGACGGTCGCAGCTTTCGAGCACCTCCTGAGCCCAACCCGGAGCCTGCTCACCAGATCCAATGGCACACAAGACCCCGGCGATGTTGCGCACCATATGATGAAGGAAACCGTCCGCTTCAATATCGATCAACACCCATTCTCGAGCGCGGCTGACACCAAGTTTGCGAACTTCCCGTACCGGCTGGTGAGACTGGCAGCCACTGGCACGGTAGGCCGAAAAATCATGCCGGCCGATGAGATAATCGGCCGCTTGCTGCATGGCCTCGACGTTCAGCGGCCGATAAAACCAGGTTACCCGCCCGGCAAGAATAGTTGGTCTTACTGCCCGATTCAGGATGATGTACCGGTAAGCACGGCCGGTCGCTGAGAAGCGCGCGTGAAAGTCCCTAGACACGTTCCGCACCCAGTTGACAGCGAGACCGCGAGGGGCTTGCGTGTTTGTGCCCCTGACCCAGGCATAGTCACTGCGGCGACTCAGAGTGTCGAAATGCACAACCTGCCCGGTTGCGTGTACACCGGCGTCAGTGCGTCCTGCCGTCACAACCCGCACCGGCTCGGCCGCGACCGCAGAGAGAGCCCGCTCCAACGCGCCCTGCACGGTTGCTACACCAGCCTGAATCTGCCAGCCGTGAAACGCACCACCATCGTATTCCACCCCAAATGCCAGGCGCTGTTGCGGCTGCGGTACTTCCAAAGTCTTACCCATATGCTCAGTGGCGTCGTTCCAGACGCGCTGTTGTAGAATTCCCGTTCAGTAAGTGGCACATTGTATACATCGCTTGGGCCACCGTGATGCCAGTAGCGCCGGTATGTGCCGCGGTGCAAGGCCAGGCTGACCCCGATCGTAACAGTTGTTACAACCGCGGGTGGCTCTCAACCGGCACTGGCAATACCTCTTCCCACAAACACGGAAACCAACCACATGGGTACTGACAAAAGCGCCGCTGCCTCGCCCGATTCCTACCGCAGTGGCCCGGACCAGCACGGCCATTTCGGCATCTTCGGCGGTCGCTTCGTGGCTGAAACCCTCATGCCCCTGATACTGGAGTTAGAGGCTGCGTACAACGACGCTAATCACGATTCCTCGTTTCAGGCCGACTTTGACTATTACGCAGCACACTATATCGGCCGGCCCAGTCCACTTTACCTCGCCCATAGCCTAACCAACCAATTCGGTGGAGCAAAAATCTATTTCAAACGCGACGAACTCAATCATACCGGTGCCCACAAGATCAACAATACACTCGGCCAAATTCTACTAGCCCGGCGCATGGGCAAAACCCGTATCATTGCCGAGACCGGGGCCGGCCAACACGGTGTGGCCGCTGCAACGGTGTGCGCCCTATTTGACCTGCCCTGTGTGATCTACATGGGGAAAACTGATATCGAACGACAGTCGCCCAACGTCTTTCGGATGAAATTATTGGGGGCCGAGGTTATCCCTGTAGAAAGTGGCACAGGCACCCTCAAAGATGCCATGAATGAAGCCCTGCGCGACTGGGTGGCTAATGTAGAGGACACCTTCTACATCATCGGCACCGTTGCCGGACCGCACCCCTACCCGGCCATGGTCCGTGACTTCCAGAGCGTAATCGGGCGTGAGGTCCGCGAACAGATTCTAAAGGCTGAGGGCCGCCTGCCCGACATGCTGGTGGCCTGTATCGGTGGCGGCTCAAACGCGATGGGCTTGTTCCATCCTTTCCTGGATGAGGACTTACGGATTATCGGCGTAGAAGCCGGCGGACTGGGCCTCGACACCGATAAACATGCGGCTTCATTAACTGGCGGGGTACCCGGCGTACTGCACGGTAACCGAACCTACTTGCTACAAGATGAAGACGGGCAAATCATCGATGCCCACTCGATATCGGCCGGGCTCGATTACCCCGGAATTGGGCCAGAACACTCCTGGCTGCACGAATCCAATCGGGTGGAGTACGTGTCGGTTACCGACGCAGAGGCGTTAGACGCGTTTCAGCTCTGTTGCCAAGGCGAGGGCATCATTCCTGCCCTTGAGCCTTCACACGCACTTGCCCACGTTGCCAAGATAGCACCTGACATGGCACCGGAGGACATCATTGTGATGAACATGTGTGGTCGAGGCGATAAGGACGTATTTACAGTAGCCGCTGCGTTGGGAGTGGCGTTGTGAGTCAGGCCGGTGGTAATTCCCGCCTGGAGCAGTGCTTCATGGACCTGTCCGTGGCCGGGCGCGGCGGCCTGGTAACCTTTATTACAGCCGGGGATCCCGATCCCGATTCCAGTTTCGAACTGTTACGCCGACTACCTGCAGCTGGTGCCGACCTCATAGAGCTTGGGATGCCCTTTTCCGACCCTATGGCGGATGGGCCCGCCATACAATCTGCCAGCCAGAGAGCTTTGAGTGCCGGAGCCTCTATGGTACGCACACTTGACATGGTTGCACGCTTTCGCGCAGATGACAAAAAAACTCCGATCATACTAATGGGCTACTACAACCCCATCCACCGCTACGGCCCAGCACGCTTTGTCAACGACGCCATGCAAGTCGGCGTCGATGGCGTAATCATCGTCGACCTACCCCCCGAGGAAGATGAGGAACTTTGCCACCCAGCACTCACTGCCGGACTACACTGGATTCGCTTGGTCACTCCGACCACGGGCGATGCTCGTTTGCCGTTAGTACTAAAAAACACTAGCGGCTTTGTCTACTACGTATCGATCGCCGGCATCACCGGCACCCGCTCAGCTGCCGCTAGTACCGTCGACAAGGCAATCAAGCGCCTGCGCCGACACACCGACCTGCCCCTAGCAGTAGGTTTTGGGATCAACACGCCCGAGCAAGTAGCCGAAATTACTGGAATTGCCGATGCCGCCGTGGTTGGCTCGGCCCTAGTTACCGAGATTGCTGCCAATCTCGATACCAAGGGTAAAGCAATGCCGCGTTTGGCAGACAACGCCTGCGCTCTGGTTAGCCGCCTCGCCGAGGGAACACGGTGAAGCTGAGACCATACTCTGCGGCCACGGGCGCTAAGTTTCCGAAATTTTATCCAACAATGCTTTGGCTCGCTCCCGCAGTCCGGCGTCACCACGGCGCTCAACCTCCCGCAGCAACTCCCCAGCTGCCTCCGGGTCCCCCATATCAAAGTAGGCGCTCGCTAGGTCCAATTGAGTGCTGAGCTCTAGTTGCAGGGCGTCGGTGCTAGCTTCGTTAGTCGCTACCGCCGGATTGCCCACTGACATCGGGTCGGCTACCTCGACAACTTCCTCCCCTGGCAACGACACTTCGAAGTCGATTCCTTCATCCAGGACCTTTGTCGCCGGAGTGCCAGCCACGACCTCTGGGGCGGGTACGATCGATACAGTACCGTCGCCGTCCTCCAGCTCGAATGGAATGCCCTCATCGATACCGACTTTCGCCGCCGGCGCGGCATCGCTTCCAGAGCTAAGCACATCTACAGGCTTGGCGGGTAAATCTACCCCCACTGGCGTTGGCGTTGGCGTTGGCGTTGGTCCACCACGATACAGCGGGTTCGAGGGATTAACAACCCGGCCTAACGTGCCCACGTACATCCAGTCTGCGGAATCTGGGTCCAGAATTGCCGAGAGCTCTTTAGCCAAGATATCGAAGCGCTCAGTATCACCCAGTGCTTGCAAAACCTCCAGCAGTTTGAGCTTGAGTTCGTTGCGTTCGGGCGCCTGCCGGATCGCTTCTTGCAGAGTCTGCTCAGCTTGCTCGTCGCGGCCGTAGGCTAGGTAGATCTCCGCTTCAGCCAAGGGGTCCACATCCTCGCTGTGAACCGCCACGCCCTGAGTGGTCTCCATCTCGGTGACAAACCCTGCACCGACACTCTCCTCCGGTAACGGGTCGCCCCTACCAGTGCTTGCCCCATATCCAGGCTCGGTGATGGCCGGCTCCCTCGCGATCTGCTCTGGTACCGATTCCTCCCGTCCTAACCGGGGCTCCAGTGGCCTGCGGCGGCGCATTATCACCAACAGCAGCACCAGCAGCAAAACCCCGGCCATACTCAGCAGGACCGATTGACTTCCAGCGTCGAACGCCACAGGCGCCAGCTGAGTGATTGTTTCGAGAACCGGCAACGACAAATCTTTGATCGCCACAATCGCCCAGGAAAAAAACTGTTTGGTTTGATCCAAACTCCACACTGCCCACTCAGCGAGATGTTCATGCCAGGGACCCTCCGGAAGAGTGGGTACTGTCGCTGCCACCTGCTCAGTCTGCTGGCTGGTGGCTGTCACCGTCGCCTCTTGAGTCGCGCTCTGCGCGGCAACATTGCTCGGGGACTCTGTCGTTGCGGCCGTTACCGCCGGCTGGCTCTCAGATTGCCCATCGGGCACACCGGTAGCTCCCGGGTCTACTACTGCCACCTGCCTAGTTTGCTGACTGGCGGCCGCTACCACCGTCTGCGTGGCCTGCGCTGGCATTTGATCTGATTCGCTGGCAAGATCTTTAGCGGCGAGCACTGCTTCGAGTTGCTGCTGGGCCAGCGCCAACTGGGTCTCCTGCAATTTGATCAAGCGCGCGGTCTTGTCGAGTTGCTCCTCCAGCAGCGCCACCTGGCGAGTTAACTGCTCATTTTCGAGCGCCTTGGAGGCAAGTGATTCCTCCACCAACTGCAGTCTCTGGCCGAGGCGTTCGACTTCTGGATTTGGCAGTGCCAGTGCCGTTGCCTCGACGGGTGTTGCCGCTAACGCTGTCGCGGCCGTACCGGAACCAGTAGCTGGTGCGCTCTGAACAATCCGCAATACGTAGCCCGCTGTCGAACCGCCGGCGGCGGCCGCAGTCGTCGTTGCAGCTGGTTCTTCAACCAGCGGCACCCACGAAACCTCCGTGGCCCGGTTTAGGCTATTGTCCATCCTGTATTCCAGCCACTGGCTGAGTTGCGTGCCATATTCAACAGCAGCCTGCTCTTGGCTGACAGCACTCATCAGGCGCTCCGAAGGGATGTGCAACGATGCCCCTTGGCGCAACAAGTTCATGTTGCCATCGATAAACGCTGCCGCGTTGTCCTTCACTAGCGCAACCATGCGCTGCTGGAGCGTGATGTTGGCTGGTGCCTTAATGCGTCGGGCAATCCAGGTCAGCGTATCGCCCTGAGCGACTGGTCCGTAAATTTCCCCGGAAAACAATGTGGCAGAATCTTCAGTGTTGGCTGTTACTGCCACGGCAACAGGAGCTGGGTCGTAATCCGGCGGATCCAATAAAGCCGTGTACACCCGAGAAACCCGGCCCGTAGGTGCATCGGCGTATAGCAAGAAACGCAGAAACGGTGCGGTTACCGGAATTTCTGATCGGATCAGGAGTTGTCGTTCGGAACCCGAGCCGGCAAACCGAACAGAGAAGTCTTTAAGCACAGGATCAAAGGCGATCCCGGCAGCCTCGTGTTCCACCGGGCTGGCGAGGGAAACTACTGGCGCCGCACCTTCGATTAGCTGGTATCGCCCGATGGCCAACTCGGCGTAGAAGGGTGCATACAGAGTCGAGTGCACTGTCAGCGGCCCCAGCTCGACGGCCTGAGCCGGCAATAACTGCAGCGACGCAACAACCAGCAATGCCACCCGGGCACCCAACCGCCGGCAGAAACGCACGGAATATCCGCGCTGTCTACGGGAAGGCTGGCTCTTGTTGCCGTCTGTCAAGGTAGCTGGGTGCAACATCAAGGTTATTATATGAAAGGCGACCCGCGGCACCAACTGGGCTGTCCACCACCAAATACAGCTGCACCAGCCGAAGCCCGAGATCAGTCGCCGGCCCGTATCGTATGCCTCGGATCGACCAGTAACAAAGGCTCAGACCCCCTGCAATAGTGCTTCAGCGATCTGAATGCTGTTAAGGGCCGCCCCCTTGCGGATGTTGTCCGCCACTACCCACAGACAAATGCCCTTGTTGCAGGAGATATCCTCGCGAATTCTACCAACGAATACCGCATCACTGTCGGCTGCCTCGGTGACAGCGGTGGGATAACCACCCGCTACCCGCTGATCCAACACGGTCACGCCAGGAGCCGACTGCAACAACACCCGAACCTGATCCGCCGTGATCTTTTCCCGGGTTTCGATGTGCAGCGCCTCGGAGTGCCCGTAAAAAACTGGTATTCGTACCGCAGTAGGACTCACCTCGATGGCCTGGTCTTCAAGAATCTTACGTGTTTCCCAGACCATCTTCATTTCCTCACGGGTGTAGCCATTGTCTTGGAAACTGTCGATATGCGGGATTGCATTAAAAGCAATCTGTTTCGGCATAAGATCGGGCTCAACCGCTTGGCCATTCAAAAGTTGTGCAGTTTGGCTGGCCAACTCCTCGATCGCACGTTTGCCAGCACCCGACACGGCCTGATATGTGGCTACGTTGATCCGGGAGATACCGACCGCATCGTAAATCGGTTTGGTGGCGACCACCATCTGGATAGTTGAGCAATTCGGATTGGCGATAATTCCCTGGTGCGTTGCCAGCGCGTGTCGATTAACCTCTGGCACTACCAGCGGGATGCTTGGGTCATTGCGAAAGTGTGAGGTATTGTCCACCACGATACAGCCCGCTGCTACAGCTCTAGGCGCATGCTCTGCGGAAACACTGCCCCCAGCAGAAAACAGGCCAATATGGGCGCAATTGAAATCAAACTGATCGAGTCGTTCGACCCGACAGGGTTTACCCCGAAACATCACGGTTGACCCGGCCGAGCGCTCACTAGCCAGCGGGTATAGCTGAGCAACCGGAAAGTTACGCTCCTCCAGTATTCGAATCATCATCTCCCCTACCGCGCCGGTAGCGCCAACGACTACGACATTGGGGTTTTGTTGGATCATTTTCCGTACTTGAAATGTGGGGGGCTGGCGCTAGACCAGTCAGGAATCAACAAGAATCAGGTGATATCTTCAAACAACCAGGGCATCTGGGCGCGACGTGACTCTTCGTAGGCTAAGATATCACTCTCGTAGCGCAAGGTCAGGGCAATATCATCCAACCCTTCTATCAAGCAGTGCTGCTTGAATTCATCCAGTTCGAACCGGTAGACCCGCCCCTCGCCGGTAGTAAGCGTTTGGCGCTCGAGATCCACTTCCAGGTTGAGCCCGTCATCACCCTGGGCTAAATCGAACAATCGATCGATATCCGCGACCGGCAGTGATACCGGCAACAGACCGTTCTTGAAACAATTGTTGAAGAAAATATCGGCAAAACTCGGCGCAATCACTGTACGTATGCCATAGTCTCGCAAGGCCCAGACAGCATGCTCCCGGGAGGAGCCACAGCCGAAGTTATCCCGGGCCAGCAGTATCCGAGCGTCTCGGTAGCGTTTCTGATTAAGAACAAAACCCGGTGCCACCGGGCGGGCACTGCAATCCTGGCCTGGCTCGCCCTGATCAAGGTAGCGCCAAGCATCAAACAAATTGTCGCCAAAACCAGAACGCTCAACCGATTTCAGAAACTGCTTTGGAATAATTGCATCGGTGTCTACGTTCGTGCGGTCCAGCGGAATCACACCACTACAATACTTGCCGAATGGTTCCATGATCTCTCTCCTAAAGTGCCTGCGGGTCGGCAAAATGACCCTGAATAGCAGCAGCGGCTGCCATCGCCGGCGAAACCAGATGGGTCCGGCCGCCATACCCCTGGCGGCCTTCGAAGTTGCGATTTGAGGTAGCGGCACAGCGCTCTTGTGGTTGCAGCCGATCCGCATTCATAGCCAAACACATAGAACAGCCTGGCTCACGCCACTCGAAGCCCGCTTTACGGAAAATCACATCCAGCCCCTCGGCTTCGGCCTGGGCCTTAACCAATCCAGAACCCGGGACTACCAGCGCCTGGCTAATCCCCGCGGCTACCGAGCGCCCGCGCACAACCTCTGCGGCAGCCCGTAGATCTTCAATGCGGCCATTAGTGCAAGCACCGATGAATACTTTGTCCAACACGATTTCGACTATCGGAGTACCAGCCACAAGACCCATGTACTCCAGTGCCCGAATCCAGTCTTGTTGGCGAATCGGATCATCCAGTGTAGTGGGATCGGGCACCACACCATCAACACTAACCACCATTTCCGGGGAAGTGCCCCAGGTGACCTGTGGCCGCAAGCCAGACGCATCCAAATGGAATTCCGCATCGAACCTGGCGGCCGGGTCTGAGACCAGTTGTCGCCAGCCGTCAACCGCTTGCTCCCATTCTGCCCCTTTGGGTGCATAAGTCCGGCCTTCGAGATAACTCAGTGTTATGTCATCTACCGCAACCAAACCAACTCGGGCACCGGCTTCGATCGCCATATTACACAGGGTCATGCGACCTTCCACCGACAGCGCCCGCGTACCGGACCCTGCAAACTCAATCGCATAGCCAGTGCCACCAGAGGTGCCGAGCATGCCGACCACCGCTAAAATTAAATCTTTGGCGCTAACGCCAGACCCCGGTACGCCGTCAATGGTGATGCGCATGTTGCGCATCTTCTTTGCCACCAGGCACTGGGTAACTAACACATGCTCTACCTCGGAGGTGCCGATACCATAGGCAAGCGCCCCCAATGCGCCATGAGTTGCGGTATGGGAATCCCCACAGACCACCGTCATGCCAGGTAGTGTCGCGCCTTGCTCCGGCCCGACCACGTGGACAATTCCCTGGCGAGAGTCAGACATGCCGTACTCGGTGATGCCAAACTCGCGGCAGTTCTCAGTCAGGGTGTCAACCTGCAGCCGTGCTACTGGATCGGCAATTTCGCCTGACCTGTCAGTGGTGGGCACGTTGTGGTCTGCTACGGCCAGGTTGGCCCCGGGCCGCCGAGGCTTTCGACCTGCATCCCGCAAACCAGCAAACGCCTGTGGCGATGTCACCTCATGCAACAGCTGCCGATCGATATAAATGAGCGCGGTCCCGTCACTCTCCTCGCGAACGAGATGAGTTTGCCACAACTTGTCGTATAGAGTTTTATCTGTCATCGTTGACACCTGAAAACGGCGCGAAATTTTAACACAGGCCCTGTCTGGCCCAGTGGTACTTCTATGCTGGCAAGCATACCGAAAAATCTACCCCCCCCCAGGCTCAATCGCCACCTGGCAATGGTGTTATGCTTTTTGGACGGTGTCGTATAAAAAGTTCAGTTTCAGGAAAACGAGATGGCCACGTTCAGTGATCTTTTCTGCGAGTTCGAAGTCCAGCTAGGAAAAGCGCTACTGCCTCTTGACCCACGTGCGCGGTCGGCCGAGCGTCTGGTGTCAACTCACGCCGTTTATCTAGAACTTGCGCGCAGCGCGGCCCGTGCGATATTTCAAGAGAATGGCTGTGCAGCCCTGGCCGACCCGGTAACTCTCTATCCGACCCTGGATGCGCTTGGCCGAGTAAAGCAGCAGATGCACGACAGCAGCATGTTAGATCTGGGTGCCGCCGAATTTCTTGAGCAGCTCGGCCAGGTGGCTATTGCCGCACTGGAATCCCCAGCCGAACCTCTCATAACTGCAGCGGCATCCTTACCCTCCCGTCCCAAAGCCAGCAACCGCAGGCGAGTTTAACCAAGCTCAATCGTTGTGTCTGACTGCGCCGGGTACCATTGGGCCAGGAGTATCGCCTACACCGAGGCTGCGCTGCCGTAGCAAGTGATCAGCCAGTACTAGGGCAAACATGGCCTCGGCGATAGGCACTGCGCGAATACCGACACATGGATCGTGCCGCCCGCCGGTCTTGATTTCTTGACTCTCGCCGGCCAAGTTAACAGTCCGACCCATTAACTGGATGCTGGAGGTAGGCTTTAGTGCCATCGATACGATGATGTCCTGCCCACTAGAGATGCCGCCGAGAATACCGCCTGCGTTGTTGCTGAGGAACCCCTCGGGGGCCATCTCGTCACGATGCTCCGAGCCGCGCTGGTTTACGCTTTCAAAACCAGCGCCAATTTCCACTGCCTTGACAGCGTTTATCGACATCATGGCACGGGCAAGCTCTGCATCCAACCGGTCGAAGACTGGCTCACCAAGCCCCGGTGGCACATTGCGCGCAACCACATTGACCCGCGCGCCGATTGAGTCGCCGGCCTTGCGCAATTCATCGATTAAGGTCTCGATCTCACTTACCCGCCCGGGATCTGGAAAGAAAAACGGGTTCTGCTCGACCTCGGCCCAGTCGAATACACCAGCCCTGATCGGCCCAATCTGCGCCAGATAACCGGATATCAGTATCGAGCCAACCTGCCGCAGATACTTACGGGCGACCGCGCCCGCCGCGACCCGGGCTACTGTTTCACGGGCCGAGGAGCGGCCACCACCGCGGTGGTCCCGGATACCGTACTTCTTCAGATAGGTATAGTCCGCGTGACCGGGGCGGAACTGCTCACGGATGCTTTGGTAATCCCGTGGGCGTTGATCCTGGTTGCGGATCAGTAGTGCAATCGGTGCACCGGTAGTCATGCCATCGAACAAGCCCGCGAGAATCTCGACCGTATCTGACTCCTGGCGCTGGCTGGTATAACGGGACTGCCCGGGTCGCCGCCTATCCAGATCCTGCTGGATGTCGGCAGCGCTGAACGCAAGCCCCGGCGGGCAACCATCGATAACACAGCCGAGTGCCGGCCCATGACTCTCACCGAAAGTCGTTACCCGAAAAAGCTGGCCGATAGTATTTCCTGCCATATTATCTGCGTCTATTGTGCAACCGCTGATCAGGCACGGGGCAAGGTCACTCCTTTTTGCCCCTGGTACTTGCCCTGACGATCCCGGTAAGATATTTCACAGGGTTCGCTTGCCTCAAAGAAAATAACCTGAGCGATGCCTTCGTTGGCGTAGATTCGAGCAGGTAGTGGCGTGGTGTTGGAAAATTCCAGCGTAACGTAACCTTCCCATTCAGGCTCGAACGGAGTCACGTTAACAATGATGCCACAGCGCGCATAAGTGGATTTACCCAAGCAGATCGTCAGGATATTACGGGGAATCCGAAAATACTCCACCGTACGTGCAAGGGCGAAGGAATTCGGGGGAATGATGCAACTGTCACCTTCGAAGTCTACGAAACTGCTCTGGTCGAACACCTTGGGATCGACAACGGCCGAATTGATATTGGTGAATATTTTAAACTCATTAGAACAGCGGATATCATAACCATAACTAGAGGTTCCATATGATACGACCCGCTTACCATCCACAGACGAGACCTGCTCCGGTTCGAAGGGCTCAATCATTCCTGTAAGCGCCATGCGCCTGATCCAGTTGTCTGACTTGATCGACACGTATACCTCCGGTCAATTATTCTGCACCACGATAGACGGAAAAACATCACTATAACTCCGCTTGCGTGAAGCCAGGCGCCCTGACACATTACGGGCAATGGCAAGGTAGTTGACCGCAATCGAGCCATCGGGGTCGGCGACTACGGTTGGCCGACCAACATCAGTGTCTTCACGTATACGGGCATCTAATGGTATCCCCCCCAGGTAATCTACCCCATATTCTGCAGCCATCCGCTCACCGCCGCCGACACCGAATATCGTCTCCTCGTGGCCACAGTTACTACAGATGTGCGTGCTCATGTTTTCCAGCACTCCCAGCACCGGTATCTCGACCTTTTCGAACATCTTGAAGGCTTTGCGCGCATCGAGCAAGGCGATATCCTGAGGTGTGGTGACGATTACGGCCCCGGAAACGGGTACTTTCTGCGCCAGCGTCAATTGGATATCGCCGGTACCTGGGGGTAAATCTACGATCAAGTAATCGAGGTTCTGCCAACGGGTATCGGTCAGTAATTGTTCCAGTGCTTGGGTTACCATCGGCCCGCGCCAAATCATCGGCGTGTCCTCGTCGATCAGAAAGCCAATGGACATGGCCTGTAGGTGATAACTGGTCATGGGCTCAAGGCTCTTGCCGTCGGCGGACTGAGGACGGCCGCTGATGCCCAGCATCCGCGGCTGACTGGGCCCGTAAATATCTGCATCGAGCATACCCACCGTAGCACCTTCCGTCGACAATGCCAGGGCCAAGTTGACTGCCACCGTCGACTTGCCGACACCTCCCTTACCGGAGGCCACCGCAATGATGTTGCGCACTCCAGGAATTGCGCTTACCCCTTTTTGCGCCTCGTGTGCAACCACCGCAGTTTCGATTTTGACTTCGACTCTTTCGACGCTGTCCAACTGACCAACCACGTCGCCTACCTGTTCCTTGAGTGCAGCATGCCGACTGCCCCCGGGATACCCAAGCGTGAGCTCAATCTGGACGCTGTTGCCTTGCAGATGCACTTTCTTCACCACCTTGCCGTTGACGAGATCGGTTACCATGTGTGGGTCGTTGATGGTCCCGAGTGCAGCGTACACACTCTCCCTGGAAATACCTGTCATGTTTATCTTCCTAATAGAGGGTGTCCAGCCTGTAACTGCTTGCAAGCGCTGGTCTTCTGAAAAACGAGTGATCCTACCATAGCAACCCCAGTCACAATGACCTGCATGGGATATACTGCGCCCGCTCTCGCAGCGACCGCATCAGGCCCCATGGTCCTTGCCGCGGGCCCGCTCAACCACAGCAACTGTGCCGGTGATCTGAGGACCAAACCAGGATGACAACTGGCAAACGAAAAATTCTCGTCACCAGTGCCCTTCCTTACGCCAATGGGCCGATCCATCTGGGTCACCTGGTCGAGTACATACAGACCGACATCTGGGCTCGCTTCCAACGGCTACGCGGCAACGAAACCTATTACGTATGTGCGGATGACAGCCATGGCACGCCGATCATGTTGAAGGCGCGCGAGGAGAACATCCCCCCAGAGGAATTGATCGAACGCGTGGGCCGGGAACATCGCCGGGATTTTTCCGACTTCCACATTTGCTTCGACAATTATCACTCAACCCATACCGAGGAAAACCGTTACTTTTCCGAGTATATTTTTCAGCAGTTACACGAGGGCGGGCATATCGCCAAACGCACTATCATCCAGGCCTTTGACCCGCTCGAGCAGATGTTCCTGCCGGACCGCTTTATCCGTGGCAGTTGTCCTCGCTGTGGTGCGGCCGATCAGCATGGTGACAACTGCGAGGCCTGTGGTGCCACCTACACACCAACCGATCTCGCTGACCCGGTCTCGGTGATTTCCGGCAGCACACCAATTGAAAAGGAGTCCGAACATTTTTTTGTCAAACTGGGTGACTTTGATGACATGTTGCGACAATGGACCAGCTCCGGTGGCCTGCAAAGTGAGGTCAAGAACAAGTTAGCAGAATGGTTTGAAGCCGGCCTCCAGGACTGGGACATCTCCCGTGACTCGCCCTATTTCGGCTTCCGCATTCCCGGCTATGAGGACAAGTATTTTTATGTCTGGCTGGACGCGCCGATCGGTTACATAGCGAGTTTTCGCAACTTCTGTGACCGCGAGGGTGTTAACTTCAATCAGTACTGGAACTCCGATTCAACCACTGAACTTTACCATTTCGTCGGTAAGGACATTCTCTACTTTCATGCTCTGTTCTGGCCAGCCATGTTGTACGGTGCCGGCTTTCGCAGACCTACAGCAGTATTCGTCCACGGATTCCTTACCGTCAACGGTCAAAAAATGTCCAAGTCACGGGGCACCTATATCAAGGCGCGCACCTACCTGAACCACCTTGATCCGGATTATCTGCGCTACTATTTTGCAGCCAAACTGAACGCCCGAGTCGAAGATATCGACCTCAATTTCGATGATTTCACAGCACGGGTCAACTCGGACCTGGTCGGCAAAGTCGTCAATATCGCCAGCCGCTGCGCCGGATTTATCAATAAGCGATTCGACGGACAATTGGCAGCGACTCTGCCAGATCCCGCCCTTTTTGAGCATTTCGTCGCCGGCAGTACGGCAATTGCCCAGGCCCTTGAAAATCGCGAGTTCGGCCGCGCCATGCGCCAGATCATGGCATTTGCCGACCAGGCCAATCAGTATTTGAACGAGCAACAGCCCTGGATCGTGGCAAAGGAATCGGGTCAAGATGCAAAGTTGCAACAAATCTGCACCCAAGGTCTCAACCTGTTCCGAATACTGATGATTTGGTTGAGTCCGGTGGTTCCAGAACTGGCAGCGCGATCCGCCGCTTTTCTTAGCTGTCCGCTGGCCGCGAGCGGTGCCTGGCAGACTTTGCAACAGCCGCTGCTCGATCAGCCTATTAATGAGTTCAAGCGCCTGCTTGACCGTATCGAACCAAAGGACGTGGAAGCCATGCTCGAAGAATCTGCCAGCCAAACTGACTCATCTGCTAATACAATCACCGGCCAGCATCTTGCCGATGAACCGCTCGCGAGCGAAATATCAATCGACGATTTCAGCAAAATCGACCTGCGCGTTGCCACAATCACCGATGCCGCCACGGTCGACGGTGCAGACCGACTACTCCGGCTAAGCCTGGACCTGGGTGGTGAGACTCGCACCGTTTTCGCCGGCATCAAATCCGTCTATGACCCAGCCCGACTTATTGGGCGGCATGTCATTACGGTTGCCAATCTTGCCCCACGCAAAATGCGCTTCGGGGTTTCCGAGGGCATGATCCTTGCCGCTTCGGGGACCGATGATGCGGGTGGCATCTTCTTGTTGTCCCCGGATCCTGGTGTAGAGCCAGGCATGCGCGTGCGCTAAACAGCCACGGCGAACCAGACCCGCAATGGGATTCACACTACTGTCGAATCAGCGCGCGCTGTTTGACATCCCGTCCGATATCGCTTATTTCAACTGCGCCTACATGTCGCCCCTGCTACGCTGCGCTGTCGCAGCGGGATTGCGGGGAATGCAGGCCAAGTCCCAGCCGTGGTCAATCACACCCTCGGATTTTTTTTCCGATGGGGAGCGTATACGTGCTGCCGCAGCGGCTGTATTCCAGGCTCGCGGTGACGACGTCGCACTCGTCCCATCAGCCAGTTACGGCCTGGCCATAGCCGCCCGTAACCTGGCGCTGACAGCGGGTCAGGAGATTTTGGTCCTGGCTGAACAGTTTCCTTCCAATATTTACGTCTGGCGCGAGCTTGCTGCGCGTTCCGGTGCCAGCATCCACACCGTGCCACGGCCAACCGACAACAACTGGACCGATGCCGTGCTTGAGCGGATCGGGCCGCAGACCGCTATCGCCGCCCTACCCCATTGCCACTGGACCGATGGCACCCTGGTCGATCTTGAGGCTATTGGGCCCATTTTGCGTAATCATGGGGCCACGCTGGTGGCCGACCTGACCCAAAGCCTTGGCGCCTTACCCTTTGACTGCCGAGTCATCAAGCCGGATTTCGCGGTCGCAGCGTGCTACAAATGGCTGCTTGGGCCGTACTCCACTGGTGTGCTCTACGTTGCCCCGCAGCACCAGGATGGCGCGGCACTTGAACACAACTGGATGGGCCGTGCAGGCGCCCAGAACTTTACCCGCCTGGTCGATTATCAGGATAAATTTCAGCATGGAGCCCGGCGCTTCGATGTGGGTGAAACCGCCAATTTTGCCCTTCTGCCGGCCTTGGCGTCTGCACTGGAACAGATTCTGACATGGGGCGTTGTCAATATTCAGGAAACGCTCCGATTGATGACTGGAGACATTGCCGAGCGGGCCCGTGGCCTTGGCCTACAAGTAAGCGATCCGGCCTACCGCAGCGGCCACTTCCTGGGGTTACGCTTCCCCGCTGGATTACCCGACGGACTGGCTACTCGCCTTGCAAAACAACACGTTTATGTAAGCGTCCGCGGTGATTCAGTGCGAGTGACACCCCATCTTTACAACACGACTGACGACATCGACCGCCTGTTCAAACACCTTGGCAAAGAAATTTGATGGCCGTTTCCACCGCCGCATCTCAGAACATTGATTCAATTAATGCCTGCCTGCCGCAGACGCAGTGTACCCGCTGTGGGTACCCCACCTGTCGCGATTACGCCAGCGCCATTCACTTGCACAGTGTGCCAGTCAACCGCTGCCCCCCCGGTGGTACACAGGCACTGGTCGAACTGGCCGAACTAACGGGCCAGCCGTGCCTGGCACTGGATTCTGACTACGGAACGCTGGAACATCCAACCATTGTCGTCATCGATGAGTCATCGTGTATAGGCTGTACGCTATGCATCCAGGCCTGTCCCGTGGATGCTGTTGTTGGCGGACCAAAGTTGATGCACACGATATTAGCCAGCGAATGCAGCGGCTGCGACCTGTGCCTGCCAGCCTGTCCGGTGGACTGCATCGATATCGAGTTCCCTGCAATCACTGGCCCTGCATCAGACACGCCCTGGAGCGGCTTCACCCGCACGCAGGCCCAGCACTTTCAATATCGTTTTGATCAGCGCACTGAACGCCTCGACGCCGGCCCACTCGGCCTGAGAAATTCGGCCGGTAACGATCTGGCAGATCTCAAGCGGCAGATAACTGAAAGCGTGGCAAGAGTTCGGTCCCGACGAAACCGGGCCAGGGGCGCAGATCCGGGAACGGGCGAGTGAACGCCAACAAACGCACCGAGATCTACCGCCGGTTGCAAAAGGTCACCCCAACGCCGACCACCGAACTTACCTATCACTCCCACTTTGAGCTGCTGGTCGCAGTCATACTCTCGGCCCAGGCCACCGACGTCTCAGTTAACAAGGCAACCAAACAACTATTCGCTGCCGCCAACACACCGCAACAGATTCTCGACCTCGGGCTCCGCCAGCTGAGGGGCTATATCCGAACTATCGGTTTATATAACACCAAGGCCAAGAACATCATGCAAACCTGTCGGCAGCTATTACATGAGCACGAGGGAGTTGTACCGGCCGAACGCACATCGCTAGAAGCTCTGCCGGGAGTAGGACGCAAAACCGCCAACGTGATCCTTAATACCGCGTTTGGCCAACCGACTATTGCCGTGGATACCCACATATTCCGGGTATCAAACCGCACCGGCCTTGCGCCGGGCGCTACGGTGCTGCAGGTTGAGCAAAAACTACTCCAATTCACCCCTACTCGATACCGCAAGGACGCACACCATCTACTCATTCTGCACGGCCGTTACACCTGCACTGCACGGCGCCCACGCTGTCCCGTGTGCCCGTTAGCAGACCTATGTGAATACCGCGCCAAGACAGCGGCTGATGGCTGAGGCCAGGGGCTTGATCAGGTTCAGGGAGGGCAGGCTCTACTCCGCTGGCGCCGAGCTTCAAATAACGCAACACCGGCGACAACGGCGACATTAAGACTCCTCTGTGCAGCAGCAGTGGGTATCCTAACCAGCGCATCACAATGCTTGCGGGTAAGTGGCCGCAACCCGGATGCCTCGGACCCCAGCACCAGAGCGAGCGGCCGGTCAAGGTCGAAATCGTGCAACTCGTCCACCGCATCCTCATCGGTTCCGACCAGCCAGATACCGCGGTCGCGAATCTCGTCCAGCGTTCGCGCCCAGTTGCTGACCTCAAACATAGCCAGATGATTGACACCCCCCGCTGCAACTCGAATCGCCGCAGGCGTAAGACCACAGCCTTCCCGCCGCGGCAGGACCACGGCGTCCACTGCCGCGGCCGCCGCGACCCGCAAACAGGCCCCGAGATTACGAGGGTCCTGCAGCGCATCTAGGACCAATAACATCGGCATCGTCACAACCTCCTGTATCCACTGCCGCAGTTCTCTGTTATCGCCAGCCGGTATGCGCGCCAGCAGGGCGACTACCCCCTGATGCCGTGCACCGTCGCTAATTCGGTCCAGAACCTCGCGGCTTGCCGCCCGCACCGTCACTTCCCCTTGTCGAGCCTGCGTAAGCAAACGGGTAAGGCGCTTATCGCTGCGGCGGGCATCGTGCAGCACTTCTCCAAGAAGCTGTCCAGACCGCAATGCGCCCTCAATAGCGTGAAAGCCGCACAGTACTGTCACCTCGCGCTTCATCGGGTGCGCTGGTGTTTTTTGGCTTGACGCTTACCGGTACCCCGGGTGCTGGGCTTTGGGCGGTCACTGTCCTGTGTCGATACCGCCGACTTACGGCTTTTCCGACCCGCTCTCGCACCACGGTTTCTGGCCTTGCGTCCGGCTGGCTGGAAATCAATCTGGCCAATATCAGCACGAACGCCCGCCACCCGTACCCGTAATGGATCGCCAAGCGCTATTCGCTGCCCACTTCGCTCGCCAGTTAGTTGGAGGCGCTCCGGATCGAAGTGGAAATAGTCATCGCCCAACTCCGAGACATGTACCAGACCGTCAACCAGAAACTGCGGCAATTGGACAAATACCCCGAATGCTGTTACGCCGGAAACGAGGCCATCGAATTCTTCGCCAAAATAGCGGCGCATAAACTGCGCCTTGAGCAACCCAATCACTTCGCGCGTTGCGTCCTCTGCACGCCGGTCGGTCACAGAACAGTGGTCGGCAATTTGCGCACAAGTACCCGGCTTCTCGCAGCCGGTCGGTCCAGTAGACAGTCCGATAACGGCTTTTAACAGCCTATGGACCATCAGATCAGGGTAACGCCGGATAGGAGAAGTAAAATGTGTGTACTGTGCGAAACCGAGCGCAAAATGCGGCTGTGGCTGTGCGGCGTAACGGGCCTGTTTCATAGTGCGCAACATCAGCACCTGCAAGGTATCGGCAACTTGAGTGCTGGTCTTGACCTGCGCCTGGCCTACTACCCCGGAAAAATCCGCGGCTGTCGGAGTGCTGCCACCTCGAAGCTTAAGTCCAAAACCGCTCAGTATCCGGCGCAGGTCGGTAACATCCTCCGAAGCCGGCGCTTCGTGAATACGGTAGATCGCTTCACTGAGGTGTTCGTTGAGGGTGCGCGCAGCACAGACATTGGCGACCAGCATGCATTCCTCTATTAATCGGGTAGCCTCGTTGCGCGCCTCCACGGACAGCGTCTCTATCGTGCCGTCAGCCGCATACTCGATTCGTGCCTGCGGGAACTCGAAATTTACGCCGCCCTGGCGTTTGCGCGCAACAGCGAGTAACTGATAAATCTCGATCAACGTGTCCAGACTTTGATGCACTTCCACCGGCCAACCCGCGCTGAGACCGGAGTTCGCATTATCTATGTAGGCGCCCACCGCAGCATAGGTAAGTCTCAATGTCGAGCAGATCACGCCCTCGGAGAAGCGCCAGGAAGTGATACCGCCCCGGCTATCGAGCACCACCTCACAGACCACCGCCAGGCGGCGTTTATCGGGTCGCAATGAACAAAGATCAGTGGACAAAACCTCGGGCAGCATTGGGATCACGCGGTCAGGAAAATAGGCCGAATTGCCCCGTTCAATCGCACACCGATCGAGCACGCTACCGGGTTTTACAAAGTGACTCACATCCGCGATTGCAACAAATAGTCGGTAGCCGCTTTTTTCGCGTTGCGCAAACACCGCGTCATCGAAGTCACGGGCGTCACTGCCATCTATAGTCACAAAAGGTAAGTCGCTAAGGTCGGTGCGCGCCTGGCCCGCGGCTTCCGCCCCCTGTGCTGTAATTTGGGACAATTCTTCAGCAACTGCGTCTGGCCACTGCCAAGGCAGTTGGTGCTTGCGAATCGCGATCTCGGTGGCGAGCCTCGGCCCACTCTGGGCACCGACGATCTCGGTAATTCTGGCAAACACGTGCCGATCAGAGAAAGGATGGCTAGTCAACTCGGCAACCACCAGTTGGCCGTTGGAGGCTCCGCCTTTATCCTCCGCCTTGACATGGATTTCCTGAGCTATGCGTTCGTCTTGCGGCACCACAAACCCCCCTGCACCGTCTGACTGAAAATAACCGAGTATCGTACGAGTAGAACATCCCAGAAGTTCCACGATCACCCCTTCCCGCCGGCCCTTGCCATCAATTCGTCGAACGCGCGCCAGTACTCGATCGTCGTGCAACACTCGGCGCATCTGCCTGGGCGAAAGGTATAAGTCAGTTGAGCCGTCATCAGGCAATACAAAACCATAACCTTCAACGTGAGCGTCTACCCTACCGATAATCAGGTCAAGATCACGGGTGCAGCCATAACGTTGCCCACGCAACGCGGCCAAAATTCCGGACTCGCACAGCTCTTGCAGTCGCTTGCGGACCATCGTGCTCTCAAAACCGCCACTGCCCGCTGCAGTTTCAAGTTCCGATAAACTGAGCGGCTGGTGCGCAGCAATCACTGTTTCTAGCAGCAGCGCACGTAGAGGATCGAGATTAACGCTGTCTGTCATAACTTGCCAATATTACGGAAAGAAGCGGCCAGGTATATTGGGTGTATCGTCAGCATAATTGGGTTCGGTTGATAACTGGGGAAAATAAAAAAATCTCCGGTAACAGAAGTGTATATATACAGGCAGCAACAACCTAAAGGGCACAGTGGTGTTTGACAAGCAACAATGCAAACGCTAATGTTCGCGCCCTTGGTCTACCGACTGATCCCGGTTCTCGGGTTCTGCGCTTTTCTTTGACTTACCCACTGTGCCGAGGTGGCGGAATTGGTAGACGCGCTAGCTTCAGGTGCTAGTGGGGGCAACCCCGTGCCGGTTCAAGTCCGGCCCTCGGTACCATCAAACGGCCGTTGCCTGCGCATATTACTGTCCGAAAGGGTTGCGCAAAACAATCGTATCCTGCCTGTCAGGCCCAGTCGAGACTATATCAAGGGGCGCCTCCAGCAACGTCGCCAGGCGCTCCAGGTAGCAACGGGCAGCAGTGGGTAGATCAGACAGACGCTTCGCCCCGGCAGTAGGCTGCTCCCAGCCCGGCATAACTTCGTAAACTGGCTCACATCGTGACAACGCTCTGCTGTCAACTGGTGGAGTTTCGAGCAGTGCGCCATCAAGCCGATAGCCCGTACATATCTGAACTTGAGGCACTCCATCTAGCACATCAAGTTTGGTCACGCACAGGGAGTTAACGCTGTTCAGCCAGCAAGCTCGCCGAGCAGCTACTGCATCAAACCAGCCGCAGCGTCGTGGCCGACCGGTGGTCGCTCCCAGCTCATGTCCTTTGCTCGCCAGATGGTCGCCTACGCTATCAAATAGTTCGGTAGGAAACGGACCGCTACCAACACGGGTGGTATAAGCCTTGACCACACCGACGACCCGGGAGAGCGTGAGCGGGCCCACGCCCGAACCGCTGGCCGCCGCACCCGCGGTGGTATTGGAGGAGGTTACAAACGGATAAGTGCCATGATCAATGTCTAGCAAAGTGCCTTGCGCGCCCTCAAAAAGAACGGCTTCACCCGCTTTTAGAATGCGCTCGAGCTCACTTGCCACATCAACGATCATCGGCGACAAAGCCTCGCCCCACATTTGGCACTGCGCAACTACTGCCGCAGCATCCAGCGCATCACTGTTAAGTAACTTGCGCAACAAGAAATTGTGATACTCGACGAGCTCCAGTACATGGGAAGTACAAGCTGGCAGGTCGAGCAACTCACCCATGCGCAGGCCCCTGCGGGCGGCCTTGTCTTCGTAGGCAGGGCCAATACCCCGACCGGTAGTACCGATGGCGTTGCTGCCCCGGGCCCGCTCCCGTGCCTGGTCAAGGGCAACGTGGCTTGGCAAGATCACCGGGCAAGCCGGGCTGACAAAAATCCTGGAACGGGCATCAATACCCGCTAGCTCCAATTCGTTGATTTCAGCAAGCAATGCATCGGGTGCCACTACCACACCGTTACCGACAAAGCACCGTACTTCGGGACGCAAGATGCCAGATGGCACCAGGTGCAACACAGTTTTGACGCCGCCTATGACCAGCGTATGGCCGGCGTTGTGGCCACCCTGGAATCGAACCACCGCACGGGCACTCTCGGTCAGCAGATCTACAATTTTGCCCTTGCCCTCATCCCCCCATTGGATTCCGAGCACTACGACATTTCCAGCCATTAAACTGTTCCTGGGATGCTGCGAAACGCTAACCCTGCCGCCAACGCCTCATTGGATAGGTGCCTTTCTTTAATGGGCCGCGTAAAGCAGTGCCAACCCAACAAGCATAAACACAGCACCGCCAGCGCGCAGGCGGTTGTCACCGATATCACTGAGCATTGCGACCAGCCGCCGGTAACGCCCCGGACTCGCAAATGGAATGAGACCTTCCAGTACTAGCACCAACGCCAGCGCGACCAGCAAGTCCTGCCAGTTCATCCGCCAGTTCTACTCACCAAGAGCGGGCCTCGCCTGGTTGAAATAGCGGAAGAATTCGGAGGTCGGCTCAATAACCAGCAGATTATCCGGGCTGTTGAAGGTGGCCCGATAAGCATTAAGGCTCCGATACATCCGGTAGAACTCACTGTCTCTGTTGAACGCGTCAGCGTAGATCGCGGTCGCTTGGGCATCACCCTCACCCTTGGTTTGCTGGGCTTGCCGCCTAGCCTCGGCCAGGATAATGGCCCGCTGCCGGTCAGCATTAGCGCGAATCTTCTCACCCGCCTCGGCCCCCCGCGCCCTTAAGTCTTTGGCTACCCGTGAGCGTTCAGCCTCCATTCTCTGGTACACGCCTATGCTAATCGTGGTATCTAGATCCACCCGTTTTAGTCGAACATCGACCACTTCAATGCCCAGCGACTTGGTCTCTTGGTCGGTAGTCTCGCGCACCACGTCCATAATCGTGACGCGGTCGCCCGAGATCACCTGCTCGACTGAACGCTTGCCGAACTCCTGGCGCAACGCATCGTTTACCCGTTGCGCCAGCCGGTTCTCAGCATTGGCCTTGAGGCCCCCGAGTGTAGTGTAGAAATCGGCAGCGTTGGCGATACGCCACTTGACGAAAGAATCGACAATTAAATTTTTCTTCTCCCTGGTCAGGTAACTCTCCGGTGCCGCATCCATAGTCTGGATCCTGGCATCGAACTTCTGGACGTTGTTGATAAACGGCACCTTGAAGTGTAGGCCCGGCTCGTCATCCGAACGCACGATTTCACCAAATTGAAAGACGATGGCTTTCTGGCGCATATCGACCCTATAAACCGCTCCAAAGCCGACAAAGATCACTATCAGTAACGCGATCGCCCCCATCATTCCTTTGCCGCTCATGGTGTCAGCCCTCCCAGACGGCTACTGCGTTCCGGCCTGCTGTTATCTCGTTGCCCCAGCAGGCCCCGAGTTGCATCGAACTCGCTAACTTGGCCGCTGTTACTGGCCCTGTCGCCGGTAGTCGCAGCCCGCTGGCGGATGAGTTGGTCCAGCGGCAGGTACATGACATTATTGCCCCCGCTTTGCTGGTCGATAATCAACTTGGTAGAACTGCCTAGCACATCTTCCATAGCGTCGAGATACAGGCGATCCCGGGTCACCTCGGGCGCCTTCTGATATTCCTCCAACACCTGGATAAAGCGCGATGCTTCACCCTGGGCGTTGGCGACTACGGTCGCCTGGTAGGCCTGTGCCTCTTGAATGAATCGGGCCGCTCCACCACGGGCCCGGGGCAGGATGTCGTTGGCATATGCCTCGGCTTCGTTTTTCAAGCGTTCCTCATCCTCGCGCGCCTTGACCGCATCGTCGAACGCCGCCTTGACCTCGGCCGGTGGCTGGGCATTTTGCATCTCCACCGCCTTAATGTTGATGCCGGTGTGGTAGCGGTCCAGAATTATCTGCAGCAGGTTCTTGGTCTCCTGGGCAATTTCCCTGCGGCCGCCGGTGATAGCAAAGTCCATACTGCTGCGGCCGACAACCTCGCGTACGGAACTTTCCGTCGCCCCACGTACCACACTATCAAGCGACCCGGCAACAAACAAAAGTAGATTCTTCGGATCCTTAATATCAAACTGGACCGCGAACGAGATATCGATGATATTCATGTCCTCGGTCAGCATGAGTGCTTCTTTTGGCACACTCGCCAGCTGGTTGGAGCGGAAATTAGTCCGGTATCCTACCTCGACGGTACGGAGCTGTTGTACGTTGACGATCTCGTTGGCCTCAATCGGGTAGGGCATGTGCCAGCGCAGGCCAGCTTGTTTTATCATTTTGAAGGCGCCGAACCGGAGCTCGACTGACTGCTCACCCTGCTTGACCACATAAAAACCCGACGCGACCCACAAAACCGCAGCTACCAACAACAGCAAGCCGATGGCTTTCCCACCGAGTGACGGCAATTTGCGCCCACCGCCTGACGAGCGCCCACCGCCGCCGAAGATTGCGCGAATTCTTTTTTGCAGATCCCGGATCACATCATCCAGGTCCGGCGGGCCCTTTTGGCCGTTCCCCTGTCCCCAGGGATCACGATTATCCGATCCCGGCTCATTCCAAGGCATTTATCTATTACCCCTTTAGCGCAGCAATGCGCTGGTTACACAAAATTTGAATTTTATCACGCACTTCAGGCCAAAACCGATTTACACGATCTGGGCTGTACGTGGTGACACTGCTTTCACCAAACCAGTCACCGCCAAAAACACGGCTCAAAATCCTTCTGCGCTTCCAACCGGCCAGTTACCGTCGGGTCGACAATCACCTGCAGCAGCCAGTGACCCTCTGCATCGATACTCTCGGCGGCGACTTCGGCGAGTCTATAGACGTTCGCCCTCAGCCGCGGCTGCTCGGGCGGAATCCGCAACACGCGGGCCGCGCGCCCACGCCCCAGGACTTCGGCCATAGCCGCTAACAAATCGTCCACCCCGGCGCCGCTTTGAGCACAAATGCGAACGGTGGCCGGATCGTTTCCTGAGCTCACTCGACCAGCCGCTCGACCGCTGAGATCAATTTTATTCCTTACGCAGATCCGCGGCAAATCTAAAGCTCCGATCTCCCCCAGAACGCGATCAACTTCTGCTTCGCGCTCTCTCAAATCGGAATCAGAGTCGTCTGCAACCTGTAGCAATAAGCTTGAGGAGGCAATCTCTTCGAGCGTCGATTGAAACGCCTGTACCAGCGTGTGCGGCAGGCCAGTGATAAAGCCAACTGTATCCGACAACACAACTGCCCCAAAAGTCGGTAACTGCAACTTGCGCATAGTCGGATCGAGGGTTGCAAACAGCTGATCCGCAGCAAAAGCCTCTGCGGAGACGAGTCGGTTAAACAGCGACGACTTGCCGGCATTGGTATAGCCGACCAGTGTTACGGTCGGAATAGGCACTCGTTTCCGGCGGCGCCGACGTAGTCCCCGCTGTGCGCCAACCCGCTGCAGCCGCTTCTGCAATACCCGGATTCGCTGGCCCAGCATCCGTCGATCGGATTCCAGTTGTGTCTCACCCGGGCCTCGCAGACCAATACCACCTCGTTGGCGTTCAAGATGGGTCCACCCCCGAATCAGCCGGGTCGACAGATGCTTTAACTGAGCCAGTTCCACCTGCATCTTGCCTTCGCTGGTTCTGGCACGAAGTGCAAATATATCGAGAATGAGCCGGGTGCGATCAATGACCCGACAGCCAACCGCTGACTCAAGGTTTCGTTCCTGTACCGGGCTTATTGCCTGATCGATAATGACCAGGTCTACCTGTTGTTCCTGCACTCGGTGCGCAATCTCACGAGATTTGCCACTGCCGACAAACGTGCTCGGATGGGGTGTGTGTCGTGATGCAGGGACCCGGCCCACCACCAGCGCACCAGCCGATAGCGCCAACCCCTCAAGCTCAGCGAAATCCTCGTCCAGTACGGCACCGCTGTTAACCTGATGGACGAGCAAAACCCGCTCCCGCATCGCCCCCGGTACACCGTTGCCATGGTCGACTATCAAACTGATCTGCTCATCTAGTCCCGACGTCAACAGTGCCGGCAGCGGCCGCCGGCCGCTGCCTACCAGCAACCTGAACTAGTCCTCTTCGGCGACGTTGCCACGCTCTTCTGAGCCGTCGTTGATTGGAATTCGCACCGCCCGCGTCGGCACAATGGTCGAGATCGCGTGCTTGTAGATAAGCTGGCTGACACTGTTGCGCAACAGGACAACAAAGGGGTCGAACGACTCTATTTGGCCCTGAAGTTTGATGCCGTTTACAAGATATATGGAAACCGGGATGCGCTCTTTTCTTAAAGTATTCAGGAAAGGGTCCTGTAATACGGTGCCTTTTTGCTGGGTCATGGTTTTGCTCCTGTCTGTGCCGTGCGGTTGTCCCAGACCACCACACTGCGGCGGTCGGCTGCCAGAAAACGTTACTCTGGGGTAAATAATGGGACTGCGATCGGCAGCCGGGTGTTAGCATGCCCGGCGCTTTTCCCCGCCGTATCAGACTTTTTCTATTGTATTTCAGTATGTTAATTATTTTTTGATAAATCAATACAGACGTGATCAGCGGCTGCTGTCACTAGACAATGTACGGCCAGTGCCGTTGGAATTCAACCGCTCAGGCTTTTTCCCGCATGCCGGTAGCTGCCAGATAGCGCAGCACCGACCCGCTTACTAGGTCAGGGTCTGTCGCATCGAACCAAACTTGCCCAGGGCTGTTCCGCAGCCAGGTCAATTGGCGTTTAGCAAGTTGCCGGGTAGCGGCCAGCGCACTATCGCGCATCTGCCGCCGCTGTAAATCACCGCTGAGAAAACGCCAAACCTGCCGGTAGCCCACACTTCTCATCGCCGGCAGGGTCTCGGCATCGCCCCACGTCTGCCGGATCGCGGCAACTTCATCCACCAGCCCCGCCGCCAGCATAGCGTCAAAACGCCGTGTTATGCGTTGGTGCAACACCGATCGATCGGGTACCGCCAGAGCCAGTTGTAACACCTCGACACCGTTTTGCAACAGGCCCGCCGCTGAGTTGCCCGCCGGTACCGGTTGACCCGTTAGCAGGTTAATCTCAAGTGCCCGTTGGATCCGCTGGGAATCGTTCGGATCAATTCGCGCCGCGGCATCTGGGTCCCTCCTTTGCAACTGATCGTGTAGCGCCGGCCAGCCAAGTAGCAGAGCCCGCCGAAGAATGCGGCCACGGAGTTTGTGGTCAGCAGTGGGCAACTTGCCCAAACCATTTAACAGCGCCGAAAAATAAAATAGGGTGCCCCCGACCAGCAGCGGTACCTGCTGTCGTTTCCAGGCCCGGCAGATGATTGCCATTGCTTCGCTACAGAAGTCAGCGGCCGAGAAAGGCTCGATAATGGTTCGAGTATCGACCAGTCCATGCGGATACTGCACCAGTAGCTCGGCCGACAGCTTGGCCGTGCCAATATCCAGCCCCCGGTATACCTGCCCGGAATCGACGCTGATGAGGGCCAACGGATAGCGCCGGGCAAGTTGCAGCGCCAGCGCAGTCTTGCCGCTGGCGGTACTGCCGGCAATACAGATAACCCGGCCGACTCGGCCACTCACACCCGTGTAGTCCATACCAGTGCCGCGGTCCATTCTGCCGCCTGCGGCTGCCGAGGCCCACCCCAGCGCCTGTCACCACCAACCACGAGGCACACCCCCTTAAGCATCCGGAATCTGGAGCCGTTGACCAACCTGCAGTACTGTCGAATTGAGGCTATTCGCGCGCTGCAGGCGCCCGATTGTCAGCCCGTAGCGAGCTGCGATCAGGGAGAGTGAGTCACCTTTGCGTACGACGTAGGTTCTTTGGCCTGACGCTGGTCGTGGGCACCTTGGATCACCGTTACAGTAATGCTGCAGCCCTCGGTAGACAGCTCCGGCGACGCGCTCCTGATGCAATGTCGTACGCAACAGCTTCTCTTCCCCACGATTGGTGATAAATCCAGTTTCGACCAGCACCGCTGGAATATCGATTGATTTCAACACGACGAAACCCGCTCGCTCCACCCGCTCGCTGTGCACCGAGCCGGCCCTTTTTAGTTCGTCCAGAATGCGTGAGGCCAGTTCCATGCTTTCCTTAACTTTCCAATCCAACCCCATATCCAGCATGGCCTTTTGCACGAACGGCTCCTGCTCCCCGATGTCTATCCCCCCAGTAAGGTCGGCCGCATTCTCGCGCTGGGCGAGCCATTTACCCATCTCACTGCTGGCGCCTTTCTTGGACAATACAAAAACAGAAGCACCACGGGCGTTGCGTCGCCGGGCGGCATCGGCGTGAACCGATACGAACAAGTCGGCTTTACGCTTCATGGCGATGCCGATGCGTCCCCGAAGACTCACGTAGTAGTCCCCCTTACGGGTAAGTTCAGCCCGCATTCGGCCATCGCTGTTAATGAGTTTTACCAAGCGTTGCGCTATCGAAAGAACAACTTTCTTTTCCCGCGTGCCCTTGCCCCCCACCGCTCCTGGGTCCTCACCGCCGTGGCCGGGGTCGACGACCACGAGGTAGTCCGCTTCCCGAGTTGCCGGCGCCGCCATAGTGGTCTGACTTGCCTGCCGGTTTCTCCTGAACAGATCGATTACCAGCCGATGGCCGTAGGGCTCACTCGGCGGCAACACGAAACTGTGGAAGCGAACCGGCACAACCAGATCCAGGACAACGCGCTGAATGCCCGCACGGGGCTGGCCGAATCTGATACTTTGCAGCAACGGCCCGTTCTTCTCTGAATCCGGGATCGCCACCCTGAGTGTCGCATCTTCTAGGTCAATGACCACGCGGTCGGGATCCTGTAGCTCAAAAGCCCGGTATCCGACAACGGCGGATAGATCCAGCACTAGCCGGGTCTTGTCCGGTGCGTGCCACAAACGCATCCCCAGGATATCGCTGCCGGCATTGGCGGTTCCCGCCAAACATAGGCTAAACGCGATCAGCGTGACCGCCGCGGCACGTCTCAAGTGTCACCCGCCAGGCTCTGCGGCAGCGGCCGCTGCCCCGTGAATGCTATTGCCCGGCCCTTATCGGCGTAACACAGAGTGACGACCCATGTGGCATCGGGAAGATGGCCCTGACCCCTGCCGGGCCACTCTATCAGGCAAATACGGCGGCCATCTGCGTGCTCTCTCATCCCCAGCAGTTCCAATTCATGCGGTGATTGCAAGCGATAAAGGTCATAGTGCACCACCGGGCCGGCAGCCGTAGGATACTCTTCTGCAAGCGTATATGTGGGGCTGACTACCACCCCGGAGTAGCCCATGCCAGAAAGGATGCCGCGCACAAAGACCGTCTTGCCGGCGCCCAGCTCTCCTTCCAGGTAGACCACATCCCCTGGTGCAAGAACCGCAGCAAATGTGCGTCCCAGCGCCCGCAGCGACACTTCATCAGGCGCCGCGATGAGATGACTCATTCGCCTGTTCCGGGCAATCTACCAGACAACGCAAGTACGGCATCAGATCACCCGCGATCAGTCCGGCTTGCCCACCGGCTAGCGCCGCGAGGTCGGCCGCCGCCGAGTGCAGCCAGACGCCGGCTATCGCTGCTGTACGCCCAGGAAGACCCTGGGCGGCGAGGCTGCCGATGACACCAGCAAGAACATCACCCATCCCCCCGCTGGCCATTCCCGGGTTACCCCGATCGCACACAAACGTCATGCCATCATCTGTCTGCACGATGCTGCCAGCGCCTTTAAGCACACAAGTACAGCCATAGCGTCCGGCAATCTCACTAGCCGCATGTGGCCGGTTGGATTGCACTGCCGCGCTGTTGCAGTCAAGTAGCCGCCCGGCCTCACCCGGGTGTGGCGTGAGAACTGCACCGGTGAGAAGTTGTGGCGCCGCCGCCAGCAGATTCAATGCATCGGCATCGAGTATCACATCGGTCTGCGCATCGAGAATCGTCGCCAACATGGCGCGCCCCCAGTCATCCTGCCCCAACCCCGGCCCGGCCACCAACGCGCTCTTGCCGGCCAGCAGCGGCCGTAATGCCGCCGCATCGGCTACGCCGCGCACCATCAGTTCAGGCCGACTGGCCCCGATGGCAGTCACGCTACTTGGCGGACAGGCTACTGAAACCAAGCCGGTCCCACAGCGTAATGCCGCCTCGCCAGCCAGCCGTGCCGCGCCCGTCATCCCCGTATTGCCACCGACTACGAGCAAATGACCGACCATCCCCTTGTGTGCGCTAGGCTGGCGCCGCGGCAGAAAACCCGCCACCAGCGCTGAGCCGATACGCCGCGCAATCGGTTTTTCGTCCTGGTAAATCTCCGCGGGTACCGCCAGAGTATCAAGTACAACCTCACCGCAACAATCCGGCCCACGGCCCGTAAACAACCCCAACTTAAGTGCTATAAAGGTAACCGTAACAGCAGCCTGCACGATAACGCCGGGTGCAGCGCCGCTATCTGCCGACAGGCCAGAGGGTATATCCAATGCCAAGACCGGGCACGGGAGCGCGTTGATCTCATCGATCGCCGCAGCCATTAGTCCGGTTGGTGCTCGATCAAGTCCGATCCCGAGCAATCCGTCAACGATGACCTCTGCCCCGACCGGCAGTTCCCCCTGGTACGCGCTGGGTGTGATACCTGCTCTTTGTGCCGCCGCCAGCGCTCCCTTTGCCGTTTCGCTGCGCGCCTCACCAAGCTGCACCACCGTGACACTGTACCCAGCCTGAGCGGCGAGTTCAGCAACCACGTAGCCGTCTCCCCCGTTGTTGCCACTGCCGCAAACCACCACCACTCGCTGGGCTCGTGGCCAACGCTGTTGCAAGACGCTAAACGCGCATTGCCCAGCTCGACGCATCAGCGCGTCACCGTCCAGGCCGGAATCGCCTGCTCGCTGGTCGATATACCGGGCCTGCTTAGAAGAATAAAGTGATTCTGGCAGCACGCGCATACGGCTATGATAAGGTGATGCGTCAGGACCCGACATTATCGCTACTTGAGCCGACTGCGCTCAAGCGACAGATCCGGGGCTGGTCAGAGGAACTCGGTTTTACCGGCCTGGGGGTCGCCAATACAGATCTTACCCTGGCCGGACAGCGCCTGGGCAAATGGCTGGGCGCAGGCCAACACGGTGATATGTCCTTCATGGCGGCCCACGGCAATAAGCGTACCCACCCAGCGCAACTGCTACCTGGCACGATGGGGATCATCAGCGTCCGCATGAACTATTTCCCCCGGACCGGGCTCAGTGCCGCAACAGCACTGGCGCTGCCGGATACCGCCTATGTTGCGCGCTATGCCCTTGGCCGTGACTATCATCGCCTCATGCGCCGGCGCCTGCAACAACTGGCTGACCGCATTGCCAGAGTGACGGGCCCGTTCCGCTACCGGGCGTTCGTCGACAGTGCTCCAGTGATGGAGAAGCCGTTGGCCCAGGCGGCCGGGCTTGGCTGGATTGGCAAACATACCAACTTGGTCGACCGTTCCTGCGGGTCGTGGTTTTTCCTTGGCGAACTCTATACCGACCTGCCGCTGCCTGCCGATTCTCCAGCAGAAAATCACTGCGGTACCTGTACTCGTTGTGCAGCAGCTTGTCCTACCGGGGCGCTGGATTTGGCATACCAGTTGGATGCAAGACGCTGTATCTCCTACCTGACTATCGAGCATCGTGGGGCCATCCCAGTCCGGTTTCGGACCGCGCTCGGCAACCGCATATTTGGTTGCGATGACTGTCAACTGGTATGCCCATGGAACCGTTTCGCCCCCACTTGTTGCAACTCTGTGTTTATTCCCCGCCATCGCCTTGACAGCACGACACTGCGGGAGCTTTTTTTATGGACCGAAGAAAACTTCCTTGAACGCACCGCCGGCAGTCCGATCCGGCGTATCGGTTACCAGCGTTGGTTACGGAACATCGCGGTTGCGCTAGGCAATGGCTCCGCCGTGAACGCGTCAGTTGCCGCCCTTGTGACAAGGCGCGCCGGCGTCACCGCCATGGTCCGTGAACACATCGACTGGGCACTGGATCGTTTAGGGCAAAGCCCGTAGTTCAGCCCTGCGGAGAATTCGCAATGATGAAATGCTCACGGTAGTATTTGAGTTCTTCGATTGAGTCCAGGATGTCGTCCAGCGCTCGATGGCCGCCGCTCTTGACAAAGCCTTCTCTTAGATCAGGCCGCCAGCGCACCGCCAGTTCCTTCAGGCTGCTGACGTCAAGGTTGCGATAGTGCAGATAGCTTTCCAGGCGCGGCATGCAGCGGTACAAAAAACGGCGATCTTGGCAAATACTGTTGCCGCACAATGGCGACTTTCCTCTGGGCACCAGCGGACGAAGAAACTCCAGCGTCAGTGACTCCGCCTGCGCCTCATCGATAGTCGCATCGCGTACTATATCGATAAGCCCACTGGCGCCATGTGTATTGGTGTTCCACTCGTCCATTCCTTCAAGTACAGCGTTGCTCTGATGAATCGCTAGTGCCGGGCCCTCGGCCAGCAAGTTCAGGTGACGGTCAGTCACCACCGTCGCTATTTCAATAATGCTGTCGAGGTCCGGATCCAATCCGGTCATCTCCAGGTCAATCCAGATCAGATTGCTGCTATCGGCGGTCGCCATTATCTCTCCTCTTTAAGATAATCCATGCTTGCCGGCGTCGCCATGCGCTCTGCGCCCTGGCGGAAGAACCTGCCGGATGCAAGCAAACAACGCCGCCCGCACGACCATGGCTGTAGGTTGCTCAGCACTGTTGCCACGGCAAGCCGTCGAAACGCCAGCCGGCTATGTTGCTGCGCTGATGGGACTCGTCCAAGGAACCCTCGAAGCCGCAATCCACGTGGTAGACCTGCTGGAATCCCTCGGCGATCAGGACTCGGCCAGCTTCCAGTGAACGCCGGCCGCTACGGCAAATCAACAGAACCTGTGGCGGGTTTTCCTCTTCGGATCCGAGCAAGCCGCCCAGTAACATCTCTCTGACTTGGGCCGCAAAACGCGGGCTGGGCACCCAGTCAGGTTCATCCAGCCACGGCACGTGAATGGCACCCACCGGGTGACCAACCATCAGGTGCTCCATGGTCGAACGAATATCGATCAAGTAGGCCTGCGGGTTTTTCGCCAGCATCGTATAGGCTTGCCGTGGCGTCACCGCAGTCGGATCGGTCGAGTCCTGGTGTTTCATCACAGTCACTTTCCTTTGTATAGCCCCCACCGAGGTGTCAACATTATCGCCCGATTCACAGGGTCATCCAGCGTCAACGGGGTGAAGTCAACAGCCAGGACTGCCCCACTGGATCAAGCCACCCTAGCAAAAAGGCCTCCGTAACGGGAGGCCCTGGTAAATCATCGTTCTGCCGCTGGTCAGGCAGCAGCATCATCAACCGCCTTCATACTCAGGCGGATACGACCCTGTTTGTCCACCTCCAGCACCTTCACTTTGACCATGTCACCTTCATTAAGCTTGTCACTGACATTAGCAACGCGCTCATTTGAAATCTGTGAAATGTGCACCAGTCCGTCGCGGCCAGGCAGGATATTAACGAAGGCACCGAAATCCATCAGTCGTACGACTTTACCCTCGTAGATAGTCCCCGCCTCTACGTCGGCCGTGATCTGTTCGATCCGGGCGCGGGCCTGCTCTGCCGCCGATAGATCAGCGCTGGCTATTTTGATGGTGCCGTCATCCTCGATGTCGATCGATGCACCAGTAGCTTCGGAGATCGCCCGGATGGTAACGCCACCTTTACCGATCACGTCACGTATCTTATCGGTCGGTATTTTCATGGTGGTAATCCGCGGCGCGTATCTTGACATCTCTGCTCGCGGCGCACTGATCGCGCGGTTCATCTCGTCAAGTATGTGCAGCCGGCCTCTCTGTGCCTGGGCCAACGCTTGCTCCATAATCTCGCGGGTAATACCCTCAATCTTGATATCCATTTGCAGCGCGGTGACGCCTGCCCGGCTGCCAGCCACCTTGAAATCCATGTCGCCCAGATGATCCTCATCGCCGAGGATATCGGTCAAAACGGCAAAACGCTCGCCTTCCTTGATCAGCCCCATGGCCACACCCGCGATTGGAGTTTTAATCTTGACGCCCGCGTCCATCAGCGACAGGCTCGCGCCACAAACCGTTGCCATGGAACTCGAGCCATTGGACTCGGTGATCTCCGACACCACTCGGATCACGTAAGGAAAATCTTCTGGATCAGGCAAAGTCGCTAGAATGGCTCGCTTGGCAAGTCGGCCATGGCCGATCTCGCGGCGTTTAGGAGACCCTACCCGGCCCGTCTCGCCAACACAGAAAGGCGGAAAATTATAGTGCAGCAGAAATGGATCGCGGTACTCTCCTTCCAGAGCGTCAATAATCTGTGAATCGCGGTCAGTGCCGAGCGTGGTAACGACCAACGCCTGGGTCTCGCCCCGTGTGAACAAAGCCGAACCATGGGTCCGAGGAAGCAAGCCGGTTTCAATAGTGATTGGCCGAACGGTTTCCCGGTCGCGGCCGTCTATGCGCGGCTGTTCTTCGAGAATACGTTTGCGCACGGTCGCCTTCTCCAAATCCTTGATGCCGGCCTTAACGGCGCTAACGTTATCTTCACTGGTATTTTCGCCCGCGAGCGTCCCGACCACCCGTTCTTTGATCCCGCTGACGAACTCTTGCCGGGCAACCTTGTCGGCGATCTGGTAGGCCTGTTCGATATCGGTTCGGGCCAGTTCCTCGATCTGCTGTGTCAGCGCCTCATCTTTTTCTGGTGCCTGCCAATCCCAGCGCTCAACGCCGACTTCCTCAGCTAATGCACGGATCGCGCGGATCGCTGCCTGCATCTGTTGGTGCCCGTACATCACTGCTGCCAGCATTTGATCCTCGGTTAATTCTTTGGCCTCGGACTCGACCATGAGAACAGCGCTTTCGGTGCCGGCCACCACCAAGTTAAGAGAGGATTCCGTCAGTTGCGTAGCCGACGGGTTGAGGGCGTACTCGCCATTAATGAAGCCGACCCGGGCGGCGCCAACCGGTCCGTTGAACGGCACCCCAGATATTGACAGGGCAGCGGATGCTCCAACCATCGCAACAATATCCGGATCCACCTCTGGGTCAACCGACAACACGGTGATGATCACCTGAACTTCGTTTCGGAATCCTTCCGGGAACAACGGTCGTATCGGCCGGTCAATCAGGCGACAGGTCAGAATAGCTTTTTCTGAAGGCCGTCCTTCGCGCTTAAAAAAACCGCCGGGTATACGCCCGGCGGAATAAGTCTTTTCTTCATAATCAACGGTCAGCGGGAGAAAGTCCCGATCGCTGGGCTCCCTGGCGGCCACTACACTGGCGAGCACAACGGTTTCACCCATACTTGCTAAGACAGCACCAGTGGCCTGACGGGCTATGCGTCCTGTTTCCAACCGCATCTCGCTACTGCCGTAATTGAATGCTTGTACAATCTGCTTCACTGAATTCACTCCCTGTTAAGTTGTTGTCGCGGTGAATCAGCGCCGCAAGCCGAGCCGCCCGATAAGTGAACGGTAGCGCTCAATATTGTTGTCCTTGACATAGTCCAATAACTTGCGCCGGCGGTTAACCATACGCAGCAATCCCTGGCGGGAATGATGGTCATGGTTGTGGGTCTTGAAATGTTCGGTCAAATCAGCAATACGCGCTGTCAACAATGCAACCTGCACCTCAGGCGATCCAGTGTCACCAGGCGCCTTGCCATACTCACCGACGATTTCTGCCTTGTTTCCCACAGATAAAGACATTTGCCTTCCTCAAGCCTGTATGTGCCCTGGTTTGTATGCCTGCGCCCCGACCTCTACTGGCTCACTTGGACTGTTCGGCGATTTCAGGGTAGTTTATTGTCCCCGGGACTAGGGTCAGTTTACTGACCCCGGCGGTCTCAAAAGACGGCGTATTCTACCCGCACCACCAGGTTTCCTCAACAAACTCATGCGCTTTTTACTGTGTCCACAATCAGGCGGCGTGGTGCGACCTGCATATCGTCGGTGACATTGCCGATTCCGAGAAATCCGACATCGCGCGCGTACAGGCGCACCAGGCCCGACTCGGGCAAGCCATTCGCCCGCACCGGCTGCCCACGGCATAGGTAAAAAGCGGCCTCCACCGACAGGTCCACTGTTGGCAGGTGAGCGAGACTCCGATCCGGGGGTATCAGTACCGCCCGGCGCTGTGCCACGTCGGACATCTGCAGCAAGGCCTGCAGCGTGACCGCCTCGGACACTTTCAGCGTTCCTACCCCAACCCGCCGCAGCGCTACCACGTGTCCTCCCACGCCAAGTCGCTCGCCCAGATCGTGGGCCAGGCCCCGAACATAAAACCCAGAGGAACAATCGATGTTAAGTTCCAGGTCCCGGCCTTCAAAAGCAGTCAATTCGAGTTCGTGTACTGTGACAGCACGTGGCTGGCGCTCTATTTCTTTGCCCTCGCGGGCAAGCTTGTAGAGCGGCTGCCCGTTGACTTTAATTGCCGAGTACATCGGCGGTGTTTGCAGGATCGGGCCGCGAAACCGATCTAGTGCCATATCGACCTCAGCTGCCGTCAGTCCGACCGGCCGGCTCGTCAAAACCGTACCCTCGGCATCCCCGGTATCGGTTGCTTCACCGAGGCGAATTTTCGCCCAATACTTTTTATCCGCGCCAAGAAAGAAGCCGGACAACTTGGTGGCTGAGCCAAAACACAACGGCAACAAACCGGTGGCAATGGGGTCAAGGCTTCCAGTATGACCCCCCTTACGGGCATTCAGGAGTCGTTTGGCCTCTTGCAAAGCACCGTTGGAGGTAATACCGGCAGGCTTGTCGAGCAACAACATGCCAGCGATCGCTTCTCCAGATGATTGCGGCCGCCTACGCCCCATCTTCCTCCTCCCGCGGCTCCAGTTCGAGTTCATCGATAATTCTGGACAAGCGCGCACCACGTGCGATGCTTGCATCGTATTCAAATGTGAGCTCTGGGGTGCGGCGCAGATTCAGACTACTACCCAACGCACGACGCAGCTCTGCGGCCTGTTCGTTAAGTTGGCTAACGACAGCATTATGCTCTTTTTGCGCCGCCAGACAGGTGACAAAGATTCGGGCACGCTGCAGGTCCCGACTCATTAAAACCGCGGTGATCGAAATGAAGCCCAGAGTGCGGTCGGTGAGTACGCGGGCGATAATCGAAGCAAGCTCACGACGGATCAGTTCGCCCACTCGGCGCGTTCGGTCTACCCCCCGCATGCCAAGACACTCCCCACCCTATTTGCTGTTTAAAGCGTCGGGCGCTGCTCGATGGTCTCGTAAATTTCAATCTGGTCGTTGGCTTTGATGTCATTATAATTCTTAATGCCGATTCCGCATTCAAAACCTGTTTTCACTTCGGTAACGTCATCCTTGAACCGACGCAAAGAATCGATCTGCCCATCAAAGATCACCACGTTATCCCTGAGTACTCGCACCGGCAGGTGACGCCGAACCTCTCCTTCAGTTACTCGGCAACCAGCTACTGCGCCAACTTTAGCCACGCGAAAGACCTCACGCACTTCGGCTAACCCAACCGCCTGCTCCCGGATAACCGGCGCCAACAGACCGGTCAGTGCCGCCTTCACCTCGTCGACTACATCGTATATTACGTTGTAGTAGCGCACGTCCACACCCTCGTCCCCCATCAACTTACGCGCGGTAGCATCCGCACGAACGTTAAAGGCAACGATGATCGCATCCGAAGCACTTGCCAAGTTAGCATCTGATTCATTGATTCCACCAACCATCCCATGGATAACGCACACAGTGACTTCCTCAGTGCTGAGTTTTTCCAGCGCCTCAGTTAACGCCTCCACAGATCCCTGCACATCGGCCTTGATAACGAGATTGAGCGATTTGACCTCCGTCTCTCCCATCTTTGCAAACACGCTTTCCAACTTCGCTTTTTGCTGTTTGGCGAGCTTGACATCCTTGAATTTACTCTGCCGGAGCGCGGCTATTTCCCGGGCTCGGCGCTCGTCGACCACCACGGTGAAATCGTCCCCGGAATCTGGCACACCACCCAGGCCTTGAATCTCGACGGGCACCGACGGTCCCGCTAGCTTCACCGGTCGCCCGGCATCATCGGTTATTGCCCGAACGCGCCCATACTCACGCCCAGCCAATACGATGTCACCTTTGCTCAATGTACCCTGACGCACCAGCACCGTGGCAACCACGCCACGGCCCTTGTCCAGCCGGGCTTCGATCACCGACCCTATGGCGGGTCCCTGCTCCGGCGCCTTTAGGTCCAGTAACTCGGCCTGTAGTAATACCGACTCGAGTAACTCCTCTACACCCTCGCCACTCAGAGCCGAGATCTCGGTCATGAGGACATCACCACCCCATCCTTCCGGAATTACCTCATGGCTGGCAAGCTCCTGTCTGACTCGGTCCGGATCTGCATCCTCTTTGTCCATTTTATTGATGGCCACGATGAGTGGTACATCGGCATGACGAGCGTGGCTAATAGCTTCTACAGTTTGTGGTTTGACGCCGTCGTCAGCTGCAACTACGAGAATCACTAGGTCCGTCACCTGAGCACCGCGCGACCGCATCGCACTGAAGGCCTCATGTCCCGGCGTATCGAGAAATGTGACCGTTCCCCGCTCGGTCTTGACCCGGTAAGCGCCAATGTGCTGGGTAATACCACCCGCCTCACCCGCGGTCACCTTGGATTTACGCAAGTAATCAAGCAACGAAGTTTTGCCGTGGTCGACATGGCCCATAACTGTTACTACCGGCGCTCGTGGCATTGCATCGAACTCATCAACACTCTCTTCGGCCAGTAAATGCGCCTCCGGGTCATCAGCGATTGCGGTGGTGGCTTTGTGCCCCATTTCTTCGACCACCAATACTGCCGTATCCTGGTCGAGCACTTGGTTAATGGTAACCATGCTCCCCATCTGCATGAGCACACGAATGACCTCAGCGGCCTTGACCGACATCGCCTGGGCAAGATCCGCCACTGATATCGTCTCAGGGATGGCTACTTCGTGAGTGACCGGCTCAGTGGGTTTCTCAAAGGCGTGCTGGCCAGCAGTGACAGAAGTAAGGCGGCGCGGCTTAACTGCTCGCCGCGGCTTGCGGCGACCACGTTTGTCGGCAGCCATGTGTAACTCGCCGGAATCATCGCCCCGACCCTTGCCTTTACGCTTGCGCCCTTTCTCGTCTTTTCGTGCTCCCGCCTTGGGCTCTGACGGTGGCGCCGGCGGGGGCTCAATCACCTCCCCGGGTACCGGAGCTTCTGCTGTGGCGGCCTGTTGCTCCTTCTCGATCTCGGCCTTCGCCTGTTCTTCTGCCGCTGCCTGCTGAGCTTTCTCGGCCGCTTTTTGTGCGGCTTCGGTTTCCGCTTGCGCCGCCTTGCGCACTGTTTCTTCTGCTTCGGCTGCTTTTTGGGCTTCTTCCTGTTGCCGCTGCAGTTCGCCCCGGCGAACGTAAGTCCGTCGTTTCTTAACCTCGACCTGGACGGTACGCGAGGGGCCGGTTCGAGAGCTCTGCTTGATGGCGCTGGTAGTGCGCCGGTTCAACGTTACGCTCTGCTGTGGTTCATGACTACTCCCAGCCTTGTTGCCACGCAAGTAATTAAGCAGCATATCTCTTTCAGTAGTATCCAGGGAGGCGTCTATCTCCTTGTCGGAAATACCCGCGGCTGCGATTTGCTGTAGCAGTTTCTCGCCGGTAATACCGATCGTTTCGGCGAGTTTCTTAATCGGTACGGCTGCCATGACTCTAATTGTGTTCCCGTTATTGTGCTTCGGCAAACCATGGTGCTCGCGCAATCATGATCAGCTCGCTTGCTCGAACCTCGTCTATGTCGGTCAACTCTACCAATTCGTCGGTTGCACACTCGGCCAACTCTTCCATGGAGCGAATTCCCTTGGAGGCGAACAACCGGGCCGTTCCCTCGTCCATACCATCCATGCCCAAAAGGTCGTCTTCCGGACGGGTCTTTTCGAGTTCTGCGATTTCGCGAATATCAAGGTAATTGCGGGCCCGCTCCCGCAACTGCCCCACCAACTCCTCGTCGAAGCCTTCAACATCCATCAGCTCCTGAAGCGGTACGTAAGCTACCTCGTCGGGGGTCAAAAACCCCTCTTCCACCAGCACCCCGGCTACTTCTGAGTCGATATTCAGTTGTTCCATCAAGCGCTCGCGGGTTTCCTGGGCTTCCATTTCCGCCTTCTCGGCTGCCGCCTCGTCGGTCATTATGTTGAGCTCCCATCCCGTCAAATCTGAAGCTAACCGAACGTTCTGTCCGCCCCGGCCAATCGCCAATGATTGCTGGTTCTCATCGACTACCACATCCATGGACTGAGATTCCTCGTCGATAATAATGGTGTCGACTTCTGCCGGTTGCAGCGCCTTGATAACGAACTCGGCAGGATTTTCGGACCAAGTGATGATGTCAATCCGTTCCAGGTTAATCTCGTTGGACACGCTTTGTACCCGTGCACCGCGAATACCCACGCAGGCGCCTACCGGATCGATTTTAGGGTCGTTCGACTTGACCGCAATCTTGGCCCGAGAACCCGGGTCACGGGAAGCACCCAGCACCTCTATGACCCCCTGCCCCACCTCCGGCACTTCCAACTGGAACAATTTTATCACCAGCTCCGGGCAGCGCCGGTCGAGTATCAGCTGTGGCCCCCGAGGTTCCGATCGAACCTCAGTCAGTATTCCTTTGATACGATCACCGCTGCGTAGCGCCTCCCGGTCTATCCAGACACTGCGCGGAAGCGAGGCTTCAACACCTTCCAGATCGACAAGCGCTTCGCGGTTGCCAACCCGCTTAACCACGCCTTGCACCATCTCGCCGACCCGGTCTTTGAATTCCTCGAACACCCGCGCACGCTCAGCTTCCCGTACTTTTTGATTAATCACCTGCTTGGCAGCCTGCGCCTCAATACGGCCAAAGGTTGCGACCGTCTCCAGCGGCTCTTCAACCATCTCGCCGATTGCGTGCGGCTCGTCTGGATAACTGATATTGGCCGCGGCCAACGTCATCTGGCGAGCTGGGCTTTCGACCAGGGAATCATCCTCCACGATCTCCCATTGTCTGAAGGCCTCGTAATCGCCACTATCACGGTCAACGGCGACTCGAACGTCGATATCCTCGCGGTTGCGTTTACGCGTTGCAGTAGCGAGCGCTGCCTCGATGGCCTCAAAAACTACCCCCTGTTCGAGATCCTTCTCCCGCGAGAGCACCTCCGCCATCATCAGCACGTCATCTTTAGTCATGATGTTTTCTCCACAACCATGTTCGGCCCTAAGCCGATGAATCCCGGATTTGACCCACCAAGTTTGCCCTCTCCATATCGCTGAAGGGCAACTCATATGGTTCGCCGTCAACATCAACCACCACCGATTCCTCACCTACTTCGGCCAGGGTGCCAATAAATTTTCTACGACCCAAATGCGACGTCCGTGTCCTAATTCTCACTTTACTGTCTCGGTATCTCTGAAAGTGCTCATGCTTGACCAGCGGCCTGTCGAGTCCTGGAGATGAAACCTCCAGTGTGTACTCACCTTTAATTGGATCTTCCACATCCAGAATTGCACTAACTTGGTAACTAACCCGCTGACAGTCCTCCAAAAATATTCCGCCCGGCGCATCTATATACACCCGTAGAATCTGTTGGCCCGAACTTGAGCCCACCAACTCCACCAACAGCAACTCAAAACCCATCGCCTCGAGGGCGGGCTCAAGCAACGGCTGTATTCCTGTCGTCTCTGTTAGCACCTGCCGTACCTCAACTATCGCAATCCTAGCGGCAAATAAACGTTAGGCCGCCCGACACTAAAAGCAAACCCCGCAACAGCGGGGTCGTAGATCGTTCGCCACAAACGGTAGCGGGGGTAGGATTCGAACCTACGACCTTCGGGTTATGAGCCCGACGAGCTGCCAGACTGCTCCACCCCGCAACAGAAAACCGCGGCAATTCTAGCGGTTTTTGAATCTTTGTCCAGCGGTGTTGGACTATTGAGGCATGGAAAAGCACTGTTAGGGCCCGTTTTGTGTCCCTCTCTGTGTCCCTATTATGGCTGTTTTAGTCTATAAAAATAGAGAGGCCAGAACGCCCCCACCCGTTCTGGTCGAAAATAGGGAAAAGTTCAGAAAGATAAAAGGAAAATCAGAAAGCGCTAAGCCGCGGCACGAACACGCCGTTCAGAACAACTCCCATATCGTTAATCCCGACTTAACGATTACAATCTGATCGCGAGCAACAACTACCGCCATGGACAACATAGATCCCACAGAAGTTGCCAAGTTTGAATCCCTTGCCGCGCGCTGGTGGGATCCCCACAGCGAATTTCGAACGTTGCACCAGATCAACCCACTGCGTCTCGAATACATCGCTCAGCGGGCGACCCTTGAGGGTGCCAGGGTGGTGGATGTCGGCTGTGGTGGGGGCATCCTATCGGAGGCCTTGTGGACTCGGGGCGCGCAAGTGACTGGGCTTGATGCCGGCCAGGCACCGATAGCGGTCGCGAAATTGCACGCCAAAGAAAGCGGCGCCCGGATCAACTACCAGAGTACCACCGCAGAATCACTTGCTGACGAGCTGCCAGGTGGTTTCGATCTCGTTACCTGCATGGAACTGCTGGAGCATGTACCGGATCCGGCCGCCACCGTCACTGCCTGCGCAAAACTGCTTCGACCCGGCGGTCAGGCGTTTTTTTCAACCATCAACCGCAACGCCAAATCCTGGTTACTTGCCATTGTCGGCGGCGAATACCTTCTCAACCTGTTACCGCGAGGCACTCATCATTACGAGAAGTTGATCCGGCCCTCGGAACTTGACGCCTGGGCCCGCCAAACTGGCCTCCAACTGACGGAAATGATTGGCATGCATTACAACCCTGTTAGCCGGAGTTATCGCTTGGGGCCCGGCGTCGAGGTCAACTATATCGCCCATTTTAGCCGACCGTATCCGGCCTGAACCTACCTCTCACGGACCGGCATCCATGAACCATGTGATAGCACAAACTCTGCTGCTCGATCTTGACGGCACGCTGGCCGATACCGCACCTGACCTTATCGCTGCGCTCAACACTGTACTCGCAGAGAACGACCGCCCGCCCGTAGCACTTACCAAAGGCCGCTTCTGGGTTACCGGCGGCAGCGTTGGCATGATCCGCACCGCCTTTGACCTTACCGAGGATGCCGCCCGCGCCAGCCCCCTGCGACACCGATTGCTTGCCCTGTACAGCGAGAACATCTGTGTCCAGACTCGCCTGTTCCCGGGGATGGAGGCGTTGCTGCGCCAAGCAGACGCTGATGGCCTGTCCTGGGGCGTGGTTACCAACAAACCTGCCCGCTTCACCGAGCCGTTACTGGAAGCGCTCGGTTTGGCCCGACGGGCCGCGGTGATAGTGTGCGGCGACACTGTCGCATGCCCCAAACCTGATCCAATGCCACTGCTCTACGCCTGTAAGCAAACGGGCAGTTCTGCATCGAGCACCCTTTTTGCCGGCGACGACCTGCGCGACATACAGGCCGGCCGGGCTGCCGGTATGGCCACGGCAGCCGTAACTTGGGGCTATTCGCACGCAGCCGAGATTTCCGCCTGGGGCGCAGAGCATGTGGTCGGGGACCCCGGAGAACTACTACATCCTAAACTCTGGACCCGGCCAGCAACATAAAGACCCCACCGGCCCCACCTGAAACCGCGAACCTGGCTGTGCGATTGCGCACAGACTTCTCGCCGCCGTTGTCCCATGATCAGCAGGTCAAAAGGATCGGTCCGAAATAGCACAAGGATGTGCGGGGATCAGGCGTTCGCCTGTCTCCCCTGGACAATTCCCGGAGACCACAGAAGCCGGGCGGCGCCCGGCTTCTGTGTTATCTAGCCCGGGTCTAGCCAGCCTCTTCCAGTGCCTGGTTGAGCGCCGGTATCGCTTCGAACAAATCGGCAACCCAACCGTAGTCGGCTACCTGAAATATCGGGGCTTCCTCGTCCTTGTTAATCGCCACGATGGTTTTAGAATCCTTCATGCCCGCCAGGTGTTGAATGGCCCCGGAAATTCCTATCGCAATATACAGGCTTGGCGCCACGACTTTGCCGGTCTGCCCCACCTGGTAGTCGTTGGGCACGTAACCGGCGTCTACCGCTGCCCGCGATGCGCCCACAGCCGCCCCGAGCTTGTCCGCCAGTTGCTCCAGCATGGCGAAGTTTTCACCACTTTGCATGCCACGCCCGCCGGAAACGATGATGTCAGCGGTGGTCAGTTCTGGTCGCTCCGAGCGGGTCAATTCCTGACCGGCAAACCGAGACAGGCCTGCATCAACCCCCGCGGCAATTTCTTCGATTGGTGCGTTGTTGCCTTCAAGTGCGCTATCAAAAGCCGTGGCCCGTACCGTGACTAACTTAATGGGATCATTCGAGCGCACTGTCGCTAAGGCGTTGCCGGCATAGATTGGCCGGACAAAAGTATCTGCGCTTTCCACGGCAGAGATATCAGAGATCTGTTGTACGTCCAACAGTGCCGCAACCCGGGGAAGGACATTTTTTCCGTAGGTAGACGCTGGGGCCAACACGTGGCTGTAGGCGGAGGCCAGTCCTTCTATCAGTGGTGCAACATTCTCCGCTAGCCCCTGGCCAAGCGGAGCGGCGTCGGCCTTGAGGACCTTGCGTACTCCAGCGAGGGTTGCCGCCTCCGCAGCAGCGGTCTGGCATTCGTAGCCTGCCACCAGCACATCAATCTCCCCACCCAACTGCCCTGCGGCCGTCACTGTGTTAGCGGTGGCAGGCAGCACGCTTGCGTTAGTGTGTTCGGCTATAACCAAAATGCTCATGAGATCACCTTGGCTTCATTACGGAGTTTATCGACCAGCTCGGCGGCACTGGCCACCTTGACGCCTGCGTCTCGGGCCGGCGGCTCGACCACCTGCAACACTTCCACCCGAGGGCTGACGTCGACTCCCAGATCCACCGGGGTGAGCGTCTCAAGGGGCTTTTTCTTCGCTTTCATGATATTGGGCAACGATGCGTAGCGTGGTTCGTTTAGTCGCAAATCCACAGTAATGACCGCGGGCATGTTGAGTTCGAGATTTTCCAACCCGCCATCCACCTCACGGGTCACCCCCACGCTGTCATCATCTACCTGCAGCCTGGACACAAAAGTACCAATCGACCAACCTAGCAGACCGGCCAGCATCTGGCCGGTCTGGTTGTTGTCCCCGTCGATTGCCTGCTTACCGAGCAACACCAGGCCTGGGCTCTCACGCTCGACTACTGCCTTGAGTAATTTGGCCACGGCCAGCGGCTCCAAAGCGCTGTCAGACTCGATCAGTATCGCTCGATCCGCTCCCATGGCGAGCCCCGTTCTCAGGGTCTCCTGGCTCTGTGTACCGCCGGCCGAGGCCACGATGATTTCCTCGGCGACCCCCGCCTCGCGCAAGCGGATCGCCTCCTCGACTGCAATTTCGCAAAATGGGTTCATCGCCATCTTGACATTGTTGAGTTCGACACCGCTATGGTCTGCTTTCACCCGTACCTTGATATTCGCGTCTATGACACGCTTAATTGGAACCAATACTTTCATATTTACGTCATTTCTCCAGTGCTCAAGTGGCTATCAACCTAACGACGGGCAAACCCACCACTAACGCCTATGCCTATGCCTATACCTATGCCGGCGCGCAGTCTAACAAGTACCGGCCTGGATACATATGGGCCAAGACTGGGCCAGTTGCTGGGCCAAGCCAGCAGCACACTCCCAAGGTGCGGATACCGACAATGGCAATCAACTGTCGCGCAAACGGGTATTTTCCGGGTCAAGTGGCGATTCCGCAATCACGGTCACCCGGTGTTTACGGCCAAGGATCCGAATCTCTAATTCAGTGCCCACCGGCGCGACTTTCAAGCGCACCATCGCCAACGCCAACGACCTGCCGACGCGCCAGCCGAAGCCGCCCGAAGTGCAACGCCCAACTAACTCACCGCCGGAATAAACCGGCTCGGAACCACGCGCGTCGGTGTCAACGACATCGTGAACCTCAAGGGTCACAAACTGCCAGTTGAAACCCTGTGTCTGCCAATTCAATAAGCCTTCACGACCGATAAAGTCATCTTTGTCTAGGCGCACAAACCGGTCCAATCCCGACTCGAGTGCCGCGTATTCGATTGACAGTTCACGGGGAATTAACCGATAGGATTTCTCCAATCGCATCGAGTCCATTGCCCGGATACCAAAGGGCTGAAGATCACTGGAGGCGCCGGCCTTAAACAGTTGATCGAAGATACAGTTCTGCATTTCAATCGGATGATGCAGTTCCCAGCCCAGTTCACCGACGAAATTAACCCGGATCGCATGGGCCTGTGCCGGGCCGAGGTTGATCGGCTGACCGGTCAGCCAGGGAAAAGCCTCGTTCGAAAGATCGGTATCAGTCAGTTGCTGCAGGATAGCGCGTGAACTGGGACCCGCCAGCACTAGCACTCCGTATTGCCCGGTAACTCTCTGCAGGTTGACACTGGCGTCTGCGGGTAGCAACTTCTGCAGGTAATCCCAATCGTGGCGCTCGAAGGCGCCGGCTGAAACCAGGTAGAAATGCTCTTCGCCGGTGCGATAAACCGTGAACTCTGAACGCACACCACCACGGCTGGTTAGTAGATGACACAACCCGAGCCGGCCAATCCTACGTGGTATGCGGTTCGCGAACAGGCCTTCAAGCCAATCCTGCGCCGAGGAACCGGAAACCTCAAACTTGGCAAAGGCCGACATGTCGAGCACTCCGGCTTTTTCGTGCACATGCCGACACTCACGCCCCACAAATTCAAAATAGTTACTGCGCCTGAAACTCCATTTCTCTCGAGGCCGTTCGCCCGTCCCCACCGGCGGATGGTTGTCCCGCAATAACGTGCCAGGCTTGTCTAGTTGCTCCTCGCTCAGCCCGTAACCCGCCGGCGCAAACCAGTTCGGCCGCTCCCAGCCGTAGATCGACCCGAACACGGCGCCCCGTTCCTGCAGGCGCTGGTAGCACGGCGCACGTTTTAGCGGCCTGCCCGCAGGCCGCTCTTCGTCCGGGTAGTGAATGGAAAAAACATTAGCGTAAGCCTCCTCATTCTTGACTCTGAGGTAACCACGTGAGGCATAGGGTCCGAAACGGCGAGGATCGACCCCCATCATGTCGATAGTCGACTCTCCGTCAATGATCCACTCGGCGAGTTGCCAGCCGGCACCTCCGGCCGCAGTGATCCCGAAGCTGTGGCCCTCGTTCAACCAAAAATTGCGCAGTCCCCAGGCTGGGCCGATGATCGGGCTGCCATCCGGTGTATAACAGATTGCTCCATTGTAGATCTGCTTGACCCCGGCCTCACCGAAGGCGGGCACGCGATTCATGGCAGCCTCGATGTGTGGCTCAAGGCGATCGAGGTCGCCTTCAAACAATTCGTACTCGGCGTCTTCATGCGGTCCGTCGAGGTAGCAACATGGTGCGCCTTTTTCGTACGGCCCCAGCAGCAGGCCACCATTTTCCTCACGCAGGTAATACGAGGCATCCGACTCGCGCAACACCCCCATCTCTGGCAACCCGGCTTTCTGGCGGGCGACAATGTCTGGGTGTGGCTCGGTGACGATGAATTGATGTTGGACAGGAATCACCGGAATGTCGAGGCCAACCATAGCGCCTGTCTTACGCGCAAAGTTACCGCTCGCTGAGATGACGTGTTTACACGCAATCTCACCCTGGTCAGTGATGACGACCCAGCTACCATCACGGTTCTGGCTAAGGCCAGTGACCGTAGTATTGCGGTAAATCTCTGCGCCGCGATCGCGCGCACCGGTCGCAAATGCCTGAGTCAGGTCTGCCGGCTGGATGTAGCCATCCTCGAGGTGCTGGATCGCGCCGACTAGGCCCTCAGTATTGCACAACGGCCAGATTTCACCGATCTCGCTGGGCGACAGGAAGCGCACCTCCACGCCAATGGTCTCTGCCACCCCGGCATAGAACTGATACTCGTCCATCCGGTCCTGCGTGCAAGCAAGACGGATATTGGACACCCTGCGAAAACCCACATCCTTGCCAGTTTCTTCCTGTAATTCTTGGTAAAAGCGCACCGAATACTTATGAATCTGGCCCACTGAGTAACTCATGTTAAAAAGCGGCAATAACCCAGCCGCATGCCAAGTCGATCCGGAAGTAAGCTCCCGGCGCTCCAGTAAAATCACGTCACTCCAGCCTTTGCGGGCCAGGTGGTAGAGCGTGCTAACTCCGACCACACCACCACCTATGACTACCGCACGCGCCTTGTTCTTCATGTTTAACCTCTGAAACACCGTTAACCCGGGGTCTGGTGTAGTGGCAACCATTCCCGCCCGGGCAAATACCCTTTGCAATAGCGGTATTTTATTTTCCGTGCGCGGCGCAGTCCATTCGCTGGGCCCACGCTACGAACATGGCCTGCGACAGAGGCTTGCCATAGTGCGCCATTTGTTACGTTGCAATAGGCTCAGAACAATATATTGCTTCCAATTTGGCGTAACCGGTTAGATACGAGTCGCCGGCCGGTTAATTCCAACCTTTTCAATAAACCCATAATGGCTGCTGAAAACCACAACAAGCCCCCATGGATCAGATAATACAGAAAAGAAATCGCGGCACCGCGCGTAGCACGCGACGCGCCCAGCGACAAAAGCCCTCGCACCAGGCGAGTCCGTACATTAAAAGACGGGTGCCAGTCTATGATTTCGCTGATGAAGAAGTTCTGCAATTGGTAGAGCACAACGCCGACTCGCTGCTTGAGAACGTGGGCGTTGAATTTCGACAATACCCGGACGCCTTGGCTCTTTTTCGCCGGGCCGGCGCAATGGTGACCGACGAGGTGGTGCGCTTTCCCCGGGGCATGTGCCGTGAAATCATCCAGGCCAGCGCCCCTGCCGAATACACCCAGCACGCGCGGAACCCTGAGCGTAGCGTCCGTATCGGCGGCGACCATTGTGTGCTCGCACCTGCTTACGGCCCACCGTTTGTCTCTGACCTTGAACGGGGACGTCGCTACGCCACATTAGCCGATTTCGAGAACTTCACCCGCCTAACCTACATGACGCCAGCACTACACCACGCCGGTGGAACGCTGTGCGAGCCAGTGGATGTCCCAGTTAGCCAGCGCCATCTCGATATGATCTATAGCCACCTGCGCTGGTCTGATAAGCCCTTCATGGGCTCGGTCACCGAGCCTTCCCGCGCGCAGGACACCATAGACATGGCAAACATCGTCTTCGGCGAAGAATTTGTGCAGCACAACTGTGTGGTCACTAGCTTGATCAACGCCAACTCACCGATGACATTCGATGCAACCATGCTCGGCGCTGCCCGCGTCTACGCCGAGAACGGGCAAGCTACCATGATCTCGCCTTTCATTCTGGCCGGCGCAATGTCGCCCGTGACCGTAGTCGGCACCTGCACCCAGGTACTGGCGGAAGCCCTTGCGGGTCTGGCCTTTACTCAACTGGTGCGCCCCGGTTCACCGGTGATCTTTGGCACCTTCAGCAGCGCAATATCGATGCAGTCCGGGGCGCCGACTTTTGGCACGCCCGAACCTGCCATGGTGCTGTATATCTGTGCAGCACTAGCCCGACGTCTCAAGGTGCCCTTTCGCAGCGGTGGTAGCCTGAGCGCATCGAAAGTGGCGGATGCCCAAGCTGCCTACGAGTCAGCTAACACCTTGCAAAGCGCGATGCTTGCCGGGGTTCACTTCATGCTCCACACCGCTGGCTGGCTGGAAGGAGGATTAGTAATGAGTTACGAGAAGTTTATTCTCGATGCAGATCAGGCAGCCATGATTAATGTATTCCTCTCTGGCATTGACACCTCCGAGAACGGTCAAGCGATGGCGGCAATCCATGAAGTCGGTCCGGGCAATCACTTTCTCGGTTGCGCTCACACCCAGGCCAATTTTGAGTCCGCCCTCTATCGTTCGACCACTGCCGACAACAACAGTTTTGAGCAGTGGCAGGCTGAGGGCAGCCAGGATGCAAGTCAGCGGGCAAACCGAATCTGGAAAAAAATGCTCGCCGACTACCAAGCCCCTCCCATTGATGAGGGCATTGACGAAGCGCTCCGAGAATACGTCGCACAAAAAAAAGCGTTCATCTCCGACTCCAACGCCTGAGCGTACGATACGCTACGGCCACCGCCCGGCCGCATTATCTTGAGTAGTCGCTCACTCAGTGCCTAGATCGGGTCCACCGCCCTCGGCAAATACTACGGTCACTCGGCGATTCTGCCGACCCTTTTTTTCGACCTTTGCCACCCTGACCGGCCCGATCTCGGCCGAATTCACCACATGGGTGCCACCGCAGGGCTGTATATCTACGCCCTCAAAATCTACCAGGCGGACTTTACCGGTACCTTGGGGCGGGCTGGCCGACATGGTTCGCACCAGTTCTGGCTGGGCCCGGAGTTGTGCATCGGTGATCCAGCGCAAGCGCATAGGATGGCCCTCACGGATCAACTGGTTCAAGCGCCGGGTCAGGGTCTCTTTGTCTAGCGGATCGGGCAGATCAAAGTCGAGCCGGCCGCGGCCATCGCTGATGGATCCCCCGGTAACAGGTACCGGCACCAACGCACAGAGCATATGCATGCAGCTGTGCATGCGCATAAGGCGATAACGCCGGTCCCAGTCGATCTCAAGTTCTATCTGTTCGCCCACCTCTGGCAGAGCGTTGCTTGACTCCGTCATGTGTAGCACCCGGCCACTTTCCTGCTCGGTGACGGTCTGATGTATCCGTATCCTGTTGCCATCGGCGCACGTCAAATAACCGGTATCCCCAGGCTGACCCCCGCCTTGAGGATAGAACACGGTTTGATCGACCACGACCCCGTCAGCTACCAACTCCAGGATCCTCGCCTGACAATGACGCCGGTAAGCATCCTGCCTAAAAAGCTCCTCAGTCACCGGATTTGGAATCCTAAATTTTCATTCGCGTTGAATGCGGATCGTACATCGGTTTGAGGCTTACAAACGCCGGCACCCGCTCGCCCGCGATCTCTATCTCCCAGACTCCGGCTTCCACATATGCCGAGTTGACGGCATCTTCACTTACCACGTACCCGAGAGCAATCGAGCCACCCAGCGTGTGCCCGTACATGCCCGAAGTAGTCCGCCCTACCAGTTGTCCATCGCGCCAGATCGGCTCTTCGTGATAAAGCAACGGCTTGGGATCGCTGAGCCGAAACTGTAATAACCGGCGGCGGCGTGGTAATTCCCGAACTTTCAGCAGCGCCTCCCGGCCACGAAAACCCCCGATCTTGTCATAGTCCACAGCGAATTCCAGGCCTGCATCCAGCGGCGTATCCTCCTCAGTGATGTCGTGACCCCAATGCCGGTAGGCTTTCTCTATACGCAAACTGTTGAGCGCATGCATGCCCGCTGGCTGTAAGCCAAACTGCTCACCCGCCTCTACCAGCACGTTAAATACTCCCAGTGTGAACTCTGTCGGTATGTACAGTTCCCAGCCCAGTTCTCCGACGTAAGAGATGCGGGTTGCTCGCACCAGCGCGTAACCCATCTCGATCTCGCAAGAGTTCCCAAACGAAAACGCCTCGTTGGACAGGTCGGCTGAAGTCAACGCCTGCAGCAGTGTGCGTGATTCTGGCCCCATGACGCTAATTACGGCCCAGGCTGAGGTAACGTCGGTAAGAAAAGCGTGCTCGCTGGAAAGAATACTGCCGCGCAACCAGTGGTAGTCCCGTACCTGGGAGGCTCCCGCGGTAACGATGAGAAAACTGGTCTCGGTCAGGCGAGTTATGGTCAGGTCAGCCTCGATGCCGCCACGGTCGTTCAGCCACTGGGTATAGACAACCCGGCCCGGTGCTACCGCAATATTGTTAGCAGATACCCTGTTCAGTACTTTCTCGGCATCCACGCCCTGGAGTAAAAACTTACCGAAGGAGGTCATGTCGAAGTAGCCGACCCCTTCGCGCACTGCGCGGTGTTCCAGCGCCGAATATTCAAACCAGTTCTGTTTGCCGTAGGAATACTGGTATCTGGCTTCCACTCCAGGCGGGGCAAACCAGTTTGCTCTTTCCCAGCCAGCGGTTTCACCAAAGCATGCACCACGTTCACGTAGGCACTGGTGCAGGGGTGAGGTCCGTACACCGCGAGCACTATCAGGCTGGCGAAACGGCCAGTGCATGGCGTAGAGCAGGCCGAGTACCTCCACAGTACGGTCGCGCAGGTAGGTCCGGTTGCCCTGGAAGGGCATCATGCGCCGAATGTCTACATCCCACAAATCCATCGGTGGATGACCATGGGCAATCCAGTCGGCGAGGACCTTGCCAGCACCACCCGCCGACTGAATCCCGATGGAGTTGAACCCGGCCGCAACGAAAAAGTTATCCAGTTCCGGTGCCAGCCCAAGTTGGTAGCGGTCATCCGGCGTGAAACTCTCCGGCCCGTTGAAAAACAACTGAATACCGGCCTGTTCTAGCAGCGGCAAACGCTGGATCGCATAGCCGAGATATTCTTCGATATGAGGCACATCTTCGGGCAGGGTCTCAAACTCGAAGTCCTCGGGTATTCCATCCATGCCCCAGGGCTTGGCTATCGGTTCAAACATGCCAATCAACATCTTGCCGGCGTCTTCTTTAAAGTAATTGCAGGCGGAAGGTTCGCGCAAGACTGGTAAGTTCTGCGGTAGATTCGCGATCGGCTCGGTAACTACGTAAAAATGCTCAGATGCGTGCAAGGGCACGTTGACGCCACACATATGGCCGATTTCCCGGCCCCACATGCCGGCACAGTTGACTGCATATTCGCATTCAATGCGACCACGGTCAGTTACCACGGCGGTAACCCGACGCCCACCCGTTTCAATAGCGCGGACCCGCGTCTGCTCAAATATACGAGCACCACCCTGGCGCGCCCCTTTTGCCAGTGCCTGTGTTGTGTCTATCGGACTGGTCTGTCCGTCTTTGGGTAGAAACACTGCTCCGACGAGATCTTCGACTTCCATGATCGGATATAGATCTCTGGCCTCAAGAGGTGTAATCACCTGTACCTCAAGGCCAAAACAACCAGCCATCGAGGCACCGCGTCGCAACTCCTCGAAGCGCTCCGGGTCGGAAGCAATGCTCAATGAACCGTGCTGCCGGAAGCCCGTGGCCTGGCCTGTTTGCGCCTCTAACCCAGCATAAAGGTCGGTGGTGTACTGGGCCAGGCGGGTAAGGTTCTGAGTCGCCCGTAACTGACCAACCAAGCCGGCTGCATGCCAGGTAGTGCCACAGGTTAAAGTCTTTCGCTCGAGCAGTACCACGTCGGTCCAGCCAATCTTCACCAGATGATAGGCCAGACTACAACCGACGACGCCACCACCGATGATCACGACCTGCGCTTGATCGGGAAGGGTATCTGTCATGACTGATTATTCCTCTAGGAATCGTACACCTAGGCGCGGCATCAAATAATCTGCTACCTCGCCGGGGTGTACAGTCTAGCAAGTGCCTGCTGCTGCGCACCATGGGCCAAAGTGCGAATCCTTGTGGGGCCACAGCGATGTGGTAGCAGCAGTTGCCGGGGACCCCAGGTCGTCCAGCCTCAATAACACCAACTTAAGAGTTGACTTGCCCTGACCCAGCGGCAGACGTAGGCTAGTCACATGACAAAAGGCGACACAACACCCGATTCCCGGCAATCCTCGGATTACCAGCGCATCGCCTGTGCGTTAAGCTTTATCGAATTAAATCGAGGAAAGCAGTTCGGCCTCGCCGACCTCGCGGCTGCAACAGGCCTAAGCAACTGCCATTTTCAGCGCCTACTGCGGCGTTGGGCCGGCATAGGCCTCAAGCGCTTCCTGCAAGCGCTGGCCTTGGACCAGAGCCAAGCGCTACTCGAGCCCGACAATAACAAACTGGATACGACCATAAACAGTGGCTCGCCCGGGAGCAGTTGCCCGCGCGATCTTGAGGCCACTTTGCAGGCTGCCATCTCAGCTAACTATTGTCGTAGTGGCAACGGCCTGACGATTCATTGCAGCTATCACGACAGTCCTTTCGGCAGGTGCCTGATTGGCGCGACCGGCCACAGGATATGCTGGCTGTCGTTCGCCACCTCGGATGGCATTTCAGAATATGAAGAACTACGCCGCACCTGGCCAGAAGCAACACTGGTTGAAACACCTGGGGTAACCAAATCGTGGGACCGAACAATTTTCCCAGGCAGAGGCAGACCCCCAGAGGAATCGTTGTCAGTGTACGTACACGGTAGTGATTTTCAGCTTCAGGTTTGGCGGGCCCTGCTACATATTCCGGCCGGCACTACCGTCACTTATGGCGATATCGCTGCTGCGGTGAACAATCCACGCGCCAGCCGGGCAGTGGGAACCGCGATCGGCAATAACCCCATCGCCTTTCTCATTCCCTGCCATCGGGTCATCTGTAGCGACGGTAGCACTGGTAGATACCGCTGGGGCGATGAGCGCAAACGGATAATGCTTGCGTGGGGAAAAGCCACCGTAAGCGCCTGACCACTGCCCCTGCTATTCCGCCCACGCCCGGCCAGTGTCCGCACTATCCTCAGAAAACGAGATTTAGCATGATCATCATCACTACCAGGAAGAGTATGGTCATGATGCCGCCCGCGCGCATGAAGTCGACTACTCGGTAACCGCCCGGACCCATAATTAATGCATTGACCTGGTGGGTCGGCAGCAGGAAAGAATTGGAGGTAGCGAGCGCGACAGTAAGCGCGAAGATCGCCGGGTTGGCGCCAACACCAATTGCAATGTTCACTGCCAGAGGCACCAGTAACACTGTGGCGCCAACGTTTGACATAACCAGCGTAAACGCGGTCGCCAGCACCGCAATACAACTCTGCAGCACCCAGAGCGGCACGTCGCCCAGCAGTATCAGGGCTTGCTGCGCCAGCCATGCCGCGGTTCCCGTTGTTTCGGCCGCCAGGCCCAACGGTATTAGGCTCGCCAGCAGAAACACGCTTTGCCAGCCAATGGCGTGGTAGGCCTCGTCTATGCGGATTACCCCGCTGATAATCATGCCCACAGCGCCCGTCATCAATGCCACTGACAGTCTTAGATCGGTAAACAGAATTAAAGCTAGCGCAATAAAGAAGAAAACCGCGGCATGCACCAGTTTGTGTGGACGAGTGTCGTCGCGTGGAACATCGGTGACCACAGCAAAATCACTGCTTTCCGCGATCCGTGTAATATCGCGCCAGCGAGTGTGCAAGACTAACGTGTCGCCAGCCTGCAGCGTGCAATCAGCCAATTCCGAGTCGATCACCTGGTCGATCCGAAAAATTGCGAGCACCGTGGCACCGTACCGCTGGCGCAGGCTGATCTCCCGCAGCGACTTACCAATCAGTGAAGAGTCCGGCGGAATAACTACCTCAGCGATACCGGCGGCGGTGGGGCTGAGAATTTCTGAGAAAACGTCCATCTCTTTCTTGAATTCAAGAACGTTCTCGTTGCAGAAACTCTCGACCGAATCATGTGGGCCCATGATGGCGATTTCGCTGCCCGCCCACAGCTCGGTGTCACCCCGCGGCGCAACGGTCATTTGATTACCGTTGCGCACAGCCACGATCCAGCCGCCACGCCCGGCACTTTCGATGTCATCCAGAGTCCTGCCAACCAAGGGACTGTCAAGCAGTGTCCGAGCTTCGTAAACTTCACCTTTGATTCCGTACACCTCACTGAAATACTGCATGGTGCTGCCCGACTCCTGTGGTTTACCCTTGACCACCGGCAAAACCAGTCGCCCCATGAGCGCAAAGTACGAGATGCCACAAACCAGCAGCATCATCCCGATGGGTGACACAGAAAAAAGCGAAAAAGTCTGCATCGCCTCTACCGACGGAGGCAAACTGCGGTTGGAGCTCTCTATGAGATCATTTAGTAGAATCAGTGGACTTGAACCCACCATGGTGACAGTGCCACCGAGGATGGCGCAAAAACCCATCGGCATAAGGAGTCGGGATACCGGCAGGTTACCGCGACGAGCAATCCGCGAGACTACTGGCAGAAACAGCGCTGCTGCGCCGGTGTTCTGCATGAAACTCGAAATCACACCGACCGTGCCGGTGATTATCGTGATGATGCGGCTCTCAGTGCCGCCACCATATTTGAGGATCTTACCGGCCAATTGACTCATGATACCGGTCTTATCCAGACCGGCGCCGATAATCATGACGGCAATAATCGAAATGACGGCATTGCTGGCGAAACCGTCGAATAGGTGTTCTATAGGTACCAGCCCATCATACCCGGGAAGCAAGCTGGTCAGTCCCAACAAAACCATGACCGCGACCGCAGCCACATCGACACGGACAATCTCAAAAGCGAAAAGACAGATAGTGAGACCCAGGATAATCATCACCGCCATCATCTCGGCGGTGAGTGCGATGGTCTCGGTCAAAAATCCCCCTGCAAATAAAGAATAACGTCGGTTGAAGTTGAAAGATGGGCTGGTAATGTTTATTTTCACTATATCACAGGAACAATCCTCCCTTGTGCTGCAGGTCATGCAATTTATTTATCTCCCGGACATCATACTTTTATCCCGCACGTCGGCGAACCCAACTAAATGCCGTCATCTTTGTCCGGCCGGTCAGGCCTTGCTGGTTGTGGTGAGATGAAGCCGCCCCTGTTGCAACTTTGTAATCCCCGCTACCTACCGACCTGGATTGGGCTTGGGGTGCTGCGATTGTTGAGTTTGTTGCCGCTGCCAGTACTGTATCGCACTGGCACAGTACTCGGAGATCTGATGCAAAAGACTATCCCTTCGCGCCACCATATTGCCGAACGCAATATTCGCTTATGTTTTCCTGAAAAATCTTCAGCCGACGTCACCGCCATGGTCCGCGAAAATCTGCGAAACACAGCGCGAATGTTCCTTTACACCGGGTTTTTCTGGTGGGCATCCAGAGCTCGCCTAGACCAGGCCATTCGCGTCAGCGGCAGCGAAGTGCTCGATGAGGCGCTACGCGATGGCCGCGGGGTGATCATCCTGGCGCCGCATTTCGTCGGGCTAGAACTGGGCGGAATTTATCTCTCTACCGGCTATCAGGGAGTCAGCGTGTATCAGCGCAGCAGAAACCCTGTGCTCGATTTTTTCATGCTGAAAAGCCGCCAGCGCTTTGGTGCAAAACTTATTGAGCGCAAGAGCGACATGAAGCGCTTAGTCCGAGCTATCCGCCAGGGTCAATCCTGTTATTACCTGCCAGACCAGGATCCCGGGCCACGGCGAGCCGTATTCGCCCCCTTCTTCGGAATCCCTACGGCGACTTGGCCGGTACTTGGGCGCCTTGCACGGCTTGCCCGTGCTCAAGTCATACCCTGCACTACCTGCATACTAGCCGATGGCAAAGGGCTAGAAATGGTCTTCGACCCACCACTCGCGGATTTCCCGACCGGTAACCCCGCCGAAGATGCTGCCCGGATGAACCGTGCGGTTGAGTCCTGCGTGCGCCGTTTTCCCTTACAGTATTTCTGGGTGCACAAACGCTTTAAGACGCGCCCATCTGGAAGCCCCGACCTCTACACCTGATCAATTTTCCGGATCCAGAGGTGGATACAACACCGCCAGCGCGCTGTGGTCACAATCACCCCTCCCTGCCGCTATCAATTCATCATAGCGCTCTCGACAAAGGCTGGTTGCCGGCAATTCCAGGCCGCAGTCTGCGGCTAGCGCCAAAGCCAACTCCAGGTCTTTTCTTTGAGTCAGCGCCCGCCCGCCAGGCGAATAGTCGCCCTCCAACATCCGCTGCCCGTGCAAGTGCAGAATGCGCGAGTCGGCAAACCCTCCTGCAAGCACCTCACGCACCCGCGCGGGATCCACTCCAGCCGCCCGGGCCAGGGCCAAAGCCTCTGCAACCGCTTCTATGGTGAGGCCAACGATGATCTGGTTGGCGGCTTTTGCCACCTGCCCAGCCCCCACCTTGCCGATTCGGCGAATATTCTGCCCCAGTGCCTGCAATATCGGTAACGCTGTCGCGTAAGCCAATTCGCTGCCGCCCACCATGATGCTAAGCGTCGCTGCACTGGCCCCTCGCTCCCCACCGGAGACTGGGGCATCGAGGTACTCGCCACCGGCCGCCGCCACCTGGGCTGCAAGTTCATGAGTAGCGTTGACCGAGGAAGTCCCCATATCGATGACCAGCCCTCGGCCATTCAGTCCAGCCAGCACACCTTCGCTACCAAGCACCACGTCAGCCAACGCCTGTGAATCAGCAACCACGATAATCCGGATGTCGGCGGTGCGGGCCGCCTGCGCCGGGGTTGCAACTACCCGGATCGCGCCCCCGGCCATCTTCCGAGCCGTATCTATAGTGCGATTCCAGACGACCACCTCGGCGCCAGCCCGTGCGAGGTTGCGCACCATGGAGCGCCCCATGATGCCCATGCCCAGCACCGCGATACAACGCCCGCTCAAGTTGACGTCATTCACTGACTGGCCCTCCCGGACGCGCCGGTTGCCGGTCAACACGCTCGAAACCCCAGACATACTGCTGCTTGCAGCACCGTAACCTAGGCATTGATGGCAGTCGAAAGTGGCGTTCAATCGCTCGAGAGAACAAACCGGAAAAAGAGTTGTCGATTGGCACAAGGTTTTCCTGCTCGGGAAAAGTCCGGAGTTTACAGGCGAACCGGGCCGCGAAATTAGCTCGGCGCACTCGCCGTTGGCTCCGTGGTACTCGGGTGCCACCCGCGCCGGCGATAAAGTGCCGCCCGGGCTACGCCCGCTAACCTGACTGCTCCACAAATAACGAGAAAAACCACGCTGCCGCCAGCCAGACTCGCGCACAGACCGAACATCAGCCCCGTCTCAAGTCCCTCAAGAGTCGCCAGCCAATCAGCCCACCGTCCCACGACCAGTGCAGAGCACAGCGTCGTCGCCAGCCATCCCAGATAGTGCAGCAGATTGCCCATGCCCTGCTCCTCTTACCATTAGAAACAGGGTCATTATGTTGAACCCAGGGGCTCATAGGATGAGCCCCGAACGCGTGGGCGCCAGCCTATTGTCCGACTTCCTGCAATCCTACCTGGGCGCGGAAGTAATCCATCGTAGCGGCCAGCCCCTCCTCCAACTGTACTGCCGGAGACCAGTCCAGTAACTCGCCGGCCAAAGTGATGTCGGGCCGCCGCTGCACTGGGTCATCTGCTGGCAATGGCCGGTAGACGAGTTTCGACCCGGATCCGGTCAAGGAAACGATCCGCTCGGCCAATTCTATGATGCTGCATTCATCCGGGTTGCCGAGGTTGACCGGGCCGGTGATGGCTGAGTCGGTCTGCATCAGGCCAATCAGTCCGTCCACCAGGTCGTCAACGTAGCAGAAAGAACGCGTCTGGCTGCCGTCACCATAGATGGTAATGTCTTTTCCTGCGAGGGCCTGGACGATGAAGTTAGATACCACCCGGCCGTCATTGGGGTGCATGCGCGGCCCGTAGGTATTGAAAATGCGGGCTACCTTGATCTCCAAGCCATGCTGGCGTTGGTAGTCAAAAAACAGTGTCTCGGCACAGCGCTTGCCCTCGTCGTAGCAGGCACGTAAACCCACGGGGTTCACTCGGCCCCAGTAGTCCTCGGTTTGCGGATGTACTTCCGGATCACCGTAAACCTCACTGGTCGATGCTTGCAAGATGCGGGCTCCAGTGCGCTTGGCAAGCCCCAGCATGTTGATAGCCCCGTGTACGCTGGTTTTGGTGGTTTGCACTGGGTCGTGCTGATAGTGCACGGGCGATGCCGGGCAGGCCAGGTTGTAAATCTGCTCCACCTCTACGTACAACGGAAAAGTCACATCGTGGCGCACCAACTCGAAGTTGGGCCGCACCAGCAGATGAGCAACGTTCTGCTTAGAACCAGTAAAATAGTTGTCCAGGCAAAGCACCTCATGCCCTTGCCCGATCAGGCGCTCGCACAGGTGCGAACCAAGGAAACCGGCGCCGCCAGTGACGAGAATCCGTCGGGGTAATTGATCACTGTCTTTCATCAGTTTTCTACCAAACGATTGAAAATGGCGCTATTAACTGAGCAGCGGTACACCTTGGCATAAACCAGCTGGGTCCGTGCCGCACAATCGGGAAGTGGTGCCGGAGATAGGATTCGAACCTACGACCTTCGCATTACGAATGCGCTGCTCTACCAACTGAGCTACACCGGCATCGATTGCCCTTTTCACAGCACCAGTCCGCTAACCGTCGGCCACGAATTATATTCGCCGGGAGAATAACGCGTCTAACGCCTAACTGCATTGACTTGCCACGCGCAATTCGGTCGGCAAGGCAAACGCCATCCCTTCATCTACCTGGCGCAACTCACTTTTCACCACTGCGCCCAATTGTTCGAGTCGATCGGCTACTTCCTGGACGAGCACCTCTGGCGCTGAGGCACCGGCACTCACACCAACCCTGGCGCACCCTGCAAGCCACTCCAGCCGAATATCAGCGGCGCAGTCGATCAAATAAGCCATGGCCCCCGCCTTTTCGGCCTGTTCGCGCAGGCGATTGGAGTTAGAACTATTAGCCGAGCCAACGATAAAAATAATGTCACAATCTGCGGCGATAACCCGCACCGCATCCTGCCGGTTCTGGGTGGCATAGCAAATGTCATCATGGCGTGGACCCTCGATCTGGTTAAAGCGTGCTTTGAGGGCAGCTACTACCTCCGCGGTGTCATCTACTGATAGTGTCGTCTGGGTAACATAGCCAAGCGGTTGCTGGTGGTCGAGAGGCAGCCGGGCAATATCGCCTACTGTTTCCACCAGGTGCACTGGACCGCGCGCCTGCCCCATGGTGCCTTCCACTTCCGGATGTCCGGCATGCCCTATCAGGATCACGGTCTTGCCCTCACGGCCATAGCGCGCCACCTCCGAGTGCACCTTGGTAACCAAAGGGCAGGTGGCATCGAAGATTTTGAGTCCGCACGCCCTGGCCTCAGTCTGCACCTGCCGGGAAACCCCATGGGCGCTGAAAATAACAGTGGCTCCGGATGGCACCGCCGCCAACTCCTCGACGAATACTGCACCTTTGGACTTTAAGTCTTCGACCACAAAACGGTTGTGCACCACCTCGTGGCGCACAAAGATCGGCGCACCAAAGGCGTCGAGCGCACGCTCAACGATCTCTATCGCCCGGTCGACCCCAGCACAAAAACCCCTGGGACTGGCTAGTCGAAGCTCCAGCGCATCGGGCTCAGCCATAATTCGCCTGCTGCTCAGCCCCCGGCGGGTGGGCAGCCAGGATCTCGATCTGATAACGAAAATCGCGGCCACTCAAAGGGTGATTAAAATCCACGGTCACATCGTCGTCTGCTACCGCAATGATGCGGCCGGCTACAGCTTCACCAGTGGGAAGTTCAAATTCCACTAATGCCCCTTTCTCTAGCAGCGAGGTCGTGGAAAATTCACCGGCTGGAAGAACCTGGCGGTTCCGAGGATCGTAAGAGCCAAAGGCCTCCTCCCGAGCGCTGACTGCAACCTCGAAACACTCCCCGGTACGCTTGCCCACAAAAGAGGACTCGATCGAAGCGGGAAGTTCGCCGCGACCGACCACTAGGGTCACGGGCTCGACCCCGGATGTCTCAACCTCGGCACCATCGGCCAGATACAGGCGGTAGTGGAAAATCACTGTATCACCCCGAGCTATGGTCATCGCCCCACTCACTCAGCCGGCCCTCGATCCTTGCCCGAAAACAACCCCAGCAGGTCGGCTACCAGTAAAACCGCGCCGGCACTGATTGCGATATCCGCAACATTAAACGCAGGCCAGTGCCAATGCCCAACGTGCAAATCGATGAAGTCAATAACAGATCCCTGCCGAAACCGGTCGATGATATTGCCAGCGGCTCCGCCGAGAATCAGCGCCAGCCCTGTATCCAGTGCCACCTCCCGCCGTTTCGTCACCAGCCACCCAATAAGAGCAAGACAAATGACGATGCCAATGCCAATAAACACGAATGTCTGCCAGCCTCCGGCATCAGCCAGAAAGCCAAATGCCGCACCGGTGTTGCGGACCAGCACAAGATTGATACCCGGCAACACCGCCTGGGGTCCCCAACCGTCCAGTGCAGAGACAGCCCACAGCTTGGTCAGATAGTCCACCACCACGATAATGCCCGCACCGGCGAGATAAGGTATACCACTGGCGTTTTTTTCAGCCACCAGCTTGCTCCCGGGCAGCCGGTTGTATTTGCGCAAGCCACTCCCTCGCTATTTCCGTATCGCGCGCAATCTGCGCCTGCAGTTGCTCAATAGAGTCGAAGCGTTTTTCTGAGCGAATCTTATGCTTGAACTCGACCTTTATGCGCTCGCCGTAAAGGTCACTGTCAAAATTGAGCAGGTGGGCCTCCAGCAACACCCGATCGCCACCTATCGTTGGTCGAACCCCGATATTCGCCACCGCCGGCAGGCATTGACCGGCTGCGCGGCTCACTGCCACCGCATATACACCCCACACCGGCAGGTTGTCGTGGCGCAAAATGATGTTGGCCGTGGGAAAACCGATGGTCCGACCCCGCTCATCACCATGAACGACCCGGCCACTGATGGCGTAAGGATAGCCCAATAATCGCTCAGCCAGGACGAAGTCGTTTCGCTGTATCGCCGAGCGGATGCGCGAACTACTGACCCGCTCACCTGCGATTTCGCAGGTTGGTACTGTGGTAACCGTAAACCCGAACTTGGCGCCCATGTCCCGGAGAAAAGCAGTGTTCCCGGCGCGGTTACGGCCAAAGCGAAAGTCGTCTCCGACCACCGCATGCCGTATACCGAGCCCATCGACGAGATAGCGTTGCACGAAATCCTGTGCCGAGTTTTCGGCGAAAGACTGGTTGAAGCGCAGGCAAAATACCTGGTCAACCCCGGCGCTAGCGAGCCGCTCCATTTTTTCGCGCCAACGGAGCAGTCTCGGCGGTGCTTTCTCGGGGCTAAAGAATTCCGAAGGGTGTGGTTCGAAGGTCATTACGGTTGCGGGCACTCCCAATTGCCGGGCCCTGGCCTGCAATGCAGTTATCAATTGTAGATGTCCCAGGTGGACTCCATCGTAATTGCCGATCGAGACGACCGAGGGGCGGTGCGACCCGCGCAGGTTGTGAAAATCCCGTATGAGAATCACGCGTTCAGCTCCTGTACAAGAGTTTAAAGCCCCAGGGTCATTGGTTCGCCCAATCGGGACACCATTCGTCTATCACCTCGGCCAATGGCTGGCGTGCATCGAAATCATCCACATAGCCGCAGAAATATGCGAGCCGCAGCTCGGGGAAGCGCCAGCACAGATAACCCTCGCCAGTGTCGAAACCGACCTGCCACAGGTCGGGCACCATGACCCCAAGCCGTAGCATACGGGCCACCCATTTGCGCACCTCCGCCTCGAATTCGCACTCCAGTGCCGCCAATCGTGGATCACAGTTGAGCATTTGCCGCATTCGGTCACGACAGGGCGTCAGGTTACGGTGCGCCACCTCGGTAACCTTCCTGACCAACGGTAACAGTTGCCGCGCCTCGGACAAAGTGAAAAGGCGCGGCTGGTCCACGGCTCCGATCTGAACGATGGCGCCGGATCTAAGTTCTTCCGCCTCAATCATGATTGTCTTACCTTAGAAAGCGGTGCACACGAATACCCAACAGGTAAAGAGCGGCGAGGTAGACCCCACCACCGGCAAGCACCAAACCCGCCAGTCGGCCGACCCGCTCGAGCACCGGTGCATCGAGCCAAATCTGAGCCTCACCCATGCCATACCATAACAACACCACCATGGCCAAGGTAGCCAGCGTGATGCGGGCCAGGAACCCGCCCCAGCCAGCCGCCGGGGTAAACCCCGTATCTCGCACCAGGTAACGGTACAACAACGCGGCATTAACCACACCCGCCACCGAAGTGGCCAGGGCCAGCCCTACGTGGGCCAGGCTAAATACCAGCACCACCGCGGCCAAGGCATTAACAACCATTGCCACCGCACCGGCGCGCACGGGAGTTTTCGTGTCCTGGCGGGCATAAAAGCCGGGCGCCAGCACCTTGACCAGCGCAAACGGCACCAGCCCAAGGGCAAATGCCACCAGGCTGCGCGCCGCCATCAGAGCATCGTTGGGACTGAATTCGCCGCGCTGGAACAACACGACCATGAGCGGAAACGCCAGCACCGCAAGCGCCGCCGCCGCCGGCACCGTGACCAGGAATACCAGTCGCAGTGCCCAGTCCAGGGTGTCGGCAAAAGCGCCTTCTGCCGCCCGGGTGTATTGTGCCGACAGCGTCGGCAAAATTACTATCGCTAGCGCGATGCCAAAAACACCCAGGGGGAACTCCATCAGGCGATCGGAGTAATACAACCAAGAAACGCTACCGGTAACTAAAAACGATGCCAGCAGTGTATTGACCAGCAGATTGATCTGCGCAATGGACACGCCAAAAAGAGCCGGCAGCATCAGTCGAAATACCTGCTGGACCCCCTGTGCGCCAACCTCATCATTGCTGCCGTGGGCTTTAAGGCGTGGCCGCGGTAAGCGGTTGCAGACGCGCAAGAACGGCAACTGGAAAGCAAACTGTACCGCGCCAGCAAGTAACACGCCGAGCCCCAACGCAACGGCCGCGTTCGCCATCCGTGGCAGCAGTAGCCAAACCGCACCTATCAGGCACAGATTCAGCAACACTGGCGTTACCGCAGGTACAACGAAACGGTCTCGGGTATTGAGAATACCGCCGGCCATTGCCACCAGCGAGATAAAAAAGAGATAGGGAAAGGTTAAACGCAGAGCCGAAACTGTGGCGTCATACTTTGCGGGATCTTCCAGAAAGCCCGGCGCAATGGCCATTACTACCGCCGGTGCGCCAGCGACACCGACCACGGTGAGGGCCAGCAAAATCACACTGAGGCGCCCAGCCATTAATTCCAGAAAAGCGCGGGCCTGGTGCGGCGGGTAACGGGCTTCATACTCGGTATAGACTGGTACGAAGGCGACAGCAAACGCTCCTTCACCGAAAACTCGGCGCAGAAAGTTAGGAATCCGAAAAGCGACAAAGAAGGCATCAGCCATCAACCCGCTACCCAAGAACTGGGCGAAAGCGATGTCACGAACCAACCCGGTAACCCGGGACAGCAGGGTCATCCCACCCACCGCGCCAACGGATTTTAGGAGTTTCACAGTCAAATCGGCATTCCCGAAACTCGACTTCGCCGTCCTGTCAACAAAGCAAAAGCATCGAAGTGACGACAAAAGCACCACTCGGCATTGACAAACAGCCCGGATTTCCTAATACTCACGCGTCTTTTTTTCCCGATATTATCCTCAAGAGGAAGCCAGATTGGCCAATTCAATCCAGGCACGCAAGCGCGCTCGACAGGCGGTAATCCACCGCGCGCGCAACATGTCACAACGCTCTACCATGCGCACCAGTATCAAAAAGTTCCTCAAAATGACTGAAGCCGGTGACACGCAAGCCGCCGGTGAACTCTACCGCGCGGTGGCATCCGAACTTGATCGCGCGGCGCGCAAGGGCCTCGAACACCGCAATAAGGCGGCCCGCTTGAAACGACGCCTGAATGCCCGCCTCAAGGCAGCCACCTCTGCCTGATCGCTCGCCGTGGGCCTTACAGCCCGTGGCGTATCTCAAAATACCACCATGTTGTCCCGGTGGACGAGTTCGGGTTCGTCCACGTATCCCAGTATCTCCTCTATTTGGCTACTAGCCAGCCCAATGATTTTCTCGGCCTCTACGGAGCCGTAGTTGATCAACCCCCGGGCCACTGCCCTGCCGCTCGCCGCGTCGACACAGTCCACCAAATCGCCCCGTTCAAAGCGGCCTTCGAGCCGCTGAACCCCGACCGGCAACAAACTTTTACCTGAGTCGATCAACACCGCAACAGCCCCGGCATCAAGAAATAATCGGCCACTGGCCCGCAGCCGCCCGGCGAGCCATTGCTTACGGGCCGCTATCCGACCCGCTCCAGCCCGTAGCACAGTGCCTGGAAAATTACCGTTGGCAATATCAGCCAAGCGCTCCATGTCGTGCCCTGAGCAGATAACAGTTGAGGCCCCAGAGCGGGCTGCCCGGGCCGCAGCCTGCAACTTGGTCAACATGCCGCCGCGACCGAGAGCTCCACCGGGCCCGGCGTAAGCTTCTAGTGCAGCGTCGCCTGCCATCGCCTCCCGGATCAAGTGCGCGTTGCTTTGGTGCCTCGGATCCGCGTCAAACAGACCCTGCTGGTCAGTCAAAATCACCAGGTATTCGGCTTCAACCAGATTCGTAACCAGCGCGCCAAGTGTATCGTTGTCGCCGAACTGGATTTCCTCGGTGACCACGGTGTCATTCTCGTTGACCACCGGGACGATACCCAGCTCCAGCATCGAGCGCAGGGCGCTACGCGCATTCAGGTAGCGGGTACGATCATTGAGGTCGGCCTCAGTAAGTAGGATTTGCGCTGTCTGAACAGAAAAATGGCTAAAAGCATTTTGGTATGCCTGTGCCAACCCCATCTGGCCAACTGCGGCTGCGGCCTGCAACCGAAACAGTTCATGGGGCCGACTCTTCCAGCCCAGTCGTTGCATACCCTCTGCAATTGCGCCGGACGACACTAGCACGATGTCGATGCCCCGGTCGCGCAAATCTGCCCCAACTGTGGCGAGTTGTTCGATCAGGCTGTGGTTCAGTCCCGCCTCTGGATCGGTCAGCAGTGAACTGCCGAGTTTGATTACCCACCGCTGCCGGTCCGACCCTCGCCCTGTGTTATCACTCATTGTATTCATTCAGCCAGTTCCAGACACTTGCCGTCAACTGCCCACAGCCGGCGCCGGAGACGCCCGAAACCAGAAAAAGTGGCGCTGTCCAGCCCAGTTCTTCCTGGAGTTGCTCGCAGAACCTTGTGGCTGTCTCGGCCTCGACCAGGTCCAACTTGGTAAGCACCAACCAGCGCGGACGCCCAGCAAGTTGTGAATCGAAAGCCTCTAGCTCCCGCTCCACTGTGCGGACAGCCGCCGGGGGGTCACTGGTGTCGGCGGACCCGATATCTACCAGGTGCAGCAACAATCGTGTTCGCCGCAGGTGCTTGAGGAATTGTACGCCGAGCCCGACACCCTCTGCTGCGCCTTCGATAAGGCCGGGTATATCCGCAACCACGAAGCTATTGCCTGAACCTAAGTCAACGACCCCAAGCTCAGGATAAAGGGTGGTAAACGGGTAGTCGGCCACCCGCGGCTTTGCGGCCGACACTGCTGACAGCAAGGTCGACTTGCCGGCGTTGGGCAGGCCAAGTAATCCGACATCTGCCAGCACCTGCAACTCGAGTCGCAACCGCCGCCTGTCCCCTGAAACACCAGGCGTAGTACGGCGCGGCGCCTGATTGGTGCTGGACTTAAAACGGGCGTTGCCGGAACCACCCCGGCCGCCAGCTGCCACCACGAAACTCTGCCCAGTAACAGCAAGATCGGTGAGCCGTTCGCCAGTGTCGCCATCAAAAATCAGCGTGCCCGCAGGCACAGCGATCACTCGATCATCGCCTCCAGCACCGCTACGGTTACGGCCCGCGCCAGGTCGACCGTTAGCGGCTGAAAACTCGCGGGTATAGCGGAAATCAGCCAGGGTATTGCGGCTTTCTACTGCTACCAGCACCACGTCCCCGCCCTTGCCCCCGTTACCGCCATCCGGGCCACCGTGGGGCACAAACTTTTCACGTCGAAAACTCAGGCAACCGTGGCCACCGTTACCGGCGTTCACGTTGATCATTGCCTCGTCTACGAATTTCATGTCGACACCTGCCCACGCCTCGCTACACCCGGCCGGGACTCCTACAAAAAACCCCGCTCTACTGGCGGGGCCTCCTGCGATCCGGCATCCGAATGGCGTTTACAACTCGGCCAGCACGCTCACAGTCCGTCGGCTTCGCGGACCCTTGATTTCAAACTTTACCTTGCCATCGGCTAGGGCGAACAGCGTATGGTCACGACCCAGGCCGACGTTTTCTCCAGGGTGAAAAGCGGTACCTCGCTGGCGCACCAGTATGTTGCCGGCCCTCACCGCCTCACCCGCGTAGCGCTTGATACCCAGGCGCTTGGACTCTGAGTCGCGACCATTGCGCGAACTACCACCTGCTTTTTTGTGGGCCATGGTTTCTCTCCAGCGGCATTTAGCCGCTAATCTCGGTCACGCGCAATTGCGTGAAAGCCTGGCGGTGACCCTGGGTCCTGCGGTATTTCTTACGGCGTTTCATCTTGAAGACACGAATCTTCTTGTGCCGACCGTGACCAACAATCTCAGCCTTAACGCTGGCACCACCGATCATTGGACTGCCGACCTTGATATCGTCTCCGTCAGAGAGTAGCAGCACGCGCGACAACTCGATGACGTCGCCGGCGCTGCCGGGGAGTTTTTCTACCTTGAGACTATCACCAACGCCCAACTGGTACTGTTTGCCGCCTGTTTGGACCACTGCGTACATGCTTACTTGACCCCGGGGTTCCCGGCCCCGGAACGGGGTGCGGGCGCCCGCGTTAGCGGGCTTTTAAAGGCGCGCAATTTTAGGGCAATCTGGAAGACTGGTCAAACTTTGCGCTAATGCATCCCCGCCCTACCTGTCTCCGCGTTATGATCTAGCCATGGCCACCGTAATCCCCATGCCGCAGTCACCGCGTAAAAGTTCCGGTGACACACCAACATCGTTGGAACAGGCAACCGCCCTGGTGGCCGATGACCTAGCCGCAGTCAACCGGCATATCAACAATCAACTAGCCTCGGATGTCTCCCTGATTCGCCAAATGGGCGCATATATCATCGCCGCTGGTGGCAAACGACTGCGCCCCTTGACCCTGATTCTATCGGCCCACGCCTTAAGTTACCAAGGTACCGCCCACATCGATTTGGCAGCGGTGATCGAGTTCATACACACAGCCACCTTGCTGCATGACGATGTGGTCGATGAGTCTGATTTGCGCCGGGGACGGCCAACGGCCAACGCCGTATGGGACAATTCCGCCACAGTTCTGGTGGGCGATTTTCTCTACTCCCGCGCGTTCGAAATGATGGTGGCCGTGGACCGTATGCGGGTGATGGAAATCATGGCTAGCACCACCAACGCCATTGCCGAGGGCGAGGTGATGCAACTGCTCAACACTCACAATCCCGAAACCACTGAAGCACAGTATTTGGAGACCATCACCCGGAAGACAGCGCGCCTGTTCGAGTCTGCTACCCGCCTTGGCGCGGTGCTGGCTGGCGCCGGACCTGCCACCGAGGATGCGCTTGCCGACTTTGGACTACACCTGGGGGTCGCCTTTCAAATCATTGACGATGCGCTTGATTATCGCGCCGACGCCAAGCAGATGGGCAAGAATGCCGGTGATGATCTGGCCGAAGGCAAGGTAACCTTACCACTGATACACGCCTTACAACACTGCGACGATAGCCAAGGGCAACTTCTTCATAAAACGATCGAAAAGGGCACACGTGAACACTTCGGGCACATCCACTCCATCATTGAAACGCTCGACTCTCTTGCGTACACTTCGCGCCGGGCTCAAGATTATGCGGACACCGCCCGGCAAGCCCTTGAAGTGCTGCCGCCATCCAATTACCGTACCGCTCTGGCCAGCCTCGCTGACTTCTCGGTTTCCCGAACCTTCTGAGAAGACTGGCCGGCCCAACGATTTCACAATCCATCGGGGTGTAGCTCAGCCTGGTAGAGCACTGCCTTCGGGAGGCAGGGGCCGGAGGTTCAAATCCTCTCACCCCGACCATTAACTGATTGGTTTATAACCCTTTCTACAGTTGTTAACGCCTGTTTCATCTACAACTCAACGGGCACTGTGCCCAGAATGTGACCGAAACTTCTCCAACTTGTGTACTGCGTCGTGCAAATCAGCTTGGTCACTGTGCATGTACCGATCCGTCATGGTGACACTGCTGTGACCTAACAGGTCTCGAATAGTCAGGGCCCCGACACATGACATCTGCCCTAACCAGGAACCACAGGTATGGCGCAGGGTGCGAAAAGTGACACCCGTAAGCCCCGCCCTCTTACAGGCTGAACGCACTGCTGTCTTCACATCCTTGATTCGATCACCCACTTCCGTGTTCCTGCACTTCTCAATATGAAAGAACACCCAAGGCGTGGATGGACAGCACTCAGAACGCGTACTTGCTCTTCGAATCAATACAGACCGAGATGAAGGGTTGATAGGAACCTTTCGAGGTTTAGCAGATTTGGTGTGCTTTGCCTCGAGAATGATCTCGTTTTTCTGCCAATCAATACGATCCCATTCCAGTTCTAACAGCTCCTTTTTGCGACACCCAGTCTGAACAGCAAGGTCAACCAGGTCCACAAGGTGGGGGGCTTTCTGATCAACTGCATCAATCAGCTTTGCCGCCTCTTCGTAGGTTAAATAAACTGCCTTCCCCTGGGGTTCTGGCATTCGCTTCCCTACGCAGGGGTTAGCAAGTCCCCAGTCCCACTCCGAATTGGCATAGTTGATTGCAACAGAGAGCAACCCGATCTCCTTGTTATAGGTTCCCGGGGATACACTCTTCAACCGATGGTTTCGATACCGTGAGACATCCGATGGCTGAATCGTCGACAAATCCTGCTCTTGACCGAAGAATCCAAGCAGACGCTGCGCAGAATAGGCATCACGATCTGCGGTAGTTTTCGCTTTTGTTGCAGTCAAGTAATCGAGCATCAGATCGCCAAGACTCCTGCTAGGCTGATCACCCCAGGCCTTACCTCGAAAGGCTTCCGTCTTCCATTTAGACTCCAGAGCTACGGCTTCCCTTTTTTGCGTTGTTCCAGTAGAGACTCTAATTCGCTTGCCGTTTGCATCGGTGAACGATGCCCACCAGAACTTGCTTTTACTTCCCTTTTGCTTGCGCTTATATGGCATGTGCTTGCTCCTTGCACAGCCGATCCCGCGCACCCTGAATTATATCGTGTGTTTTTATCCAACCACTCCTGAATGCCCACACAGGGAATTCGAATTGTGGTTCCAAGTCGTATTGTTGGTAATGCCCCGCTGTGTATAAGTCGGGACACTGTCTTCTCAGAGCAACTGAGCACCGCTGCTGTTTCTTTGATTGTGTAAAGTAATTTTTGTTTTGCTTTTCCTTTCTCCAAATAAATTCTTCCTTTTTATGATTCTGATGCAGGTCTGATGAGCAACCCCATACCGTCAGGACGTCCATTGATTGTTGTTTGTCAATCAGAACTAGATATAGATATAGAACTAGATATAGAACTGGATATGGACTAAGACATAGATAAGGATGCAGATTAAGACCTAGAATC
>JASMBC010000019.1 GCA_030754035.1 Arenicellales bacterium | reverse complement strand
TCCCAACCGAGGTGACTCAACGTTCGGCGGCCGTGCCTGTGCTGGTAGATTTTTGGGCCGACTGGTGCGCGCCATGCAAGATGCTTGCACCCGTTCTGGAAAAGCTTGCTCTCGAATACGAAGGCAAATTTTTGATGGCCAAAATTGACACCGATGTTGAACGCGATCTGGCTGCTCAATACGCAGTACGCAGCCTGCCTACAGTGAAAGTATTTCGCCACGGTGCGCCAGTTGACGAATTCATGGGCGCGCTACCGGAAAGCGCGGTACGGGAAGTCATTGAGCGCCATATTGAACGGCCCGCCGATCTCGATATAGCCAAAGCGGCGGACTTGGCCGACAGTGGTAATGCCGAGGCCGCAGTGACACTGCTTAAAGAGTCTTTGACTGATGATCCGGGGTACAGTCCGCTCCGGGTCGCCCTCGCCCAGCAGCAATTAAATACTAAAGACGCCCAGGGTGCGCTAGAAACCCTGGCAGAGCTGCCTCTTGTGGCAAAGCAGGAAGAAGAAACCAAGACATTGCAAGCTCGGATCGAACTGGCCCTTAGCGCCGGTGAAACATGCGATACCGACGGATTAGCCCAGAGGATCGCTCAGAATCCCAATGACCTGTCTGCACGGATCCGCTTGGCGGGCGGCCTCTTCCATCAGCCAGGACAGGTAGAGCCTGCAATGACCCAATTGCTCGAAGTAATCAAGCGTGGCCGGGGCGCTAGCGAAGCCGACCAGGCTCGCCAGACCCTGCTACAGATATTCGCCAGCCTGGGTAACCAGGACCAACGGGTCGGCCGTTACCGTCGACTGTTGGCGCAAGCATTGAATTGACCGCAATGTCCGTGCCACAAGGATCAACCGCGTGGGTGGTGCGTGCCGTGTAGCGACTGCAATCTTGCCCGGGCGACATGGGTATAGATCTGAGTTGTCGAAAGATCTGTGTGTCCTAGCAACATCTGTACGCTGCGTAAATCGGCGCCATGGTTCAGTAGATGGGTTGCGAAAGCATGCCGCAACGAATGCGGTGAGAATTCTGCACCAATGCCCGCTTGTTGAGCATAACGCTTGATGAGCTGCCAAAATGCCTGGCGAGTCATCGGCCCTCCCCGACGTGTCACAAAAACGGCATCGGTCAATTGCGCCTTCAGGAGGTCTGAACGAGCCTGTCCGAGGTACTCGCGCAGGCTCTCAGACGCCTCCTCCCCCAATGGCACGATCCGCTCTCGCCCGCCCTTTCCTACCACCCTGACCAGTCCGGTAGTCAGATCAAGCTCGTTGAGTGTCAGGCCTACCAACTCGGATACGCGTAGGCCGCTGGCATACATGGTTTCGAGCATGGCGCGGTCTCGGCTTCCCAGGGCGGTATCCCTGGGAGGCGTTGACAATAGTTTTTCAACGCCTTGTTCGCTTATATTTTTTGGAAGGGGTCGGCCGATGACAGGAGAACGGACATCTGCTGTTGGGTCTGCCTGAGTACGGCCTTGTATCAAAAGATAACGGTAGAAACGGCGCAGAGTCGATAAGTGTCTCGCGGAGGATCTCGGGCTCAGTCCCGCCCGTACATTAGCGGCGAGGTAGGCCAACAGATCCGCGCGGGTCGCCTGCTCAAGGGCCAGTCCTTTTTTTGCCAGCCAGCTTTGAAAAGCACGGAGGTCTGTCCGGTAAGCCGCCAAGGTATTGGCGCTGAGCCCCGATTCGAGCCAGATTCCGTCAAGAAACTGATCCAGTAGTTGCGCATCTGGGGAACCCACACTCAGTTACCTTCTTGAGCGCGCAGACGACCCAGCTGCAGTTGGGCGAGCCGGTATCGCAACTTGGCCTGCAATTTCGGATCGGTCGTGTCGTCCAGGAGCTGATGATAGATGACGCCGGCATCATCATACAGAGCGCCAGATTCCAATTCCTGGCCGGCCCGATACAGTGCACTTCGGCTCCAAGGATCAGCGGTCGCGCCAGCCCAAGCGGCCGATTCAACAAAATAGGCCGCGCTACGTATATGGTCACCCAACTCGGCCCACGACTGCGCAACCCAATACAGCAGCTCGCGTTTCTGGCCAGGGGTCTGAACCAGAGGTGTGGCCACTTGGAACAGCTCCAATGCGAGGCGATGTTTCCCCAGAAATTGCAGGTCAAACATCACTTGCATCACCTGATCAAGGCTCGCGGGCGCTATTGCCTGAAGTTGGGCGAGCCAAACCTTCAACTCGGCAGCTCCACCGCCTGCGTTACCCCCCAGAATTTGAAGCCGTGCCGAGCGCAAAACCCAGGCCCCGTGATTAACCCCTTGCGGCGGCCCGTCAATCATCGATTGCAGATCCGCCGCACGCCCAAAATCGGACTCGGCCAACGCCTGATCCACCAGTAATAGCAGGGTCTCATCTTCTAAGTCGGAATAATGCCCAAGTAGCCCGTTCTGGCCATAAAACGAACCGAGCAATCCTGCGTATCCCTGCTCCAGCAACTGACGTACCAACCATGAATGGGCCAGTTGTTGTTCGCGCCGTGGCAGAGCCAGTGTTAATAGATAAACGCAAAGCGATCTTGCCGCGAGGGCGTCAAGATCACCGCCGGTGGCAAGCGTCTTCCACGCTGTGGTTGCCTGGTCATCCAGTAATGAAAGGTCCTTAAGAACGGTTTGGCCAAGCGCCCGGTAAGATTTGATGAGCGAGTCGCTATCTTGCTTTGGCAAAAGCGGATCTGCTTTGGCCTTATGCAATAAAAGATACTCAATCGCAGCAACGTGCAATCGCGCATAACCCACTTCGGAGGCTACTTCTGCCAACATCGCGTGCCGAGTAGATTCGAGCCGAACAAGTTCTGCCGGAATGAGCACGGCGTCGAGCCGTGTCAGGGCGAGATCGATGGGTAAAGCACCGCTGCGCCATTCGGCATAGGCCCGCCACAGCTGTGCTTCATAGGACTGGACTCCGATCAACTGGAAAACAGCGTCCTTCGGGCGCTGCCCCGCTAAGGCAATGCGTGCCCTCAGTAATTGCCAGGAGGTTTCATCAGGGGCATATTCCAACTGGTAGCGCTGCGCTGCGATCTCGGCATCAGCTACGAGTCCTTGGGCAATATAAGCCTTGATGATATTGCGCCGTATTTCCTGAACCGCACCAGGGTCGAATTGACCTTCAGCGAGAAGTGCCCGAGAAACCGCTTGAGCACGACTCCCTTTCGCCACCATCAATAAAGCACTACTGAGTCTGAGCCCTACTTCAAGAAACTCAGAGCCGGGCTGTTCCTCAAACCGCCGAGTCAGTTCAGTGATCAGCGTGTCCCAGCGACCCTGCTCTTCGAGAAGCTCCCAGCGCTCACGCGCTCGCGTCAGCATCGCCTCCTCATCCGTCGCCGGCAGAGCCCCCAGCACGCGCAACGCCAGCTGCCTCAAGCCGCGGTCCTTAAAACCGTGAATAGACGCGCTACCCAGTGCGAGCGAAAAAGGAGTCGAGGCAAGAGCGGGTTCCTGCGCCCAAAGAGCAGATGCTATTGAGCGAGGTGCAGAACGATCCCCTTTGATCTCCGTTTGAAATTGAACATTGAGATCAAGGCCGCCAATTGGCGCAGGCCGAGCGGTGAAAAGGGGTGCCGGGCCCTCCTGGCCAAAGGCGGGAGCACCGGTAATAAGGGAAATACCCGCCACCAAGGTGGATACCATGGCAACAACGACAGCAACGTCGAACCGGCAACAGCACGATGCAACGCCTGCCATGCGGTGGGTTGCGGGTCTCATCCGACCTGCCAACTGGAAGATTAGTGGGCGCGAAACACCGCCAATCACCGGGATCCGCTCACCGCAGTCAGGAAATTTTCTCGCGAATCCGTGCTGATTTCCCGGTGCGCCCACGCAGGTAGTACAGTTTTGCCCGTCGGACTGCGCCGCGCCTGCGGACCTCAATGCTGGCCACTAGCGGGCTGTGTGTCTGGAAAACCCGTTCGACCCCTTCACCGTAAGAAATCTTACGTACGGTGAATGATGAATTGAGGCCACGATTCTTACGGGCAATAACCACACCCTCGAATGCCTGAAGGCGCTCCCGGGCACCCTCCTTCACCTTGACTTGGACACGAACAGTGTCACCTGGGCGGAACTCCGGCAGGTCTGTTTTAACCTGTTCGCTTTCCAACTGCTCAATAATGTTCGTCATCTGGAACTCTCCTATTTTTCGTATTGCTGCCTGAACGATTCCAGTAACGAGCGCTCTTCATCGTTCAACTCTCTTTGCGCCAGTAAATCTGGCCGTCTCAGCCATGTCTGGCCCAAGGCCTGTTTTAATCGCCAACGCCGAATTTCTTCATGGTTTCCCGTCAGTAACGGGGCCGGTACCTCTACACCTTCAAACACTTCAGGCCGCGTGTACTGCGACCAATCCAGTAACCCTGCGCTGAATGATTCAGTCTTAACCGAATCATCGTTACCCAGTACACCAGGCAGGTATCTTACCAGTGCTTCAATCAGCACCATCGCCGGCAGCTCTCCACCAGCCAGCACATAATCGCCGATGGATAACTCCTCGTCCACCTCGCGCTCCAGCAAACGCTGATCGACGCCCTCATAACGCCCCGCCAACAGCACCAGGGCAGGCTCCGTCGCGAGGATCCGCACCCGTTCCTGGGTTAATCGAGGCCCCTGCGGGCTAAGGTAGATCACCTTACCTCCACCGGCAGAGCGAGCCGACCGGATAGCCCCAGCCAGTGGCGGCGCCATCATCACCATGCCAGGCCCACCACCATAGGGCCGGCCATCCACCCGGCGGTACCTGTCATGACAGAAATCCCGCGGATCCCATAACTCGAGTCGCAACTTCTCGTTCTCAAGTGCGACCCGGGTCATTCCAAAGTCCCGTACCGCATCAAACATCTGCGGAAAAATGCTAACTACGTCTATGCGCATACTTAAAATTGCGCCCCCAACGTCACAACTGCCCCGAGCGCTCAGAAACTTTTATCCCAGTCCACCTCGATCTGCCCGGCTTCTAAGTCGACTTGCCGAATCACGTCCGGGCCGTAAGGGATTAACCGCTCACGGTCTCCAGCCAGTACCAGCACGTCATTGGCACCGGTCTCCATCAGGTGATCCACCCGACCCAGCGACTCACCGGCCAAATTAATGACTTCCAATCCTTCCAGCTGATACCAAAAATATTCCCCAGCCTGGGGCGATTCCAGCCACTTCGGATCTACCGCAACATCCATTCCGATCAGTGTGAGCGCCTGGTCCCGGTCGTCGCAGCCCTTCAGGTGCGCCACCACGCCCTTACCTTGCCGCCGCCCATCTAGCACGGCTACTTCTTTCCACATTTCGCCTTGCCGCAAGAGCCAGCGCGGATGAGCGAGTATCGCGCCGCGCTCACGCGAGTAATCAAAAACACGCACCCATCCCTTAATTCCAAAAACACCACTCACTTGACCGACAATGAGCGGTTGGGCTGCCAGTGCTGGCATCGATTTTGAAGTCCGCCGCCCCCGGCAAACGCAATGGGTCAGGCGGCTTTCGTGTCGGCCTGTTTCAAAAAGGTGGCAACCCGTTCCGAGGGTTGGGCGCCATGGCCTATCCAATATTGCGCACGTTCCCGATCGAGCCGTAATGTTTCTTCGCCGGCGGTTGCCATTGGATTAAAGAAACCGATGCGTTCAATGAATCGTCCACGCGGTTGCCGCTTGCGATCTGAAACCACAATCGAATAAAACGGGCGCTTTTTGGAGCCGCCACGGGCGAGCCGTATGGTCACCATTTAATAATTCCTCTTAAAAAATCCGTTAAACCAGTCAATTTTAACATAGTTTGTATCCTTTGAAACCCAAAACCCGTAGCCAACTTTAACGGGCAAACGGATTACCTGTGCCCGGCATAGCACCTTTCATCTGCCCCATCATCCGTGCCAGCCCCCCTTTCCCTTTAGCCTTTTTCATCATCTTTTGCATCTGGGTAAACTGTTTGAGCAGGCGGTTGACCTCCTGCACCTGAGTGCCCGACCCAGCAGCGATGCGTCGTTTACGTGATCCTTTTATCACCGCTGGAAAAGTACGCTCCCCGGGTGTCATTGAATTAATGATTGCAATCAATCGGCCAGTCTCGCCACCGCCAGCCTGAGCCCGGGCTGCTGCAGGCAGCTCGGATGCGCCAGGCAATTTCTCTATTAAACCCCCCAGGCCGCCCATCTGTTCAACCTGAACCAATTGGTCGCGAAAGTCTTCAAAATCAAAGCCTTTGCCCTTTCTCAGCTTGCGAGCCATTTTCTGAGCCTGACCCTCGTCAACGCTACGCTGCACTTCCTCAACCAGGCCGACAACGTCTCCCATTCCCAGAATCCGGGAGGCAACCCGATCGGGGTGGAAGGCTTCCAGTGCATCGCTTGCCTCACCTACGCCGAGGAACTTGATCGGCTTTGATGTGACCTCACGAATTGACAACGCTGCGCCGCCGCGCGCATCGCCGTCGGCTTTGGTCAGGATAATGCCTGTCAGCGTCAGCGCCTCGTTAAAGGCGCGCGCACTATTGACGGCGTCCTGGCCAATCATGCTGTCAACGACAAACAAGGTCTCAACCGGATCGACGGCCGCATGAATCTGGGCAATCTCGGCCATCATTTCGTCATCCACATGCAAACGTCCTGCCGTATCCACAATCAGAACGTCATCGGCGCCAACCCGGGCCTGAGCCAGGGCATCGGTCGCAATCGCGACTGGATCATGCCCTTTTGCATGAAAACGGGCACCGACCTGATCTGCCAGTTGACGAAGCTGCTCCATAGCCGCGGGCCGATAGACATCGACGCTGGTCAGCAACACCTGCTTTTTTTCCCGCTCTTGTAAAAACCGCGCGAGCTTTGCCGCACTGGTGGTCTTTCCTGCGCCCTGCAGTCCCGCCAGCAGTATTACTGCCGGGGGGCGAGATACAAGATTAAGGCTTTCGTTTCGCTCGCCCATCAAAGTGACCAGTTCGTCATGAACCACTTTGATCACCGCCTGGCCTGGGCTGAGACTCTCGAGCACTTCTGTCCCCGCGGCCCGTGCGCGAACCCGCTCGAGGAAAGTCCGAACCACTGGAAGCGCCACATCAGCCTCGAGCAATGCAATACGCACCTCGCGGATGGCATCGCGAATATTGTCGTCATTCAGGCGGCCGCGGCCCGTTAGGCCCTTAAAAGTCGCTTTAAGCCTGTCGCTGAGTTGGGGGAACATATCTGTTGTCCAGGATTGCTGCGTGGTCCAACGCCTGCTAAGACGCCAAACAGCAATGAAACCTTACGCAGTTGGGATAAAATCAGGAAATCATAAATCTTAAGAGCATCTATTTTACATGGTCATTGAATCTGATCAGCAACTCAAAGTCCCCGTTGGAAGAATCATCTGGCCGGCCAATGGCATCACAGACCCATGACAGAATTGTTTAGCCTCACCGCCGCGCTGTTTTACCTTACTGCGACCGTTGTCATTCTTCGTCAGAATAGCGGACCTGCAGACTCGCCTCGCAACCGATCATTTGCAGCCCTGCTCGCTTACCTCGCCGCCGGCGCTCATGGCTTCAGTTTGGTGCCATTGGGGCTGTCTACCGAAGGGATAAACCTCGCCCTGGGCACTACGCTGTCCTTGATCGGTTTTGTCGTGGTTATCCTTTACTTGATTGCTCGATTACTCCAGCCCGTCCATATTCTTGGCGTATTGGTGTTTCCCGCTGCCACCCTGGGAGTCACAATAGGCTGGCTTTTCCCGGGGGATACTTACGCGATTCACTTACAAGGCACGACCGGGCTGGCTCATATCCTCGGCGCGGGCCTTGCCTATGCCCTTCTCAGTCTTGCGCTGGCTCAGGCACTGCTCCTCAGCGCCCAGGACTGGACCCTCAAACACAAGCACTCCAAGGGGATTTTCTCCGCGCTTCCCCCGATCCAGACCATGGAAACCATTTTATTCCAACTGGTGTATATCGGATTTACACTCCTGAGTATTACCCTGGTAAGCGGTGCGCTCTCGTCTGGACAGATGTTCGGCAATGCCTTTTTGCTTAACCACCACACGCTGCTGGCACTGCTGGCGTGGATCAGCCTTGTAATCCTTATATCCGGCCGGCTTATTTTTGGCTGGCGCGGGCGCATCGCTGTCCTTTGGACGGGCGCCGGATTCGCTCTTCTGGCATTGGGCTATTTCGGAACCAGGTTTGTCCTGGAGGTCATGCTAAGTCCCTAAAAATAACGCCACGCTGGGCTTTTAAGGATAATGGACTTTCGAGCCTGATCAAAAACGTTCAGATCACCTGAAAATGACAGTCCTTGGGTGGAGCACCCCCCTCGCCGTGAATGGGTAGGATGTCCTGTGGGCAGCTCGAAAAAGCAAGGTAACAGTCCATCTCAGCCTGCAGCACGACAAACTGGCCCGGTTTGCACTGAGTGGGTCGAAAATCGACACTGTTGCGATCGTCCAGTACCGGAATATTCATAAAAATGTTCCACGAACCGGCGATCCTGAACGGCAATGTCACGCCGAGTTCGTGCAGTCCTTCAATCAAGTTATCCTGACAATTGCGGTGGTAACCCTCAAAACCCAGCAGCCCGTACCGATACCGGTCGCAGGCAGCAATAAAGGTATCGTGGACACCGGGTGTTGTATCCTCGATCAAGGTAATAATCCCACGCCGTTGATTGGTAACGAAAGTGTCACCGAGCACGGGATTGAGTCGCACATTCGTCGCCCGTGTCGATTCCATCGACATGAACTCATTCAGATCGTAGGCATTTAACGCCCAGCAATCGACAACCTGGGTGCCATAGGTATTGATAAGTTTTACTTTCGCACCCGCCCCAAGGCGTACAGCCTTTCCGTGACCTGCCGGAATCCTGACCGGTTCCAATTGACTCATCTCGTTCCTCCTATAAAACATATGTTTCAACTAACAGCACCGCGTTGCTTGGGCAAAAACTTATATGCCAAGCCGATCCAAAAAGCCGTACCAGCCCACAGACGCAGAGAGGAACCAGGGCTTACCGTAGTACAGCGGGCGTGTCCGAAACGGCAGATCTGACAGAACGCTGCGCCCCTCCTCCATACCCAGCACCTGCTGTCCCAGCCGGGTGCCAAAATAACTGGCGAGCGCAACACCCGACCCGCAATACCCCATGGCATACCAGATACCGTCGTGCCGCCCCAGATGAGGCATATGCTGAAAGGTCCAGCCGACGAAACCCATCCAGGAATGGGTTATGCGTGCCTGGTCCAACTGCGGGAAAATGGTCGCTAAATGCCTATGCAGTCGCGGCCCGCTCACTATGGGATCGGTCTCGTTTAGAGAAACCCGGCCGCCGAACAGAATCCGGCGTCCGTCCGGGGACAGCCGATAATAAACAATGATCCGGCGTGTATCGACGATCATCCGTTCGCCGGGGATGAGCGCACGTGCCACATCGCTTCCCAAATCTTCGGTGGCCAGCATATAGGTACCGATTGGGAAAACCCTGCGCTGCTGCCAAGGTGTGAGCCCCGACGTGTAGCCGCTGGTGGCGATTACCACATCGCCAGCACGGATTGGACCCCGGTTGGTCTCGACCACGAACCCTGCGCCATCGCGGGCGCGGCTTAACGCCGTTGCCGAAGCCCCCCCCACTACCGTCACGCCGCTCTTTACTGCACGATCCAGAATCCCCTGATGATAGGCGGCAGGGTCTACACTGGCATGGCGGGTCTGCACCAGCCCTCCGTGATAAAAATCTGTTGCAATTTCACTATGTTGCTCAGCGCGCGGCACCATGAATGCCTCCATCTCAAGGCCTGGCGGTTGGGTTTTTAGTTTTTGGGCCAATTTGTCGTAGTGCGCCGGCGTGTGCGCCCCATAAAATCTCCCGCAAACCTGGTAATCGCAATCAATTTGTTCTTTAGCAATAAAGTCTCCGATCCAGGCCAGTGCGCGCTGACCTTCCCGATGCACCTCCATAGCGGTCGTGCTGCCATGGGCTTTTTCAAGCGCGGCAAAATCTGGCTTGATGCCGGTAGATACCTGGCCACCATTGCGCGAGCTGCAGCCCCAACCTGGCTCATGCGTATCGATCACCAAGGTGCTGCGCCCGCCCCGCGCAGTTTCAAGAGCAGCGCAAAGGCCCGTATAACCAGAGCCAACCACCAGCACATCTACCGAGACAGGCAGGTCCGACGGCAACGAGCGTATCCGCGGGGTACGCTCCCACCAGTAGGGAGATTCTTTGAAATCAGGGGCAAATAGGGCTGGGGAATCGCTCGACATGAAATGCGCCCTCAGTGCGGCAACTCGCTGACCTGGTAGGTGGTATCAGCCAACCAGTCAGGATGAATCTCAACGCCCCACCCCGGTTTGTCACTGACCGTAACCTGGCCTTCGTTGACCGTAAAAGGGGATTCGACAAAAAGACCCTCTTGCCAGGGATAGTACTCAGGACCTTCAATCGAGAATTCCAGGTATTTCCCGGCATTCGGAATGGCACGCAACAGGTGCATCGTAAAAAGCGTCACCATGGACAGATTGGCGCAGTGTGGGGTGCATGGCAATCCCTGCAATTGCGCCATCTTGGCAACTTTCATCGCCCGGAGCATCCCGCCAACGTAGCACACGTCTGGCTGGACGATGTCGACTGCGGGCATCTCAACCATTCGCCGCCAGGTGGCAAGATCACAATCCTGCTCTCCCCCGGTTACATCCAGCGATAACGCCTGGGTTACCTCCCGGGTTTGTTCCAATTCCCAGTACAGACAAGGCTCCTCGAAATGTTCAACACCTTCATCTTCAAGCATTTGTCCCAATGTTATCGCCCGGGAGGGTGAAAATCCTCCGTTGCCATCTACCAGAAGCGAAACATCAGGCCCTAATGCGCGCCGTACCTTGGGTACGATCTCCTCGCTACGTCCCGGCCACTGGTCCACATCGTGGCCGCACTCAGCACCGACCCGGAACTTAAAAGCATCGAAACCGAATTGCTGGCGCAGTGCAACCAGACGCTCTGCCTCTGCTTGCGCGGTGATGTCTCGACGCATGCTGGATCCGTAAGCCCTTATCGGGCCCGGGGTCCCGCCCAGTAACTCGCACACGCTTTTTTGCTGAATCTTTCCCGCTCGGTCCCACAGTGCCGTCTCCAGGCCAGCAAGTGCCCGACGCAGGTAGGACCCGGGAAACTTGTGTTCATGCTCGGGTATTGAGCTGACCAGCGCAGCGATATCGCTTGCGGGCTGGCCCAACGCCCAGGGCACAACCTGTCGATGCAGCACCTGCGCGCTGATGTCCGCGTGGTAGGGGGAAACCTGACCCCAACCGCCGGTTCCATCACTTGCGCTGACCCGCACGAAGGCAACGAACTCCCGACTAAAGGTCTCGACACGGTTAATGACCGGCGCCTGATCAAAAGCGCTCACCGCACCGCACCCAGACCAGCCAGGTGGTGCCATTGAGTCCTTTGTGCCATCCCTTGCCTCCATTTCATGGTGACAGAACATTGTCGGGTGATCGCTGTGGTCGTCCACACCCCGTAGCGCCGAATCTAACCGACTTTTAAGAACACCTACAATAGAGCCTGCATGCAATCCGTTTACCCGGTTCAACACCTGACCCGGTCACCTTGTGCCAGCGTAGTTCGAACGCGCCACTGTCGAGTTAATTCGCTTTGAAACTGTCCACACGTCATATCCGACAACAGCGCATTGCGGGCAAGTTACTGCTGGTCATGATTCTGGCAACAACCCTTGCCGGCTTTGGCTTAAGTGATTTTCTCTGGCTTTCGGGAGGATGCGCACTGACAGCATTGATGATGCTATGGCGACGAACCCGGCGAATTCAGAGAATTCAGTGTGTCATCTTTGTTGCTGTTGGTTTTGGCGCTCTGGGCTGGGCTTACCTAATCGGATATCGCAGCCTCCCACTGCTACAACTCATAACCCAGAATCACCTGCTGATCAGTTTGTTGTCTGCGGTCAGCTTTTTGCGCCTGATCACCGATACAGGCCGGCAAAGACATGAATCGGTGGCGCCGGGCTTAAAAGCCTTTTTTAAAACGCTCGCAGGACTGCACCTTTTTGCTGCGATGATCAACCTGTCGGCGCTGATGATTTATGGAGACCGACTTGCCCGAAACGGACGTCTTGAGCGCACCACGGCCACTTCGATCCAGCGAAGTTTTGCCCTGGCCACGCTGTGGTCACCTTTTTTCGCCGCGATGGGTACGTGCCTGCTTTACGCACCGGGCGCTCGACTGGCTGAACTGTGGATGCTGTCCGCACCATTGTGCCTGTTTGGTTTCGTTTTTACCTTCGCCGAACATCGCTTCCGTGCGGGTGGAGGGCTGGAATCTTTTGAAGGCTTCCCGGTAAATTTTGGCGCGCTATGGGTGCCATCGATCATGGTGATCTGCGTGTTAGCGCTGCATCATGTGCTGCCCACGGTCTCAGTTCTGGTACTGGTATCTGCCTTATCTATTGGCGTGACCACAGCAGTGCTGACCCGACGCCGATCACTCTCCCAGGCTTTAAGCACTATTGGAAACTTCAGCTCGGAGCGCCTGCCGGACATGTATGGTGAACTGGCATTGTTTTTTAGTGCCGGCATCATGGCGACTGGCCTTGCGGCACTGATATCGCAAACAGCGCCAACGCTGGATGTCGGCGCTTTCACTCCTGAAGTGGCTGTTGCCGTGCTGGCCGTATTACTGGCGTTAGCGATTGCGGGTGTCCACGCCCTGGTTAGTATCGTAACGGCATCAGCGATTCTGCTACCGCTTAATCCAGAACCGGCTCTGCTCGCATTCGTTTTTCTTGTGACCTGGTCGGTAGGTGCTACTGGTGGACCGATGTCTGGCCTGAACCTCGCTATGCAAAGCCGCTACCGCATAAGCGCGCGAGAATGCTTTTCCTGGAATATTGGCTACTCTCTGGCAATGTTCGGTGCGGCCAGCGCGATCATCATAGCCTTTTTTAGTTGATGTCTTGCGCTTGAAAAGCGCTACTCGGGCGCAAGGTACCAGCGGTATTCCAGTGGCGTAAACTCCCTGGCATAGGTGTCAAGCTCAAACTGTTTGCACTGGCGATACAGCGACAAATATTCCGCCCCCAGATATTCATCAAGCGCCGAGGGCTTTGCCAACTGATCTAACGCCCCTTGCCAGGTAAATGGGACTGCGCCATCAAGCTGGGTGCCGGCATTGTCGGCGCGGGGCTCGGGCGGGACCAAGCCGTGACTGATACCATGATGAAGGCCGGCCAGCACCGCGGCAAGTGTCAGGTACGGGTTGGCATCTGCGCCAGCCATGCGATGCTCAATGCGCCGTGCCGTGTTATCTCCCGCAGGGATCCGGACGGCGACCGATCGATTGTTATACCCCCAGGTTGGTCCGGTGGGTACGTACAGGTTCGGCGCGAAGCGCCGGTATGAATTCACATTAGGGGCAAAAACTGCCATCGACTGAGGTAGTAAATCCAACATACCAGCCACGGCCTGGCGCAGTTGAATACTGCCCTCGCTAGTGCCGTTATCAAATACATTGTGTCCCTTGTCATCCATTAGGCTGACGTGGACGTGCAGGCCATTACCGGCATCTTCAGGATAGGGTTTGGCCATAAAAGTAGCCACGGCGTCATGCGCTCGAGCCAGCCCCTGCACTGCTCTGCGCAGTAGAATCGCGTGATCGGCGGCACGCAGCGGATCCGCTACATGTTGCAGATTAATCTCGTACTGACCCACTGCATATTCTGCGGTGGTGGCGCCTAGCGGCACCCCCTGCGCCTGACAGGTCGCCTCGACTTCACTGAGAAATCGAGTAAAACCCTCAAGATCGGCAAGGCTGTACACCTGGGTCGCCGAGGCTCGCCGACCAGTGTCGGGCAATACCGGCGGACACGGCCTACCTTCATCCGCACTCGCTGCATCAATCAGGTAAAACTCCAACTCCACTGCCACCACCGGATGCAGGCCTGATTCGTGTAACCGCTCGATCACACCTGCAAGCACGTGGCGTGGATCCACCGGGCACACAGAGTCATCCAGTTCATACAAACTGCCAAGCACCTGCCCTGCCCCTGGAGGGCCCCACGGGACTAAGCTCAGCGATCCGGGAACCGGGCGCACCTTGACATCAGGGTCACCGTCTGAGAAACCGCGCCCACCTGCATCGGTACAACCACCGTTAACATCGAGCAGATAAATAGAACTGGGTATCTGCAAGCCATCGGCATATACCTTGGCAATGTCGTCCCGTGGAATCCGTTTACCACGCACAATATTGCAAAGGTCAGGCAACAGGACGTCGAGAAACCGCAACTCGGGATTATTGTTCAGAAATCTTTCAAGTTCCTGATTCATTTAGTTATGTATCCCTTTGCTCAGCGTTCTAACGGTGGCCGCAGACGATCAGTGCTGCCCATTTGCTCACAGCGGGTCTCACGAGTGAGCGCAATACTCACTACCGCAATTGCCAGCCACGCCAGCATCAACAAAAAGCTAACGCGGTAGTTTTCAAAATGATACACCCGCAGACCGTCGGTCCCTGTCATACCGCGCCAGAAACGGTCCAGCAACCAACCAACCAACGGTTGTAACAGCATCGGTCCACACATAACACCCATATTAACGACCCCGGATACCGTTCCCGCCAACACCAGAGGCACCGACTCTTTTGCCTGGGTAAACCCCAGAATCATCGCCCCGGAAAAAAACCCCGCACTCACGAGCGCGCTCACAAGAAGCCACAATGGCAGATCTGGCACCAACAAAGCAACCGCCCAGCTGCAAAGGGCAAGTACTGTGCTGACGAGGTATGGGGTTCGCCGTCGGGCAACCTTTTCTGACAACAGTGCAAACAGTGGGCCACTGAAAGCCATAGCCAACATTAAAACCGAACAAAGCGTGGCTGCCGCCGCAGGTGACAGGCCATAAACATCAGTCAGAAATGGCATCCCCCACAAACCTGCAAAAGTCAGAACGGATCCTACGATCCCGCCAGGGGCAATTGCCAGAAGAGGGGTATTTCGGTACCCAAAAACCGCTGTGAGTTTTTGCCACTCGGCAGACCAGCGCCCACTTTGAACGTGGACATTCACATAACTATCGTAATTTCGCTCTGCCGGATCATCCCGAACCATCAGCCACACCACCAGGCCCAGCAATAAGCCCACCCCCGCTGCCACAATAGTCACCGCTCGCCAGCCAAACATGCCACTTGCAAACTGCAGGGGTACTCCGGCAAAAACTGCGCCCGACACTCCGGCAACCAACAGCAGACCGATTGCCATCGAAAATCGGTGCGCCGGCAGCCAATGTGTAGCCAATTTCAATGTGCAGACAAAGGCCACAGACACCGATCCGCCAATTAAAAAACGACCGATGCCTGCCCAGATCAGATCGGGTGCAAAAGCGAAAATCAGCGCCCCCAGCGTACTCACCAGCAAGCCTCCCAAAAGAAGGCGGCGCGGCCCTAAGCGGTCGACAAGAAGCCCCGTGGGCACCTGCATTGCTGCATAGGAATAAAAATAAAGGGCCGACAGGCTTCCCAGGGTGGCTGCGCTCAGACCAAAATCCAGGCTGAGTTCGCGATGCAGTACGGCCGGCGCGACCCGATGAAAAAAGCCCAGAAGGAAAAACCCAGCTCCCAAACCCCAAATAACCCAAGCAACGCTTGCGGGCGGGTAGCGCGGCTGTGGGTCAGGCTTTAACATAGGATTGGCGTGTAAACGATCAACTTTGCATCACCTTCGGTTTAACATTGGCTCTGTCCAATCGGTGTAACTCACACTAACATCCGGCATTGAGTAACGACAGAGGTCGCACAATGGATAGGTTGTCCTAATCTGCCCAATTATTATCGTAACCTGCTGATAACCACTTTAATCTGGCCACAACAGAATCCATGAAACCTTATTCCGCCTGGAACGTCTTTCGCAACGGCCTGTCGAGGCAGAAAGGCTGGGAGCGTGCCTGGCGGGACCCCGAGCCCAAAACCGAATACGACGTCGTCATCGTTGGTGCTGGACTTCACGGCCTGGCAAGTGCGTATTATCTTGCCAAGAACCACGGTATCACAAATGTCGCCGTCTTGGACAAGGGCTGGCTTGGCAGCGGTAACGCCGGGCGCAATACCACGATTGTCCGATCCAACTACATGATGCCCGGCAATCGGGAATTTTACGAGCACTCGCTCAAGCTGTGGGAAAATCTAAGCCACGAACTGAACTACAACGTCATGTTCAGCCAGCGGGCGCACGTCTCGCTGCTACATAGCCCCGCCGCACGTGATGGCGCGGCACGACGCTACAACACCATGCGCCTGACCGGTGCTGATGGCGAACTGTGGGATCTGCCAACACTGAAACGCAAAATACCACACCTAAATTACAGCGCCGATTCCCGATTTCCAATCATCGGAGCCACAGTACAACCTCGCGCAGGCACTGCGCGCCACGACGCTGTTGCCTGGGGTTACGCTCGAGGCGCTGACCAACGTGGCGTTGACATCATTCAAAATTGTGAAGTCACGGGCGTTGAACGTACAGCCAACCAGGTGACCGGCTTAAAAACCAGCCGCGGTATTATCCGGGGGAGGAAAGTCGGTTTCGCCGTTGCCGGCAACACCTCAAGACTGTGGCGAATGGCTGAGCTTGGAAAACTGCCGATCGAATCACACAAACTGCAGGCCTTTGTTTCTGAACCGCTCAAGCCTCTACTCGACCAAGTCGTCGTCTTCGGGGTCGGTGGGGCCCACTTCTACATTTCTCAGTCGGACAAAGGCGGCATGGTCTTTGGCGGCGATCTGGACTGGTACAAATCCTACGCGCAACGCGGTAATCTGCCAATCGTGCAGGATGTCGCCGAATGTGCTACCTCCATTTTGCCCTGCCTGGGTCGGGTGCGGCTTTTGCGGCATTGGGCAGGCGTCATGGATATGTCCATGGACGGGTCCGCGTTTCTGTGTAAAACGCCGCTCAGCAACTTGTACCTGAATGCCGGTTGGAACTATGGCGGCTTCAAGGCAAGCCCGGCATCGGGTTGGTATTTTGCCGACCTGATCGCTAACGACCGGCCCGACCCGGTGATCTTGAACCACGCCCTGTCTCGTTTTGAGCGGGGTATCAATATCGACGAACGCGGTGCGGGCCCAGACCCGAAACTGCACGGATAAATCACGACCATGCTGAGAATTCCCTGCCCGTTCTGCGGCACACGCGACCACAGCGAGTTCAGTTACGGTGGCGATGCATCTGTTGAGTATCCGGCTCTCGAAGCACCGGCCGAGGCGTGGCTCGAGGCAGTATTCCAACGCGACAATATAGACGGTGTCCAACTCGAAACCTGGCAACACCTGCACGGATGTCGTATGTGGATCGTAGTTGAACGAGATACCCGTAGCCATGAAATTCATTCTGTCCGCCCGGCTCACGAGGGCCTGGCGAGCGCCTTGGCGCAAAGCGCTGACCCGGTAAACGAGTCATGACGGCTACACGGCTTGCCAAAGGCGGTTACATCGACCGCGACCAATTGTTGAATTTCACCTGGGACGGTCGAACCCTGCACGGCCACGCGGGCGACTCATTGGCCTCTGCCTTACTGGCGAGCAACCAACAAGTACTGGGCCGTAGTTTCAAATACCATCGACCCCGTGGATTAATGTCCGCCGGAGTCGAGGAATCCGGGGCGCTGGTGACCATCGGGCGGGGTGATCACCGTGACGCTAATGTCCGCGCCACCACCCAGGAACTCTATGCGGGCCTGGTCGCACAAGGCCAAAACGCATGGCCCAGTGTACGCTTTGATGCTGGCTCAATAAGCAACCTCTTCGGGCGCTTCCTGGCCGCTGGGTTTTACTACAAGACCTTCATGGGTTTACCCCCCTTCGAGTGGGGCTCGGGGACCGGCATGTGGATGCGCTATGAAAAGATCATCCGCAAAGCAGCCGGGATGGGTGAAGCGTCTCGCTCGCCAGACCCGGATCACTACGAGCATGCCCATGGTTACTGTGATGTGCTTGTGGTCGGCAGCGGCCCCGCCGGTCGCGGCGCAGCCTTAACCGCTGCGAAAGCCGGCGTCGATGTGATCCTGGTTGAGCAAGAAGCAATACTGGGTGGAGATACACTGGCTCAACCGCAAGCAGCAGACAATCTTGCAGACCAGATCAAAGCGCTCAAAGGTGCGGGTGTACGCATCATGGCTCGTACCACAGCGTTCGGCCTTTACGATGGAGGTGTTGCCGGCCTGCTGGAGCGTGTAACCGACCACCTGGCTGAACCGCCGATGTGGATGCCACGGCAACGCTGCTGGACACTGCGCGCCAGATACACCGTGCTCGCGACCGGGGCGCTGGAGCGTCACGTGGCTTTTGGCAACAACGACCGACCGGGCATCATGACGGCAAATGCAGCTCGCGTTTACCTTAATCGTTTTGCAGTTCGGGCGGGTGAGAACATCGTGATCGCCACCAACAACGATTCTGCCTACGCTGGCGCGGCCGAACTCGCTCAAGCTGGCGCTTCGATCCAGATCCTGGATGCCCGCAAGAGCATACCCGATGCTATCCGCGCCCAGGCCGCGGATGCTCATGCAGCATTGCGTACGGGCGCGGCCCCACTGATGGCGCATGGGGCAAAAGGCATCACAGCGCTCGACATTGCCGGACAGCATGCGGCCAACTGGCGAGAGGCCGGCAAAACCGACTGTGACTTACTCCTTGTTTCCGGTGGCTGGTCCCCTGTGGTCAACCTTCTGTCACACCGCGGGGTGAAGCCGGTGTGGGATGCCGATCTCGCCTGCTTTGTCCCTGGACAAACCAACGAGCCTTTATCGATGGCAGGTAGCGCCGCAGGGATCTGGAACGATAACGCGTGCCTGTTATCCGGACAGGCAGCCGCAGAGCGTGCAGTGGCGCACCTGGGAGGCGCTCAAGGCTCTAGCGCCGCCCCTGCACCCGGAGGCTGGCAAGGGGCAATAACACCTCTTTACGAGGTTAAGGTGCCTGGGCGTCAGTTGAAATCTTTTGTCGACCCGCAGCATGACGTCACCACGGAAGACATCCGACTGGCTCATCGCGAAGGCTATGTTTCCGTTGAACACCTTAAACGCTATACCACACTGGGAATGGCAACCGACCAGGGCAAGATGGGTAATATCATTGGCCTTGCGTTAATGGCTGAAGCTCTGGGTAAGGAGATTCCCCAAGTCGGCACCACCACCTTCCGACCGCCCTACACTCCTGTCAGCCTGGGCGCGCTTAAGGGCCGTAATGTCGGCAACCATTTTCGCGCCTTGCGGCGCACGCCCCTGCACGAATGGAACCTCGAGCACGGCGGCACAATGACCATGGCCGGGCTTTGGCACAGACCCTGGTACTTTGCCCGCTCAGGTGAAACGATCGGCGATGCCTATGTGCGTGAGGCGCAAACGGTTCGTCGCACCGTTGGTCTTTGTGATGTGACCTCGCTCGGCAAAATTGCAATCCAGGGGCCCGATTCGACCGAGCTATTGAACCGTATCTATAGTAATCCGTTCGCCAAACTCCCGATCGGCAAGGCCCGTTACGGCATCATGCTGCGTGACGACGGCTTCGTTATGGATGATGGCACCACCTGGCACCTTCGCGAGTCAGAGTACTTCATGACCACGACAACGGCTCACGCCGGCAAGGTTATGGCTTTTCTGGAAGAGCTACTGCAAACCCGCTGGACCGATTTGCGAGTCCATGTGACCTCGGTTTCCGAACAATGGGCCGGTGTCGCAGTGGCAGGTCCCAAGTCGCGGCAAGTACTCGAATCCTGTGTCGAGAACCCCGCTGCCGTATCAGATGCCAACCTTCCTTTTATGGGAGTGCTGGAAACAACCTTAAAAGGCAAGGTCCCTTGCCGAATCGCACGCATCAGCTTTTCTGGTGAGCGCGCCTTTGAGGTTTACCTACCCTCTGATTTTTGCCCGGACATAATGGACGCTCTGTGGGAGAGTGCCCGCTCAATGAACGGTTGCCTGTACGGCCTCGAAGCGCTGGGCGCGCTACGCATTGAAAAAGGCCATGTGACTGGAGCCGAACTCGATGGGCGGGTCACTATTGAAGACGCAGGGCTCGGTCGCATGGCATCTGACAAGAAACCTTACATTGGTAGCGCTCTTCGCAAACGCCCGGACATGGCTCGCGATAATCGGCCACGACTGGTGGGAATTTTTCCCCGCGACCGCCGTGAGATCTTCAACGCAGGGTCACTGTTATGTGCCCCGGACCATATCGAAGGTTATGGTGAAGGCTGGATTACTGCCGTCACTCACTCGCCAGCGCTAGGCCATTGGATTGGCCTGGGCTTTATCTCAGGTGGGCACAGCCAGTGGCATGACAAGACTGTGGTGTGCGCCGATCCGATTCGTAAAGGTAATACCGCAGTCGAGATCGTCTCTCCCCATATGTTCGATCCTGACGGGGAGCGCATGTATGGCTGAACGACACTCCGCTCTAGGCGCAGGCTATACGCGTGGCCCGCACGGTAAGCCAGGTGAACCTGGTGTGCGCCTGCAGGAAATCACAGGCCTGGTACTACATCAGGTGGCTGCATGGCCGCAAACTGTGGCCCAGGTCGGCAATCAACTGGCGCAGGCTATTGTTTGCACATCAGCACCACAGCCCGGCCATTCGGCCACCGGCTCTTACGGCATCGCTTTACGCGTCGAGCCATTAAAGTGGTGGCTGCTTAATACCGAGCCGCCTCAATTGTCTGTTGACAGTGGGGCCACACTGGATTTATCCCACTCCCGCACTCATATCCGGATCAGCGGCCCTGAGGCAGCGACCTGCCTCAACCGTCTGATTCCAATTGATCTTCGCGAATCATACTTCACGGATGGACAAGTTGCCTCCAGCGGCTTTCATCACGTCGGGGTAACGCTGTGGCGCTCCCCAACCGGATTCGATCTTTTTGTCCCCCGCGGCTTTGCCCTTTCATTGTGGGAGATACTGCTGGAAACCGCCGAGCAGTTCGGGCTGGATATCAGCTAAAACCGCCCCACTCCCAAGTCGGGAGCAGCTTAACCCAACACTGAGAAACTGCTGTCGGGATTGACCTTACGAAGGCGTGACATAGTCGCCGTATCAAGTACAAAATCAATGTGCGCCAGGCCAAACTGAAGCGGATGGCGATCATGATCATTACCCGCCTCACAGTAATCTATCAGGCCCGCCATCAACCGCCCTGCCGCCGGGGCATTTTTAAACTGGTTGCCGCTGGATCCGCAGGCCATATAAAAGCCGTCAACCGCTGACCGGTCGTAGATGGGCAGCCAGTCTTCGGTCACATCGTAAAGATCTACCACGCCACGCATGCGAGTCGGCACTTTCAGTCCTGACATCCGCTGAGCGAGCCGCAACGCCTGGGTAGTCGCCTGCTCGGTGAAATCACGGCTGAAATCATCCGGATCGACCCACTCGCGCAGGTCACACTCAGGGTCCTCACTGCCGGCGAGCACGAAATTTCCTGTTTCCGGGCGGCAATACACCCCGATATCATTATCCGATATCACCAATTTAGAGCTCTCAAAATCAAAACCTTGCGGCGCGGGCACATGCGCAACCTCCTGGCGCAGAGCCCGCGTGGTGATTTTCATATCTACATCGGCCCCGATCATCCGGTTCACTTTGGACGAGTGCGGGCCGGCCACATTAACCACAACGGGAGCGCTAATCGTAGTGCCGTCGTCAAGAGTCACACCCCCCACCCGGTTGGCGCTCACCGGTATTGCCGTTACCTCGCGGTTAAACAAAAACTGGGCGCCTCGCGCCGCTGCTGCGGCTTGAATATTTTGCGCGGCCAACTGGGGGTCACTGACAAAACCTGCGGTTGGGAAAAAAACACCCCCTTCGATACGCCCCTTGCCTGGCTCGCCAAAACCGGGGTCGCCTATGCGCCGAGCAGGGGCGAAAGACTGTAAGTCATAGCCCGGCAGGCGTTTTACAATCTGGCGCGCATCCCAATGCTCATAGGGTATGGATAATTTTTCAACATTGGCTACAATTTTTTCAAGGTGACCATTGCCCTCAGTTTTCATCACCAGACATCCGCTTTCCTGGAATCTGGCAGTTTCGATATCGACAGGAGAATCGAGAAACGCTTTCCAATACTTCCAGTCAAAATAGCCGTCATAGGCAAACGCGGTACCTTCCAGAGTCGAATAATGAACTCGGATGATGGCGCAGGAACTGGACGTTGAGCCGTAACCGGCAGCCGGCAGACGGTCGACACTGATAGTTTTGCGCCCACCACGGGCTAGCTCAAGCGCTACAGCGGCCCCGATCACCCCGGCGCCGATGACAACTGCGTCGGCGCAATAGTGATCGCTCAAATTGAGACCTCCAAACCGGGCTCCACGGTTAACGGATTCAGACCTGTTTTTTGGTTTTTCAAGGAACGGTATTAATCAGTTGGCAATGGTGCCAATTGTAGTAATGATTCCCGTCACGTAGTGATGGTACTTGAGGTAGCCGGCCGGGGTGCCAAGGTACCCATCGACACCCCATGCGTAATTCATTGCCAGGTCCATTATAGAGAAGTGTTCGCTATCGTAAATGGGATCGAAAGCACCGTGCGTGTGATAAGACGCCGTGGTGGTGGTTCCAGAAGGCACATTCAACAGCGAACCCAGATTAACTTTATCCACGGTACCTTTTTTAGGCTCGCCAGCGCTGAAAGTGGAATCTGCGTTGCGATACACCCAGCCTCCATATTCGAGGTTCTGGGCAACTGACGTCGGGTTGATGCCGTTCACTACATTGTAGGCCGCATCGTGTTGTGTGGAGTAACGTAACCGCGAATCGGTGCTATCGCTACCGGAACTGGCAACCAGAGCGATTCCAACTGCCGCCGCTGCCAGCAACGCGGTGTGGGCAATGCGCGCTTGATCTTCATCGCCCTGGTCCGCAAGCATTCCTCCGGGGTGTCCA
>JASMBC010000018.1 GCA_030754035.1 Arenicellales bacterium | reverse complement strand
AGCTTGGGATAGGCGGGCATGACTGGGGTCTTGGCGTCCATACCATGACAGCCAAGGCAGGCCTTAGCCTGGTACAACGCCGCACCGTCCACGGCGTGGGCACTGGTGCTGGTCAGCAAAATGCCGGCTAGGGCTGCCGCGGTAATGGTGAGCGTAACTTTCTTGGATTTCATGATCTGGTGTCTCCTTGTTAGCGGTTCTGAAACCGTGTCGGGTTAAGAGTTGGGAAAATCTGAATTCGAATCTACGTCGTGATAAAAGTGAGTATACGAAAATCTCAGGAAGCGTAAAACAAGTGGTTGCCGATCTCGTCAACCAACCGCAGGCTGCTGGCCCAGTACGGTCGGACCTCGCGGGCATGAAAATGCGTTGCGCGCTTCAATGGCAATTGCCAGGGTGCAGCATATGCCCGCTCCGCTACCGCCAGTACCGAAGCCCAGGCTAGTGGGTCTCGACGGGTGTGGCGCACCCGCTGGCGGGTCCAACTGAACTGATGAGGCTGCCAAACCACGCCGCAGACTGTGTCCGGATAGGACGCACTCTGCATCCGATTAAGGGTAACAGCAGCCACCGCAACCTGGCCATCATGTGACTCACCGCGCGCTTCATGATAAATATTTAGCGCCAGACAGCCGACTTCCAATGAAACATAAGCGTGACTTTGTTGTTGTGTGGCAAGACTTACAGTCCCCACCACTAACGCAAGCACTGCCGCATGGCGCAGCATCAGTAAGGGCGATACCAGTCGTCCAGTTGGGTGACTAAACATAGCGCGTTTCGTTAAGCGGGAAAAACCCCAAATCAGTTGTAGCTCCCCGCTGGATACGGGGCCAAAGGCTGGCAATTTTCCCGATCGAGTTGTGCCTCTTACTTACAACTTACTTGGATCTAGAAGTCAGTCAGGACAGGTGAGTGACAATAATATTAGTATTTTATTATTTTCTCAACCTTTTTTTACAGCTCCCGGGTCGCATTGAAACGAATCTCAGGCCAACGATCCTGAGCCAGGCGCAGGTTCGCGCCATTCGGTGCGAGGTAAGCCAAGGCTCCGGAGGCATCCAATGCTAGGTTCTGCGGCGATTTCCGCCTAATTTCGTCTATTTCCCTATAGTCGGCGCTATCTATCCACCTGGCAGTGACCACAGGAACGGCTTCAAAAACGCAATCAACCCCGTACTCGTGCTTCAGTCGATGAGCTACCACATCAAACTGCAGTATACCGACCGCACCCAAAATCAGATCATTGCTTTGTAATGGACGAAATACCTGGGTTGCCCCTTCCTCGCTCAACTGGTCGAGGCCCTTGTTAAGCGCCTTGGCCCGCAGGGGGTCTGCGAGACGGACCCGACGGAACAACTCCGGCGCAAAACTTGGAATTCCAGAGAATTTAAGCTCCTCTCCGTCGGTAAAGGCGTCACCAATTTGTATCGTGCCGTGATTATGCAGGCCAATGATATCCCCGGCGACAGCAGTCGTAGCCGACTCGCGGCGCGAAGCCATGAAGGTAATGGCGTTATGCAACTGCAGATCACGCTGCGCACGGACATGGCGAACACGCAAACCTTTTTCGTAAGCGCCCGAGGTGATGCGCACGAAAGCAATACGGTCATGGTGCGCTGGATCCATGTTTGCCTGAATCTTGAACACAAATCCTGTAAAACCCGGCTCGGCACTTTCTACTACACGCGACTCCGTAATGCGCGGCAATGGCGCCGGGGCATGATCAACAAAGGCATCAATAAGTTCGTCGGTACCCTCGTGGTTCAATGCCGAACCGAAAAACACCGGCGTTAATTTTCCAGCAAGGTACCCGGCTCTATCAAAAGCATGGGACGCACCCTGAAGTAGCTCGACCTCCTCACGCAGCTGCTTCGCATCAGCGCCGGCTATCGCATCCAGTTCCGGGTTGTCCAGACCCTGGATGATTTTTGCCGGGGAACCTTTACTGCTGGACCGGTCGAATAGTGATGTGGAATCCTCATGAAGCCGGTAGACGCCACGAAAATGGCGACCCGAACCCAGCGGCCAGGTCACAGGCGCGCAGTTGATACGCAGCACAGATTCCACCTCGTCCAGCAATTCCACAGGATCACGGCCCTCGCGATCCATTTTGTTGATAAACGTCATGATCGGGGTATCACGCAACCGGCACACGTCCATTAACTTGATCGTGCGTTCCTCGACACCCTTAGCCGCATCGATCACCATCAGCGCCGAATCTACAGCGGTCAGCGTCCGGTAGGTGTCTTCCGAAAAATCCGCATGGCCAGGCGTATCCAGCAGATTGACGATAAAGTTGCGATATTCAAATTGCATCACCGAGGACGTTACCGAAATGCCGCGTTCCTTCTCGAGCTTCATCCAGTCCGACGTCGCGTAGCGACCACTCTTACGAGCACGAACAGTCCCGGCTTCCTGAATGGCGCCACCGTAATGCAGGAATTTTTCCGTCAGCGTGGTCTTGCCCGCATCGGGATGTGAGATGATGGCGAACGTGCGTCGCCGGTGCACCTCGGCGAGGTGATCTGACATGGAATTCTTAGTGGCGCAGGCGGAACGGGCGCCGATTATAGCCGGCTATGGCAAATCCTTCCTTGCACCGGCTACCGCTTCCAGGCTTTCAGGGCGCAGGGCCTATCCCGTTAAGCCAATACCTCATCGCTCTTCCCGTATTTCACGCTCATCTTCCTGAGCTCTGGCGGGCCGAAAAGATCGGGCAAAAGGAAGTGGTATCTGCGGATTATATTTAGCGAAATCAACGATCCGGTGACGGCGTACTAAGGTGATGCGATAACGGGTTTTCCATCGGCGCCGGTTCATAGTTGAAAACGTCCAAAGACAGGGCACATTACCCAGTTCAGCGATGAGTCATCAAGTCCCAGTGTAACCGCGTCCCTGGCCTGACACTACCATTGTCGCTGGCCTTGCTGCTCTTCGCTATAGCCACAAGCATGGGGCATAATTCCGACAACCTTGCATCCAGCCGGTAAAGCCAATGAACACGCCCCCTGCTGACTACCTGACGACTCGTGAATTGGCAGAAATGCTTCGAATCAGGGAGCGAAAAGTATATGACCTGGTCGCCAGCAACCGCGTACCCTGTACCCGGGCAACAGGCAAATTGTTGTTCTCGCGATCAGCTATCGAAGCCTGGCTGGGATCAAATGAGACGGGTCCAGAACGAGTTGAAAACCCTGTCTCTCGACCAGACGTCGTTTTGGGCAGTCATGACCCTTTGCTGGAGTGGGCACTGCAAGAATCTGGTTGCGCAATGGCCAGTCACTTTGGTGGCAGCCTCGACGGCCTGGAACGTTTCGCTGATGCTAAAGGTACCGCCAGCGCCCTGCACCTGTTTGAACCCGAAGGGAATACCTGGAACCTTGCCACGATCACCGCCCGCTTTTCTGGCCAGGCAGTGGTACTGATTGAATTTTGCTGGCGTGAACGCGGTCTGATCCTGCAACCCGGCCAAGAAGAAAGCATTACCTGCATCGCCGATCTGGCCGATCGCCGGGTCGTCGCCCGCCCGCCCGAGGCCGGTAGTCAGATTCTACTTAATCAGATGTTGGATAAAGCTGAAATTGACGTCAAGCAATTACAGTTCACAACAACGGTCCATAGCGAGACCGACGCTGCATCGGCAGTTCTGGAAGGTTTCGCTGATGCGGCATTAGGCTTGCGCGCGCTGGCTGAACGCTATCGCCTGGCCTTTGTCCCGGTCATGCGGGAGCGCTTTGACCTGCTGATTGATCGACGCGCCTGCTTCGAACCCCCATTGCAAAAACTGATCCAGTTCTGTGGCTCACCGGCATTTTCCGATCAAGCAGCCAGCCTGCCTGGCTACGAGGTGCAAGGTTTCGGCACGGTACACTTCAACGGCTGAGTTTCCGCCGCCCTACCGATAGTAGCCACACCGGGGTCTTATCGGGCGTTAGGAAAAAACAATTGCTTACCATCCCGACGATAGGCAGCGATTGCCTGCTGCCCTTGGCCGCCGATCATCCAATCGACAAACACTTGGCCGGTCTTCGCCTTTACATGTGGATGCTTTAACGGATTAACCAAAATAATGCCGTACTGATTTAATAGCAACGGGTCACCTTCAAACAGAATTTGAAATTCGTGTTTGTTGGCAAAGCTAAGCCAGGTGGCACGATCAGTTATCGAATAAGCATCCATACCTACAGCCACGTTCAGGGTTGCACCCATTCCGGAACCCGTCTCACGGTACCAAGTGCCACTGGCGGCGAAGGGTTCAATGGAGGCGAGGCGCCACAGTGACAGTTCTTTTTTATGAGTGCCCGAGTCATCACCGCGTGAGGCGAAAAGCGCCTCACTCGATGCTATTCTTACCAAGGCGTCAGTGGCGCTACTGGCCCCTGACAGGCCAGCCGGATCAGTTAGTGGGCCAACAAATACAAAGTCGTTGTACATCAGGTCGAAACGCTCCACGCCATAGCCATCCGTTACAAACTTCTCCTCCGCCGACTTCGCATGCACTAACAGGACATCAGCGTCGCCATTAACCGCATTACGGATCGCCTGGCCCGTCCCTACAGCCACCACATTGACTCGAACCCCGCTATCCGCCTCGAACCGGGGAAGCAAATGATCGTACAGGCCAGAATTGGCGGTTGATGTCGTCGATTGGACAATAATGCTCGCTTGCTCTGCCATGGCGCTGACTGGCCATGCCAGAGCAAACCACAGGTACAAGCAGGGGTGCCTCAATACTGTTCTCATCGGTATCCTCTGACTAATCCAATAACGCTGATCACAAAACCAGTTAATGCCGGCACCGCTATCAACGAAAGACTGGCCGGCGTTGCTTCGCTGCATCGACCGGGCGGACCAGGGCAATCACTAAGTTAACCCCGAGCGCCAGCAACATCAGAACAACACCCAGAGCCAGGGCCAACTCAAGATTGCCCTTGGAGGTTTCAAGCGCAATCGCTGTGGTCATTACCCGGGTTAGATGGTCAATATTCCCGCCCACCACCATGACGGCACCGACCTCAGCAATCGCACGACCGAACCCAGCAAGACTGACTGTCGCCAGATTAAAACGCCCATCCCATAATAATGTGCGTAGCCGTCCCGGAGCGCTGATTGCGAGCGAGCTAAGATACTCGGCGTATTCACTATCCAACTGCTCGATAATTTCACGGGTCAAAGCGGTCACAAGGGGTGTGACTAAAACAGCCTGGGCGATGATCATCGCCCAAGGGGTATACAGAAGGTTAAACACACCCAAAGGCCCTGAACGCGACAATGCAAGATATACCAGCAGGCCGACAACCACCGGGGGTAATCCCATCAGGGCATTGCTAAACACGATTAGACCGCCCCGGCCCCGAAAGTGGCTCATCGCGATCGCCGCCCCTAAGGGCAGGCCAAGAACCAGCGAGATCACCACGGCCGTCAAACTGACCGCCAACGATAGCATCACGATCTCGACCAGATCAGGATCAAAGCTCCCAATCATGACAAAAGCTAGCTGGAGAGAACTGTATATTTCCTGCATATCAATGTTTCTTTTACGCCCAACATGTAGATAATGGGATATAACAGTAATTAAAGCAACTAAATAGCATACCCAAAGAGTTGACTATTTTCACCTCGCCCCGACGACGATCAGATCGAAGGCTCAGGAAATGCGCTACCCGGCGACCGCGTGGTTTTCTGGGTTGTGCGATTTACAGGTCTAGGGGCCGGATTGGCGCCACAATAGTTGTGGGGTCGGTGCGCCAGTCCACATTGGGATCATCGACGTATATCTCGATCTCATTACCATCGGGATCAAGCAGATAGAGACTCTGGGTTATCCCATGGTCGCAAGCACCCTTGATGGTTACGCCGGCATCAATCAGTTCGTCGCGCGCATCACGCAGGGCCTGGGTATCTTGACCGATACAAAAGCCAGCATGGTAAAAGCCCCGGCGTGGGCCCGCTGTCGGGCCGGGGAGGCTGCCAACCTCAATCAGCAACAGTTCGTGATGGGTGCGCCCGCTGGTCAAAGCCGCTGCACAAAAAGTCGAGCCTGTGGCGCGAATCTCGCTCATCCCGAGCAAGTCACGGTAAAAAGCCAGTGAACGCTCAAGGCTTTCGACATAAAACCACATGTCCAAGATGAGCGACTCTCATGACCCGGTATCATCCAAAAGTTAAAGCTCTATCAAACTTGCTGTGAGGTCATGCGTATCGCATGCGGTAATCTTAACTTTAACGAAATCACCCGCCTGTATCCCCGTTACACCAGGCAGGTGGATTACGCCATCCACCTCTGGAGACTCGCTCGCGCTTCGACCAACTGCGCCCGCTTCGGTGACCTCATCGATCAACACCTTGCATTCACGACCCACTCGCTGGCGTAGCCGGGTATGGGAAATCTCAGCCTGCACCGCCATTAACTCATCGCACCGGGCCTGGGCCAGCCCTGAATCCACCGGCTCCGGCAAATCATTAGCCCGGGCACCAGTAACGGGCGAATAAATAAAACATCCGACCCGGTCGAGCTGGGCCTGACGTAAAAAGTTCAAAAGCTCCTGAAAATCGATATCCGTTTCCCCGGGAAAGCCGACGATAAAGGTGCTGCGGATTGCCAGCGACGGACAACGTTCGCGCCAGCCATGAACCCGCGCAAGATTGTCTTCTCCACTAGCCGGGCGTTTCATTAAGCGCAAAATCCTCGGGCTGGCATGCTGAAACGGTACATCAAGGTAAGGCAGGATAATGCCCGATGCCATCAACTCCACCAGTTCGTCCACCTGAGGATAGGGATAAACATAATGCAGGCGAATCCAAACCCCGAGCTCACCCAGAGCCTGGGCGAGATCGGTGATGTGCGGGCGCAAGGCCCGCCCGGTCGCCAGATCTGCGCGCCCACGTTGATCCACCCCGTATGCGCTGGTGTCCTGTGAGACGACCAGCAGTTCGCGGACGCCGGCGTCAACCAGACTTTTGGCTTCGCCCAGCACGTCGCTGGGTGCTCGACTGGCCAGTCGACCACGCATTGTTGGGATGATGCAGAAAGTACACTTGTGATTGCAGCCCTCGGCAATCTTCAGGTAAGCATAATGACGCGGCGTCAACTTAACCCCGCCGGGCGGCAACAGATGATAAAAAGGCTCGTGCACCGGCGGAGCCTCAGCATGGACAGCAGCCATAACTGCATCACAATCCTGTGGCCCGGTGATCGCCAGTAGATTTGGAAATTTCTTTTTCAGTAGGCCGGTTTTTACCCCAAGGCAGCCAGTCACAATGACTCGGCCGTTCGCGCCCAACGCTTGGGAAATCACGTCCAGTGATTCATCAACAGCGGACTCAATAAAGCCACAGGTGTTCACTACAACGAGATCGGCATGCTCATAGTTAGCTGAAAAGCCATAGCCCTCGGCCTTCAACTGGGTCAGGATGCGCTCAGAATCTACCGTTGCCTTGGCGCAGCCCAGGCTTACAAAACCCACGGTTGGCGCCTTCATCTGCCAGTGATCCTATCTACTTAAGCCGAGAAAATATGAGCAAAACCCGCTAAGACAAAAACCAGTCAGGCGGCCCGGCTGGCACGTTTTCTTTCGTGCTCTCGTAGCCATTTCTTGCGGATGCGGATGGACTTGGGCGTGACCTCGACCAACTCATCTTCATTGATAAACTCCAGCGCATATTCCAAAGTAGTGACAACCGGCGTGGTCAGCAGAATGTTCTCATCAGTGCCAGCAGCGCGGATATTGGTTAACTGCTTGGCTTTGAGGGGGTTCACGACCAGGTCGTTGTCGCGGGAGTGGATGCCGATCACCATACCCTCGTATACCTCGATCCCGTGACCAATAAACAGCCGCCCTCTCTCCTGAAGGTTGAATAACGCATAGGCAAGCGCCTTGCCATTAGACATCGATACCAGTACACCGTTGTTGCGTTCACCCAGGTTGCCTTGAATTCTGGGCGCGTAGTGATCAAAGGCGTGATACATCAGGCCCGTACCTGAGCTGACAGTCAAAAATTCCGAGCGAAAACCGATCAGCCCGCGGCTTGGCACAAAGTAGTCGATCCGCACTCGGCCACGCCCGTCGGGAACAATATCACGCAGTTCGGCGCGGCGTTCTCCAAGGCGCTCCATGACGCGACCCTGGTAATCCTCCTCGACATCCACCGCGAGGGTTTCAAAAGGTTCGTGCACTTCGCCCCCCTCCTCGCGCATGATCACCTCAGGACGCGAGATTGCAAGCTCGTATCCCTCGCGACGCATGTTTTCTATCAGAATCGACAAGTGCAATTCACCCCGGCCGGAAACCCGGAACTTGTCAGGGTCCTCCATGGGCTCTACCTGCAAAGCGACGTTGTGAATCAACTCCCGCTCAAGGCGGTCCTTGAGATTGCGACTGGTGACAAACTTGCCGTCGCGGCCAGAGAAAGGCGAATCATTCACCTGAAATGTCATGCTGAGCGTTGGCTGGTCCACGCTCAACGCGGGCAGCGGTTCAACCATATTTGGATCACACAGCGTGTCTGAGATACCCAGTGGATCAAGGCCAGTGACTGCAATGATATCGCCCGCCAGTGCGTTTTCCGACTCCACTCTCTCAAGCCCTTGAAAGCTCAGAATCTGCAATACCCGTCCCTTACGAATCTCGCCATCGGGTGTGGAGACAGATACAGCGGCGTTACGAGAGATCTGACCACGCTGGATGCGTCCGATACCAATCACCCCTACGTAGGGGGAATAATCCAGAGCACTTATCTGCATCTGGAAGGGGCCGTCGGAGCTCACCGGCGGGACCGGGGCATACGTCACAATGGCCTCGAACAAGACCTGCATATCATCGGCCGTGCCCGGATCAGGCTCTTTTGCTGCCCAACCCTGTAGTGCCGAGGCATAAATCACCGGAAAGTCGAGCTGCTCATCCGATGCGCCCAGCCTATCGAACAGCTCAAATGTCTGATCTACCGCCCAGTCAGAACGGCTGCCTGGGCGATCAACCTTATTGATCACGACAATCGGACGAAGCCCGTGACTCAGGGCTTTCTGGGTAACAAAGCGCGTCTGCGGCATGGGGCCCTCTACTGCATCGACTAACAGCAATACCGAATCGACCATCGATAATACGCGCTCGACCTCGCCACCAAAATCGGCATGGCCGGGAGTATCCACAATATTGATACGCCAACCCTGCCAGGTGATGGCCGTATTTTTCGCCAGGATAGTGATACCCCGCTCGCGTTCGAGCTCGTTTGAATCCATCACCCGATCAGTCATCTCACCGTGCGAGACCAAAGTGCCCGACTGGCGAAGCAGTTGATCTACCAGCGTGGTCTTGCCATGGTCAACATGGGCAATGATGGCAATATTACGCAAGGTATCAATCGAAGGGTGCATCTGGAGTTTCCTGAAGAAATACGCACCGATCGGTGCGGTGGCGCATTATAGAGGGGCCACCGCCCCATGTCGCTATCCGCTGGATTGACCAGGGGTGATTCATACAATCACAGCGATAACAGATAGCCAAAGGATTTCCATGCCCCAAACCAGGATTCTGGGATAAACAGTCGGCGACCGCTGACGGTAGCGCCTTTCTTTCTTGGATAGACCCTGTACTATCGCCCGTTTGCGTAAGGAGTCTTTTGTCATGATTGTACGACTGAATAATCTTGGCTCATCATTGCAAGTGCAAAAACAAACGGCTCTTCCTTTTTGACACATAAGTTGACTTAACCGATGCCGATCTTCGCCTACCGACAACTCTTTCATACCAATAGCCGCCTGGTGATTTTCAGCTTTTTAATGGCGTTGTACTCGAGTTTTGGCCAGACCTACTTTATTGGTGTATTCGGCCCACAGATCCAAAGTGAGTTCGGTCTCAGCCATACCGTGTGGGGCAGCATCTACATGGCCGGGACACTGGCGAGTGCGCTGGTAATGCCATTTACCGGCGGGTTGATCGACCGCTTCCGCCTGTCTCGCTACGCGCTGACCGTCTGCGTACTGCTGGTGGGTGCCTGTGCCTATATGGCTTTGGCGCCAGGCCCCATCGCGCTGGTGCTGGGCATCTTTTTGCTGCGCCATTCGGGACAAGGACTGGCCTCGCACGTTTCCATCACCAGTATGGCTCGTTATTTTGATCGGGACCGAGGTCGGGCGATCGCAGTTGCCTCGCTGGGCTACACCGTCGGTGAAGCTGCGCTGCCATTCCTTGCCGTCCTGACAATCGCGGCGTTCGGCTGGCGCTGGACCTACGCCGGGGCTGCGATACTCGCCGGTGTAACGCTGATACCGGCAACCCTGTGGCTCTTGGGCGGCCACGACCGTTTTCATCAGAGGCACCTGGACAAACTATCTGCCAAGACAGATTCCCGGGAAAAAGCGACTGTCTCGTGGACCCGCGCTGAAGTTCTGCGTGACCCACGGTTCTACCTCATGAGCCCGGGAATTCTGTCGTCTTCTCTGATCGGGACGGCGCTTTTCTTTCACCACCTCAATATTGCCCATGTCAAAGGGTGGTCTGGCGAATGGATTACGGGCGCTTACACGATCTTTGCTGCAACCGGAATCGTAACCATGCTGCTGGCGGGTCCATTGGTCGACCGCTTGCGTGCCGTCAATGTGGTGCAAGTCATGCTGATACCGCTGGCGGTAGGATGCTTTATTCTGGCTTCAGTGAGTCACCCCCTGGGCGTCATCCCCTATATGATGATGCTGGGCATCCATACCGGCCTTGCACACACCTCAGTATCGGCGCTGTGGGCAGAACTCTATGGCGTTAAACACTTGGGGGCGATCAAAAGTCTGTACATGGCGCTCATGGTACTGGCCTCGGCACTTGGGCCGGTCAGCATGGGCCTGCTGATGGACGCCGGCATACCGATATACTGGATCTGTATGATATTCGGCAGCTACGCGATCTTAGGAAATCTACTGATGATGGGCGCTCTTCGCACGCGGCCAACGATAGGCCGCGTCGATAAAAGTCGCCAAACGCTGCCATGAACGACCACGCCACTAACGATTACCAGAACCTGGGTCCCGCTGAAATCCTTGAGGCTGTAGACAGTCAGGGCTATTACAGCGATGGGCGGTTGTTAGTCATGAACAGTTACGAAAACCGGGTCTACCGGGTTGGCCTGGATGACGACAAAACTATCGTCGTTAAATTCTACCGACCCGGCCGCTGGAGCGATGCGGCGATTTACGAGGAGCATCATTTTGCTCTTGAACTGGCCAAGCGGGAGATCGCGCTGATCCCACCGCTGGCCAATTCCGCAGGTGAGACCCTGTTCAGACACAAGAGTTATCGTTTTGCACTGTTTGAGTGCTATGGCGGTCGGCCACCGAATTTTGAGAGCCCCGATCAGTTACGCCAACTGGGTCGTTTTATCGGCCGCTTGCATGCGGTTGGCAGCGAGGCTGCCTATCAGCATCGACCTACACTGGACGCAACAACCTTTGGCTCAAGCTGTGTCGAATTTCTTCTTAAGAACAAGTTTATTCCAGGTGAGCTGATAGCAGCATACGAATCTCTGAGCCAAGATCTACTGCAACGGATACAGTGGTGTTACGAACGCTGCCCTGAGATCAAGCTCATCCGGACCCATGGCGACTGCCACAGCGGCAATATTCTCTGGACTGATGATGGCCCACACCTGGTGGACCTCGATGATTCACGCATGGCGCCAGCGGTACAGGACCTTTGGATGTTTCTGTCCGGCGAGCGAGAAGACAGGGAAATAAGTCTTGGCATTCTGCTGGAGGGTTATACCGCCTTTGCAGATTTTGATCCGGCGCAGTTAAACCTGATAGAGGCGCTGCGGACCCTGCGCCTGATGCACTATTACGCCTGGATCGCCCAACGCTGGGAGGATCCAGCCTTCCCAAGGGTTTTCTCGTGGTTTAATACGCCGCGGTCCTGGGAACAGCATATCCTGGATTTGCGCGAGCAAGCTGCCCTGATGGATGAACCGGCACTGGCATGGCAATCCATGTCCTGAAGACTGCTGCAGCGGCGAGGATCGCCTCCACCAAAGCACAAAAAGTGCGTCACCTACTGTTGTTACCCCGTTTATGGATCAAGTCGAACGGTCTAATTCGCTAAGAACCTTTGCTACCCTGGTGCCCTACCTGTGGCCAGCAAAACGCCCCGACCTGAAAACGCGGGTGGTTATTGCATTATTCAGCCTGGTGCTGGCCAAAGCCGCCAATGTCTACGTGCCATTGGTGCTAGGTGATGCCGTAGATCAGTTGGGAGCCCTCGACCAGCAACACGGGTTGTGGTTGGGAATTCCACTCGCCGTGATTCTTGCTTATGGTGCATTCAGACTCTCGGTGCTGGTGCTAAACCAGTTACGTGATGCCCTGTTTGCCCGGGTAGCGCAGAACGCCGTGCGTACCCTGGCACTACAAGTCTTTGAACATCTGCACACGCTGTCGATGCGCTTTCACCTATCGCGCAAAACTGGAGCACTGAACCGCTTCATCGACCGGGGCACCAATAGCATTCAGTTCCTGCTTTCTTTTGTGGCCTTTAATATCGTACCTACCTTTATAGAGGTGCTGCTGGTCGGCGGCATTCTCTGGGCATTGTTCGGTTTTGCCTATACCGCAATTACTGTGATCACTATCGCGGTTTACGTATGGCTCACTTTCGTTATAACCGCCTGGCGTACCCGTATTCGCCGGCAAATGAACGATGCTGACAACGACATCAGCACCCGTACTGTGGATTCACTGCTGAATTTTGAGACCGTGCGTTACTTCAATAACGAGGCACACGAAGCCACCCGGCTCGACCTTGCACTGGCGGATTATGAGAAAGCCGCGGTGCGCACCCGGGAAAGCCTGTCGCTATTGAACGTCGCACAGGCTGCAGTGATTACCATCGGTGTCACCGCAATGCTGGTACTGGCCGCACTGGATATACGCGATGGCGAGATGACCGTAGGCGACTTCGTAGTGGTGAATACCTACCTGATGCAACTGGCGATTCCGTTGAACATGCTGGGCACGGTGTATCGGGAAATCCGTCAGGCCATGGTCGATATGGAAAACCTGTTCTCACTGATGGATGAGGCGACTGACGTCGCCGATGCGCCCGATGCCGAACTCCTGCGTTGCAGTAGCGGTACGATCGAGTTTCGCAATGTGAGTTTTGGCTACGAATCTGACCGATGCATTCTGCACAACGTCAGTTTCACTGTAGCCTCTGGTAGCACGACCGCGATTGTCGGGCCGACTGGGGCCGGTAAATCTACGATTAGCCGCTTGCTGTTGCGTTTTTATGATCCTGATTCCGGGCAAGTCCTTATTGATAATCAGAATATCCGTAGCCTGGCCCAACACTCGCTACGCCGTGTCATCGGCGTCGTGCCGCAGGATACGGTCTTGTTCAACGATACCCTCTATTACAACATCGCTTACGGAGATCCACTGGCTGATGACGACCGCATACTGGCAGCAGCCCGGGCGGCGCAATTGCACGATTTCGTCCAAAGCCTGCCGGCAGGCTACCAGACCCTTGTCGGTGAACGCGGGCTGAAACTATCGGGGGGTGAAAAACAACGGGTCGCAATCGCTCGTGCCCTGCTGCGAGATCCAAAGATTTTCTTTTTTGACGAAGCCACCTCGTCTTTGGACAGCACCACAGAGCGTGAAATTCAAGACAATCTGGCCCGTCTTTCACAGGGACGGACCTCACTGGTCATCGCTCACCGCCTGTCCACGGTAGTCGGTGCGGACCAGATTCTGGTACTCGACGACGGCCGCATTACCGAACAGGGCACTCACCCGCAGTTGCTGGCCGAGAAAGGCTTATATGCGCAAATGTGGCAACAACAAAAGAAAGAACAACTGGCAAAATCATCGGCAACGGACTAATTTAGAGTGCCGGCAAGTCAAGAGTCGGCAGACGCCATTTGTTAACTCCGTATAGAGTCAACATACACATCGGCCGACAAGGAAATACATCCCGCCTGGGGAAAAGATGCACTTTTGGGAATTTGCCCAGCAATTTTTTAAATCAATAGGGTGTGACCGATCGCCAAGTCAATATGAATAAAGAAAACATAGACTTTGCCCGCCTGAACGGGTACCTCGAATTGGCAATACCGGGCATCGGGTTGCTGCAATCTGTCGATAAATTCACCGGGGGGCAATCCAACCCGACCTACCGTGTACAGAGCACCGGCGGGACTTATGTGCTGCGCCGAAAACCCAGTGGAAAACTACTGAAATCTGCCCACGCTGTGGAACGCGAGTTCAGAGTTATGCAGGCACTCCAGGGCTCAACTGTGCCGGTGCCGCAGACCTGGTGCCTGTGCGAGGATCCGGAGCTTATCGGCTCCGTCTTTTTTGTCATGAGCTATGAAGATGGTCGGATTTTCTGGGATCCAACACTACCGGAACTGACCACACCAGAGCGTAGCGCCCTCTACCAGCACGAGATCACTGTGCTTGCGGCACTGCACTCGCTGGATCCAGCGTCCATCGGACTCGCTGACTTTGGCCGGCCCGGAAATTATTTTGAGCGCCAGATCGCGCGCTGGACCGGACAATACCGCGCCAGCGAGACGGATCGTATTGACGCCATGGAATCGTTGATTGCCTGGTTAGAACCCCACACCCCGCCTGACGATGGCCAAAGCACGCTGATTCACGGTGATTACCGTCTCGACAACCTGATCATCGCGCCCAGTGAGGGTCGGATACAGGCAGTCATCGACTGGGAGTTGTCGACACTGGGCCACCCATTCGCTGATCTTGCGTATTTCTGTATGTGTCTGCGTATGCCAAACACGGGGCAGATCCAGGGTCTTGCCGGTATCGATCCGGTGCCACTGGGCATTCCTCGTGAACACGAGATCGTGGCGCAGTACTGTGAAAGCCGCGGCATCGGCCAGATCGATCACTGGCGATTTTATCTCGCCTTCAGTTTCTTTCGTCTGGCGGCGATCTGCCAGGGAGTCATGAAGCGCGCTCTCGATGGTAACGCTTCGAGTGACAAAGCTATCGCGGTAGGTGGGCTCACATCACAGCTCGCCCAGATGGGTATGGAAGTGATTAATAATCAGGAGGAATAATGGAGGCAATTGTCTGTGAGGCTTACGGTCCGGTGGACGATCTGGTGCTGCGCGAGCTGCCCGAACCCGTGCCTGGGCCAGGTGAGATTCGCCTGCAAATCAGTGCAGTGGGTGTGAACTTTCCTGATGCCTTACTGGTTCGGGGGTTGTACCAGGTCAAGCCGGATCTACCTTTTGTTCCCGGTATTGAGTGTGCCGGCACCATCGATGCACTTGGCGAAGGCGTATCTGGTTTCGAGGCAGGAGACCGGGTTGCAGCCATGAGCCCGCGCTTTGGTACTTATGCCCAGGCAGTGGTGGTACCGGCCAGCCACGCTTACCTGCTTCCCGCGAGCCTGGAATTCACTCAGGTCGGGGGGCTGTTATGTGCACATGGCACGGCCTATCATGCGCTCGTCCAACGCGGGTCATTGCAAGCCGGCGAAACCCTCCTGGTGACCGGCGCGGCTGGTGGCACAGGTCTTGCCGCCGTGCAAATCGGCTGCGCCCTCGGTGCGCACGTCATCGCAGCCTGCTCGACACCGGAAAAATTAGAGGTAGCGAAACGCCACGGCGCCCATACCGGTATCAACACCAGTGGGGATGACTTGCGCGAGGCTATACGGTCACTGACCGGCGGCAACGGTGCAGACGTTATTTTTGACCCGGTCGGTGGCGAACTCGCAGGCGCCCTCAGTCGTTCAGTCGCCTGGCGAGGCCGCTGGCTGGTGATTGGCTTTGCCGGCGGTAAGATACCGCAACTGCCACTGAACCTGCCTTTGGTCAAAGGCTATAGTGTGGTTGGCGTATTCTGGGGAAATTTCTGCGAGAAAGAATCTGATCAGGCCCACCAGAACCACCACCAACTGTTCGAGCTCACTGCCTCTGGCGCTTTACAGCCGCAACTGCACGCTGTCATGCCGCTGGCTCAGGCCGCCAATGCTCTTCAACAAATCGAGCAGCGTACCGTTTGTGGCAAGATTGTACTTACGCCCTGACAAGATGCTCCGAGCAACCGACACACTCATCTTGCAAATCGGTGGAATGCGAGGTTTATCCTTGCTAGCATTCCGACTTGTACACCGGAGATAATTCCCTATGGATTTCGCCTACTCGTCCAAAGTTGAAGGCCTGCGCACCCAGGTTCGCGAATTTATGGATGCCCACATCGTGCCGAAGATCAGCCAGTGGCAAAAAGAAGTACGCAACGGCACCTATCCGGTGTCGTTCATGGAAGACCTGAAGGCGCTGGCCCGTCAACAGGGGTTATGGAATCTTTTCCTACCCGGTCTTAAAACCGATGAACCCGGCACACAACTGACGAACCTGGAGTACGCGCCCCTGGCAGAAATTATGGGACGCGTTACCTGGTCATCGGAGCCATTTAACTGCAGTGCGCCCGATACCGGTAACATGGAACTACTGCATATGTTCGCATCGCCCGAACAGTACCAGCAGTGGCTCACTCCTTTGCTGAACGGCAAGATCCGCTCGGCTTTTGCTATGACCGAGCCCGACACAGCTTCATCGGATGCCTCAAACATCCAGACCCAGATTACCCGGGATGGTGATGATTACGTAATTAATGGCCGCAAGTGGTGGATTACCAACGCCGCGCATCCCAACTGCAAGCTACTGATTGTGATGGGCAAGACCAGCCCTGACGCAGATACTTACCACCAGCAGAGTATGGTGCTGGTACCCATGGATACCCAAGGCGTCACGGTGGTGCGAAACGTGACAGTGATGAACCACCTTCATCCGGAAGGCCACTGTGAAATCACCTTTAAGAATGTGCGCGTACCGGTGGGCAATCTATTAGGCGAGGAAGGCTCGGGATTTGCCCTGGCCCAGGCTCGGCTGGGACCTGGCCGCATCCATCACTGTATGCGTTCACTCGGCGCCGCAGAGCTGGCGTTGGAATTGATGACCCGCCGGACGCAAGAACGAAAAACCTTTGGCCGTTATCTTCATGAACACGGTGCCGTTGCCGAGTGGATCTCACGCTCGCGTATCGAGATCGAGCAAGCGCGCTTGCTGGTACTGAAAACGGCCTGGCTGATCGATGAGCACGGCGCCAAAGCTGCCCGTAAAGAAATCTCAATGATCAAAGCCCTGGTACCCATGCTCCACACCACCGTGCTTGACCGGGCGATGCAAGCCTTTGGTGCCATGGGCGTCAGCCCAGATACCCCGCTGGCCGATCACTGGACCTGGGGGCGGGCGCTGCGCTATGCCGATGGCCCCGACGAGGTGCATCATCGTGCTGTTGCCCGAATCGAGGTCAAAGAAAGCGCGGCGACCCCCTCTATACTAGACGCCTATCTGACCCCGTTCGAGCCCGACTGAATCGACGCAGCAGCTTCGCCAGCACCAAGCGTTCAGTGTCCTTAAAAAAAACCTTTTTTCCCCAGCGCTCGCGCTTCTTTTTGGGGCAGCGCTGGATCAATATCAGCCTGCGTACCGTGCATCTGGCAAGCATCGTCCTGCTCGGAACATCTTTGCTGGCCATTAACACCGAGTATCTGCAGCAGGGAGCAGCACTGACTGTGCTGGGATCGGGCATCGGCCTGGCCGTGTTGTATACCTTTTCAAATGGCGCCTGGCTGATCCAGTTGTGCGGTCAGGTAGTCATCGCCAAACTGGCATTAGTAACTGCGATGACGATATGGCCAGACGCCGCAGTGGTATTATTTTTTGTACTGATCGCCTTATCGACCGCTATCGCACATGCCCCGGCATCGGTTCGCCATTACTCTATTTATCACGGTTGTCGGCTGGATCATCTGCACTGAAGACCAGGCCTCAGTTAAGGCCCCTAAGCAGATTCTGACTCTCGGGCAAACACTACCAGGTGATCGACTTCCAGGCGAACTGACACTTCGTCACCGATCTCAAAATTGGCGTGGCTGGGAAAGAGCGCCAGCAATGTAATCTGGCTACTGGTGCGCAGTGTATACATGATCTCGGCTCCCTTAAACGCTCGACGCATCACTTGAGCCTTAACGGGGCCTTGCGAGTCATATATCACGTCATCAGGTCGAATCAGCACTTCTACCTGCGATCCAACGACCCAGCCTAATGCCGTGCCACTGTCCAGATTGCCAAGTGGGGTTGTCACGCGGTTCGCCGAGCATAACTCCCCGGTCAGAAATATGCCGTTACCGATAAAATCGGCTACAAAATGATTCTGCGGGCGATGATAAAGATTATAAGGGGTATCCCATTGCACGATCGCGCCATCTTCCATCACCCCAACCTTGTCCCCCAAGGCAAAGGCATCGTTCTGATCATGGGTCACCATCACGCAGGTGATATCGCTTTCCTTCAGCATATCGGAGACTTCCTGACCCATACGTTCACGTAATTCCTGGTCGAGGTTGGAAAACGGCTCGTCCATCAATAACAAAAGCGGTCTCGGCGCGAGCGCCCGGGCCAGTGCAACGCGCTGCTGTTGCCCGCCGGAAAGTTCGTGTGGGTAGCGCTTTGCATGCCGAGTCAAACCCATCCGCTCAAGCATATCGGCAACCGCTTCTTTCCGATCACGGGCTGAAAACTGGCGCAGCCCGGAGGCAACATTCTGCTGAACTGACAGGTGTGGAAACAAAGCATGATCCTGAAACACCATACCAACGCGTCGCGCCTCGGGCGGCACCATCGCACCAGCCGCAGAGACCTGCTGGTCATTGATAAATATGCCACCGGTCAGTACCGGGTGAAAACCAGCAATGGCGCGCAGCACAGTGGTCTTGCCGCAGCCACTGGGGCCCAAAAGACATACCTGCTCGCCACGATTCACCGTTAAACTGAGATCAAAAACTGCGCGCTCTAATTCATAGTTGCAGGAGATATTTTGCACCTGCAAGAGCGGGCGCGCCGCTACTGAGGAACTGCCCCGGGGCGGTGCTTGCGGTGAGTCCATTATTCAGTCCTGCTCTACCCGGTTACCCGGCGTAACTCTCGAACGGGAGATCATCCAGCTTAATACCAGCACTGGTATCAGACCGACCACAACAATGGTGAGTGAGCCCAGTGCGGCTTCACCGAGCATCTCGTCAGAGGCAAACTGGTAGACATGGGTCGCGAGGGTCTCGAAATTAAACGGGCGCAACAGAAGCGTCGCCGGAAGCTCCTTCATGCAATCGACAAAAACAATCATGACTGCGGTCAACATCCCGCCACGAATAAGGGGCACATGGTAACGCAGCAGAGTCTGCCCTGCCCGGTAACCCAAGGTACGGGCCGCCATATCCATAGAAGGTGAAACTTTCTCCAGGCTCGACTCAATCTGGCCCAGGGCCACTGCCAGAAAACGCACCACATAGGCAAAAAGCACAGCAACCACCGTGCCACTCAGCAGCAGACCGGAAGAAATACCCAGGTGCGCCCGCAAAAACCCATCCACAGAATTATCAAATGCCGCAAAAGGCACCACCGTACCAACAGCCAGCACAGCGCCGGGCATCGCATAGCCGAGCGACGCAACACGTGCCGCACCGCCAAGTAAACGCCCACCGCCCAGGCGGCGGCTGTAGGCAATAAACAGCGCGACTCCCAGCGCCAACAGCGCAGCGATTGATGAAAGAGTGAGGCTATTAAGCGCGTACGTGCGAAATTCGCTAGTCCAGGAATCCTCGAAATACAACACGGCGAGGTATGAAAGTACTGCAACAGGAATGACGAAGCCCACAGTTACCGGTATCGCGCATAGCCCAGATGCCGCGAAGGCCCGCCAACCGGTTAAGTGGTATGCAGGTAACGCACGAAACCGTGTAGACGACTGCTGGTAAACCTTCTGATGACGCCGGCTGATCCGCTCCAGTGTAATCAGGGCTATTACGAAAACCAGCATAGTGGTGGCAATCTGGGCACCACCCGCAAGGCTACCCATGCCTAGCCAGACATCGATCAGGCCTGCTGTCATTGTTCGCACTGCAAAAAAATCAACAGTGCCGTAGTCGTTCAATGTCTCCATCAATGCCAAAGCAACACCGACAGCGACTGCAGGGCGAGCGGCTGGTAATGATATTGAGTAGAAAGTGCGCCACGATCCACGCCCGAGCACCCGACTGACCTCCAATACATTGACTGATTGTTCCAAAAACGCAGCCCGCGCCAGAAGATACACATAGGGATACAACACCACCCCCATGAGAATCATCGCACCCCACAGGCTACGAATCTCAGGAAACCAGTAATCGCGTGGGCTGGACCAACCAAACAGACCCCTAAGCAGCATCTGCACGGGGCCGGCGTACTCCAGCAGATCAGTGTAGGCATAAGCGATCACATAGGCTGGGATCGCCAGAGGGAAAATAAGCAACCACTCAAACATGCCTCGACCGGGAAAGCGGCACATCGTAACAAGCCACGCCGTTGCTACCCCGGTCAGCAGCACACTGACCCCCACGCCCAGCATAAGCAACAGCGTATTGGAGAGATAAACGGGCAACGAGGTATCTAGCAAGTGCTGCCAGATATCGTCGCTGGGATGTACAGCCAACCAAACCACAGTAACCACCGGAGTAACGGCGAGCAGTGCCAGCATGACAGTACCCAGCGTCCATGGACTAAAACGGGTCACACGGCGCAGCATTGGGTACGGCGCCGGTCGGATCAAAAAACTGACCCCAGTCATGGATCTAACGCAAGGGGTCAGTCATCGTAGCCAACCTCATCAGCGAGCCGGACAGCCCGCGCACGATGATCTGCGATCGTCGCCAGTGACAGGGAATCCTGGCGGAATTTACCCCAGGATTGCTGTAAAGCGTTCCACGGCACACCGGACGTTACCGGGTATTCGCCATTCTCCTTCGCGTACAGTGCCTGGCCTTGCTCGCTTGCCAGAAACTCCATCAGGACAATGGCTGAATCACGATGGGGGGCATGCTTTGTTAATGCAACACCACTGACATTCATGTGCGTGCCCCGGCCTGACTGATTGGGGAAAATCACCCGGACCGACTCGGCCCAAGATTTCTGTTTGGGGTCTGCCAGCATCTTGGCCATGTAGTAGTGATTGATTACAGCAACATCACACAGACCGTTGTAAATGGCTTTGACCTGGGCACGATCATTGCCCTGAGGCCGGCGGGCGAGGTTATTACGCAACCCGTCAAGCCATTGCTTGGCGTGGGCGTAACCGTGAGCGGCAATCATACTGGCGGTCAGGGCTACCATATACGGGTGTTTAGCCGAGCGAGTACAGACGCGGCCCTGCCAGAGGGGATCGACGAGATCCTCGTAGTCCTCTATCTCGCCAGGGGTGACGCGGCCTTTAGAGACAACAATGATCCGAGCCCGCGCGGTCAGTCCGAACCAATGCCCTTGGGGCTCACGGTAGTTAGCCGGCACAGCCGCACGCAGGGTCGGCGAGTCGACCGACTGGGTAAGCCCGGCACGCTGAATATCAGTCAATCGACCAATATCGGTAGTAAACACCAGATCCGCTGGGCTGTTGCGTCCTTCGCTCTTAAGGCGCTGCAGCAGCCCCTTCTTGGCAAACACCGAGTTAACCCTGATCCCGGTCTGCTGGGTAAAAGCCTCAAACAAAGGATCTATCAGCTGCGGCTTACGATAACTGTATACATTGACTTCATCTGTGGCAGCAACTGCAAAGGGTGCAGCCAGAACCAGTCCCAAACATATGCTGATGAGGAAATTACTGACTCGGTCGATCATTGAAATACTCCAAACATTGTTAATACTGAATACGAATGATTCTCATTATATTATTTCCTAAATCCAAGTCAAGTCCTGATGCTCTATTGTCTGATTCGCATCAGAAAACGAGTTGATCTGTCCGGGCCAGGCTACGAAGAGATAATCGTCTTAAGAAGAGCGCTGATTACACGCGACTGGGCAATCTCACCTGTTCCATGGTAAGCCTCGTGATTGGATTCAATATCTTTCAGCCGATAACGATAGTTCACCATTAGTCCCGCAGCACGCTTTTGGCCTTGGCGGGAGAGGTCACCGGGAAAGTTGAGCCGGTCAATACTGGCTCCGTTGGACAGGTGGAAATTAGCAACCTGATCAAGAGCGCCCAGGCCACGTTTTTCCTGTGCCAGGTAATGCGCGGCCAGAACCAGTAGCGGCTGACGCACAAGCTCCAGTGCAGCCTGATCCCGGAGCCAACTTCGATCCGAAAACATGCGCTCCAGCGCCCCGGTATTTCGCAGCGCCTGCAATCCTTTTTGCACACGGGGATGCTCGCCCCCGCCGTTATTGGAGCGATCCAATTCTTGGCTCAGCCAACGCTGAAATCCCGGCATAGGTGACAGGGTTGCAAAGTGTTTGAGTTGTTTGTGATCGCGACTTAAGCGGCCAGCGACTTGTTTGATCAGAAAATTACCAAAGCCTACTCCATCAAGGCCCGGCTGTATCGCCGAGATTGAGTAAAACATCGCAGTGTCGGCTTTGTCTGGATTCAACTCATGATGATCTACCCGTAGCAGATCATCAATACGCTCGGAGACCCCGTTAGTCAACGCCACCCAGACGAAGATCAGGGGATCATTGGGCATCTGTGGGTGAATGAAGGCAAAACAGCGTCGATCAGCCGCCGCCAGGCGGTGCTTGATGTCCTGCCATGAACGAATCGCGTGCACCGCTTCGTGCTCGGCTAGCGTTTCCAGCAATGCGGCCGGCGCATCCCAGGTAATGCGGCGCAATTCCAAAAAACCCACATCGAACCATGATGCAAGAAGATCTCGAAACTCGCTATCAAAAGCACATAGTTCCGAATCATCGCCCTTGATCTTGACCAATTGGGCTCGCATATTGGCCAAGAACTTGACTCCTTCAGGCAGATCATTGAACTGCATCAGAAGACGTATTCGCGGGGACTGCAGCGTGTGGCGTAAATGTGCCTGGGCCTCAAGCAGGGTTTGGGCGCTCTTTGATGAATCTGCAGCATCCAGTTCCAGCCACTGGCGCGCTGATCGACGCAATGCATCTGGATTGACTCCATATTCGCCCGCCAGTAGCCTCAGAAAGTTTTCGCGACCTCGTGAATTCAGATTCAGGTAAACCCCGCCCAAACGCGCGGCCTGGGCCCGCGCAGAGGCAGCGCCCCCCATCTCAGACA
>JASMBC010000017.1 GCA_030754035.1 Arenicellales bacterium | reverse complement strand
AAGATAAACTGCGGCTCAGTCTCATTTTCCGGCGTGTCAAAATCAAGCACAGCGCCACTAAGCAGTTCCGTGCTGGTTGGTGCAATCAGAATATCTACCTCGTGCTGAGCGAAGCGGGTGTCATTTTCCGCTGGCTCATCAAAACCCATCGCATACTCGATCGACCCATCGGCCACACGCAAGCCAGCGATGCGCAGTGCCAGGTTCTGCATAGCACTGCTGTTTGCTGAAACAAGAATCTGTTTTGCAGCCTTTTCCGTTATACGCAATAACATATTTGTCCGGTGTCTCCAGTTAATATCGTGTTAATTTTGGTGGGCTACAGGCTTTTCAGGTGCGCTGTGCGCGAACAAACGCGGTAAAGGCATCAACCCATGGATTGGTCTGAACGTGGCGCTGATGGACGTACGTCGCCAGCAGATTGTGAATATGGATGCCATCGCGAACGCCGTCCAGGCCATAGCCTCGCTCGACGGACAATACTGTACTCGTGCTCTCAGGGAGGCCTTCCAGGTGGGAGTAGTGAAACTCGTGCGCGTTGTAGACTGTGTCCGGTGCGCCCGCTGCCATTGGCCAGGGATGGTCAGCCAAGGCCCGAAACTGCATGTAGCCCCGCCCTATCGGCCTTTGCCCCACCTGCGTGTCGGCTGGAATCACACCCACCATCGGTTTGCATACTCCCTGCCAACTGATAGATCGGGTCAGATACATCAGACCTCCGCATTCGGCGTACGCTGGGCCGCCGCCCTCTATAAAGGCGCGAATGGCATCGCGCAGGGGGGTATTGGCTGACAGAGCCTCAATAAAGCACTCGGGAAACCCGCCGCCGATGAATAGCCCGTCTACCGGTGGTAAGCGGGCATCATTGAGGGTGTCAAAGGGCACTAACTCGGCACCGGCCCGCTCAAAAGCGCTAAGGTCATCCGGGTAGTAAAAACCAAATGCCCGGTCACGAGCGATGCCGATACGTAGCGGGCGGCCACGAGTCACGCGGTTCGATGGAGAAACCTCTGCTGGGCCTGGAGATTTGGCCGAAGGCGCATCGGTCAATGTCAACAGCGCATCCAGGGCAACGTCGTTTTCAACCACGTCCGCTATCTGCTCGATACGCAATGCCGCCTCGCAATCCTCGTTCCCAGGCACGAGACCCAAATGACGTTCATCGATCACAAACTTTGGTGTGCGACCGATTGCACCCAATACCGGCAAGTCAGTGTAGTACTCGATCGCAGCGCGCAGCTTGTGTTCCTGGCGTGGTCCGGCCACCCGGTTGAGGATGACCCCACCAATCCGTACATCCGGGTCGAACTGGGTATAGCCCGTCAGCAGCGGCGCCACCCCGCGGGTGATGCCAGTGACATCCAGTATCAGTATCACCGGCAGGTCCAGCAAAGTGGCCAGTGCGGCGTTACTGTCAGAGCCCTTTACATCCAGCCCATCGTGCAAGCCCTTGTTGCCTTCGACCAGTACGATGTCAGCATCATGCTGGTGCGCCTGGAAACACGACTGGATCTCGTTCTCACCCATGGTGAAAAAATCAAGATTCCAACAAGGCCGTGCGCTCGCCCGGGCCAGCCACAGTGGATCAATATAGTCAGGCCCTTTCTTGAAGGTCGATACGCTCAGCCCACGACGCCGGTACGCCGCACACAGACCAATACTCACCAGGGTCTTGCCTGAGGATTTGTGTGCGGCAGAAAGAAGTAGGCGGTTCAAGAGTCAAAGTCAGTCGATACCTGCCGGGCGGTGCAAAAGCGGGCAGCGGGGCAGGCTAGTCCTGGTTTTTGCCAGTCATCTGGACCGGTACAAACGGCAATATGCGAACCCCGATCAGGGTCACCAGCACTGCTAACCCCATCCCACCCATACCAAGTGCGAGTTCGGCCAGCGATGGCGTGTAGTCGGCGATAACGCCATCGTAAAATGTACTGGTAACCGAGTAACCAGGAAAGAGTTCCAGGGGGAAAACCTGGCCACCAATAATCAATACGTACACCTGGGTCAGGGCGCCCACAACGACCAGCAAAGCGGCAGCAATGAGATAACCGCGCTGGCAAAAACGCGGCAGCAGCAGCAAGATAGCCGGCACCACAGTGCCTAGCAGAATCTGTACCCCCCAGAACAACAAAGTGTAGATTCCCCCGTCGACCAGGATGAACTGCTCCAGCTGGTGGTGGCCAGTCACGTACAGCTTGGTCAAATGATCTACCGCGACCAGATAAGCCACGCCGATCACAAAAAAGCCCAGCAATCGGCGCAGTTTTTGCGCCAGCGCTGGATCCATGGTCGCGCCGTTGATCCAAAAGATCAGCATGCCAATAAGCAGCGTCAACGCCGTGCCAAATGACAGTGACATCACGATAAAAAGCGGCGCCATGACCGCGCTGTCGAAAGCCTCGCGTGCGACCAGGAAACCAAAAATAGAACCTGTACCAGTGGTAAGCACGAGACGCCAGATAAACGCTGCTGTGCCCACCCGCGCGGTAAAGCGATTCATACGCGGTTCAAACATCATCCACAGGTAGATCCCAACGATGAACATGAAGCCGATATAAAGAAAGATATTCCAGGCAAAAATAGACTTAAAGTTGTAGTGGGTCATAGCCACAATCAACCGATCCGGCCGGCCCAGGTCGAGCACCAGCACCGCGAGCCCTCCCGACAGCAAGGCGATAGCCAACAGTGCAGACAGACGTGCCAGGGGCTTGTAGTCGTCGCGAGCAAAGACCGATGCGATAGAGGCAGTATTGAGCGCGCCGGAAGCCGCGACAATAAGGAAAATCGCAAAAACATGGGGGACGCCCCAGACAACCTGGTTGCTCATGCCGGTCACCCAGTGGCCAGCGCTTTCCATGTGCTCGGCACCAATCAACCCGGCCAGCGTGATTACCCCGGCAATCGCTGATATCAGCCAATAACCGCGGCTACTGCTGACGCTCTGAAAATAGGCGCTCTTCATCATGCTTACAGGCCGCGATAGCGCACCGCGGTATTGAGTTTCAGGTCTGCGCGAAGTTCACGGGTTGTGGTCTCCGCAAGCTGCGTGGCCAAGGGATCGTTGCGATCGTTAATGTCGCCGAAAACCAGAGCCTCGCGACCGGCGTCGGTACAGGCCTCAACACAGGCAGGCGACTCGTCGCGATCCACCCGATGAACGCAGAGCGTACAACTTTCCACTGCGCCCTTGCCGCGTGGAGCGTGGGTTTTCTGTCCGGTGAGATCCTCGTGAATGAAAGAACGCGCCTTGTACGGGCAAGCCATCATGCAGTAACGACAGCCGATGCAAGTATGTTTATCCACCAAGACAATGCCATCTGCTCGTCGGAACGATGCCCCGGTGGGGCAAACATCAACACAAGGGGGTTCTTCGCAATGTTGGCACATCAGCGGCAGTGACAGTTGGCGCCCGGTATTGTGGTCTACGAGATCTACCTTACGGATCCACTGGGCATCGGTCTGTGGCCGCTCACTGTCACCGAGGCCGTGTTCGGTATTGCAGGCAGACACACAGGCATCGCAACCACTGACACAGCGATCTACATCGACCAGCAAACCCCAGCGCTGAGCTGCACTGGCTGGCTCGTCTTGCGCGCGAGCCAGTGCCAAATCGACCAGGCGTACTCCGGGCGCCAGCGCCAACAAGGCAACACCAGCACTAGCCTGAGTGAAGAATGTCCGGCGTGGGCTGGAATTTTTCATATCCATAACGATAGATTCAGGGCGACTGGCTGACGCGTTCAGACGGGCGCGCTGCGTGGCAGCTAAAGCAGTCAATCTTCACCGCCGCATAAACATGACAGCTCTGACAGAACTGGCCTTTCGCGTTCACCGGTACGAATCGACCCTGTGCGTCTTTATCTGCGTGACAGTCAATGCATCCAGCCAGGCTGTGCCGCGGGGTGCGAATACCCTCGCGCACTGTTTTGTCGCGCTGGTGTTTGAGAAATTCGAAGTGATCCCTACGCATGATATCCACCGGCTCGACGCACTGTTCGCCACGTGCACTGGGAAATACCGGCTGGCTGACTTCTGCATAGGCTTCAATCACGCTCGTACCCAGCGACAGAGCAATAGTCATCACGACTACCCGCATGGCACGACTTAACCACTTACACCCGCGTTCAATTAAGTCGCCCCAGATCATAGTGGTTAAACCTATTAACCCATACCCATATCGATGTACCCGCTCGGACAGACATCGGCGCAGATATGGCAGCCCACGCATTTGTTGTAATCGGTATCGACATAGCGCCCCGTGGTGGACTGGTCTTTGTTGACCCGAAATACCGCATCCTGGGGGCAGAAGATCACGCAGTTGTTGCACTCAAAACATAAACCACAACTCATGCAGCGCTCAGCTTCGGCGCGGGCAGCCTCATCAACCAGGCCATGGTGACGCTCTTCGAAATGCCCCAACACCTCTTCAGCGCCGGGAACGGTCGCTTGACGAAGGTAGCGCGGAGTCTGCTCAAAATGCCCCAGGAAAAGCTTATCGGCTGAAATTATCTCGTGTGCCGAACGATCTTCGTAGTTATGCACTGCGAAATTCGCGTCTGCGGTACCCCAGGCCTGGGTGTGATCGTATTCTGTCGGAGCCAACGATTGCTCATTAAGCTTGGACAGCAAATTGAAATGGTGCACATCTACTTTAGGTCGCCGGGTCGCATCGCGCGCCTGTAAATAATGATCAATACTCTCAGACGCAATAGAGGCTTGTCCAATGGCCGTAGTCAGAAGATGCGGGCGAACGATGTCCCCAGCTACGAAATGTCCGGGCCGATCCGGCACCTGGAAATACCGATCAGCGTCGATGAAGCTCCTCTCGTTACCGATCTCCTCAATGCCGTTGAGATCCCCGGATTGGCCGATGGCAGAGACGATCAGATCCGCCTCCACCTCAAACTCTGTTCCCTTAAGGGGTGTCGGCACCCCCTTTTCGTTAACACTGCATTTGGCCAGACGCAAACCGGTGGCGCGACCTGAGCTATCTTTCATCAAAGCGACTGGCATCACGCCATTAAGAATAGTCACGCCCTCGGTCAGCGCATCGTCGACTTCTTCGTCGGTCGCGGTCATCTTAGGACGCTCAAACAACGCTGTGAGCGTAACCTGCGCGCCCTCACGGACCGCAGCCATGGCCGCGTCATGTGCAGCGTAACCACCGATCACTTCTTCGGGGCGGTCTTTCGCATGAATCTGGTCGATCTTGCCCAGGCGTCGCGCCACTGAAACCACGTCGATGGATGTATCGCCGCCGCCAATACAAAGCACCTTTTCAGCCGTTACCTTCATGGTGCCTTTGTTAAACGCATCCAAAAATGCCACACCAGAAACGCAGTTAGGCGTATCAGCCCAGCCTTCAACCGGCAGATCACGACCGGCCTGGCAGCCAATCGCCCACAGGATCGCATCGTAATCAGCCTCGAGCTCGGCAATGGAGATATCCTTGCCAATACGCACCCCGGTGCGCACCTCGATATCTCCTATTTCGATAATGCGTTCAATTTCCCGATCAAGTCGTTCGCGTGGCGTGCGATAGCCGGGGATGCCGTACCGAAACATGCCCCCGAGCTGTTCTTGGAATTCAAAAATAGTGACGCTGTAACCCTTGCGGCGCAACTGGTAAGCCCCGGCGAGTCCCGCAGGGCCTCCGCCGACGATAGCGACGCGCTTGTCGCCCACCGGCGGAGGGCTCTCAAACCGGTAACCTTGAGAAAACGCGGTATCACCGATGAATTGCTCCACCGAGTTAATGCCGACAAAATCATCAACGTTGTTGCGGTTACAACCATCTTCGCAGGGCGCCGGACAAACCCGCCCCATCATGGCGGGAAAGGGATTGGCCTCAGTGGCCCGGCGAAACGCATATTCCTGCCATGTCATATCCTTAAGGGGCGGCTCTATGCCACGAACAATCTGCAGCCAGCCGCGGATATCCTCGCCCGAGGGGCAACTACCCTGGCACGGCGGCGTACGATGAACATAAGTGGGGCACTTGTGCGAGTGATCTGCATCAAAAATGTTTTTCTTGAAGTCATGCCACTCGTAATCTCCCTCTTCATACTTTCGAAAAGTCAGATTCGTGGTGTGTTCTTCGGAAACTGCCATCGCGAAATTCCTCTGATTGTTTATCGTGTCCACTCGTTGCGGGATGCTCAGTGTTCGCTGTCGAATACTAGTGCGTCACCAATCAACTGGTGGACGCTGATAATCATGTCCATTTCCATGCCGTAATAGGGTAATACCTTGCTGAACTGGCTCTTACAAATCGCGCAGATCGCGGCCATATGAGTGACGCCGTGTTGCTCGATCACCTGCTGTAGCGCCTGAGCTCGAGGTAGTGCTCCTTTCACGCGCAGTTCAATGAGATCATCAGTCAACAACCCGCCGCCGCCGCCACAACAGAAGGTATGCTCGTGAATCGTGTCCGGCGCCATGTCCACAAAATGACTGCAGGCAAAGCGGATCAACTCACGCGGAATGGTGAACTGGCCTCCGGGAACGCTCCCTAAGCGCGAGCCTCGCGAGACATTACACGAGTCATGAAAGGTAACCACTTTATCGTCATTCGCCTTCGCATCAAGTTTCAAAGCGCCACGCTGTAGCAGGTCGTAGGTGAATTCGCAGATATGTTGAGGCACCGGGTACGCAGGATCCAGAAAATCAAAAGGCCCGATCAAAGTATTCCAGAAACTGTAGGCCACCCGCCATGCGTGGCCACACTCGCCCACGACAATACGCTTTACGCCCAGATCAATGGCCGCTTGACGTATACGCTGCGCGACTTTTTGCATATTCTCGTAATTGCCGATAAAGATACCGAAATTGGCCGCTTCCGAAGCGTATGAGCTCAAGGTCCAGCTGATACCGGCCTGGTGAAACACCTTGGCATAACCAATCAGGCCATCTACGTGTGGCTCGGCAAAAAAATCCGCCGACGGTGTCACTAACAACACCTCTGCGCCGTGCTGATCCAGTGGAAATTTGACTGGCACGCTGATGTCTTCTTCAACTTCCTCTTCCAGACCTTCCAGGGTATTCGCCAGGGCAGGCTCGGGAAGGCCGAGGTTGTTGCCAATGATATGAACTTTGCCAATGATTTCATTGGAGTATTTCTGGCCCATACCGATCGATGCCAGAATCTCTCGCCCGGCCATGGTGATCTCGGCAGTATCAATGCCAAACGGGCAATACACTGAGCAACGCCGGCACTCAGAGCACTGGTGGTAGTAGCTATACCAATCGTTGATCAGGTCCTCACTCAGTTCCACCGCGCCCACCAGGCGAGGAAACCATTTCCCGGCCAACGTGAAATAGCGTCGATAGACTTTGCGTAACAGATCCTGGCGGGCCACCGGCATATTCTTGGGATCACCAGTCCCAAGATAGTAGTGGCACTTATCAGTACACGCGCCGCACTTGACACAGGCGTCGAGAAAAACCGGCAACGAGCGGTACTTGCCCAATAACTCGTCCATTTTCGCCAGGGCCACATCCTGCCAGTCATCGACCAATTTGCCTGGAAAACCCAGACCCTGCTGGTGTTCCGGCTTAGCCACAAAGGGTCGGCTGTGGGCCATGGCATCGCGCTGGAGGGCGGGCGTTGTCAGCAGTTCACCCAGAGGCGGTGTCTCAAATTCGATCTTAAGCATAATCAGGCTGCGGCCCTAGGAGCGATCGGGTCCGGCGCCCGGGAGATCCCGCGCCCATGGTGCGATATGGCGGTGCTCACGCGGGATATCACGCATGTTACGCGTCGGGCTGAAAAAAACGCCGGGCGCATGAAGTAATTTGCTGAAAGGAAATATCAGCATCAGCACGATCACTAATGACAGATGAATCAGCAACGGACCATCGGCCGGCAGCGGCTGCCAATCGAGTGTCACCAGCCCGACAGTGAATGCTTTGAGTGACACGATATCGGTATGCTGAACGTATTTCATGACCAGTCCGGAGCCGGCAATAGCCAGTAACAGCAATAACATCAGGTGGTCAGAAAGCGCGCTGATGTAGCGGACGCGATCAACCAGCAGCCGCCGTGCCCACAGACCCGTGAGCCCGACAAACATAGCCATGCCCGCATAGATGCCGATCCACTGGATCATGGCCACCCACCACCATACCGGCTCGGTGAAATAACGCAGGTGCCGTGCCAATGCAACTACCATGCCAAAGTGAAACAACCAGCCGAACAGCCAGGTCCATTTGCTGCCCTTGAACAGACTCTCGAAAAAAACCACCTCACGCGCCATTCGTGCCGCGACACCCGTGCGGGTTAACGGCGCCGGCGTAGTTGGGATCACCAGCGGTGCTGGAGTCTGGGCATACCGAGCCCCCCGGCTAGCCACGCCGATCACCAGAATGATAGCCGCCAGATAGAACAGAACGGCAAAGACGGAACCTAGCACCAAGGAAATGGGTCTCCCAGCAAATGGCTCGGCACAAATGACAACACCGCCGAACCGGCAATACCAGGGTGTGCACCCGGCCGGGCCACCTGGCCCTGGCTATATGGGCGTCACCCGGGAGTAATACGCCTCAGACGCAGCCAGTGGGCTTGGGCAGACCAGCGTACTTACAAGCCTGCTTGGCCGGGCCATAAGGGAACAACTCATACAGGTACTTGCTGTTGCCCTTGTCTTTGCCTAGCTTCTTGCCGATAGCCTTGGTCAGTACGCGCACCGCGGGCGCGATCTGATACTCCTCGTAATACTCGCGCAGGAAATTGATCACTTCCCAGTGGTTGTCACTGAGGTCGCAATCATCTTCCGTGGCCATGTAATCGGCCACCTCGCGATTCCACTCACTCAGATCAGCGAGGTAACCTTCCTCGTCTGTTTCGTAGGTCTTGCCGCTCAGTTCAAATGCCATTTCGGCCTCCTGTTACTATTTGTCGAATAAAATCAGAGCCAGCTCTGGACCTTGTCGTTGGCGCAGGCCAACTCTACAAAGCCATCATAGCCGACTACCTTGATGCCGGGGATCAGCCGATCTTCTGGTAACCCCCGCGCCTTGAGATCCGGGCCAAGCGCATAGACGCTTATTGCGCTGGTCGCTTCAGCCAGCATGGCCGTGTGAATGGTTCCAGCCAAAGCACCGTAGATCCCATCCTCGATAAGCAGAATATCGCTGCCGGGCTTCGCCAAGCCCAGGCAGACCTTAAGGCTTGCTGACTCAAAGGGAGATTTGTTAACTGTGTGTAACACGATCTTTGGCTGCAGGATTAGAAGTTAAAAACCACATCCTGCTCTTCAAGCAGGTCGGATAGTTGTGTACGGCTGACAATCTGGATTGAAGGTTTTTCGGCCCAGTCATCGTCTTCGTCCTCCCAGGTCAAGGGCATCAAATCCGCTTCTGTCAGTCCCCGCTCCTCAAGAGATTCGCGCTCAACATAAATCCTGGTGACCTCGTAATCGCCCAGCGCACGGTAAGTAGGCGAGAAGTTCTTCATACCTGATTCGATCGTGTCCTGGCCCTGCTTCAACTGGAATACGCCATCGCTGATGAAGGCCATGCAAACATCCTGCTCGAAAGCCGCGCCAATCAGCACTACCTCCAGGCCCTCCAAAGGGTAAACGGTGCCGTAGGGAGGGCGACGGTTGATGTACATGAATTTCTTTGTTTCGCTCATGACAATTCCCTAGTTCCTAGTCACCAAACACCAGTAAACGATCGGCCTGGATCCCAGCCTCAATCAACTGGCCAAGTCCAGAGATACGAAAACCCGGGGCGATGTTGTCACTGTCCTTGCCGTTACGCTTGGCCTCGTCCGGGTCGACGATACCGCGGCGCTGAGCTGCAGCCACACAGACCACCAGGTCCAGATCATGTGCCTTACTCAACTCGCTCCAACGATTAACGATGTGTCTATCGTCCTGTGGCGGTGTGCTCAACCGGGTGCCGTTATTGACTCCATCGTGATAGAAAAACACACGAAATATCTCGTGCCCGGCAGCGAGCGCCGCAACGATGAAGTTATAGGCCGTATCCGAGGCCTGATGCGTATAGGGCCCCTCATTCACCATGACTGCAAGCTTCATAACCAGTGCTTAGAAACGGATATGTGTGGATGCGTTGAGGCTCGTCCGTGAGCCACGCCAGTTATCGATATGGAACTTGGTGAACGGCAAACCGGTCGCCTCAAAAAAGCGTGGCCAGCCAATGCGATCGATCCAGTCGTTGACACGCTCCCAGTCCCGCGCATCTTCCTTGTAGGCCTTGAGGATGCGCTTAACAATAGCAGTGGCTTCAGGCCAGCGCGGCGGGTTATTCGGTACGCCGGAAGCGACTAACTTCTGGAAACTTGGCTTAGCGCGTGCATTGGAATGATTGCCGCCCACCCAGATCGCCAGCTTGCTGTGCTCAGGGTCATTGATCTGCATCGGCGGACACGGTGGATAACAGGCCCCACAGCAGATGCATTTTTTCTCATCGACTTCCAGGGTGGGCTTGCCATTGACTTGCGCCGGGCGAATTGCGGCCACCGGGCAACGGGCCACTACTGAGGGTCGCTCGCAAACGTTAGCCACCAGATCGTGATTAATTTTAGGCGGCTTGGTATGCTGCACGTTAATGGCGATATCACCCTGGCCGCCGCAGTTAATCTGACAGCAGGCAGTGGTGATATGAACCCGGTTGGGCATGTTACAGTTTTTAAACTCGTCAATGAGCTCATCCATCATGGCTTTGACCACGCCCGATGCATCCGTGCCGGGTATGTCGCAGTGCAGCCAGCCCTGAGTGTGTGAGATCATCGCGACTGAGTTGGCCGTGCCGCCGACCACAAAACCGGCTTCTTCCAACGCGCTAATCAGCGGCTCGACCTTGATCTCGTCCGCCACCATGTACTCGATGTTGCTGCGGATGGTGAACCGTACATGACCATCGGCATACTGGTCGCCAATGTCGCATAATTTTCTCAGGGTAAAGACATCCAGAATACGCTGGGTTCCGGCTTTGACCGTCCACAGCGCGTCACCGCTTTGGGCAACGTGGCGCAGCACGCCGGGGCGTGGGTGGTCATGCCAGCGCCACTGCCCAAAATTCTTGATCATCAGCGGGTGCATATACTGGAACCCATCAGGACAGCCCGATTCAATCGGCTGGCGCATTTCCTTAGCCATTTTTCTCTCCGGTAGACATGCGGGGTTATTTTGCGACCAGACTGGTCGGTTCAACCAGTTGCTGACTGGCGCTCTTCGGCCTGGCGCTCAAACCACTTAACCGCCTCTTCGTCCCAGCCATCCATGCGCACATAAGAAGATTGGCGCGGGCTGGAAATCATGTGCGGGTCAACTTCAATACCGATCCCTTCAAGGAAGTTAACCAGGCCGATGCGCTCGATCATCTCACCGCAGCGCTCGTGCTCGAGACCGTTTTCTGCCCAGAAATCGATAGTGCTCTCGGCAATTTCGGTAATTTTCTCGTAGTCCTCTTCGGTTTCCAGCTTCATGAACGGCACGATTACCGTGCCCATCAGGTCGCCGATCTTCAGTGTACGTTTGCCACCCATCAGGATCGTTACGCCCTTGTCATCTCCAGGCGACAGTGCCTTGGGAACGACATTGAGACAGTGCATACAGCGCACGCAATTACGATTGTCGATCTCAACTGAGTCATCATCCTTAAGACTCATGCAGCGGGTCGGACACCGGGTGATGATGTTGTCAATGGTGTGTTGGCGACCTTTTTTCGCAACATAGGCTTTCCAGGCTTCCTGGTCCACCTTCATGTCATCGCGCCAGGTTCCAATTACCGCCATATCGGCGCGCTCGATCGAATTCATGCAGTCGTTGGGGCAACCCGATACCTTAAATTTGAATTTGTATGGCAGGGCTGGACGATGTACGTCATCGGTGAAGTTGTTAACCAGGGTCCGGTGAATCTTCTGCTCGTTGGCACACGACTGCTCACAGCGCGCACTACCGACACAGGACATGGAGGTACGCACGCAGGGGCCGGCGCCGCCCAAGTCAAAGCCATACTCGTTGATCTCGTCAAAGAAGGGCTGCGTGTTATCAGTGGTCGCGCCGATAAACATGATGTCGCCGGACTGGCCATGGAATGTCACCAGGCCCGAGCCCCATTTCTCCCAGCTGTCGGCTAACTGGCGAAGCATATCGGTGCTGTAGTGGTTTCCGGCCGGCGGCTGGACCCGTACGGTGTGAAACTCCCTGGACTCGGGGAACTGCTGGCCGACTTCCGAGAACCGCGGAATAATTCCGCCGCCGTAACCGTAAACGCTAACCGTGCCTCCTTTCCAATAGCCCTTGCGGGTTTCGTAGGAGTGTTCGAGCTGGCCGAGTAAATCATTAGCCATCCCATTAATACGTTCAGTAGGATGCTCGTCACGCAGGCGCTTAATACCAGAGACAAAACTCGGCCATGGGCCGCTCTCCAGTTCGTCCAGCATCGGGGTTTCATGTTGCTTGTTATCAGCCATAACAGGGTACTCCTTTGCGTTTGCCGCCACCATGCGGTGAAAACACCGTTGCGATGTACGATGCGTTGTCTTGGGCAAGATTGCCCGGGCCCAGAGCGTTTACCACACAAAGGGCTGCATCCTGCGGGCACTGGTGCTGACCCATTGTATGCACTGCCAAAGATGACACCATTCCCCGGGAGGGTATGCCTCACAAAAAACCGCCTTATCCCTATAGGGATAGGATTTATCTTGCAGTGCACAAAATTCCCTTTCGACAATGGCTGCGTATTTCCTTAAAAACATCATGCATTCATATATTTAACTCACAAAGACCTGCCGGAAAGAACGAGTAAGAGCGCGTTCTGGCGTCAGGCCATTGGATCGGGCCTGATGGAATCAACCTTTTGGGAGAGTTTGCCCAACAACGCCACGGGCTAGAATTTGTTTCCGTTCCTACTGCGCCCACGGCGTTTCGAGCACTCGTGAACCTTTCTGAACCGCAAGTCACTCTGGCATCCAAGACCCGATCCGGCACATCGGCGCACTTCAGCGGCGGCGATTTTTCACGCTGCTGGGACGAACGCCTTTCACGTTATCGTAGAGCGATTGAAGATCTCAGCGTCGAGATCGCCGACCCGCTGCAACTCAGTGCTAGCGAACGCCATGCCCTGGCAACGCGGATATGCGATACCAACATGGCTGTCTATCGATGCCGCCACCCCGAGACTGTTAGCCGTGTGGCGGTTCGAGCACTGGCATCGCAACTGGGCCTGGGAGCACCGGACCGTAACCTGTGCGCCGCCGATGACGGTCTGAGCGAACTCGAAGTCAATCATAATCCCACGCATCAGCGCTACATTCCCTACAGCAACCGAGCGCTCAACTGGCATACCGATGGTTATTACCACACGCCGCAACGCACCATTCGCGCCTTGGCGCTACATTGTGTACGCCCGGCCATGAGCGGCGGCACACTTCAGGCCATTGACCACGAAATCGTATTTGGTCTGCTACACCGTTGTGATCCTCGATACACCGCGGCACTCAGCCAGTCAGGCACGATGACCATACCTGAAAATAAAGCAGCGGGATCTGGCGTGCGCGCCAGCGTCAGTGGGCCGGTTTTTTTTCATGACGGTGATGTGCTGCGAATGCGCTATAGCGCGCGCAAGCGCAACATTATCTGGAAAAGCGATCCCATTGTCGGTGAGGCCGTGGCGGCGTTGGAGGAAATTCTGAATTCATGTGCTGACCTGGTTGTAACCCGCCGACTGTTACCTGGTGAAGGTCTGATATGTAGCAACGTGCCACATCGACGTAGTGGATTTACCGACCCATCACAGCCCGGGTGTGCTCGCCTGATCTACCGCGGACGCTACATCCAGGCACTGGCCCGCGTCACTTCACGGTAAAGACCCGATGCTCTGGATCAGTGAACTCATGCTGCAGAACCAGCCTGCCTCTTTCGCACATCTGATTGCACTGGTAGGTGAAAAAGCACATGGTGGTGAGCGCTTCCTGCGCATGGACGTCAAACCGCCCTATCCCGACACGCCGGGTAACTGGGAAGACCAGGTCGAGAGCGCATTTACTGCTGCACTCGATGCCAGTACCGGAGAGAGGTCATCATGAAGCACTTAGGGATGGATTTTGACCTCGGCGCGGAGTCAGGTGAAGACGCTGGCGCATCCGTGGAGGCATTGCAGGCACAACTTAGCGCTGTGCGCGACCGCCTAAAAGAAAGCGGGGTTGCAATCGACTCGCCACAATGGTGTGAACTGGCACTGCAGGAGGGCCGACTGCTTGTCAACCTGGGCGAAGGCGCGCAAGCCTGGCGCAGCGCGCAACGTTGTTTCGAACAGTTTTGCGCTGTCGGGGTCTGGGCGCAAGCTGCTGAAGCCGCCCGACTGATGTTCCAGTCCGGTGAAGCCGACGCGCTGGTCGCACTGGGACACGCTGTCTGGCTCGCAGTCACCTTTCCTGTCGACCCGGAGTTGTCGCTTGCCCTGCTTCAGGATATCGTCGATGAGACACCCGACGATTCAGACGGCGCAGCCGTGGCAGCAGCCACTGCCGCCTACGTCGTCGATCTTCGGACGCAGGGTAGCAAGCGCGAATCCCTATCCTTTTTTGCCAACCAACTGCTGGGCACCGTCGCACGGCGACACAGTGGCGTAGAAAAACAGGAAGATTTCGAGCAATGGATTCAGCGTCTGGAACTTGATGATCCGGCACAGTTCCTGCCACGCCTACGCAATGTGGTGGACGTACTGGTGCAGGATGACTGGTGGATAGATCGCGATCTCATCCAAGCTTCGCTGCCCATACAATGACAACGATCATGGCAACCTCCAACTATTGGCGCGAGGCCCCACCCCAAGTCACCGCGCCCGATATCGATCCTGTCGTTGACCTGGTGTTTGACATCCGGGGTCGGCAGATTCCGGCCGATCACGCCTGGCCTCTGTCCGAGGCTATCACCCAGGTTCTGCCCTGGTTAGCACAGCAAAAACAGGCCGGCATTCACTTGATTCACGGGGCCCAGTCGAGCAATGGCTGGCAACAGCCTGCAGACGACGGCACTATTGAACTGTCTGCCAGAACGCGCTTCGTACTGCGTATTCCCGCTGCGAGCGTGGATGCCGCCAGAGCTCTGACCGGGCAAACACTCGACATCTCAGGCTATTCCATCGACCTGTTACAGGCCCGCGTGCGAGCGCTGCTGCCGCTCACAACGGTTCTCGCCCGCCATGTCCGTGCGGACGATTCCAGCGATACTGAAAGCGCCTTTCTCGAGGACGCAGTAAACTGGCTTTCCGATCTATCCATTACCCCACGCAAAATGCTGTGCGGTCGCGCCCATCGCTTGAACGCTCCTCAAGGCGCAATCCTTACCCGAAGTCTGCTGTTGGCCGAACTGACGCCCGGGGAATCTGCGACTTTGCAACAACAGGGCCTGGGTCAGGGGCGCCTGATGGGTTTCGGTCTATTCATGCCATACAAGAGTATTGATGCGGTATACAAGCCGCGGCCAAACATTAGCGACTAGACAAAACTGAGTTGAACAAAATACCAAACGGAGTGCGATATGCCAATTGAAGTCGATGGAAAGATCATTGCTACAACCGCGAGTGCCTTTCTCGAGGACCCTGAGGAGTGGAGTAAAACGGTCGCCGAGGCTATGGCAACGGCGGAGGGACTGGAGTTGACTGCGCAACACTGGGATGTCATCGACTATCTGCGTAAGGAATATTTCGAGAATAATGGCCATCAGCCAAATAACCGTGCCCTGCTTAAAGAGATGGGCGGGCTGTGGGGACACAAAGTCAATAACAAGGAACTGTTTAACCTTTTCCCCGGCAATCCGAGTAAGCAGGCTGGCCGCTTGTCAGGTCTCCCGGAAAGTATGCGCAAAGGCGGTTACTGACAGGCTCCGGCCTGATTGAATGACCCAGACCCCAGAGAATTCATTACCGACATATCGAGGACACAACCGATGAGCGAAAAACAAGAACTGATCCGCAAAATGATACAAATGCAGCGTGAGTTCATAGCCCAGGAACAGCAGGGCGGAATCGAGCAGAAGGATTATTTTGTCCCAGACAGCAATCAGAAACTGTCGGGCTATCGTGAGTCTTATGCAGAGGCAGCCACACGCGTCATCGATCTGGCACACGAGGAAAAAGGCTCTCGCCGCTGACAACAGCCCGGACTATTGGTGAAGGTGGGAAAATCCTAAAGCGCGAGGCCCTCAACCAAGTTGACGATAGGCTCGCCCGCATCTTTGCCCTGGCGACGATAGGCGCTGAGGATCGCGTTGGCGCCGGCACGCCAGTGGCCCTGACCCTGGCGAACCGCCTGCTTAAGTAACGCGCGGTTGTCATTAGCCAGCCAGTCCTGATAGGCATTGTACAAAGCCGGAAATAACTGCTTGCGCGCTGGCGTCATACTGGCAAAGTAAAAATGCAGCGGGGCCTGTTCTTCCTGCGCTAACAAGGCCGGCAATACCGTAATGCAATCAGCCAGGTGATCGCGCACAGCGCGTGCCAATACCTCTGCAACACTTGGGCCCAGCGCCTGTAGCATGCGCTCCCAGTCATCGCCAAGCCATCGCCCGCACACCAGCTCGCCCAGTTCGTGCAGGATGACCGTTTCGGTAAATTCATCGGTCATGCGTTCTAACGCGGTTTCAGCGTCACCAGCGAAGCCATAACAGTCCAATACTCGTGACATGGCATTGCGCGGTTTTTTCCAGCGCCATTCATCAATCATTTCCCACAACACCCGACGCAAAGACTGCCGACGTATCCAGATCACATCGCCACGAGTCATCGCCGGAGGCGCCATTAGCTCACGCACCAGTTCAGCCCCGGTTTGAAACAAGCGATAGCCTTCTCCATTTTCCACGCGGGCTAGTTCACCAATAAAGAACACGGGTTTGCCAAATCGGCCAAACCCTGCGCTGTAACAATAGCCACGCGGAACCAGCCAATCATTGACGGTGTCTGCATCAAAAGGATCGACTCGGTGTCCGGATATTGGCAGCTCTTGATAATCTGCCTGTTGCAGGTCCGCCCACAGCTGTTCTCGTGCGTCGACCCACTCGCCCACCTCGGCCGCACCCAGCACGACCTCTAACCCAAGCTGCTCGTGCCAGCGGAAATACTCGCGCATATGCATGAGATATATGCACAGCGTATAACTGCCCGCATGCTGCGCATCAGAAACATCACAGTTGTGCTGTACAGCGCGCAATAATGACTGTGGCAGGGCCGGCATAAACGCCACCTTAAGATAGAATCCCTATCCAGGGCAATGACTATGAAAACCCGGATTCGTGACCAGTGGCAAGATCCCACACGCCAGGCTTCCACTGAGGACAATGCCCTGGCGCTGGCCTATGTCTGTTGGCAATTGGCGCTTACGTCGGCACGCAATCTGCATGCTGAAGATTTTGTATACCAGGACGATACCCAGCGCGTAGCCGTCATTCGTGAGTATCTGGTGTTCTTAGCGCACACGGCTGATCGACTGGCCTTCGAGTTACTCGATGAAGCGCAGCGCGCACCATTTATATCTTCCTTGGCAGCCGGCTGTGCCAGACATCTTCAGCGCAATACGGAGGAAATCCTGGGCGCCGGAGATTACGCCGGCCAGTTTATCGATGCCCTGAATCGACGTAACAGCGAGTATGGTCAGTGCGCCTTTACCAACGGCGCCGCTGGCTACAGCCTCCTAAGAGCGTTTGGCGAGCGCATCCAGATTATTATGGGGCACGATCAGACCAATCGCTGGGTGATTGATCAGGTGATGGACATCGACGGGCCCGAAGCAGTAGCGCAGCTCAGGCGATCACTACAAAAACTCTACGCTACCCAAAAACCTGCGCCCAAAGGCAACCAGCGCTAAGTTGCCGGCGTCCTCAGTTTGTTGGCCAATCCGCGGCCTTGGACTGAATGTCCTGATGAGTGCCGCCCTCGCCCGTACGCATCGATGAGGCGACGATGTGCGTACAAGGCCTGAGCTGCACTGCTGAGCACCGGTAATGGATGCACTGGCGGCCCTATCTGAGGTTGCTCCCTGACAGGATGTGGCCACTTAGCTGCGGCCACTCACCCAGGCAGGCTTACCACTCGGCGTTTGCGCCGGCCTCCATGATCTCGGTCATCGCATCACGAACACGAATGGCGTCCTGTTTCAGATCTTCGGGCAAACTGGAGCCTTGTCGCCAAGCCATGGCCAACCAACTGACATCCCAATCCAGAGTCATCAGCCAGATACTGCCGTCAGGCTGCTCGACCACTGAGATACGGCACGGAATAAAGATAGCAAACTCGGGGCTGAAATCCAGCATCCGCCGTCCAACCGTCGCATCACAAAACTGCAGAATTTCGACCCGCAGCGCCGGCTCACCCGTAATGGCGCCGACATCCTTCCAGAACTGGTTGTGTCCGACTTTCTTAAAGTTAACTTCATTGGCCTTGATTTCCATGGCCTCAACGACATCGTCAAACTCGACACCCTCAGCGACTTTTTTCTTAGCGGTCATGAAATTGAACAACTGACGCATCGACATGCCGCTGATTGTTGACAACTGGTCATACAACTGTTTTTTCAGTTTGCGCGGCACCGGGTCCATTACCGGGTTAACCGTTTTGGCTAATTCCTTGCGCCGGTAGGCCTGCGCTTCTTCCGACATGTCACTCAGCAGTCGAGCACCGGCCTCGACCTGTGGCTTAAGCTCCTCGGCGGCCTCAGGTGACAACTCCTGAGCGGCGGCAAAGCGGGCTCCCAGCAGCAGCATGACTGCACTGGCAGCCACGATAGCGAATCGCGTGTTTCTCATGTTAGACATCCTCTAATGGTGATATGCAGTTAACCGCATCGACTGGCGCTAAAGTGAGCTTGTGCCAAACCTCAGATATTGCCTGTAGTCCTGACCCGAAGCCAGACCCGAAAAACGGGCAGGCTGTCACCAGCACTGCCCGTTTGGATTTCTTGCGAACCGGATAACCGGCATTCGCTCAACCTTGACTCAACCGCTGACGAGGTCGGCCCAACCCTGGTAAGTCTTAGCTTGAATAAAACCGACGTAGGCAAGGGGGTTGATACTCTGCGTATAGACGGCAGGGTTTAAGTACTGCCCATAGGCCATGGGATTAACCAGGTCCAGGTACGACATGGGATTAACAAACTCGACATAAGTCACCGGGTTGAGCCACTGCGATAGATTTTCGCCCTTGAAAAATGGTGTGTAAAATTCTGCGCTCATGAACTGCGCGTAAAAAGCCGGGTTCATAAACTGCACGTAAGTTTTGGGGTCAAGGAATACCTTGTAACCTTCGGGCGTTGCCAGGTTCAGCTGCATTGGAGCAGGCATGGTCGAGCCAGTGAACCAGTTAACCGGATTGGCATAACGCACAGTTGTGCCCACGACCTGATCCGTCACCGAAGGTGTCGCAACTGATTCGCTGGCCACGGCCGGTAGGCTGCTTAATCCAGCAACAATGGCGAGTATGGTAATTGTCTTTTTCATGATGTTTTCCTCAGTAGTAATAATGGTTAGAAACTGTTTAGCCGGGATTGCAACGCAGCCCAGTAAGTGAATGGCAGCATCATACCAGTATTTAAAATAATTGCAATATTCTTATATACTTATTTTTAATTAGAATAATAAGCAATTCTGATGGTATATTATTTTACTATCAGATAGGCTCTTCTCGAGCAGCCAGGCGGCGCTTGCCATGCCATTGCTGATAATTCAAACCGGTCTCGTAACCCCGCTCAGCGACATACTGCAACACCCGCGACAATCGGTAGGCCCGCACTACTGAATCGATACGGAATATCTCTTGACCCGCGCCATCGAAAAACACGGCTGTCGGCGCGTAATGAATCCCGAGCTGCCCGGCCCACTCGCGCGCCACCAGGCGGCGGCCCTGTGGGGTCAGCACCGGGGTATCGGACCACATACCGAGTTGCACCACATCCATCAAGCTGCAGTAGTGCAAGATCCGTTGGTCAGCCGCCAGTGCAGTATGCAGCAGGTCGCAGGCGTGACAGCTCGGCTGCTCAAAAAACACTGCAAGAGGTCGGTTGGCGCTGAAGTGTGAGCGATCCAGCAGGTATGGAGGTTCCATAAAAAAATCCTGTTGGTTGAGATCATCACGCTCAAACTTAGGGGGCGGGTCGGCGCGCTCAAGGTAGTCGCGAAAACTCTCACGCAGGTAATGATGGCCAGCAACATATTCCAGCGCTGCGCGAAAACGGTACGGCGGATAATAACCGCGAAGACGGAAAATCTCGTTTCCGCCAGGGCCAAAAAACACCAGCGATGGCGTAAAGTTGGTCCCAAGCATTACCGAGAAATCCCGTTCGGTCAGGGTCTCACCCTGAATGTCGGTGACCGGCAGGTCGCCCCAGATGTCAATCGGGACCACGTCGAAATGTGCTTGGGTGTAACGGGCAATCTCGGGGTCGCCGAAGTTGGTTTCAAGCAACGCCTCACAATAGGCGCAGTTCTCCTGCCCGAAATACACCACCAGGGCGCGTTTGTCCGACTGCAGTGCTTCGAACAAATCCTCACGTAGATCGAGAAAACTTGCCTTGAACCACTCAGGAAGATCAACATGCCGCTGGCGCGGCTGGTCATCTATCAGCGGTGTTTCGGTCTGACCCATGATGTACTGGCTTCAGAAAAGGCGAGCGCCTGTCGCCAACTAACCCTTGGCGGTCTTGCGCAGGCAAGGAATCTTTACAGCGCAAGATATCCGGGATTATTGGAGATACCTTTGACCCGAGGCACGTTCGCAACCACATCGCGGATGACTTTGCGGTCACGCAGGTACTCGCCCACCACATCCCAGATATCCGGCAGTTCATCAGGCTGGGGGTTCACGCTCGCCCAGCCCGCCACCTTGTATATATGTGATGGATCCAGCGGTTTGCCATTCAGCTCCAGTGCGGACAGGCGCTCGCCGATCGGCGCCGTCGGGTCGATGGCATAGCGTAACCCACCAACCCGTACCATATCGCCGCCCATCTGGTAGTAGGGATCGGCATTAAAAAGGTTGTCAGCAATATCCTCGAGCACCAGTTTAATGGTCTCACCGCTCATCTCAACGAGGGTAGACTTGGCGTAGGTGATTCCCGTCTGGTCCATCAACCGCTCGACCGTGATTGGGTCACCCGGCAGTACGCTGGTTCCCCAGCGAAAGCCGGGGGAGAAGGCAATATCGGCACCACGCACCTCGATCAATGCATCAACAATGACCTGATCGAATGTGCCACTAAAATTGCCGCGTCGGTACAGTGTGGTCTCGGTTGTGGCCAACTCAGTATCCAACTGCTGTTTAAATGGCTCACGTGCGCCTTCGATAAGCATCGCCATCTCGGGGTCCGCTGGCAACAGGTTGGCAAATATCGGCAACAACCGAAAGCGGTAATCCGCCACTCGCCCATCGCGCACATCAAGATCCATCACCGAAAGAAACTTGCTATTCGAACCTGAATTAACAACCAGGGTCCGGCCACCGGCATTGCTGATCACACTGGGCTTAGGTATTCCGTCATGAGTGTGGCCACCAAGAATGACATCGATCCCGGTCACCCGGGTCGCCATTTTCAGATCCACATCCATGCCGTTATGCGAAAGCACCACAACCACTTGCGCCCCTTTAGCTCTGACCTCGTCGACCATCGCCTGGCACTGTTCATCGCGAATGCCAAAGCTCCAATCCTCGATCATGTAGCGCGGGTTGGCGAGCGTGGTGTAAGGGAAGGCTTGGCCGATAATAGCGACCGGGATACCGTTCATCTCACGCATGCTGTAGGGCTTGAACACCCGTCCGGAATCCTCGTCAAAGGCCGGCTTACCCTCAAAGGACGCATCCTCAGTCAGCATAATATTCTGTGCCAGAAACTCGATCGGGGGCAGTTCGCGCTCAATAATCTCGCGAACCCGGTCCATGCCGTAGGTGAACTCCCAATGCCCTGTCATGATGTCAACGCCCAGCAACTTGCAGGCATCAACCATATCCTGACCCTTAGTCCACAGCGAAGTCGCAGATCCTTGCCAGGTATCACCGCCATCGAGTAGTAGGCTGTTTGGCCGTGACGCGCGTAACCGTTTGACCAGCGTCGCCAGATGGGCGAACCCGCCCACCTTGCCATACTTTTGGGCAGCGGCCTCGAAATCCAGACAGGTGAAGGCATACGCATTGGCCGATCCTGCCGGGATAGAAAAATGCTCTAAAAAGCGCTCGCCCACCACGTGCGGCGGTTGGCTAAAAGCTTTACCGATACCAATATTGAAATTGGGTTCACGAAAATGCACGGGCATCAACTGTGCATGACAGTCAGTAAAATGCAGCAGGGACAGGTTGCCAAAGGTAGGCACGTCGTAGTCCGTAGCCTGGGCAGAAGCGCTACGGCCATTGACAGCCATACCAGCAGCGCTAGCTGCCCCAAGCAAACGCATAAACTCACGTCGGGTCAAACTCATAGCGCTACTCCTTCAGTTGCTTCTTTGCTGCACCCTATGGAAGGGGGTTCCAAGGGTCGCACCAGGAAATCGGGGTTATGTCACCTAAGCATTATAGTGTTCCACTAACTCGCAAACGGTGATACACAGGCGTTGTTTCTGGGGTCCGGGTAAAAAAACCTGGCCGCAAAGGCCAGGTTTTTCATTTGCTACCGTGGCCCCATCACGCTGTCTCGTACCAATCTCAGCATGGGGGGTCAACTGTCTTGTTTATTGGCGCTGGCTCGGCACCTTGAGCGGTACGCCCGTGTTCATGATGGCCTCGTAATACTCCAGGGCCTTGTACTCGGTGCCCTGAGCTTTGAACGGAGACGCTCGGACCTGCTTGTTACAGCCGCCGTAGCGCCGGTGCATCGTTCCCCAAGGTTTGCCAGACATCGACCACTTGGTGCGGTAGACCGGAAAGCCCACGCCATGACCCAGACCCGCGCTCAGCACGTCACCGCGGACGCTGTTACCGGAATTAGCTACGTGACAATCCGCGCAGGAGAAGTTCAACTGGCCGCGCTTGGCCCAGTAGAACTGGCGACCTTTCTCATACCAGGCCTGTGCGCCGGCTGCCGAGAAATCTACCGCCATCGGCTCGTCGTTGAATTGCGACTTGTAGTGGGCAATGAGTCGCGCCATTTTGCCGCGCTTGACATTCTTTATCGGCTTTTCACCATTAGCCTTCAAACACGCGTTCAGATCGGCCACCAGGGTGCGCAGATCATCGCTCGCCTCATCGTATACCGGGTAGGTATTTGCCGGCGCCAGATTACAGTCATCAAAGCCTTTGCCATTGGCAAAAGCCTTAGACCATTCCTCCTCAGCCTTTTCCATCTCGGGCTCATACGGAGGGAAATCCATCATCAATTCCCAGTTAGCCCGCCGATGCGCGTACTGTGGCAGCGCGTTAACCCCATCGACATAATCTTCCAGCGCTACGCCCGGAAAACGCTTCAGGAAAAAGCCCTGAAACTCAGCGATGTCGTTGTTAATTTCAGCCTCGGAAATCGCCTGGGCAGTCGAAGCAGTCAATACTGCCATGCCCATGCCGACTGCCAGTGATACCAATTTTTTCATCAGTCCCCTCCTCAGTATTGAGCTGCCGGCACCACGGCCGACAACACTGGATGCGCTATATGTTTACTTGACCGCCTTTTCGACAGTGCCAGTCTCACCCTTGTTGTCGGTCCAGGTAGCGCTGATCGTATCACCAGACTTTGCGCCAGCC
>JASMBC010000016.1 GCA_030754035.1 Arenicellales bacterium | reverse complement strand
GCCGCGCAGATTCACCAGTGCACCACCGGAGTTACCCTGGTTGATCGAGGCATCGGTCTGAATGAAATCTTCGTAGTCCTCGATGCGCAGGCCCGTGCGCCCCAGCGCACTGACTATCCCCGAGGTCGCGGTCTGGCCCAGGCCAAAAGGGTTGCCGATGGCCACCACGAAGTCGCCCACCCGCAACGTATCAGAATCGCCCATTTGAATCGCCTGGAGCTGATCAGGGGGTATCTGGATAACAGCGATATCCGCGGCCTCATCCACACCCACGCGCTTGGCATCGAAGGAGCGGCCATCGTGCAATCGAACGCTGATCTGCTCGGCATCCTCAATGACATGGCTGTTGGTGATCACATAACCCTTTTCGGCATTAATGATGACCCCCGAGCCCAAGGCGCTGACCCGCCGTTCGCGGGGCTGGGTCTGCGGGCCGCCAAAGAATTTTTCGAAAAAGGGGTCGGACTGAAATGGGCTCTGGCTCTGGCTCTCGCGCACCCGTCCCTCGGTATAGATATTCACCACCGAGGGCAAAACCCGCTCCAGCATCGGCGCAAGACTGGGGAGCGGCTGGCCATCTACCGCCAAGGGAATGGCTGCGCCGGCAAAAGTGCCGGGCAGCGCTGCGCCCAAAACACAGCACAACAGCATTGGGAGAAATCGGACTCGTCTCATATCAAACCTATGCAGGGAAAAAACGTAAAAACAAAGCGGTGACCGCCCCTTAAGCGGGGGGATTATATCAATGCCCGGCCCGCCGGGCGGGCTTAAGCGGCGTCGTTGCTCACCCCGTGCGGTACGTGACCGGTGGCGACATACTGGCGGGCCGACTCGCAGTGCCCGCTTTGGTCATCAAAGAAAATATCGGCGCCGAAGGTGTGTAGGAATTCGCCCTTGTCCAGGCCCCCCAGAAAAACTGCCTCGTCAATCCAGATATCCCAGGCACGCAAGGTACGGATCACACGCTCATGCGCTGGTGCGCTGCGGGCGGTAAAAAGCGCCGTGCGGATCGGGGCCTTGTGCCGTGGCCACTGCGACTGCAACTCGTGCAACGATTGCAAAAACTTTCTAAAAGGCCCGCCAGTCATGGGTGTAGCGGCCATTTTTTTCTCTGCTGCGGCAAAAGCCGCCAGACCCTCGGACTGGTAGATGCGTTCGGAATCATCGGCAAAAAGCACGGCATCGCCATCAAAGGCGATACGCAACTGGCCATCGTTATCGTGTTGGGCGCGCGAAGGCAAAATGGTGGCGGCAGCGATGTGCGAGTCCAGTGCCTGGCGGACGTTGGCCGGGTCTGCAGACAGATACAGATCGGCGCTGAACGGGGTCACGTAGCGAAAAGGGCTCTCGCCACCGGAAAAAGCAGCGCGGGTGATATCCAGGTTGTAATGGGCGATGGAATTGAAAATCCGCAAGCCGGTATCGGCACTGTTTCGTGATATCAGAACCACTTCGACCCGCCGGGCCTCATCGGCCGGGTCGTTGAGCGCCAGCAGTTTCTGGGCCAACGGAAAGGCCACGCCGGGCTCAAGCCTCTCGTCTTCGCGCTCGACCTGGTATCGACAATAGGCCTCGACACCCTTTTCCATATAAACCCTGTGCCCGCTTTCAAGATCGAACAGTGCGCGCGAGGAGATCGCCACGACCAGTGGGTTTTTGTGCTTACCGACCATGCTCACAGTCTAGCACCACGATCAGGTATGGCCGCCCGCGGCTTTGCGTCGCCAAAGACCAATGCCCAGCAGGAAAAGGCAAGCCAGCCCTGCCGGGAGATTGCCGTAGCGCACGGCCGGGGTAACGCCCGTCATGGGTTGCACCGTACCACGCAAAATGGCGGTCTCGAACTGCGGCGCCAACGCATTAACTGCCCCGTCAGGCCCGATCAGCGATGACAAGCCGTTGTTGCTGGAGCGGATCATGGGGCGTCCGGTTTCCAGGGCGCGGGCACGGGCCATCTGCAGGCGCTGGTGTGGCGCAAGAGAATCACCAAACCACGCGTCTTCGCTGAGATTCGCCAATACCGTTGCGCCCGGCAACACCGTGTTGATCCGGGTAGCAAAAGCATCTTCATAGCAGATGCTGACGCCGATCTGCTGCCCGGCAAGCGCCAGCGGCGCTTGTTGGCCAGGGCCGGCTGAAAAATCAGACATCGGGATGTTGAGGTAATCCAGTAGCCACCCGAGCAGGGGTGCGAGCGGCAGGTACTCGCCAAAAGGCACCAGCTGGTGCTTGCGATACAGCGAGCGCTGCTCACCGATACCCAGCGCTGCGTTGTAGTAATCCGACCCGGCAACGCGATCAGAGCGCTCCAGCAGACCGATGAGAAAGTCGGACGGGTGTTGGCGCAGTGCATTTAGAAAGCCTGCCGAGATCTGATCCAGATAAGCCGGCAGTGCACCCTCCGGCCAGACAATCAGATCCACGCCCGCCAGTGGGCGGCTGGCCTCAAAGTAGCGCGTGGCTATGGCATGGGCCTGGCCGCTTTGCCACTTGTCCTTAAGTGATATGTTGTTCTGGATAACGGCAACCTCAATGGGCTCGCCAACGGCTTGCACAAACACCGGGATGCGCGACAGTGCAACCCCGATCGCCAGCACCGCCAGCACCGCCAGTGCTCCGGTACGCTGGCGACCTTTTTGCATCACCACCAGCAACAATGCACCGCCCGCAAGCGCGCCCCACAGGCTAACGCCAAGAGCGCCCACCAGCGGCAGCAGTGATGCCAGCGGCGTATCCACCTGACTGTACCCCAGGTACAGCCAGGGAAATCCACTCAGCAGTGTGCCGCGCAGCCATTCGCCCGCCACCCACAATGCCGGCATGACGGTAATGCAGCGCATCGCCGGCGACAAAGGTCTGAAACACGCCTGGCCCCAGCCAGCCAGCGCCGGGTAGATAGCCATCAGCCCGGCGAAAATCATCACCGCGACTGCCGCCAACGGCGCGGGCATATTGCCGTATTGGTGCAAACTGACGTAGACCCAGGAGATACCGACCGCGAAGGTTGCCAGGCCAAAAACAAAGCCCAGTACCCCGGCCTCACGCGCCGACGCACAGCGCCACACAAAAAAAAGAATGGCCAATGACAAGGGCGCCAGGGGCGCCAGATTCAAAGGCGCAAAGCTAAGCGGGTAGAGCGCCCCGGCCACCAGTGCCAGCGAGAATCGAAACCGGACACCGGACAAGCGCATCACCGTTGCGGGTGGGCAGGTTTAATCGCCAGAGGGTAAGTCGGTAATACGCAGCAGGCGCGGCCGACGACTATCGGCACTTAACACCTCGGCCGTAATACCCTCCACCTTGATGATCTCACCGCGGCGTGGCACATGGCCTAACGCTCCGGTCACCAACCCACCCATGGTGTCGTATTCCAGCGGATCCAGATTGAGTCCAAACAAATGATTGAAACTGTCGATCGGCAGCATCGCCTTGATGACGCAAAAATCTGAGCCACGGCGCAGCACCATGCCAACGGCGCCATCGACATCGTGCTCGTCTTCAATATTACCGACGATCTGCTCAAGTACATCCTCAATAGTAATCAAGCCAACCACCCCGCCATATTCGTCGACTACGATCGCCATATGGTTACGGCTGTCACGAAATTCCTGCAGCAGTACATTGAGACGTTTGCTTTCGGGGATAAAAACCGCGGGGCGCAGCAATGTCGCCCATTGCAATGCATCCCCGCCGTTGCTTTGCAGCTGGTGCAGCAGATCCTTGGCCAGCAAAATGCCTATAACGCCATCCTTGTCACCATCGGTTACCGGGAAACGTGAATGTGCGGATTCGGTAATCAGCGGCAACACGTCGTCCAGAGTCTGCCGGGAGTCGACAGTCACCATCTGCCCGCGCGATACCATGACCTGCTCAACCTGCAGATCTGATACTTCGACCACCCGGCGCATCATTTGCAGGGTATCGTCATCCAGCAGGTTACGTTGCCGGGCTTCACGCAGCGTGGTGAACAACTGGCTACGGGTAAAGGGGATGCCGCGCAACAGATGGCCAAGACGTTGCAACACGTTGCCGCGAGCGGCTTCGCCAGATGGTTTGATCTCAATAGGCATGAAAAACTCAGGTCCCCTGATAGGGGTCGCTAAAACCCAGGCCGGCAAGGATCGTTTTTTCAAGTGTTTCCATTTCTTGTGCTTCGCGCTCTTCTTGGTGATCGTGCCCATGCAAGTGCAGCACGCCATGAACCACCAGATGCGCAAAATGCGCCTGGACAGCTTTTGTCTGGGTCAGTGCTTCGCGCTCGGCCAGTGGTGCACAAACCACGATATCTCCCAGCTGTGAAGTCGACTCTGGCAACCCCGGTGGCGTCTCAAAAGGAAAAGACAACACGTTAGTCGGGCCCGACCGGCCACAAAAACGTTCATTGAGCTGGGTCATTTCAGGCTCATCTACCATACGTACAGTCAGGCAGGCCTGATCGCACTGCAGGACGCGCAAAGCCGCGCCGGTCCAGTTGCGAATCTGATCGGGTGAGGGCATGTTTTCACAGCGACTGGCCAGTTGTACATCAGTTTGTGGATTCACTCAGCCTGACAACCCTCACCGTCATAAGCCTCTACCACGCGCTGCACCAGAGGATGGCGCACCACGTCACTGGGTGTAAATCGGGTCACGCTGATCCCCTCAACGGCAGACAGTAACGACACGGCGTGGACCAACCCGGAGCGGGTACCGCTCGGCAAATCCACCTGCGAAGGATCGCCGGTGATCACCGCGCGCGCGCCAAAGCCCAAGCGCGTGAGAAACATCTTCATCTGTGCCTCGGTGGTATTTTGCGCCTCATCCAATATGACAAAAGCGTCGCTCAAGGTCCGCCCACGCATGTAGGCGAGTGGCGCCAGTTCGATGACGTTGCGCTCCATCAGTCGGACAACCCGGTCGAATCCAAGCATCTCGTAAAGCGCGTCGTACAGGGGCCGCAGATAAGGATCGACCTTCTGCCCGATGTCGCCCGGCAAAAAGCCCAGCCGCTCGCCGGCCTCGACTGCCGGGCGCACCAGAACGATACGCTCGACCTGCTCATCCGCCAGCGTCTGAACCGCACAGGCCACTGCAAGAAAAGTCTTGCCGGTACCAGCGGGCCCGACACCAAAATTGATATCGTGTTTGAGTATGTTATTGAGGTAACGCTTCTGGCTGGGGCTCCTGCCGCGGATCAAAATCTTGCGCACGCGTATTACGATGTCGTCTGGGCTCTGGCGACCCTTGAGCTTATCGTTCGGGATGTTCGCTATCGCCATGTGTACCCCGTCTGGGCTCAAAGTGCCGGAGACGCCGGTATCGGCATATAAGGCCAGCAACACATCCTGCGCATTGCGCACATCCTGGTCACCCCCGTCGACACAAAAAAGGTGGCCACGGTGTGATATGCGTACCCCGAGTCCCGCTTCGACCTGCTTGAGATAGGTGTCGTGCTCGCCACAAAGATCCGCGAGGCGCTCGTTGTCCTCGGGATCCAGAAGAAAGGTAATAGGGCTGGTTGGGTCGTTCAATCCGGTGCTGCGGCTCCCACAGAGACAGAGGCCATAATAGCAGAGTTGGCGGCAGCGACCGCTATGGCGTCAGCGCGCAGCGAGTTGGGCAAAGCTTCGGTAATACGCAGATCAACAAACTGCCCGATGCGGGCATCATCGGCGCAGAAATTGACCACCCGGTTGTTTTCGGTACGGCCACTCAGGTGCGCGGCGTTTTTGCGTGATACGCCATCGACCAGGATTCGCTGACAGGTGCCCACCATTGCCGCACTGATGGCATCGGCCTGGCGGGAAACCAGATCCTGTAATCGCGCCAGGCGCTGGCGCTTTTCTTTTGCTGACACAGCATCAGCCAGCTCCGCTGCCGGCGTTCCGGGGCGTGCGCTGTAAATAAAACTGAAAGAATGATCAAACCCCACCCGCTCAATCAACGCCAGGGTGGCACTGAAATCTGCCTCGGTCTCGCCCGGAAAACCAACAATGAAATCCGATGACAAACCGAGATCAGGCCGCACCTCGCGCAAGCGCTCGACGATGCGCTCGTAATCGGCAATCTGATAGCGGCGCTTCATGGCCTCCAGAATCCGATCCGAACCACTTTGCACCGGAAGATGCAGGTGACTCACCAGTTGTGGCACCTCAGCGTAGACGTCAATCAAGGCCTGTGAAAAATCCACCGGATGCGAGGTGGTGTAACGCAAACGCTCAATACCATCCACTTCGGCGGCATATACCAGCAACTCGGCAAAATCCACTACCCCGCCACCGTGACGGGCACCAATGTAGGCGTTTACGTTCTGCCCCAACAGGGTAATCTCGCAAACACCCTGTTCGGCGAGTTCAACGATCTCGGTGATGACCTCGTCAAAGGGCCTGCTGAATTCCTCACCGCGGGTATAGGGCACCACGCAGAAGGTGCAGTACTTGCTACAGCCTTCCATGATCGAGACAAAGGCACGCGGCCCGTCACTGCTCGGTGGCACCAGGGCATCGAACTTTTCTATCTCGGGGAAACTGATATCCACCCGCGGCCGGCGCTCACGGGTCAACGCGTCCAGCATTGCCGGCAGGCGGTGGTAAGTCTGAGGTCCAAACACCAGATCCACGTAGGGGGCCCGGCGCAGTATGAGTTCACCCTCCTGGCTGGCCACACAGCCGCCCACCCCGATCACGAGTTCCGGCCGATCATTTTTCCACTCGCGCCAACGACCCAACTGGGAAAAAACTTTCTCCTGGGCTTTTTCGCGAACCGAGCAGGTATTGAGCAACAGCATGTCTGCCTGCTCCGCCTGATCAGTGAGCGCCATATTATGTGAAGAGGCCATCAGATCAGCGATACGAGCGGAGTCGTAATCGTTCATCTGGCAACCGAATGTTTTTATGAACAACTTGCGGGTCATGGCTGGGTAGATCCGGGCTTTGGCCTCAATTGGGAAAATCCTAACACTAGTTATACAGTTATATTCAGTTACGCATCCGCCGACGGCGTTGTCGGCAGTAGCTGGGCATGCTCGACCCGGCGCAACTCGCCGCGGGTCAGCGCATTAACCTGTTGGGCAAAATGCAGTCGTACCGGTTCGGGCAGCGGTGTCGGTCGACCGGTCTTTCGGTTGACAAACACGTGAACAAAAAAGCCCTCGGCACTGGGCGTGTCCTGTGTCGGCATGAATATGGCAACTTCATAGCGCACACTGCTGGTGCCCAGTTTAGTGATGCGCACACCCACGTCGACATGCCCTGATACCGCTACCGGCTGCAAAAAACGACAGCCGTTTTCTGCGGCAAAAGGAATCACCGGGTCACTTCGCCAGTCCAGGCCGGTCTCGTGCAGCAGGGTCAGCACCGCGCTCTCAAAGTAACGGTAATACTCCACGTTGTTGAGGTGACCCAACATGTCATAATCACTCCAGCGCGTGGTGACCCGCACCAGCAGTGCATAGTGCTCGCGGCTTGTTTCCGGCTGGCTTTCGCTCATTCCCCTGGTACCTCCTGATGCCTAGTCCAGTTGGACATTCAATTCTCGCATTCATCGTAACCGGCTTGCGCCGGGGGCCCTATGGTCGCAAACGCTGGTGGCCGGCGTTGGTGATTTTTGCAGGGTGCGCAGCCGACCTCGATTTTCTGCCCGGCATCCTGATGGGTGATCCCAACCGCTTTCATCATGGGCCCTCGCACTCGATTACCGCAGCACTGGTTTTTGCCATAACGGTCGCTGCGTTCGCCCGGGCGTTGCCGGTGCGCTGGGTCGTGCTCACCTTTTTCATCTACTTGAGTCATCTCCTGGGTGATTGGCTCGCTGCCGATACCGGTGCGCCGTTTGGCATCCCTCTCCTATGGCCATTCAGTTCTGCCTACTTTATATCTCCCGCGCCGATATTCAGCAATTTTGACCATGGCGGTGCTGGCGTAGGATTAGCTGACTTCATCGGTCAACTTTTCTCGCTGCATAACCTTTTGGCCATCGGCTTGGAAATCGCTGTGCTGGGGCCCGTGCTGTGGCTGGTGACGCGCTACCGGCGGCGTCGCAGCCGGCGCTGAACCAGATGCGGTCGTAGATCAGTCCCAGCGGTCATCGCGCACGCTGACTTTGCCATCTTCGATACGCACCGGAAATACATGTAACGGTTCATAGGCCGGGGGTGACAATACCTTGCCTGTTCTCAAACAGAACCGGGCGCCATGGCGGGGGCATTCGATCGCCCCATCTACAATGCAGCCCTCGGAGATCTCACCACCGTCGTGGGTGCAGGTATCTTCTATGGCGATTATCTCGTCATCAACTCGGACAAGTACGACCGCAGCGTCATCCAGATCTACCACCAGCGGAACGTTCGCATTCACCTCATCTACCCGGGCGACACTGGCCCATTCACCCATCAGAAAAATCCCAGTTCAAGACGCGCCGCCTCACTCATGACCTGGGGGTCCCACGGCGGATCCCAGACCAGTTCAACAACCACATCGGCAACTCCAGCAACGGCGCGTGCTGCATTCTCGACTTCGCCTGGCAGGGAGCCTGCCACCGGGCACATTGGGGAAGTCAGGGTCATATCGATCGCTACCTGGTTGTCGGCACTGATGTCGATACGGTAAATCAAACCCAGGTCATAGATGTTCAAGGGAATCTCGGGATCGAATACCTCCCGCACCCCACTGATCACCCGCTCCAGCAGCGAGTCATCGTCGGCGACCGATTGCAGGCTGACCGAAGGCGGGTTGTCAGCGGCGACATTGGTGGCGTCAGATTGAATATCGGCAGCCTGCACTTGGGCGGCCGTTGCCGGGTCAGGCTGGTTGGTTTCGTCTGGCGTTTCTATCATCCGTAGTTCCGTAGCTTACAAGTCAAGCGGGTGCTATCACTCGGTGGTCACGCTGGCGCTGGCGTTGCGCAGTGCCGAGCGAACGGTATGCCAGGCCAGGGTTGCGCACTTAACCCGCGCCGGATAATCACGCACACCGCTTAACACTTCGAGCTTGGTCAAGGCCGGCAGATCCGTCTGCGACGGGGTCTCGCCGGTTGCCATCGCGTGAAACGCGTCGAAGTAACGATCGGCCTCCGGTACGGAAAGCCCTTTCAGTGTTTCTGTCATGATCGATGCCGACGCGGTAGAGATCGCACAACCGCGGCCCTCAAAACGCAGGTCTTCGATCACCCCGTCCTTATCCAATACCAGAGACACCGTGAGTTCATCGCCGCACAAAGGATTAACACCGTGCGCCTGGTGTGTCGGATGCTCAAGCATACCGAAATTGCGCGGGCTGCGATTGTGATCAAAGATCACTTCCTGATAGAGATCGCGCAGGTCGTTCATCGGGCAAACAGGGACTGCGTTTTGGTGATGGCGTCAAACAGCGCGTTGATATCCTCGGCAGTATTGTACAGGCCGAAAGAGGCGCGGGCCGTGGCCGGTACACCGAAAAACTCCATTACCGGCATAGCGCAATGGTGGCCGGTTCGAATAGCCACGCCGACACTGTCAAGAATCGTGCCCACATCATGCGGATGGATACCATCCAGTTCGAAGGACACGATGGCTGCCTTGTCGCTCGCGTTGCCGATAATACGCATGCCCGGTTGTGAGTGGGCCCGCTGCGTCGCCAGCACCAGTAGCGCCTGTTCGTGGGCGCTAATTGCTTGGAGCCCAATGGCGTCAAGGTAGTCGATGGCGGCGCCCAGGCCTACCACCCCGGCAATGTGCGGGGTTCCCGCCTCGAACTTGTAAGGCAATGCATTCCAGGTGGAGCCTTCAAAGCTGACCGTGCGGATCATGTCGCCGCCACCGAGCCAGGGCGGCATCGCCTCAAGCAGCGCCTCGCGGCCATACAGTACCCCGATGCCGGTCGGGCCATAAAGTTTGTGCCCCGAGAACGCAAAAAAATCACACTCCAGAGACTGCACGTCGACCGGCCCATGCGCTACCGACTGGGCGCCATCGATCAGCACCACTGCGCCGGCCTGGTGTGCCTGTCGGGTCAGTTTCTGGATTGGGTTGATGGTGCCGAGCGCGTTCGAGACATGGGTCAGCGCGACGATGCGTGTTTTTTCTGAGAGCAGGTTGGTAAAATCCTCAAGCAACAACTCTGCGTTATTGTTCATTGGCGCCACCTTAAGGGTCGCCCCGGTTTCCTCGCACAACAATTGCCAGGGCACGATATTGGCATGGTGCTCCATCGCACTGACCAGCACTTCGTCTGCTTTATTCAGTATTGACCGGCCATAGCTCTGGGCCACCAGGTTGATAGCACCGGTCGTGCCCTGGGTAAAGATCACCTCGGCACACGATGGCGCATTGATAAAAGCGCGTACTTTCTCGCGGGCGCCGTCAAAACGATCGCTGGCGCGCTGGCTCAGACGATGCACACCGCGATGCACATTGGCGTTATCACGGGAATAGAAATCCGCTACGGCATCGATGACCGCTTGAGGTTTTTGGGTAGTCGCGCTGTTGTCCAGGTAGACCAGCGGATGGCCATTTATCTGCTGGGCCAATGCCGGGAAATCCGCACGCAACGCGTACACATCGAGCGCTGGCGGGTATTGGTTATGCGCAGCCGAATTCATCAGGACTCAGATTCGCGGATCTGCTCCGGTGAAAGGCGCTGCGCCGCTTGCGCTTCGAGATAGGAGCGCAGTGCCGGGAGCTCAATACGGTTGAGCACGTCAGCCGCAAAAGCCTGGGTCAACATCCGCCGGGCCGCCTGACGGTCGATGCCGCGGGACATCAGGTAGAACACCGCGGTTTCGTCCAGTTGTCCAACCGTCGCACCATGGGCACATTTGACGTCATCAGCATAAATCTCCAGCTGCGGCTTGGTATCGACTTCCGCATCGGCGGAGAGCAGCAGGTTCTGGTTGTTTTGCACCGAATCGGTTTTCTGCGCACCCGGCTGCACCACGATACGACCATGAAATACAGCGTGGCCGCGGTCACCCAGAACGCCCTTGTAGTGTTCGCGGCTGACGCAATGAGGTGCGTTATGCGTAATGTGCGTGTGGTTATCAACGTGGCTGCGGCCAAAAGCCAGGTACAGGCCATCAAGACTCGCAAAACCACCCTCGTCATCCAGATTGACCAGAGCATCATTGCGCACCAGGGCACCGCTCATCGTCACGGTAGTCGCTTGGAGTCGGGCCGAGCGACCCAGCCGAGCAAACATGCCGCCCACATGAAATCCACGTGGGGCCACCTGCTGTACGCTCTGGTAGTTGAGGGACGCATTGTCAGCGAGGATCAACTCTGAAACCGAATTGCTTAATAATCTTTCGTCGGCCAGTGAGACATGGCGTTCGATAACCGCAGCCTGACTGCCTGCGCCCATGACCACCAGATTTCGCGGCAGGCTGAGAAAACCCTCACCACTACAGCCGGAGATGAAGAGCAGTTCTATGGGCTTGTCGACCCGGGTACCCGGGGCGATCTCGATGAGCGCCCCATCGCCGATGAATGCGGAATTCATGGCAATAAAGCCATGCGGGGTCTGCCCAAGCGCGCTGCCGAGCAGGGCGGCTATACGCTGTGGCTCGCTCCCCAACGACTGGCCAAGGCCTGATATCTGTACACCGTTGGGCAGGTCATCGAGCAGCGACAGCTCTGGCTGCCAAAACCCATCAGCAAATACCAGCCGCCAGGCATCGAGGCCATCGATTGTCGTTTGGCTGACAAACTCGCGTGGACACGGCGCACCAGCGACGGCTGGGGTAAACGCAGCGCGCGTAATCGCCCGGGTCGAGGTGTATTTCCAGTCCTCGTCACGCTGACTGGGCAAGCCAAGCTGGGAGAGAGACTCCAGTGCCTGCGCCCGGCTGGCATCAAGCGATGGCGTTCCAAAAGCCGGCAGTGCCGGCGCCTGTTCGCGCTGGGCTGCCACATAGGCCGCAACATTTGCTGCCCCTTCGCTCACGCTGCCGAGACCGTGCTGGGGTCCGATTCAACCCAGCCGTAACCTTGTGCTTCGAGCTCGAGTGCCAGGCGCTTGTCTCCAGAGCGCACAATGCGCCCCCCGGCCAGCACGTGCACCCGGTCGGGTACGATGTAATCAAGCAGTCGCTGGTAATGCGTCACCAGGATCACCGAGCGATCCGGGCTACGCTGTGCGTTGACGCCATCGGCTACGATTTTCAGCGCATCAATATCTAATCCTGAATCGGTTTCATCGAGTACTGCAAGACGTGGTTCAAGCATCGCCATCTGGAAAATCTCGTTGCGCTTTTTCTCGCCTCCGGAAAAGCCCTCGTTAACCGAGCGGTACAGGAATTCTTCTTTCATCTGCAGCAACTTGAGCTTCTCACGTACCAGTTTCAGAAAATCCATGGCATCCAGTTTTTCCTCGCCACGGTGCTGGCGCGTAGCGTTTACCGCCTCCTTGAGCAGGTACACATTGGCAACTCCAGGGATTTCCACCGGATACTGAAAAGCAAGGAAAACCCCCTCACGGGCACGCTTCTCCGGTGCCAGCGACAACAGGTCCTGACCAAGAAAACTGACCGATCCGCCGGTCACCGGGTAACCCTCGCGGCCAGCAATCACATTGGCCAGGGTACTCTTGCCTGAGCCATTGGGCCCCATGATGGCATGCACCTCACCGGGTCCGACCTCAAGGTCCAGACCATTGAGTATCGTCTTTCCATCGACCGTTACGGTCAGCTTGCTTATCTTCAACATATGATCGTCAGGTTCTCCAGTATCTGGGTTTGGGGGTTGTGCTGTGCAGGCCCGGACTGTGCCCGGCGCAATCCGAGTTAGCTATGTTGTGGCCGGGAGACCCTTACATGGGGTCAGCCAACAGCACCTTCCAGGCTGATGCTGAGCAGTTTTTGTGCCTCGACCGCGAATTCCATCGGTAATTCACGAAACACTTCTTTGCAAAAGCCGTTCACGATCAGCGACACAGCGTCTTCTTCTGAAAGACCCCGCTGGCGACAGTAAAACAGCTGATCCTCACCGATCTTGGAAGTTGTCGCTTCATGTTCGATCGTGGCCGTTGGGTTTTTTACTTCAAGGTAAGGAAAAGTATGTGCGCCGCAACGATCTCCCATCAGCAACGAGTCACACTGGGAATAGTTACGCGCGGTCTCGGCACCCTTGAGCACCTTGACCAGACCGCGGTAGGCATTCTGTCCGCGCCCGGCAGAGATGCCCTTGGAGATAATGGTGCTGGAGGTATTGCGGCCGATGTGTACCATCTTGGTTCCGGTGTCGGCCTGTTGGCAGTGATTGGTCAAAGCCACAGAGTAGAACTCGCCGACTGAAGAGTCACCTTCAAGCAGAACGCTGGGGTATTTCCAGGTAATGGCCGAACCGGTTTCGACCTGGGTCCAGGAGATCTTGGCATTGTCTCCACGACACACGCCACGTTTGGTTACAAAGTTGTAGATCCCGCCACGACCTTCCTCGTCGCCCGGATACCAGTTCTGCACTGTGGAATATTTGATTTGAGCGTCCTTAAGTGCCACCAGCTCGACCACGGCCGCGTGCAACTGGTTTTCGTCGCGCATCGGTGCTGTACAGCCTTCGAGGTAACTCACGTAGCTGCCCTCGTCCGCGATAATCAGGGTACGCTCGAACTGACCCGTATTGAGCGCATTGATCCGAAAATACGTGGACAGTTCCATCGGGCAGCGCACGCCCTTGGGTATATAGACGAAAGAGCCTTCAGTGAAAACAGCCGAGTTCAAAGCAGCATAGAAATTGTCTGCCGCGGGGACCACTGAACCCAGATACTGGCGGACCAGATCTGGGTGGTTTGCCAACGCCTCGGACAAAGGACAGAAAATGACTCCGATTTTGGCCAACTTATCCTTAAAGGTGGTCGCGACCGACACACTGTCGAACACCGCATCGACCGCAATTCCGGCCAGAGCCTTTTGCTCCTCCAGCGGAATGCCCAGCTTGTCGTAGGTCTCCAACAATTTAGGATCTATTTCGTCGAGACTCTTGGGTCGGTCCGCGTCACTCTTGGGTGCCGAGTAGTAACTGATCGCCTGGAAGTCTATGGGGGCGTGGCGAACCTGGGCCCAGTTGGGCTGCTTCATGTTCTGCCAACGGCGAAAAGCATCCAGTCGCCACTCAAGAACGAAGTCGGGCTCATCTTTTTTGGCGGAAAGAAAACGGATGACGTCTTCATCCAGGCCAGGCGGCAAGGTATCGGCTTCGATGTCCGTGACAAAGCCTTCCTTGTACTCACGACCAACCAGCTCACCCAGATCTGTCACTGCCGGATTCATTGCCTTTCCTTGATTACAATTTGAGGTTAATTCAATTGCTACTGGTCAACGAACTTGCCTCGACCACCACAGTCTTCAAGCGACCTGAACGCAGACTCTGGCGCACCACTTCTTGGCGCTCGGCAACCTCGAGCACTTCCGGCCGCCGTATCATTTCACCCAACGAAATACCATCCAGGAAGTTGAATATTTTCTCACTGAGTTCGGTCCACAACTCATGGGTCAGACATTTATCGCCATCCTGGCAATTGGCTTCACCGCCGCAGCGGGTCATATCGGCTCTCTCATCGACTGCTGAGACAATCGAGGCGATAGAGATCAGATCCAACTCCTTGGCCAGGCGATAACCTCCGCCCGGGCCACGAGTACCGCGGACCAACCCGTTGCGGCGCAAACGAGCGAAAAGCTGCTCCAGGTAGGACAGTGATATCTCCTGGTTCACTGCAATATCCTGGAGCGTAACGGGCCGTCTACCCTCCTGCAGTGCCAGATCCAACATAGCGGTGACCGCGTAACGGCCCTTAGTAGTCAAGCGCATATCTATTATCTCCTATTACGTTTTTTCCGGAAGCGTTTTGACCTGTTATGGCAGAAACGTGCAAAACAACCGGGTTTTCGACTGTTTACAACGCTTAAATATCCTGACTGGCATTATAGGGATTTTGCTGACAAAAACCAAGTAGAAAACTGGGGATTAACCGATTCAGCGACCATCATCAATAGCGCCGGTGGCAGCGTGGCAAACGCACAACTTAAAGTTGCTGTTCTAGCGACCCAGGCTGAAAATCCCAATCAGCAACGCCCCACAAACTGTCAGCAACCCAGCACCTGCAGTGGCCAGCACGCCCAGAGCCAGAATCTCGGACCCCAGAAACAAGACGATTGCGCCCAGCAGCAATCCACCGCCCAGCATCAGACCATCGCGCTGGCGGGTGCGGTGTTGTAAATCGCGAGCGAACTGCTCGGCATTGTCACTCCCGGTACGAATAACCAATTGACCGTCACGCTGGCGTCGCAACAATTCGTGAACCAGGCCCGGCAACTCTGGCAGTAACGGTAAGACCGTGGGCAGTTCGCGGCGCAGTGCCCGGGCCAGAGCCCGCGGTCCAACCTGCTCACGCATCCAGCGCTCAAGAAAAGGCTTCGCCGTCTCCCATAGATCCAACTCGGGATAGAGCTGCCGGCCGAGGCCTTCTATATTGAGCAAAGTCTTTTGCAGCAGCACCAATTGCGGCTGTACCGGCATATCGAAACGCCGAGCAACCTGGAACAGACGAATCACCAAGTGGCCAAAAGAGATCTCACTGATCGGCCGGGCAAAGATCGGTTCGCAGACCGTGCGTACAGCGGCCTCGAATTCTTCCGGGCGGGTGGTGGCCGGCACCCAGCCCGCGCGCAGGTGAGCCATAGCGACTGCCCGATAATCACGGTTAAAAAAAGCAAGCAGGTTCTCAGCAAGATAGCGTTTATCGGCTTCGGCGAGCGTGCCCATGATGCCAAAATCGACTGCCCGATACTGGCCTTGCGGGCTGACAAAAATATTACCCGGATGCATATCGGCATGAAAGAAGCCATCACGAAAGGCCTGAGTAAAAAAGATCTCAACGCCGTTATGGGCCAACTTGCGCAAATCTATGCCAGCGGCCCGGATCGCATCGATATCGCGTATCGGAATCCCCTCGACACGCTCCATCACCAGGACCTCGCGACAGCTGTGGTCCCAATAGATCTGGGGCACGTAGATCATATCTGAATCCAGAAAGTTGCTACGCAGCTGGCTGGCGTTTGCGCCTTCACGCATCATATCGAGCTCGTCGTGGATCGTTTTGTCGTAATCATCGACAACCTCAAGCGGACGCAAGCGCCTGGCGTTCGGCCAGTGCCTCTGGGCCAGCCGTGCCAACTGGTAGAGCAACTGAAGATCCCGCTCAATCACCTTCTCGATCCCGGGCCGCAGCACTTTAACTACAACCTCGGTGCTGTCTTGCAGGGTTGCCCCGTGTACCTGTGCCACCGATGCCGACGCCAGGGGTTGAATATCAAAACTGGCGAAATGCTCACTGAGCGGCGCGTCTAAGGCGCGTTCGATTACCTCGCGGGCCTGGTCACCGGGAAACGGCAGCACATCGTCCTGCAATCGTGTTAGTTCCACAGCAATGTCGGCAGGAATTAGATCCGGGCGGGTCGAGACCGCCTGACCAAACTTGACAAAAACCGGCCCCAGTTCTTCCAGGGCTTCGCGCAGGCGTTGGCCGCGAGGTACATTCCGGTCACGAAACCAGTACCCTGGAAACAAGAACAACATAAAGCGATACGGGCGAAACAGATGCAAAGTAAACACGAACTCGTCGAGCCCGTGCCGTACCAGTACACGGACAATCCGTAACATTCGCCAGGAACTGTTTAGCACTCGCCCTATCTGGCCTTGTGGAAATTCGCCAAACGCTCTATGCGCTGACGTAGTCGTTCGGCGTCGTCACGCAACTGATCCACACCGGCAATAAAACGTTCTACTCGTGGCCGGCTGGCCAGCAGCCGGGCCTCCTCAACCAGAAACTCTGCCACGTTGGCTGTGCCCGAATCTGCCGCGTCGGCTGCCCAGTGGCCAAGCATTCGCGCTCCATTAGCCGCTTTGTGCGCCAAGGTATCGCCAAGCACCTGGGCCAGAGCCTCCTCTGCGTCCAGGTTCAAAGCGCCCAGCAGGGTCTTGAGATCGGCAACCGTTTCGGGGTCTCCTTCGAGTGTCAGGCTGCCATCGCGAAAAACCCCAGGATCGAAACCGCTGCGGACAATACGGGTGAAGGCACCAGGTGTCCCGGATATGCTGACATCAACTTGCCCCGAGGATGCCCACGCGAGTCGCACCTGGGCATCATGAACTGAAAAATACGCGGTGCGCGCAAGCCCTTTAACCAATATCGCAACCACACGACCTTCCAGGGGTCGTAACTGGGGCAATGCAGCGGAATCACTGATCACGCGATTAAGTACGACTTCGAGTCGGTGCTGTAAAGAATTCATCACTTGTGTGGGCAACGCTTCAGTAACGAAAACCGAGATGCAGGGCCACGATACCACCATTGAGGTTATGGTAATTGACGTCCTCAAAACCGCTTTCACGCATCATCTGGCTGAGCCGGTTCTGGTCCGGGTGGCGCCGGATCGATTCCACGAGATAACGATAACTTGCCTCGTCACCGGTCACCATGCGGCCCAGTGGCGGGATGACTGAGAAAGAAAAAAGATCATAGGCGCGTGACAGCCACTCGGACACCGGGTGCGAGAACTCCAGGATCACCACACGCCCGCCAGGGCGAAGCATTTGTGCCATCGACTCCAGCGCCTTGGGGATACGGGTGACGTTGCGCAGACCAAAAGCGATGCACACACAATCGAAACCCCCCGGCATCAATGGTAGCGCCTCGGCATCGGCGAGCAAAAATTCAACATTGCTGCCAATGCCTTTGTCGATCAGGCGTTTGCGGCCCTGCTCGAGCATAGCTGGGTTAACGTCAGTCATCACAACCTGGCCGGCATCGCCGACACGTTGCGCAAAGCGTGCTGTCATATCACCACTGCCAGCTGCCACATCCAACACCCGATGCCCGGCGCGTACGCTGGCGCGCGCCAGGGCAAAATCTTTCCACAACCGATGGGCTCCCAGTGACATCAGGTCGTTCATCAGGTCGTAACGATCGGCTACCGATTCAAAGACCTGGCCGACCCGCTCAGCCTTGTCGGCAGGGTCTACCTCGCTGAAGCCGAAATGTGTTGCCTTTTCACCCATGATCGAAATGGTGCGTGAGCGCATTCAGGCGTCTTGTTTGCGCTCGTAGCCCGCCTTGGTCAAATCACCCAGATAGGCCTGCCAGAGACGATCCTGGTGGGTTCCCAGTTCATACAGAGTCTCCCACGAGTAAAGGCCGGTGTTATGGCCATCGTCAAAATGCAACTTGACGGCATAGGCGCCAACCGCTTCTACCTGGGTGATGTTGACAGTCTCTTTGCCCGTTTGCAGCACTTCCTGCCCGGGTCCGTGGCCGCGTACCTCGGCAGAGGGTGAGTACACCCGCAGGTATTCACAGGGCAACATGAAATTGCTGTCGTCATCAAACTCGATCTCGAGTGTACGAGAGCCCTGATGCAAAACGATACGGGTGGGGCGAGGGTGTGATGACATGGTGACTGGAGAAAAGTAGAACAATCCCGGCCAGGCCGAGCTTGAGTCAAAGGCTATTGCTCTTGCATCCAAAGTGCAACTTCTTCAGCAAAATAAGTCAGGATGGCATCGGCACCAGCACGTTTAAAAGCCAACAGGGATTCGAGCACAACTGCCTTGCGATCCAACCAGCCGTTCTGCGCGGCAGCGCAAAGCATGGCGTACTCCCCACTGACCTGGTAGACAAAAGTCGGTACACCCAGCTCGTGCTTGACCCGCTGCACCACATCCAGGTATGGCATACCGGGCTTGACCATTACCATATCTGCTCCCTCGGCGAGATCCAATTCGACTTCGCGCAAGGCTTCATCGGTGTTGCCCGGATCTACCTGGTAGGAGTACTTGTCGCCACCACCGAGGTTGGCTGCAGATCCTACGGCGTCACGAAACGGACCGTAGAAAGACGACGCATATTTCGCCGAATAGGCAAGGATGCGAGTGTTGACCAGGCCTTCTTCCTCAAGCGCGTCACGAATTGCGCCAATGCGCCCGTCCATCATGTCCGAGGGGGCAACCACCTGGGCGCCAGCCCGAGCATGACATAGCGCCTGGCGCACCAGTGTCTCTACTGTCGTGTCGTTGCTGACGTATCCTTGTTCATCCAGTAGGCCGTCCTGGCCATGGCTGGTATACGGATCCAATGCAACATCGGTAATGATGCCCATTTCCGGTAGGTGCTCACGCAAAGCGCTGATCGCCTGCGGCACCAACCCCTGGGGATTGTAGGCTTCAGCCGCATCAGCGGTTTTGAGCGCGACATCGATCACCGGAAAAATAGCAATGGCCTTGATACCCAAGGCATCGAGTCTTTCGGCCCGCTCCAGCAACAGATCGAGACTTAAGCGTTTGACACCCGGCATGGACGGCACTGCCTGACGTACCTCGGTGCCATCACAAACAAAGACCGGCTGGATCAGATCGTCTATGGACAATCGTGATTCACGTACCAGCGCGCGACTGAATGCATCTTTGCGCAGGCGCCGCATTCGCGTGGTAGGGTAAACACTCATCGATAATTCCTTTTAACGGGCCTGCCTTTTTTTGCCCGGGCGCTTCTTGGCCGTTTTCTTGGCTACGGCCTTTTTGGCTGCCGGCTTTTTTGCCACTTTTTTGGCTACGGCCTTTTTGGCGGCTGGCTTTTTGAGGGCTGGCTTTTTCACCACTTTGCTGGCGGCCTTTTTCGCAACCTTCTTAGCCGCTTTCTTGGCTACGGGTTTATTAGCTTCTGGCTTTTTTGCCACTTTTTTGGTGGCTTTTCTCACCGTGGCCGCGGTCGGTTTTTCGGCTGCTTTTTTTTCTGCTTTTTTGCTGGTTGCCGGCTTCGTAGCAATCACTTGGGGGCGCGCGGACTTCGGCGCGATGACTTTTTTCTCCAAAGGTCGAATCTCTATATCGACCACTTCACAGATGACGGAAAAGATCTGTTCCACCTCGCCACTTGCCTGAATAGTGCGCAACTTGTGCTGCGCCTTGTAATAGGCGCTAAGCGGCGCCGTATCCTGATCATAGGTTTGCAGGCGCGCGCGCACGGTTTTCTCGTTGTCATCAGTCCGGTGGGAAAGCTGCTTCGAACCACATTTATCGCACACCCCGGACCGGTTCGGGCGGGAAAAAAAGCGGTTGTATATCGCACCGCATTCACCACAGCTTAGCCGGCCGGTAACGCGCTTGATCACAATCTCGTTATCAAGGGCAAACTGCAATACCAATTGTAGCGGTCGACCCAGCCAGCCCAGTCGGGTATCCAGTTCCTGGGCCTGTGGGATATTGCGGGGAAAGCCGTCCAGAACGAAACCACGGCGACTTTCGTTAGCCCGCAGGCGATCGGTGACCGCGTCGATCACGATATCATCTGACACCAACTCTCCGGCTTCCATGATCGCTGAGACTTTCTTGCCGATCTCCGTTTTCTCCGCAACGGCGGCGCGCAAGATATCGCCCGTGGAAATCTGAGGAACCTTGTACTTTTGGGCCATCATCTTGGCCTGGGTTCCTTTGCCGGACCCGGGTGCCCCCAACAAAACGATTCTCATAATGACATCTCCACAAAGCTGTGACTGGAGCCGAAAACACCACTTGGCAACGGCCTATCAAGCCCACCTCAACGGTAACGTTAGCCAGGCGAGGGGCTCGAAAACGGGCGTACACTATAGTGACCTTTTGTGTACTGTCAATGGACAGTGGAGCATAAAAAGACCAAACCGGTACCGCAAGTTCTGTTCATAGGACGCCCTTGGAACACTGCGCTAAAATCATTCTTGGTGATGAAGCAGGCCATATGGCTCTCCCCAGAGTCGTGTTCCGAGCCGATTACCCTCTCATTTGAGCAGATAACATGGCGCCCCATCATGAATTTTTGCCCGACCAAAATCCTTTATCCGGACCTCCCTAACGAGAACATCACGCTATGAGCAAAGCCAAGAACGCCTTCTATGCCCAGTCCGGCGGGGTAACCGCGGTCATTAATGCCAGCGCCTGCGGGGTAATCGAAACCGCCCGGCAACACCGCGACCGTATCAGCAAGGTGTACGCCGGCCGTAACGGCATTATTGGCGCCCTGACCGAAGACCTTATCGACACCAGCCGTGAAAGCAAAAGCGCGATTGCTGCACTGAAAACAACGCCTTCGGGCGCTTTTGGCTCGTGTCGCTACAAACTCAAGAGTCTTGAGGAAAGCCGTGCACAGTACGAAAGACTGATTGCCGTTTTCCGCGCTCATGATATTGGCTACTTCTTCTACAACGGTGGTGGTGATTCTGCCGATACCTGCCTCAAAATATCGCAACTATCGAAAACGACCGGCTTTCCGATTCAAGCCATCCATGTGCCCAAGACGGTCGATAATGACCTGCCGATCACCGACAACTGCCCGGGCTTTGGCTCCGTCGCCAAGTACATCGCTATCTCCACGCGTGAAGCCAGTTTCGATGTCGCCTCGATGGCTAAAACCTCAACCAAAGTATTTATCCTTGAGGTTATGGGCCGCCATGCCGGCTGGATTGCCGCAGCCGGCGGCATGGCCAGCGATGAAAAAACCCCGATACCCATCATTATCCTGTTCCCCGAGGTGGCTTTTGACCGCAAGCGCTTTATGGCTCTGGTCGATGAGAAAGTCAGCCGTTTCGGCTACTGCTCTGTTGTGGTCTCGGAAGGCGTTCGCGACAAAGATGGCCGGTTTCTGGCTGATCAGGGCCTGCGGGACGCGTTTGGCCATGCCCAGCTGGGTGGTGTTGCCCCGGTCGTGGCATCGATGGTCAAAGAAGATCTGGGCTTGAAGTACCACTGGGCGGTTGCCGATTACCTGCAACGCTCAGCACGACATATCGCCTCACGCACGGATGTAGAACACGCTTACGCCACCGGCGCAGCCGCCGTGCGAATGGCGTTGGCCGGCAAGAACGCGGTGATGCCCGCGATTGTGCGCACCTCGAACCAACCTTACCGCTGGAAAATCGGTGAAGCCAGCCTGAAGCGCGTTGCCAACCGTGAGAAAATGATGCCACGCAACTTCATCAGCCCGAATGGCTTTAGTATCACGGCTCGCTGCCGGCGCTATCTGGAACCGCTGATTCGAGGAGAGGATTATCCGGCCTACGACAAAAATGGTCTACCGCGTTACGTCCGGTTGAAAAACGTGGCCGTTCGAAAAAAACTGGCTGAACCGTTCAGCGTCTGAGCGGGCACATCCCTAACTAAGCCTTGGCCCTGAAAATAACGGGCGCTCTTCCAAAAGAGCCGGTCGAGGCTTTTAGCGGCTGGGATCGCTCGGTCGTTGCTTTGAAGGTGCAAGAGCAAGCTCAACTGGCTGCGCACACCCCGCTTTGCATCCAGATAACCCTTGGGGTGCAAGGCATGCTTGCGCAACAGCGCCTCCAACCCTAAACGCTTGTGTTCTGATGAGCATTTTCAAGCGGCCCAGATCATTGCCCGGGGCCTGTAGATGGCTGGCGTTTATCAAGAGTACCTTAGGCCAATAGCCGTGCTGCTTGAAACGTCCCCTTCAACCCATAGATAAAACTCAGCATCGCTTCGCCTTTCGGCCACGGGTGGGTTGGATCAATAAACAGCTTTTGCTGTTGAACTCTTGGAAAAAACTGATGCAGGCCAGCTTTTAAACGGCCTTGGGGCAGGAAAAAGACTTAACTGGCGCTCGCTGCCTGTTCACAGTACAACGCCGCCACGCTCTGCAACAGCGCCAAAGCATCCGTATTTTCGGCGTTGGCGCTATAAGAAACTTGGTGGCCCTGACGTTCGCCTCTGACCAGGTCACGCTGGCGCAACCGGTTGACATAGTAGGTAACCGTTGCGGGTGATAATCCGGTGGCCTGGGATAGGTTTTCCAGAGTTTTACCTTCGCCCAATAACCGCAGCATAATGCAAAGGCAATGAGCATTTCCCAGCATTTTCAGGACTTGGGCAGTCTTTTGTTCAGACACGCATATCTCTTCAATTTATTAATTATATTTAATTATATTCGTTTTTGTTAATATTGTAAATAACTATTATTAGTGACTCGAACTGATGAGGGTTTTGTGGATTTACGCTTAAGTGTCGTATCCTGCGCCTTTCATCCGCTCTTGTGACAAACCCATTTCAGCGGCTCTGGATCTGGATAACAGCCCATGCACCAATCCCAACCCGACAGCCATCTTATCGAAACCGAGCCCTTTTATGCCCCACAAGGACAGGAGATATCCCTATTTGAGGCAGCCTGGGTCAACCAGCTACCGGTGTTGCTCAAAGGGCCAACGGGCTGCGGCAAGACCCGCTTCATGGAGCATATGGCGTGGCGATTGAAACGGCCTTTGGTGACTGTCTCGTGTCACGATGACCTGACCGCCTCGGATCTGGTGGGGCGTTACCTGATTATTGGGGGTGAGACCCGTTGGATAGACGGGCCGCTGGTGCAGGCCATTCGCACCGGGGCGCTTTGTTATCTTGACGAAATCGTCGAGGCGCGCAAAGACACCACCGTGGTCATACATCCGCTGGCCGACGACCGGCGGCAACTGGCAATGGAAAAGACCGGTGAACTGCTTAGCGCGCCAGAAGAATTTTGCCTGGCAATCTCCTACAACCCGGGCTACCAAAGCGTCCTTAAGGACCTTAAGCAGAGCACACGCCAGCGCTTCGTTGCCATTGACTTCGATTACCCCCCACCCGAGCTTGAACGCGCTATCGTGGTGCGCGAATCGGGCATTGATGATGAAACCGCCGTGTTACTGGTGCGTTATGCCGGCATGACCCGTAACCTCAAGGGCAATGGGCTGGAAGAGGGCGCCAGTACCCGGTTGCTGGTGCACGCAGCCAAGCTGATGATCAGCGGCGTTGATCCAAAAACCGCCTGTCGCAGCGCCATCGCCGAATCGCTGACCGATGAACCGGATATGTTGGTGGCGGTAAAGGAGCTCGGCGCCTCACTCTTCTGATCTAACCCTTATCCCATATGGGCCGTGACATAATCGGCCCGTTTTTGCGCAACAAGCGATTTTACGGTAGGAGAACTTCCACATGAGCGAGTATCACCCAGCGCCTGTCCTTGGCGTGATCGGCGGCAGCGGCCTGTATGAAATCGACGGGCTGACCAAGGTACGCTGGGAAAAGATCAGCGGCCCTTGGGGCGAACCGTCCGATGAACTGCTCCTTGGCGAGCTGGACGGCGTACAGTTGGTCTTCCTGCCGCGCCATGGTCGGGGTCATCGCCACAGCCCGAGCACAATCAACTACCGCGCCAATATCGATGCCTTAAAACGGGCCGGAGTGACAGACATTATTTCCCTTTCGGCTGTGGGCTCGTTTCGTGAAGAATTGCCACCGGGCACTTTCGTCATAGTCGATCAGTTTATTGATCGGACCTTTGCCCGGGAAAAAAGCTTTTTTGGAACCGGGATGGTCGCGCATGTTTCCATGGCGCACCCGGTCAACCCACGACTGGGGGACTGGTGCGCGAGAGCCTGTGAGAGCGGGAATATCCCGATGCAGCGCGGGGGCACCTACCTGGTGATGGAAGGACCCCAGTTCTCGACGCTGGCTGAATCACAGCTGTACCGACAGTGGAATTGCGACGTCATCGGCATGACCAACATGCCCGAGGCCAAGCTTGCCCGCGAGGCGGAGATTCCCTATTGCACGGTGGCAATGGTTACCGATTACGATTGCTGGCACCCTGATCATGACAACGTGGACGTGGACGCGATTATCCGTGTATTACTGGACAACGCCGATAAGGCACGCCGACTGATCCGTACGGTAGCAGCACGCCTGACCGAGCGTCCTGCGCTTTGCCCATCTGGCGATGATCGCGTTCTTGATGCCGCACTCATTACCCACCCCGATGCCCGCGACCCTGCAATGCTGACAAAGCTCGATGCCGTGGCCGGTCGTGCACTGACCAAGGAGACATCATGAGTATCGAAAGTCTGATTCGCTCGATTCCCGACTACCCGAAAAAGGGTGTCATCTTTCGTGACATCACGACTTTGCTTCAGGATCCATCGGGCTTTCGCCGGGCCGTGGATGAGTTGGTGCAACCCTTCGCCGGCAGCAACGTTCATTGTGTTGCCGGCATCGAGGCCCGCGGCTTCATCCTCGGCGGTGCGGTCGCACACCAATTATCGCTAGGTTTTGTTGCGGTACGAAAAAAAGGCAAGCTACCCTGGCAAACCATGTCGGTCCAATACCAGTTGGAATACGGCAGCGATGAGGTGGAGATTCATACCGATAGCCTAAAAGCCGGCCAGAACGTGCTCATTGTCGATGACTTAATAGCTACCGGCGGCACCGCCTGTGCCGCGGTGGAACTTGTGCGCAGTGCTGGAGCCAACGTCATTGGTGCGAGTTTCGTCATTGACCTGCCGGATCTTGGAGGCCGCGAAAAACTTGCAGCGATGGACGTGCCGGTGCGCACGCTGGTCAGTTTTGCCGGTGATTAAGAGAGGGCTTTTTGCCCGCCCATAACTGAATCAATCAACTCACGGCAAGATCAACGGCGACTGGCCTGCGCGCTGGCGAATCTTGTCTATTGCCCGGTGCACGGCAGGGCTGCAGACGATTTTTTTCTCAAGTCGCCGCTTACCGGGGAAATCCAGCAAAC
>JASMBC010000015.1 GCA_030754035.1 Arenicellales bacterium | reverse complement strand
AAGCGGTTAAATTCGACCGGCGCGAGCCCCTGGACCCGGCCCGGTTCCAATATCTGGAGGGCTGTGTGCGCGATGAGGTGGATTATGAACTGCCGACCTTCGATGCAAACAACGATTCACCGCTGCTCTACGTGAGTTTTGGCAGCCTGGGGTCGGGCGACACCACGTTGCTGCAACGGTTGATGAACGCCGTATCCAAGCTACCGGTCCGTGCTCTTTTCAATGTGGGTGACTACGAAAGTGAGTACTCCGATGTTCCAGCAAACGTATCGATCGCATCCTGGTATCCACAGCCATCTGTCATCGCGCAGGTCGATGCAGTCATCCACCATGGCGGCAACAATTCATTTAACGAATGCCTTTACTACGGCAAACCTGCCCTGATCATGCCGTACGTATGGGATGGGCACGACAATGCAACCCGCGTCAAAGAGACCGGTCACGGCCTCCACCTGCACCGTAACGACTGGAATGATCAGGAACTTGCTGAGAGCATCATGACATTACTGAATGATCAGCCCATGCAGGCCAGACTGGCAGCAACTTCCACGCATATGCGCAGCCGCCACGGCCCGACCAAGGCAGCCGGTATCCTCAACGACCTGTTGGACTGAAGCGGTCAGTTAATCACGATCACGTCGTTACGGAATCGGGTCAGTGGCTCGTTGCCGTTTTCAGTGATTAGAAACATATCGGCGTGCTTGAACCCGCCGATACCGTCTACAGAGATCATCGGCTCCATCGACATCACCATATTGGGCTGTAGAACGTAATCGTTATAAGGGCGGATTTCTCCGAGTTCATCGCGCCCATACCAGTATCCCATGATGCCGAATGAATGACCCGTGCCGAAGGTCCTGTTCTCCAGCAGGCCGTGTTGTTCATAGATGGGATTGATGATGGTGTCATCGATGTCACCGAGCCGTACCCCGGGTTTAAGCGCAGCAATGCCGGCATGATGCACCTCGACCTGGATCTCGAAGTACTTCTGTACCTCGGCTGATATCGATCCGAAGACCAGGCTTCGTTCCAGCAGGTGGTAATAGCCCAGGATCATCGGAAATACGTTCAGGCTGAGCAGATCGCCGCTGTGTATCTGCCGATCGGTGTTAAGACCATGTGCGACTTTGGTGTTTTCAGGGCCCGACTGTGCCCAGCAGAAGGTGCCGTCGCATTCATGGCCCGGAAAACGGCGGCAGATTTCTTCTTCCATGGCGGTCACTGATGCCCGGGCAACCTGTACTTCGGTTACGCCATTCCGAACTGCATCGACAAAAGCCTGCGCACCGAGATCACAGATTTCGGCGCCATCGCGAATCAGCGTGATCTCTTCATCGGATTTAAGCATCTGCTCACACATCATGGCATAGCCCATTTCGGCAAATTCGAGATCAGGAAGCGCAGCACACAATGCTTTGTGCATGGTGATACTGACATTGTCTTCCTCAATGCCGATTCGCCCGCTGGTAATGCCACGATCGCGCAGGACCTGTCGCGCCAGCCCCACCCAGCCGTCTATTGCGCTGGCATTGTCGGCGTAGATCCGGATATCGCTGAAGCCATTGCCGTCACCGACCATTTTGGCGGGTCGGTCGTACTCAATGCGCGGTGCAATCAAGGCTGGTTCACCGTCTCTGGGAATCACCAGCCCTTGTTCGCGGCCCCAGGGGATCATCCAGAAATTACTGTAATACAGGGTGTTGTGGACTGAGGTAACGAGGACCGCCTCGACGTTTTGTTCGTCCATGGCGCGCCGCAGGTTCGCCAGACGTCGTGTCATTTCCTGATCAGAAAAATAGTCCATCAAGCGTCTCCTTAGTCGTTATGGTGCAGCCGGGTTGAATGTCGTGCCATTGAGAGAATGCTGATGGTTATTCAAGACCTGCCCGGTTGCGCAGTCGTCGGGCCAGTGCACTGTGTCGTGCAACAAGATCGGCCTCATCGATGTGGCTGGCCCGGCCGTCTTCCACCCGCCATTGGCCGGCGATCATGACGCGATCAGCCCGGTGTACGCCGGATTGTACCAGTGCCGCAAGCGGGTCGTCGTGGCCTGAGTGTCGTAACTCATCGAGTTTGAACAGTGCAATATCGGCCTGTAGACCCGAGTCAATGCGTCCAAGGTCATCGCGCCCCAGGCACCGTGCGCCACCTGCCGTGGCCCAGCGCAGGGCATCTGTATGGCTGACTGCGGCAGAACCTGAGTTGAGTCGTTGCAGCATCAGGGCTGCTCTGACTTCTTCAATGGCATTGGAGGCATCGTTCGATGACGACCCGTCTACGCCCAGACCGACTGGACTGCCGGCCTGTTCCAGTGAACACGCAGGACAGAGTCCTGAAGACAGCAGCATATTGGAGTGCGGGCAGTGGCTGACCGCCACGCCCGCCTGGCCCAGGCGGGTAATCTCGCTGTCTGAAAAATGAATGCCGTGGGCCAGCCAGGTCCGGGCCTGAAGCCAACCACATTGGTCAAGATAGTCTAGTGGCCGCATACCCAAACGGGCCTGGCAGTAGTCGTTCTCGTCCTTGGTTTCTCCCAGATGGGTGTGCAGCCGCAAGTCGAGTTTGTCAGCTAGCACTGCGGATTGCTGCATGACCTCTTGGGATACCGAGAACGGCGAACACGGCGCGAGCGCGATCTGCGTCATCGCACCTGGAACTGATTGGTGATAGGCAGCCACCACCCGTTCGCAGTCGGTCAGAATGGTGTCCGGATCCTGGACGACGCTGGCGGGGGGGAGGCCGCCGTCGTCTACGCAAAGGTCCATTGAACCGCGTGTCAGTACCACCCGCAGTCCGATGTGCCGCGCCATTTCGACCTGGATATCGATAGCCTTTTCGAGACCGCTTGGAAAGAGATAGTGATGATCTGCGGCCGTGGTGCAGCCGGACAGCAGCAGTTCGGCGAGTGCCAGTTCGGTGGCTGTCGCGAGCATTTCCGGATCCAGGTGGGCCCAAACTGGATAGAGGGCACCGAGCCAGTCGAACAGTTCCCTGTTCAGGGCTGTTCGCAGTGAGCGTGTGAGCGTCTGATAAAAATGGTGATGGGTGTTGATCAGCCCGGGCAGCACAACATGGGAAGAGGCATCGAACGTGGAATCCACCGATGCTGTGGGCTCATTTCCGGCGCCAATGAGTTCGGTGATGAGCTGATTTTCAACGACGAAACCGCGCTCGGCGCCATCGGCAAAGATTGCAAGCGGGTCTCGAATCCACAGTCGAGACATGGTGACTACGCCAGAAACTTAATTCAGTACAAAAAACCCGCTCCTGTAGGAGCGGGTTTTCGTTGAGACAGCAAGTAGATGTCTACTCGGGTAACTTATCGTCAACACCCTGTACGTAGAAATTCATAGTCGCCAGCATCGGGAAGTCGGGAGCGACTTCACCAGCTGCAACCACGAGTTCGCCGGCCTGGTTGTAGATAGGGCCGGTAAACGGGTGAAATGCACCTGTTCGAATCGACTCCGCGGTTTCGCGAGCCATCATAGCGATGTCACTTGGCATGTTGGTAAACGGTGCCATGCCGACCATCCCGGGGCCCATCCCGTTCCAGGTATCGCCGGAACTCCAGGTGCCCATCAATACATCAACCGTTCGTTTGACGTAATACGGTCCCCAGTCATCGAGAATTGCGGTTAGCTGCGTATCCGGGGCAAACTGGATCATGTCAGAGGCTTGTCCGAAAGCATAAATCCCGCGAGCTGCTGCTGCCTGAAGCGCTGCAGTACTGTCCGTATGTTGCGTAATGATGTCCGCGCCCTGGTCCATTAGCACCTTGGCGGCATCTGCTTCCTTCGGTGGATCAAACCAGGTGTAAGCCCAGACCACTTTTACTTTCATGTCCGGATTTATCGATTGCGCACCGAGCATGAACGCGTTGATGCCGCGCACGACTTCAGGAATCGGGAACGAAGCGATGTAGCCGATGATGCCACTCTTGGATATCTTGGCGGCAATCTGGCCTTGCACATAACGGCCTTCGTAGAAACGTGCTGAGTAGGTAGCAACATTGTCGGCTTGCTTATAGCCCGTAGCATGCTCAAATTTGACGTCGGGGAATCGTTTGGCGACTTTGAGTGTTGGCTCCATGTAGCCAAAGGAAGTGGTAAAGATCAGTTTGTGTCCAGTTTCAGCCAGCTTGGCAATCGCACGCTCGGCATCCGGTCCTTCTGGCACACCTTCAACGTAGGTCGTTTCCACATGCTCACCGAGCATATTGTCGATCATCAGGCGGCCCTGATCATGGGCATAAGTCCAGCCATGATCCCCCGGTGGGCCAATATAGATAAATCCAACTTTCAACTTGTCTGCAGACGCAGTAGAGATCGCGCCGAGACTCAACACGGCTGCAAACATCACTACAACGAGTTTGACGAGGTACTTCATTTTTAATTTCCTCCGTTCATGGTGATAATTTCAATAGGTGTGATTCTACTTAACGCTCAGCCCGGAATGGCCGGCCCAGGCAGGCTGGGGCGTTGAGACGAATCTTAATGGCATCCCTGGAGATCAAGACTAATACAACTATGGTCGCAATGTAAGGGAGCATTGACATAAAAGCAGCAGGAATGCCGAGGCCGGCTGCCTGGGCATTGAGCTGGAGAATTGTGATGCTGCCAAAGAGAATCGCACCAAACAGCACTCTTTCAGGTCGCCAGCTGGCAAATACAACCAGGGCAAGGGCAATCCAACCGCGCCCGGCCGCCATATTCTCTGCCCACAACGGCGTATACACCAGCGACAGGTAACCGCCCCCCAGGCCCGCCATCATTCCGCCAAAGGCCACAGCGGCGTAACGGATCAACACCACGGGATAGCCGATGGCATGGGCAGATACGTCTGAGTCGCCCACGGCTCTCAAAATCATTCCCCAGCGTGAACGGCTGAGGAACCAAGCCACAGCGGCCAGAAGACCAAGGCTCAGATAAACCAGCGGATCGTGTCCGAACAGCAACCGGCCCACAACCGGCAGATCGGAAAGCACGGGCAGATGAATAGCCGCAATTTGGTCGATGGTTTCTCCGACATAATCGAAACCCACCAGCGCCGAGAGGCCTGTGCCGAATATGGTCAGCGCGAGGCCAGTCGCGACCTGATTCGAAAGTAGTGAGAGTGTGAGAGTCGCGAATATAAGCGATGCAAGTAGTCCTGCGACCCCGGCCATCAGAAGGCCGAGCGGTGCGTTCCCGGTCACTGCGGCTGTGGCAAAACCAAACACTGCACCGATCAACATCATGCCTTCCACACCCAGATTCAGCACCCCAGAGCGCTCGCAGATGAGTTCGCCGGTTGCGGCGAACACCAGCGGTGTTGCTGCAGTCATCATCGTCATCACGGAAGCAATAATGAGATCAGGCATGGTTACTCCGTGGTTCTCGAGCTGACGATGATTCGGTACCGGGTGAACAGATCAAACGCGAGCAGATAAAACAGGATGATGCCCTGGAAAAGGCCGGTTACGGCTTTGGGCAGTCCTGCCGATATCTGAGCTCCTTCGCCCCCGATGTAAGTCACTGCGATCGCGATACCCGCCAGCAGAACCCCCGCCGGGTGAAGGCGACCCAGGAAGGCAACAATGATGGCGGTGAAACCGTAGCCTGGAGAGATATCCGGCATCAGTTGCCCAATGGTGCCGGTTGCCTCGATAACGCCGGCCAGACCAGCGAATCCACCACCAATCAGGAGTGACCGCCAGATCATTCGGTGACTATGAACACCCGCGTGGCGGGCGGCCAGTGGGGCTGATCCAAAAACCCGAACTGTGAAGCCAAATCGGGTTCGGGCCAGGATGAACCAGGCGATAAAGGGAATAGCCAATGTGATCAGCGTGCCCAGATGCGCACGCTTACCCGCAAACAGAAGTGGCATGATAGCGACGTCCGGAAACATCCGGGTGCCTGGAAATCCCCAACCCTGGGGATTACGCCACGGACCCTGTACCAGGTGAACAAGCAGTAACTCCGCGACGTAGACCAGCATCAGTGAGACCAGTATCTCGTTGGCATTAAATCGGGTTTTCAGCAGCGCAGGTACTGCAGCCCAGGTCATCCCGCCAAGCGTACCGAGTACCAGCATTGCCGGGAGCAGCAGGGTGCTTTCACTGTCGTGGAAGTAAACAGCCAGACCGCCGCCGGCAATTGCTCCGGCAATGTATTGTCCCTCGGCGCCGATGTTCCAGACACCGGCGCGGAATCCGAACGACAGTCCGATTCCGATCAGAATAAGCGGGCCTGCTTTGACCGCAACCTCGGATAGTCCCGAGGTGGTCGTCAGTGGTTCCACAAAGTAGATATAGAGCGCTGTCGAGGGATCCTTGCCCATGGCCAGGAAGATCACGCCACCCGTTATCGCTGTCAGCACGAGGGCCATCACCGGCGACAGCCAGGCGGCGGCAAACGACTGTGTACTTCTGGGTTCAAGCCGTAACATGATCTGCCTCGGGTTGGACTTCGTGTCGGATCCCCATCAATAAACCGATATCTTCAGGTGTGATCTCATCGATAGGCATCGCCGCCGAGAGCGTGCCCTGGGAGATAACAGCAATCCGGTGGGATAGCAGGAAAATCTCATCGAGGTCCTGAGAGATCATCAGCACCGCGGCCCCGGCACTGACCAGCCGCTGGATTTCCTCGTGTATCGCGGCAGCAGCACCAGCGTCTACACCCCAGGTGGGTTGAGACACCACCAACAGACTGGGTTCCTGCAGGATCTCCCGGCCCACAATGAATTTCTGCAGATTTCCGCCTGACAGGCTGCTGGCCAGTGCATCGACACCTGTGGTGCGTACGTCGAAGTCCTGGACCACGTTTTGCGTATAACGTGTGACCGCCGGCCAGTCAATCAGGCCCCGGCGGGAGAACTTCATGCGTGTATCGCCAGTGAGGTAACTGTTGTCTACCAGCGTCATGTCGGCGACGGCCGCGTGACCGATTCGTTCTTCAGGTACGAACACCGCACCCAGGGACCGCCGGGCCGTTGGATTAAGGCCGATTGCGTCCGTGCCGAGAATCCTGATGGATCCAGCCAGCGGTGAGCCGGTTTCCCCTGATAGAGCACCCATCAGTTCGATCTGTCCGTTACCGGCAATTCCGGCGATTCCAAGTACTTCTCCGGCGCGGACTTCCAGACGGATGTCGGTGAGGTCCACACCATGGGCCAGATCGGAGCGTACATTGAGATCCGACACGGCCAGAAGCATCGACGAACCGCTGTCGATGGGTGACTGACGCGAGACCTGTTGGATTTTTTTCCCGATCATTTTCTCGGCCAGTGATCGTGTAGTCTCCTGCGCAGGGAGGCAATCATCGACCCGGCGTCCACCGCGCAGGATTGTCGCCCGATCACACAATGCCCGGACCTCTTCAAGCTTGTGGCTGATATACAGAATTGCCCGGCTTTCTTGAGACAGCGTACGCAGGGTTTCAAACAGGATCTCGGTTTCCTGTGGTGTGAGTACTGAGGTGGGTTCATCCAGTATCAGTAGTTGCGGGTTTTGCAGTAGACAGCGAACGATCTCAATACGCTGTCGTTCACCCATAGACAGATCATAGACGTGGCGGTCAGGTTGCAATGCCAGGCCGTAGGCACTGGCCGTTTCCTCCAGCCGTGCTCTTAAGGCTTCAGGATCTTCGGGGGGCAGGGCCAGCGCGATGTTCTCCAGTGTGGTCATCGCTTCGAACAGGGAAAAATGCTGGAACACCATCCCGATGCCCAGAGACCTCGCCTGCGCTGGATTCTCGATCCGCGTCACCTTGCCTTGCCACCGAATGTTTCCCTGGTCTGGACGCAACACGCCATAAATGATTTTGACCAGGGTGCTTTTACCGGCACCATTTTCACCGAGCAAGGCGTGAATCTCGCCGGCCGCAACATCCAGATCGATGTTGTCGTTGGCGATGCAACCGGGGAATGATTTGCAGACACCCGTCAGTGACAGTAGTCCTTGTTCAGTCACTCGTTCGATCCTTGGTCAGTGGTGCTGGGTGTGTTGGTCATTCCAGTGCAACGCTTGAGTACTGTCCGGTAGCAGCCAACAGATCAATAAGGGATCTTATCCTGTTTCTCTGTCCACTCGCGCATCGCTTGCGCTGCCTCTTGGTTAGGGCAATGGACAAGTGGAATGCGTCGGTCGGGTAGATCACTGGCGACCTCCTGATAGATTTCCGCGTCATCGAATCCGATCCGGGCAGCATCGGCACGTGTGTTTGCATAATAGATGCGGGCGATCCGGGCCCACCAGATCGCGGCGAGACACATCGGACAGGGCTCGCAGCTGGTATAGATCACCGCCCCCTCCAGGGTAAAGGACCCGACCCGACCGCAGGCATTCCGTATGGCGACAATCTCGGCATGGGCGGTCGGGTCAGCGGTAGACGTCACCTGATTCCATCCCTCACCGATGATGTTATCGTCACGGACAACAACGGCCCCGAATGGTCCGCCTTCACCAGCAAGCATTTTTTGCCGTGATATCTCGGCGGCACGCTGCATATAAAGGTTATGACTGTCTTGATCCATGATGCATTCGGTTCGCGGTGTAGGTGATGTTGGCGCTTTGTGCGGAAGGCGTCAGGTCGGGCTCAGCCGACTTCATGTTCAGTGTGAGCACTTCAGACAGTGCAGCCAGGGCAATCACACCGGGTTCTTTTCCTTTGGGGCCGGAACTGCCGATGGGGCTGGTCAGCCGGGCCAGGAACTTCTCCGGAACCTTGTCTTTTCTTAAGCGGCTACGGAATCGGGTCGCTTTGGATCGGCTGCCGATCAGGCCGACAAAGTTGGCACTATTTTGTGTGAGCAGTGCATGACACAAGGTGTAATCCAGTTCATGACTGTGTGTCATGACGAGTGCGGCCGAACCTGACGGCACCCTAGCCGCGGCTTGTTCGGCCGAGTCCATACCCAGGACTTCAATATTGTCTGCGTTCGGGATGAGTGCTCGTTGATTGGCTCTGCCATCGAAAACAGTCAGGCGAAGTGGCAGCTGTGCCGATATGGCGGCGACGGCTTGACCGACATGACCGGCACCAAACAGAAACAGACTCATACGGGTGTCGGTGATCGGCTGAAAATGTACGCCAGTTAAACCCGACATAGTCCCATCGTTTGTGATGATCCGCGGTGTGGCAGCAGGCTCATTTGGTTGGAAAAGTACGCTGTGTTGGTTGTCAGCTATCCGCACCGATTCAGCGGCCTGCGCCAGCCAGTCAGTTGCCGACAGATCCAGGGGCTCGAGCATCAGTGTGACGTGACCACCACAACACTGCCTGAGGTCCGGGCCCAGTGCACAATGCAGTGAACAGCGCTGCCAGTTACCCTGTCCAGCCAGCATGGCACGGGCCGCTTCTTCGGCCAGTCGTTCAAGTTCACCACCGCCCAGGGTGCCGGACTGTCCATCGTCTGAGACCAGCATCCAGGTGCCACTGTCCCGGGGTGTCGACCCCTTATTCGCGGTGACCATGATCAGTACTGCACGACGGTGTTCTGTGATCAGTCGCCGCGCCGCGCCGATCCAGTCAACCGGCCCACAGGCACTCATCGATGAAAGATTGACGCTATTCATTGGCAGTTACGATGGCCGCAATGACTGAATCGCATCCAGTACGGCTTCGGGTGTTGCCGGCGCACGCAACTGTGGCAATTCACCGTGATCGCTGGTACTGGAGAGTGCATCCGCGATGGCCTGGTGTACGGATAAGGCCAGCATCAGTGGCGGTTCACCAACCGCCTTCGAACGATAAACGGTCGCTTCGATATTTTCACTGCCGGTGTACATGTCCAGCCGAAAGTGCGCAGGTCGGTCGCTGCACACCGGTATTTTGTAGGTCGACGGCGCGTGCGTCATCAGCCGACCATCACCGTCCCACCACACTTCCTCAGTGGTCAGCCAGCCCATACCCTGAATGAAACCGCCTTCAATCTGTCCGGCATCGACTGCAGGATTCAGTGAATTGCCGACATCGTGGAGGATGTCGACTGCAACAACGCGGTTTTCACCCGTCAGCAGGTCTACCACCACTTCAGAAACAGCCGCGCCGTAGGCGAAATAATAAAACGGCCGCCCGCGGGCTGTTTCGGCATCCCACCAGATTTTCGGTGTGCGGTAGAAACCGGTCGCGGAAAGTTGAACCCGGTGCAGGTAAGCTTCAAGCACAAGTTCAGAAAATGTCATCGAACTGTCAGCGATGCGGACCTGCCCGTGCTGGAACTCGATCTCATTTTCTGCGACGTCGTAATGGGTAGCCGCAAAAGCAGTGAGCCGACGACGGATTGTACGCGCGGCATTTTGTGCAGCCATACCGTTGAGATCTGTCCCAGACGATGCGGCTGTGGCAGAGGTGTTGGGTACTTTGCCCGTGTGTGTTGACGAGATCTGGACCTGGTCTATGTCAATCTGCAGTTCAGCGGCAACCACTTGTGCGACCTTGATCAGGAGTCCTTGCCCCATCTCCGTACCGCCATGGTTTAAAAGAACACTACCGTCTTTGTACACGTGTAACAGTGCACCGGCCTGGTTGAGCGGCGTATTGGTAAAAGAGATGCCGAATTTGACCGGTGTCAGCGCGAGCCCACGCCGCAGATACGGGTTTGTACTGTTGAACGCTTTTATAGATTTACGCCGCTCACGGTAACGACTTGTCGATTCCAGTTGCTCAACGAGTTCATCAAGTACGAAGTCTTCCACCTGCATGTGGTATGGCGTCAGGTTGCGGTCGTTGTGCTCGTAAAAGTTAAGCCGCCGCACATCCAGGGGATCCAGGCGGCGTTCGTGGGCTATGGCCTGAATGATCTGTTCTGCGATAAGCATTCCCTGCGGACCACCAAAACCACGAAAGGCCGTATTGGATACCGTGTTGGTTTGACATCTGTCGGACCGGATCCGTACGGCCGGGTAAAAATAGGCGTTGTCTGCGTGAAACATCGCCCGATCGTTCACTGGATCGGACAGGTCGTGCGAACAGCCGCAGCGAGAAGCCATGTGAATGTCAACGCCGGCTATCCGCCCATCCGGGTCGTAGCCGACTTCCCAGTCACTGTGAAAGTCGTGCCGTTTGCCCGTCATGATCATGTCGAGGTCCCGGTCCAGCCGGCATTTCACGGGCTGTCCGGTTTTGGTGGCAGCCAGAGCGGCGAGCACCGCCCATTGGGCAGCCTGCGATTCCTTGCCGCCGAATCCGCCCCCCATTCGCCGCACCTCTACGGTCACAGTGTGATCCGGCAGGCCCAGCACCTGTGCCGCGGCGTGCTGAATTTCCGACGGGTGCTGGGTGGAGGCATAAATGTGCACCCCACCGTCTTCTTGTGGGATCGCTAGAGAAACCTGACCCTCCAGATAGAAGTGGTCCTGACTGCCGCTGACGGTGGTGCCGCGCAGGCGATGGGGCGCCTGTTTGATGGCGCCCTGCCAGTCGTTACGTTGTATTTGCCTGGATTCACTGACGAAACTCTGGGCATTCAGAGCATTTTCGACTGTCAGGATCGGGTCTTGTGAATCAATATCTATCTTGGCCAGGCGTGACGCACGTCGAGCGTCTTGGTACCCTCGAGCAACCACCGCAAAAACCGGTTCACCGAAATACCGAATGCGGTCTTTGGCCAATAAAGGGTCGTCTCCCGCATGTGTGGGACTGATATCGAGGGTTCCTGGTACATCGTCTGCGCGCAGTACAGCAACAACGTTTGTTGCAGATTCAACAGCAGACAGGTCCACACTGCGCAGCTGCCCACAAACCGCGTTGGCATACCCAGGGACCAGATGTAGCGTACCGCGGGGTTCTGGTATGTCGTCGATATACAGCGCCTCCCCGGTCGTGTGTTTTATGGCACTGTCGTGGTTGAGGGCTGCGCCCAGTATCGATGCACTATCAGACATGGGTGAAGGCCTGTGGCGAAGAAAACTCATAAACAGATGGCACGTCGGTCACGGTTAGAAACCGAAAATACTTGTCGAGCAGGTTCGCAGCGACCGTCCGGCGGTAGCGGGCACTCGCGCGAAGATCGGCAATAGGATCAAAATCCTGTAGCAGCGCATTTTGTGCTTCGGCCAGCGTGTCCTCATCGAGGCGGCGTCCTTCCACAGCGGCTTCGCAACGACGAGCCCGGCGCGGTGTGGTGGCCATTCCACCAAAACAAAAGCGGGCGTTGTGAACAAAACCGTCGACCAGTGTCAGGGAAAATGCACCAAGAACAGCGCTGATATCCTGGTCGAAACGTTTGGCGATCTTCGAGCACCAAAAGTGTGGCTGTGGGCGTGCCGGGAGCACGACCGACGCCACATATTCGTTGTCCGCGAGATCCTGTTGTCCATAGTCGATGAAAAAATCTTCCAGCGGAATCTCTCGTTGACCATTAGCGCACCCGATTCGCAGTGTTGCGCCCAGCGCGATCAGTGCGGGGGGTAGATCACCGATGGGCGAGCCGTTTGCAATGTTGCCGCCAATGGTACCTTGGCTACGGACCTGACGTGCGCCAAAACGACGCAGCAGGAGCCCAAGATCCGGTGAAAGGCGGGTCAATTCGGGCGCTGCACGCTGTAGTGAAACCGCAGCACCGATCTCAAGCTCGTCTTCTTGCCGATTGACGGTTTTAAGGCTTGATATCTGTCCCAGATAGAGCAGCGTAGTGAGCTGCCGCCCCTGTTTCGTGATCCAAAGACCTATATCAGTGGCACCTGCGAGCAGGGTCGGGGGTGAGTGCTGATCGGAAAGGTACGTGGCGAGTTCCGCTTCTGTGCGGGGTGCTGCAAACAGGCCCGACTCACACTCGACATGCAGTGTTTCATCCTGTTTTTGCCATTGGCCAAGTATGGACTGAACGGCGGTCTGCTGGTGCGGCCAGTAGTCCGGTAACGGCTGGGTACAGGCCTGGCGGGCCGCATCGATAATCGGCCCATAGCCCGTACACCGACACAGGTTACCGGCGAGGTGCTGGTCGATCTGATCCCGACCAGGTGTTTGGATTGAATCCCCGTGATGCTCATCGAGCTGCAATGCGGCGATCGACATCACGAAGCCTGGCGTACAGAAGCCACACTGCGAGCCGTGATGGTCAATCATGGCTTGTTGGGCCGGGTGAAGGGTGTCCGACGCCAGGTGCTCAACCGTCAGCACTTGTTTCCCATCCACCATGCCCAGTAGCAGGATGCATGCGTTGGCTACTGTGTACTTGAGGCTGTTGTCGTACAGTTCAGCGATCAGCACGGTACAAGCCCCGCAGTCGCCTTCGGCACAGCCTTCCTTGGTCCCGGTCAGGCAGGCTTGGTTTCTGAGGTAATCCAGCAGCGTAAGACCGGGATCATCCAGACTGATTTCAAGCGGCGTACTGCCGAGAACAAAGCGGACCTTATTTCTACTGGGTTGCATGGCTCTGGCTGTCCGACCGGGTGAGGGTTCAACTCCCCCGGTAAGTGCTGTACCCGTAGGGTGAAATGAGTAGAGGCACGTGATAGTGGCTGTGCGGTTCAGCAATGCCAAACCGAATAACCACCTCATCCAGGAAGGCTGGGTCCGGCAGTTCAATGCCGCCGTTTCGAAAATACTCCGCGACATAGAACACCAGTTCGTATATGCCTGACACGAAATCTGCACCCGCTAAGATCGGTCCGGCATTCCGCCCATCTGCATTGGTGCATCCTGTTGCAAGCACGGTGCGTTCGGTGTCGGCACGATACAGGGCCCAGTTCATATTGTCCGCAGGTTTTCCGCGGGCCGTATCCAGCACATGAGTTGTCAGTTGTCCCATTCGGTTGCTCCGGCTACAGTCAGTCCTATCGGTTGCGAAGAAGCGCCGATACGCACGGCAAGGCAACTGGAAACCTGGCTACCAGCCGTGTCTTTTCTGCAACTTTAAACATGTTTGACTTGGAATTCACGAAATCCAGTAGGCATCACATCCCATCAGAATGCGGTGGGTTTAAAGGAGACAGGTAAAAGCGATGGCCCCAAAGGATGTCTACCCACGTGACCTTGTTGGCTACGGGCGGTCTGTGCCGGCTGCAAACTGGCCTGATGGAGCCAGGCTGGCACTTCAGTTTGTGGTCAACTACGAAGAAGGTAGTGAAAACAGTATTTTACACGGTGATCCGGCGTCAGAAGCATTTTTGTCAGAGATCGTCGGTGCTGCACCATGGCCTGGCCAGCGACATATGAGTATGGAATCAATCTATGAATACGGCTCACGTGTCGGGATCTGGCGTCTGTTGAACCTTTTCGAACAAAAACAGATTCCAATCACAGTTTTCGCCGTTGCGATGGCGCTTGCGCGGAACCCGGCGGTAGCCGACGCTGTGGTTAGTGCGGGGCACGAGATCTGCTCACACGGCTACCGCTGGATTGACTACCGGGACGTACCGGAGGCGACGGAAAGAGAACATCTTCACAAAGCTATCGAGATCATTGAGCAACTGACGGGTGAACGCCCACTGGGCTGGTATACGGGCCGGACCAGTGAGAACACCCGTCGCCTGGTGGTTGAGGAAGGCGGTTTCCTTTATGACGCTGATGACTACAACGATGACTTGCCCTTTTGGACAACAGTCAATGGTCATCAACACCTGGTTGTACCCTATACGCTGGATGCCAATGACATGCGGTTTGCAACGCCACAGGGGTTTAACTCGGGCGATCAGTTTTTCAGCTATCTAAGAGATACATTTGACACATTGTACGAGGAAGGTTCCCGCATACCACGGATGATGTCGGTCGGTCTGCATTGCCGTCTGGTCGGCAGACCTGGCCGTATTCGAGCGCTGGAACGGTTTATCGATCACGCCCAGCGCCACGAGGGTGTGTGGTTCTGTCGACGGGTCGATATCGCCCGACACTGGCGGCAACACCACCCGGTTATACAGGATTAACAGTGACGGGTGATCGATTGCAGAACCACCGCAAGCCCAGTGAAATGGATCGCGAGGAATTCATCGCAATGTTCGGCCATATCTATGAGAAATCCCCCTGGATTGTTGAGCAGGCCTGGGATCAAGGTCTCGCGAGTACCGAAGATTCGCCTGAAGGTCTGCGCCGGACCCTGGTCACAATAGTCGAGGAGGCAGGTCCGGAACTTCAGCTCAGGCTGCTGCGCGCACACCCCGATCTTGCCGGCAAACTGGGCGTGGGTGATGTCCTGACAACTGAGTCCCGATTTGAACAAGCCGGTGCGGGACTGGACCGGTGTACAAAAGCTGAATACGCTCAGTTTCAGTCCCTCAATCAGTCCTACACCAAACAATTTGGTTTTCCTTTTATTCTTGCGGTACGCGGTCGTAACAGACAGCAGGTGCTGGAGAATTTCCGCGAGCGAATCGACAGTGGCCGTGACGATGAATTTGCCGAAGCGCTCAGGCAGGTGCATCGTATAGCCTGGCTAAGGCTGCAGGAGATCGAATACTACAACTGACAGCAGATGCTGAGCACAGCACTGGCCTGTCTAACAGGTCAAGTGGTGACTGCTGGGGGAGTTCGCTTAAAATGGGCAGTGCTGCAGCTGTATTTTCAGAGCATCTCTGAACACAGCTTATGTTCCAACCTGCCCGGGGTTCTGCCATAGCAATGGATCCTGGCCCGGGATCCAACGGCAGTTAACACCGCGATCTGCACAGTAACTTTGAATCAGCGAGGAAGCACAACTATGGTATTGACGCCGGACTTTGGCCCGAGAGACATCTATGCACAGGTAGAAAAAACCGCGATCAAAGGTCGCCACCTGACTTTTATCGACGACCTGTCTTCAGATGAACTCGACAACGTTTTTCTAACAGCGGAAATGTTCGAGCCTTACTGGCGAAGCGGTCTGGAACTGCTTCGGCACAGGATCTTGTGTACTTTGTTTTTCCAGCCCAGCACCCGAACCCGGTTCAGCCATGAGACGGCCATGTACCGTCTTGGTGGCAACGTACTGACGGAGTCCAACCCGCTGGTCAGTTCGTCTGCAGCAAAGAATGAGTCCCTTTACGATTCGATCCGGGTGATCTCGCAATATGCCGATGTTCTTGTACTCAGACACCCCGATGATGAAAGAGTGCTGGCAGATATAGAGCTTCTGGCGGGTGACACAATACCGATTATCAGTGGGGGTTACGGCAATGTGACGCATCCCACACAGGGCCTGCTCGACATGTACACCGCGTGGCGGGTGTTGGGCGGTGATTTTTCGACCATGAGTGTGATGATCGCCACGCCCGATCTGTCGCGCGCGCGTTCCGGGCAGTCCTTTGCCCTGGGCCTGGCTCGGATGGGTGCCAGGATTGTGTATTCCGGTACGACCGGCCTGCGTACACCGGATGTCATCCGTGAAAAACTCGACGGGATGAATGCGACGTATGTGGAACACAATGACCTGACGATTCGGCAACAGGAGGATCTGATTGCTGACGAAGGTATAGATCTGTTGTATCTGCCAGGGTGTTCGGTCAAGAAAGGTGATCCAGGGCGGGATGACTTCATGAAAAAGATGGAGGAATACTATTTCACCGTTGACGGGCTGGAAAAAATCCGTGAGCAAAGTGGAAAGACTGTGGGTGTTATGCACTCGCTGCCACGTAATGAAGGAGAATTCGACTTTGGAATCGACCAGACGGCACACGAACTGTATTTCAAGCAGATCGGTTTCTCAGTACCACTGCGTATGTCATTGATCGCCAACATTGTCGGATTAAACTGATCCTAATCTTTGGGCGTTGAGCAAATGCCGTCAGAACCTAAGGTCGTCATCGTTGGTACCGGCGGAACCATCGCCGGCCGCGCCGATTCGGCTACGAACCTCGCTTACAGTGCCGGTCAATTGTCGGTCGCTGATTTGCTGGAGGTTATTCCCGATCTGGCGAACGTCGCACAGATCAGTGGGCAGAACCTGTTTTCTTTGAATTCCAAGGATATGGGTCCTGACCAGTGGCGGTTGCTCGCCAGGACGATCAGCGAGGAGGCCAGCAGAAAAGACGTGACCGGTGTGGTGGTTACCCATGGTACCGATACACTTGAGGAAGCAGCGCTGTTTCTGCATCTTACGCTCAGCACCGATAAACCAATCGTGTTGACCGGCAGCATGCGCCCCGCAACAGCACTGAGTCCGGATGGACCCGCCAATCTTTTCCATGCGGTGCAGGTGTGTGCGTCGGCAAATGCCAGTGGCCGGGGTGTCATGGTGGTGATGAACGGTGAGATTCTGTCCGCACTGCACGTTGTCAAGCGCCATTCCATCGCCACAAATGCGTTCACTTCATCGCCCGCCAGACCGCTGGGGCGGGTCTATTCCGGCCGCACCTTCTTTTTTTCTGACTCGACTAAAGCAGCGCTGGCTGGCGCATTTGGTGGTGCGCTGTCCAACGACGTGGTGTTGCCGGCTGTAGATATCCATTATGTTGCCGCTGGCAATTCGCACGCGGACCTGTTGTCCCGTGACTGGACAGAGCGCAGAGGCCTGGTGATAGCTGGTTTTGGATGCGGAGAGATTCCTGACGGGCTGGTACCGGAGATTAACCGGCTGGCGGATGACGGCATAACCATTGTTGTATCGTCCCGTGTCGCTGACGTCGTGGTGTTGCCTGAAACCATGACCCTGACAGAGGAACACCACATCGTTGCTTCGCGCCACCTAAACCCGCACAAGTCTGCACTGCTGCTTTCATTGGCATTGTCGGCTGGAAAAGATGTAGCGGCTACTTTTATGAGCACCGATGCAGACGGTTAAACCGCAATGACTTCACCTACCCACTCACGGGAACTTCCTCCTCGGTTGTTGATCGCAGTGGGGGGAAATGCCATTCATCCTCAGGGCATTAAAGGCACGCCTGAAGAGCAAATGGATACAGCCGCCCGTGCAGCCCAGACACTGTTACCCATTTTAGAACTGGAACGTGAACTAATCGTTACGCACGGCAATGGTCCAGGCGTCGGCAAAACAATGATGCGTCAGGCTCTGGCAAGACATCGGGTTACGCCCATGTCGGTTGATATCTGTGTTGCCAATACACAGGGGGTAACTGCTTATCTGCTGATGCAGGCTTTCGAGAACGCGCTGCGTGGCGCGGGTAACCCAAGACACGCTATCGGCTTGGTCACACAGGTTGAGGTTGATCCGGCAGATCCTGCATTCGGACAGCCGAGCAAGCCCGTGGGATATTTTTTCTCCGAGCAGGAGGCGAAGGAACTTGAATCTGAGCTCGGTTGGGTTATGCACGAAGATGCCGGCCGTGGATGGCGCCAGGTCGTGCCCTCACCTGAACCCAAACACATCTGCGACATCTCGCTGATCGATGGACTGGCCAGTCGGGGTACGATTGTGATTGCTGGCGGTGGCGGTGGTATACCCGTTGTTAGAGATGCCCATGGCATACGCCGGGGGATAGAAGCGGTGATCGATAAAGATCTGACTTCACAGCACATGGCCAATGTACTGGGTATCGAACACATGTTGATCCTGACCGGCGTACCGCGGGTGGCGCTGGATTTCGGCGGGCCAAATGAAAAGGAGATTGCCCAATGTTCGGTCTCACAGATGAGACAGCACCAGGAGGATGGGCACTTTGCCCCGGGTAGCATGGGACCCAAGGTCGAAGCCGCAATACGATTTATTGAGCGGGGCGGCAGACGTGCGATCATTGCACACCTCGAGCAAGCACTGCCCGCATTGATAGGAGACGCCGGCACCCACGTCGTTGCTGACGACTGACAACCTAAAAGATCTGGAAAACAATCATGAGTGACAGCACACATCTGGGGTCGAGCACCCTGTTTGAAGAACTTGATCCAGAACCAAGACTGCTGATGGGACCCGGTCCCGTCGATGTCTATCCCCGGGTTCTACAGGCAATGTCCAGGGCTATGCTCGGGCAATTCGATCCACAGTTCACCACCTATATGAATCAGGTGATGGCGCTGTACCGACGGGTATTTCGTACTGAAAATCAGTGGACCCTGCTGGTTAACGGGACAGCCCGCTCAGGGATCGAGGCTTGTCTTACTTCGCTGATCTCGCCCGGGGACAAAGTGCTGGTACCGATTTTTGGCCGCTTTGGACATCTGCTGACCGAGATCGCACGGCGGGCCGGTGGTGATCTGGTCAACATAGAAACTGAGTGGGGTACAGTATTCGACCCCGAGCAGGTCACTGACGCGATTCGTGCGCATCAACCCAAGCTGGTTGCGATGGTCCATGGTGATACGTCAACGACGATGCTGCAACCGCTGGGGGATGTCGGACGCTTCTGTCGTGAGGCTGGCATTCTGGTTTATGCCGACACCACCGCGACACTCGGCGGTAGCCCGGTGGAAACTGACGCCTGGTGCCTGGACGCGGTGTCGTCGGGACTGCAGAAATGCATGTCGGGACCACCTGGCACATCACCCGTTACTTTGAGTGAACACGCTGTGGATCGGATCAACGCCCGCAAGCATGTCGAGGCCGGTATACGAGGCGCGGAAAGCGTAGACGCTGAAGGTGCGATTATCCAATCCAACTACCTCGACCTTGCCATGCTGATGGATTACTGGAGTCCTTTGCGTCTGAATCATCACACCGAGTCGACTTCTATGCTGTACGCTGCGCGGGAATGTGCTCGAGTCGTTCTCGGGGAAGGATTGGAAGCCGGTTTCGAGCGCCATAGACTGACTTCGCAAGCGCTGCGAGCGGGGTTGGTTGCGATGGGGCTTGAACTCTTCGGTGATGCCGAGCATCGAATGGCCAATGTGACCGGTGTCTACATACCCGAGTCGATCGAGAACGGCGATACCGCTCGTGCCGCGTTACTGGACGATTTTGGTATCGAGATAGGGACATCATTTGGTCCACTGCATGGCAAGATCTGGCGAATTGGCACGATGGGTTACGGCTGTCGTAAAACGAATGTTCTGCGGTGTTTAAGCGCACTGGAAACTGTACTGCGGCGAAACGGCTATGTGGCCACTCCCGGGGCGGCTGTCGATGCGGCTTATGAGGTCTACAGTGGTGTCTAACCAGAACGACTCACCGGCCATCGGTCGGGTATGTGCTGAACTGCTGCAGTCACGCCCCCGGGTCATCAACCTAGGGCTTGCTGTTTTTGCAACAGACCTGGATGCTCAGGATGTCGACGTTGTTCACGTTGATTGGCGCCCCCCGGCGGGTGGGGACGAAGACCTGGCACGCTTGCTCTCAATGCTGGCAGATTAATGGTGGACACTGCGGCGCTCGCCCCTGCGATTCGGTGGGCCAATTCAAAGGCGCTGGAGATTCTGTTACAGGGTGACCCGGTACTGATCGATGTGCTGCCGGCCAAGGATCTCATCCCGGAATTGAAAGAGCACACGATTTTGCACGCCGGCCCACCCATCGAGTGGGACAGGATGTGCGGTCCGATGCGCGGTGCTGTCGCAGGGGTGGCGGTATTCGAAGGCTGGGCTCGCGATCTTGATGAAGCCGGCGTTCAGGCGTCAAAAGGGTGCTTCGACTTTCATCCAAACCATCACTTTTCTGCCGTAGGTCCGATGACCGGACTGACAACCTGCAGCCAACCCTTGCTGGTGGTCGAGAACCGCGCAACGGGCAACCGTGCCTATTGCACCGTCAACGAGGGCTTGGGCAAAGTGATGCGGTTCGGGGGTAATGACGAGTCGGTACGGGACAGACTGGCCTGGATTCGTGATTCGCTGGGCCCGGCTCTGGGCAGCGCGCTGCAGTGCTGTGGGGGTATTCCACTGAGGCCGCTGGTTGCCCGCGGGTTGACGATGGGAGATGAAATGCACCAGCGCAATGTGGCTTGTTCAAGCTTGCTCCTGCGCGAACTGGCACCTGCTCTGGCGTCGGTAGTGGCAGACCACGGTGATCTGTCTGAAATGCTGGCATTTATGGGCAGCAACGATCAATTTTTCCTCAACATCGCCATGGCCATGGGTAAGTCCATCATGGACCCGGTTCGTAATATTGAACAGTCTACTGTGGTCACTGCGATGACGCGAAACGGCACTGATTTCGGAATTCGTATCAGTGGACTGGGCGACGAATGGTTTACGGCGCCGGTCGAGATGCCGGCAGGACTTTACTTCCCAGGATTCAGCGCAGCCGATGCCAACCCGGATATGGGGGACTCAACTATTGTCGAGACGATCGGACTGGGTGGGTTTGCAATGGCTGCAGCGCCCGCGGTTGCCGGATTTGTGGGCGCCGGATCTGTTGCCGAGGCGGCCGGCATTACCGCCAGAATGAGAGAGATCACGCTGGGCGAACATCCCGAGTGGACGATCGTGAGTGAGAATTATCAAGGCGTACCCACAGGTATTGATATCCGACTGGTGGTTGAGACCGGGATCGTACCAACGATCAATACCGGGATCGCTCATCGAGAACCCGGCATCGGGCAGGTCGGTGCCGGTGTGGTCAAAGCACCGATGGCGTGCTTTGAAAAAGCGCTTCGAGCGCTTGGAGAAAGGCTGGGGATTTCATGAGCGTGACGGTCAACATAGTACGCGCCGGGGTTTTTCTCGACTCAGTTGTGCTGATGCAGATATCACGGGAATTGACAGCGATTCAGGGTGTAGAAGATGCGGCCCTGATGATGGCGACTCCAGCCAATTGGGATATTCTTTCTGACGCAGGCCTTCTGGAAGAGGACACTATGGCCGGCCCCGGTGACCTGCTGGTCGCGGTGCGCGCACAGGATCGGGCCATTGCTGATTCGACACTGCAGCGGGCAGCCGAATTGATGGAACGCCCCGCGCAACAGAACAGCACTCCGCGAGAACTCCGTCCGCTTACCTTGCGCTCGGCCTGTCGCCAGCTGCCGGACGCGAATCTCGCTTTGATTTCGGTGCCCGGTGACTTCGCCGGGGCAGAAGCACGTAAAGCGCTCAGGGCCGGTCTCAATGTCATGATCTTCAGTGACAATGTGGCTCTGGCCGAAGAAATCTCTCTCAAACGCGAAGCTCGCGATCTGGGACTTGTTGTGATGGGCCCTGACTGCGGAACGGCGATTATCGACGGGGTGCCGCTGGCTTTTGCCAATGTTGTGCCGCGCGGTGATATTGCAATCGTGGGTGCTTCAGGCACAGGGATGCAGGAGGTATCCTGCCTGATTGCCCACGCCGGTGAAGGTATCTCGCACGCAATAGGTGTTGGTGGACGAGATCTGACCGAAGCGGTTGGCGCTATCAGCACCCTGACCGTGCTTGACTGGCTGGAAAGAGATGTTGCAACCCACCATATTGTGCTCATCTCCAAGCCGCCTGCCCCTAGTGTTGTAGACCAGATCACTGAATTTATTCGCAGGAGTTCAAAAAGCTACACCGTCTGTTTGGTTGGTAGTGACAACCTGGCGTTACCCGACAATGCAAAGCTGACGACTACTTTGAAAGATGCAGCGGCGACCGCAGTAACAAACAGCAAAGGACTGGAAGCGCTGCCGGCTGTCCAGCGAGCACCGGTGGCAGGCAGCTACGTTAGGGGGCTTTATAGCGGCGGTACGCTCGCTGCAGAAGCACAGGTCGTCTTTCTTTCGCACGGACAGCCTGTTTTATCGAATGCGCCAGTACCCGGGGCAGGCTTGTTTACGTCAGAGCGCACAAACCACATCATGATTGATTTGGGCGACGACCGGTTTACCCGTGGGCGGCCACACCCGATGATTGACCCGGCTGTACGTGATGAGCCTATTTGTGCGGCGCTGTCAGACCCTGATGTAGGCGCGGTGTTGTTGGATGTGGTCATAGGTTTTGGTGCCCATGCCGATCCAGCTGGCCATCTTGCTGGGCTGTTAGATCGCCACGGTCGTTCCGGTTCGGTCGTTATTGCATCTGTCACGGGTACAGACGAAGATCCGCAGGTCCGGGCAAGACAGGTCAGTGTATTGGAGCGGGCGGGTGTTGTGGTTGCGCCCAGCAATGCGGATGCAGCAGAGCTGGCACTGGCTTGTTTAAATGTCGGCTAAGACTTGTAACAGAAATTGAAAGTCAGCGAATCCCAATACTCAGATACAAGGACTGCTTTTCCTTGGTTGACCACAGAACAGCGACCAGTGCTCGGCCCTGTGTTGAGAGCCCAAAGCATCGGCGCTGTTGCTGTCCGTGAAATCAGTCAGTCGGTATCCGGACGGATTACTGCCGTGTTCGATCGGAGTGTCTACGTTGATCTGGGCAGTCAGTGGATCTGTATCGGTGATGCCACGATTGGTAACGGGCCGGTCAACCTATCACTTGAGCCCACACCATACTCGGGCGTATTCGCCGATCTCGTAGTCGACCAGTCTGTGCGCGTTTGTGCTGGTGCTGTGCATCTTGGCAATCGACCTCTTGTCATAGAGACGCCGGCCAAAATCTGGTCACCACCGCTGGCTCCGTGCTGGACAAACGAGTCGCTGATGCGTGGTCTTGATGCGCTCAATGCAATCAGCAGGGGCCGGGTCCCGAGGCAGGGACTGGGTGTGTTTTTATACGGCCATGGTGCTGAATTATCAGATACCAGAGAAGCGCATGTTTGCGCGCTTCCTGTTTTCGAACTCGAAAGATGGTTGCTTAATCAGTTGGTTGACAAGCGTTGTGTAGAGGGTGTGCCGGAATCGGCCCAACAGTTGATCGGCCTGGGCCCCGGGCTCACCCCCTCCGGCGATGATTTTCTCGGGGGTGTTCTTATTGCCCTTTCTCTAGTCCATCGTCAGGATATTGCCGCGTTACTTTATGCGGACATATGTCCGTATCTGGTGACTCGGACCGGTCCGATCAGTCGCACGCATCTGGTCGCTGCGAGTGCCGGTCAGGGGCTTGAGACATTGCACCTGGCTATCAACTCAGTAATCGAAGGCAACGTAGAGATGATTCCCACTCGAGTGCACCACATTGAACGAATAGGCAGTTCCTCTGGCTGGGATGCCTTGGCGGGGGCCTGCGTCGTGTTGCGCGCTTGTCTTGTTCAGCCTGCCGGGCTGCATAAAAACCCATGGGGGAGCAACTGATGCCCGCCCCATTTCACCCGGACGAATACAATCGTCGGCTGACATCCGTACGGGCCGCCATGGACGAGCGTCAGCTAGACGTTTTGATCATCGGAGATCCGGCGAATATGAACTGGTTGACCGGATTTGACGCCTGGTCATTTTATGTCCCCCAGGTGATGTGCGTGGTCCCCGATGGTCCACCCGTTTGGATCGGCCGGGAAATGGATGCGGGCGCAGTGGCTTTGACCACGCATCTGGATGTACGCAGCGTTGTCCCTTATCCGGAAGCGCTGGTGCAGCGCGATGATACCCATCCATCTGAATTCATGGCCTCGTGGCTACATGATGTGGGCCTGGGGGATAAGCACATCGGTTACGAAAGTGACAGCTACTTTTTTTCACCACGAGCACTTTCGGGATTGCAGTCAGGATTGCCCGACGCCCGGTGGTCCGATGCTGACCGATTGGTGAACTGGATACGTACGGTTAAAAGCCAGGTGGAGGTCGACATACTGGCACAGGCCGCGGCAATTGCTGGACACGCCATGCAAACAGCTTGGGATCTGGTTAAGCCCGGTGGACGACAATGTGATCTTGCGGCAGAGATTATGGCCGCCCAGATTAGAGGTACCGAGGATTTTGGTGGTGATCAGACGGCGATCTGTCCACTTATTCTGGCTGGAGAAGGAGCAACGACAGCGCATCCGCTATGGACCGACGAATGCTTTGCAAAAGATCAGACTGTTGCATTTGAGATCGGCGGCACACGCAAAAGATACAACGCCGGGCTCGCCAGAACAGTACACCTTGGTAAGCCTCCGCTTAAGTTGACGCAGACGCTGTCAGCTGTGAACGAGGGGCTTGATGCGGTGCTGGGTGTACTGAAGGCGGGTGTAACAGCCGGTACAGTGCACCGGGCCTGGCAGGATGTGCTGGATCTTTACGGGTTGGAAAAATCCAGCCGCATCGGTTATTCGATCGGTGTCGGATATCCTCCAGACTGGGGCGAACGCACAATCAGTTTACGTGCTGATGAGCAGACAACCATCCCGCAAGATGCCGTGCTCCATGTCATGTTGGGCATGTGGCTGGACGGTTGGGGAATGGAAATGAGCGAGACCGTACACATCACGTCGACGGGGTGTAAGTGCCTGACCCATTTCCCCCGCGAGCTGCACATTGTGGATTGAATGATCATGAGCGAATCAAATAGGGCCAATGCCGATATCAAGAGCATGAAGCTCTACCATCACGTTGATCGGGTACTCACTGAACTTCGACAGATGGGCAAAGAAGATGAAGGGCCGCTGTCCGTCGATGAACTGACTCCATTTGATCAGTTGCATTATCACGGTACAGAAGCGGTCGATCATGCCGTTCGGGCTACCGGTGTTAGCGCCTCCAGTTCGGTCCTCGAGATCGGATCGGGGCTGGGTGGTCCGGCCCGTCATATCGCCGCAACAGTTGGTGCACAGGTCACGGCATTGGAACTCCAAAGCGACCAGAACCTACTTGCCTCAAACCTCACTGCCCGCTGTGGGCTGGCAGAAAAAGTAACCCATACTTGTGGTGATTTTTTGACCTACAACTGGGTCGGGCAGCACTTCGATGCCATTGTCAGCTGGCTTGCCCTCTATCACATACCTAAGCGAGACGTGCTGCTGAAACGTTGTTATGGCCTCCTGGATCAAGGTGGCTATCTGCAT
>JASMBC010000014.1 GCA_030754035.1 Arenicellales bacterium | reverse complement strand
ATTTGGGTGCTTGACCAGATTATGGTACCAAAGCGGGTTCTTGGACGCGCCGCCTTGTGAGGCCACCAGCAGCACGCCCTCGCCGTACGGCAGGTACATGAGTGGAATCATCAGTGTGCGCCCGCTTCTCGCCCCGGTCATCGTGACGAAGCAGACCTCCTTGCTGCTGAAGGTGTTGAGGCTCCCGGTTATGCGGTGCAAGAGCACGTGAAGACGGGTAACGAGCACGATCCCCCACCGGGGAGACGCCCTGCCAGTGTCCTTAGGGGCTGGTGATGCGGTAGTCATGGTGCTGCGAACGTGCTCGGCCGGCACCCTTGCCAGTGAGGGCAGACCGGATATCTATCCGCCATCCCTGCAACGTTTCAGCAGGAAGATATCACTGCAGAGGCGAGTAGGAAGTAGGGCTCAAAAAAAAGTGAAACTCCCTCGATACCATTGGTTTCCCCAGTTTCTTTACTGCCTCCCTTCTGCCCATTTTCCAGTCGGAATGGCTGAAAAAGACATCCCATTTTTCGGCTCGCTCGTTCATACATTCCCAGGCCAGCACATAGGTGAGAACGTTGCTGTAATCGCCCACCAATGGCTCCCAAGCGCCCACCACTCGCATTCCCACCTTTTCGAACACTGGCATGGCTACGTTTGCCATAAGTTCGTGAAGAGCCGGCATCATGCCAGGCATTGTTTCGTAGCGACGTACTTCATAAATCATGGGATACCCTCCCGCTTAATCAAGTTTAGTCATAACCTCATCGGCAAACATCTCCATCTGCTCTAACATCTCCTCCATAGTATCTGCTGCAACGTGCAAGACATTAAAATGATCGATTCCCTGTTCTTGCACTTGAGTTATCTTTTCCACTACCTCCTCTGCAGTGCCGATCCAGTTACTCGCTACCACAGTCTCCAGGTCCACCCGTCGGGTCCTGAACTGACCCTGGCGGCTGGCACTATAGCGTTGGACGGCTGCCTCGTGGGTTGGGGCCAGGCTCAACTCGCCTTCGGCGATTACGTCGATTTGCGATAGGTCGCGACCATGCTCTGCTAGCGCGGGCTGTAAAGCAGCCAGTCGCTCCTGGGCTCGGGCCGCCGGCACCATGCAGCCCAGGCCCCATCGGGCTATCCTCTGAAGAGATTCTGGACTGCTCCCCGGGACATATATAGGCAGGGGGTTCTGTACCGGCCTGGGGTGTAGATTCACACCGAAAAATTCTGCGTATTGTCCCTGGAAGTTGCTGTCCTTTTGCTGGTGACTAAGAAGCATACACAAAGCCTCGATGTATTCATTCATCATCTTTCCTCGATGAGCTTTTCGCAGGCGCGGCCGTATTGCCTCGAACTCATCGCGGAATGCACCTAGGCCAAGCCCCAGAAGCAAGCGCCCACCACTGAACTGATCCAGTGTGGCAGCTTGCTTAGCCAGGATAATGGGGTCTCGATAGGGAACCAGGATAACGCCGGTTCCCAACTTGATTCGCTCGGTAACAGCGGCCGCATGTGCCAGACAAATCAGCGGCTCATACCAATTTGGTGGATGGGTATCTGGAATCCCGTAGCTCTTGGTGGGGGTTATAAAATCAGTTCCCCAGACGGCATCAAAACCCAAATGCTCCGCCCTCTGTATAATTCATATAATATCTATCGGCCCGGCGAATGACGTAGGTAAGAAAACTCCTTCTCGACAGGTGGGCACCTCCACATCAATTTTCATGGTTTCTTCCCGATAAAGTGAGCATAAGAAGAATAAACACCCTCCCTTGTAGGAACAACTGCCAGTAGTGGCCCTGCCAGCAGGGAGACACGGCTTGATGCTGGCCCTGCCTTTGCCGTGCCGGAGCCACCAAAATAAACGAGGGCCTAAGTCGCATCGGCCTTATCCATTTTTGTGGATAAGTCCACCAACGCTGGCAAATCGCTGGTCAAGATTATGTCGCCATATCGTGACTCGAGAGACCAATGGCTGCACTTTGCACGCTTGATGCCTGCAGGGATGTTGTCAAATGCTTGCATCATATAACTCGATTCTCATATTATTTCGACCAACCCGCAGGCTTCGGTGAAACAAGAAACAATCTTTCGTCTGATTGTTCATAAACTAAAATGCATTCACAAAGTATCCCCACCCTGCCTACCCTAGCAGCGTGGTACAAACTTAATTGATGAGGAAAGTGCGATGATATTTAGTAACATGGAAATGCAGAGCCGAATTGAGCGCTTACAGGCGATTATGGCTGCGCAGAACATCGACGTAGTCATCGTTTCATCCTATCACGGCAATCTTTACTACGCCGGATTCTGGATGCTGCCTATGGGTCGTTTCAACTTCACTGTGGTACCCGCTCAGGGGTCGGTCGCGATCGTTGCGCCCATCATGGAGTGTGACCGCGTTCCCACCTACAGTTGGATAACAGACGCACATTTCTACAGTGACGCAGGCACTTCGCTGGCAGGGCTGGTGCAAACTACCAAGAAATTGCTGATAGAACGCGGCTATGTGCTCGACAGGATTGGCGTTGAGAAGGATGTGATGCCAGTTGGTGTGCTCGAAACGCTCCAGGCCAGCCTCCCTGGATCTGATTTCACGGATGTTTCGACAACCCTGATGGAGCAACGGCTGGTTAAATCAACAGAGGAAGTGGATCTGTTGCGCACCAATGGCCAGATCTCTGATGTCGGGACCGAAGCGCTCATGGCTGCCGTGGCAGAGGGAAGAACGGAGCTGGAGATTTCCAACCAATCCCTGCTGGCGACCGACCGGGCGCTAACAGAACGATTTCCGGATCTTGAAAGTTTCGGCACCATCATTACCTGCGCATCCGGACCGAGAAGTGTCATCCCACACGCGGTATCTACCGGTAAGAGGCTTGAACGTGGGGAGATCGTGAACTTCAACATACTGTCACAGGTGAATGGCTATTACATTTCACAGGAGCGTACCCTATCCATTGGACCGCTACGTGAAGACGCCAGGAAACCCTTCGAGACTATCATCGAAGCACACGCGCGCGGCATAGCGGCGGTGAAACCCGGCGTCAAGTGTGGTGATGTTGCCCGAGTCTGTATCGATGTTCTTGAACGGGCCGGGTACGATCAGTATCAGTTGCACGGCCCTGGCCATTCATGCGGGATTATGGGTGCATTCTGGGGTCGAGAGGAGAAAGGCGAAATCAGGCCCTATAACGACAACATGCTTGAACCAGGCATGGTGGTGACTATTGAACCAGCAGTGTACCTTCCTGGGGTGGGAGGCTTCAGGCACTGTGATGTACTTGCTGTCACCGCAGACGGTCACGAACTATTGACCCATTACGACAGGGGTCTGCTGGAGGTCCGCTGAGCCTCCCGGGCGCTTGGTAGCTGCAGTTGAGTCTTATTTAGCGAGCAAAGGAGAGAAAGATGTTCGTTCGTAGATTATCCGAGGTGATTGGAACTGAACGCGACGTTGATTGGGGCAGCGGGCAAAGCCGACGGCTGTTGATCGAAAAGGATAATATGGGATTTGCCTTTTTGGATACGATTGTCAATGCCGATACCGATGTCTTACTGCAATATCGGAACCACTTGGAGTCCGTTTATTGCATTGAGGGCGAGGGGGAAATCATTGACCAGGTTAAAGACGAGAGTCACACAATCGTGCCCGGTACACTTTACGTGCTGGACAAGCATGACTTGCATCGTTTGCGCGCATTTACAACACTGCGACTTATTTGTGTCTTTTGCCCGCCGATCGAGGGTACCGAGCGTCACGATATGACAAGTGACAGTGGCTCAGCTTATTAGTTTCGCGGGAAAACCAAAAACATCGGGCAGACATTAAAAGGGGAACATAGATACCCTCAGTTGCAAGTACTCAAGACAAAATCAGGTACCCAGAGAACCGGATAGTTAGCGACTGCAAACCGCCAGCACCTGCTTCAAGTCAGTCAGGCCCTGTAAGCATTTCGCTGCCCCATCCTGCAGCAAAGTGCGCATTCCGGACTTCTCCGCGAGTGAGCGCAACTCAGCGGTGGTGGCCTTCTTCTGAATCGCTTCTCGAATCTCATCGTTGTTGATCAGTAACTCATGTAAGGCCAGCCGTCCACGGTATCCTGTGTCATCGCATTCAGCACAGCCCCCGGCATGGTGTAGCTTCAGCGGACCCGGGCCACCCAACCGCGACAACACGCCATCGCCCAGGTAACCGCTGAGCTCCTCTTTTTCAATCTCACTCGCTTCATACTCTTCTTTACATTGATCACACAGTCGCCTGCAAAGGCGCTGAGCCAAAACCGCAAGCAGTGCGTCAGAAAACGAAAACGGCTCCAAACCCATGTCGACAAGGCGGGTAATGGTTTCCGGCGCGTTATTAGTATGCAGTGTCGAGAAGACCAGATGACCAGTCAACGATGCCTCGATCGCCATGTGGGCAGTTTCCTCGTCACGCATCTCACCGACCATGATCACGTCTGGATCGGCCCGCAGAAAGGAGCGCATAGCTGAGGCGAAAGTCAGGCCGATCTTCGGAATAACGTGCATCTGGCGGAGACCCGCCTGAGTAATCTCCACTGGATCCTCAATGGTCCAGACCTTTTTTTTCTGCGCATTTACCTTTCCGAGCATCGCGTGCAACGTGGTCGTCTTACCAGAACCGGTTGGCCCAACTGCTAACACCATGCCGTAGGGACTTTCGACCAGATTCTGGATCGCCCGAAGATAATCAGGGCTGAGATTCATGTCTCCAAGCGGCTGCGCTCCTGAGCCGGCGAGTATGCGCAGCACCACATCTTCGTTCTCACCGGCGGTTGGCAGGGTCACAACCCGCAGCTCGATCTCGCTCTCGCCCAGTTTAAAACGGATTTTGCCATCCTGCGGCATCCGCCGTTCCGCAATATTCAGTCGCGCCATGATCTTGAGTCGCGCCACCAGTTGCTCGCGGTACTCGGCAGGAACCCGTCGATATTCGCGGCACTCACCGTCTACACGAAAACGAACCAGCAATTCCTGCCGATCCCCGTTAGGCTCAATATGTATGTCGGAGGCGCGATCTCGAATTGCATCGAGGATGATCTTGTTCGCAAGGCGTACCGCAGCTGCATCCTCGCCTACAGCCGCCTCACGGTCGACCTCCCGGCCCAGGGAGCGCAAAAAGTCCTCAAAATCTTCCTTGCTCTCCGCCACCGAGACAGAGCGGTCGACAAAACGTTTGATCTGGGTTGGAGTTGATACAACCTCAACTAACCGCTTGCGACAGGAGAGACGAACACTATCGATAGCCTCCATGGCCAGAGGGTCACCGAAGGCCACCGTTACTGACTCGGTGTCACAAGCAATGGGGAGTATGTTCTGCTCGCGCATCAGCCGTGCTGGCAGCTCTTTGAGTGCGGTTTCAGAGATCTTGATCTGATTCAGATCTACGAAAGGAAGGTCAAGCCTTTTCGCCAGCGTCTTGACAATAGTGACCTCGTCTACCAGCCGCATATCTACCAGTACTTCGCCGAGGCGCTTACCCTTGCTTTGCTTCTGCGCCGCCAAGGCTGATTCAACCTGGGTTTCGCTGATAATGCCCTCTTTGACCAGCACCTCGCCAAGACGCAAGCGGCGACGCACATCGACGGTGCTTGGATTTGAGATATCGTTATTTGAACTGCTCGGAATACTCTGTGGGTTCATGAGTCGTCTCCTTATGATCAGCGTATGCGGCGTACCGGGAAAGCACCGGCCGTTTTGTGTTCAAGAAGTGATGCCGCTAGCACAATTATAGTCACAGCTTTTCATACCCAAAAGAGTCCATCACTTCGGCCATATGAGCCCCAAACAAGGCCTGCCATTCACGCCTTGGCTTTTCTTCCAGCTCGCGGTTGTAAATGCCGCACTCCACCGTATCCAGAGCAGGCAATCCGTGCTCCTTCGCGTTCAACAGGCAGATCTGGCCGCCTTGAAATAACTTTTCTTCAACAAATGATTCCAAAGGTAAAGCCGTCACCCCGATATTTGATGCCAGGGCGTTGATAATGCCCCACAGCGCCGGGGACTGATAAACGATCTGCCATTGACGATCCACCAGTTTGAGCGCATCGATCATCCGCTTGCGAAACGGTGATCCTTCCGGATGAACCAACAGGGGTACCGACCCATCTTTATCCAATGACACATTGGAGCCGGCAATCCATACGGGGCTGTCACACCAGATCTGTACAGGATCGATATCCACCCGACCGGTAGTAACTGCCAGCACGACATCCAGTTCACCCAACGCCAAAGCCTCTATCAGCCGGTCACTGACATCGCACTGAATCTCCAGCTGCATATCCGGGTGTTCTTTCTGGAACTGCAATGCAGCGCGCTGCAACTGGTTAATTGCGGCAAACGTTGGTAAGCCAACGCGTAATATAGGCCTTTGCCTGCTGGACTGGTCGTGCCCCCTCTCCAGGGTATCGTGATTGGACAGGTAGACACCAAACTCATCCTCTGGCAACGGCCTGCTGTAGAAATACCCCTGAGCCAACTGACAGCCAATGCCGCTCAGTACGTCGGCCTGTTCCGATGTCTCTACTCCTTCGGCCACGATAGTCAGTCCCAATGAGCGGGCAAGTTGGGTAACCGCACGAACGATGGCCCAGTTGTGCTTCTCGGTACCACGCACGAAAGCCTGGTCGATCTTCAACGTATCAAATGGCAGTTTCGTCAGGTAGGCCAGACTCGAGTACCCGGTACCGAAATCATCAATCGCGAGCTTGATGCCAAGTTCTTTGAGCTGTCCAAGAGTATTCCGCGTCACGTCCAGATCATCGGCAACGATCGATTCGGTGACCTCAAGTTCAAGATATTCCGCCTTCAGCCCTGTTGCCTCCAGCACTGACCGTACCTCTTCGACAAAACCTTCGTGGCGAAACTGAACCACTGAGACATTGACTGACATTACCATCGGTGGATGCCCGGCCTTCTGCCATCGTTTGGCCTGCACGCAGGCTTCATACAGTACCCAACTACCAATCGGTACAATCAGTCCGGTCTCTTCGGCAACGGGAATAAAATCCAGCGGTGAGATAATGCCCTGCTGCGGATGATTCCACCTGATAAGCGCCTCGCAACCATGCAGGTGACCTCTCTGTAACTCGATCTGGGGCTGGTAATTGAGAACGAACTGCTCTTCTTTAATTGCCGTGCGCAGATCATTTTCCAGGCTGATGCGGTCGCTCGAAAATTGGCGCCTCGTCGACTTCCAATCAAAAAACGCATCGCGCATCGCATCAATCAGCCGCTGTGCAAAACCCCGGTAGGGTGCTGCGCCTTTTTGATCCATGGCGTGTCGACCCCGGTTAGCCCCGTTGGGCATGCGATCGGAAGCCGCGTTTCCTCGATTGCTCCTTTCCAGCGACCACTATATCACTTTTGGTGAAATTTCTTTTCGCTATAGCAAGGTGCACCCTGGTGTCGGATTGGTCATGCTGGCACGGCCACCGCGTAGTGATCAAGGTTGCGTTCAAACTCGTGCAGGCGCTTCCAAATCGAGCGCAGTTCGGTGATGGTGGTCCAGTTGTGTAAAAAGAGCGAGAAGCCGCCGTGTACCCGGGAAAATGCGTTGGACACCTGCACCATGACACCCAGGGTAAGCGCTCCGGTAAAAAGGCCCGGACCCATGGCCAAATACGGCACGATAATCATGAACTGGTCGTAGGTAGTCGACCAGGCATCGAAATAGCCGTAGTGCAGATACAGCCGGTGGTAATTGCGCCGAATGCCGGCAAAAAAATCCCGCAACGTCTGCGGATCGGCATGGTTAGCTTTGTCATCCTCGCCCAGCACCAGATCCTTCCTGAAAGCCGCCTCTACCCTCTGGTTGTTGTACTCAAGGCCCGGCAACTTCCAGCCAACAAACCAGGAGATAACCAACCCACCCAGGGAGATCACCAGTGCACCCCATACGAGTGACCCTTCGATATCGCGCAGTACCGGCACGTCGACCTTGTCCGACAGACTATAGAGCACCGGTATAAAGGCGATCAGGGTCATCAGCGCACGTACGATCTGCAGGCCCAGCGACTCGACGATGCGGGCGAAGCGGTTGCAGTCTTCCTGGATACGCTGAGAAGCGCCTTCAATCTCGTGCTCGACCGAGCGCCAGCGGGGGATGTAATCAAAGGTTATCGCCTCGCGCCAACGCAGGCCATAGATGCGGGTGAACCAGCCAGTGAAAATGGCAAGGAGTACGTAAGGAAAGGCGATCACGGCAAACGATGGGCTACCTTCAAAACCGGCAGTAACATAGTCCAGCGAAATCAGTTGCTCAAAAAACAGGCTAATGCCCTCGGTCGAGTTGTCCTGGTAACTGGCGGCATTTTGCAGCAGGTCGTAGAAGCGGCCGTACCACTTGTTGATGGCGACTGTCATCTGCACTTGCAACCACAACGAGGAAAACAGCAGTGCCCCGCCACCATAAGCCCACGGCGCCCATCTGCTTGAGTAGAAGAAAGCCTTGATCATTGCATCGTCTCCGTCTATCCATGAACGATCCCACCAGCGACAGTGTGACCGCTAACAAAAGAATTATTTCCTGATCATAATAAGTTCAAGTCCCGGGACAAGCCGCCATTGCCGATTCAAACGCCTACCGATCGCTCCCGGGCACGGCGGCGACTCTCGGTGAAGATCATGATCATGCCGCCGGCGGCAATCAATCCTATGCCGGCAAGCGCAAGGGTGTTGGGGAAATCCCCGAACACCAGGTATCCCCACAGCAGCACCAGTGGCAAGTTGCTGTACTCGAACGGGGCAAGGAAAGAGGCTTGCGCGCTGCGGTACGCCGCTGATAACGACAGGGCGATGACCGCAGAGACAAGCCCTATCATGGCGATCAAGCCCAGGTCGTCGACCGCCGGCCAGCGCCAGGCCCGCAACAGGAATTCGAGATTCGGATTGCCGGTACCCGCGAAGCGCCCGTCACCAACAAGGATGCCCATCAACAGGCTCGCCACGAAAAACGAACCCTGGGCAAATACCGCAAGTAAGGCGGCACTTTCGGTCCGGCCCAGTGAGCGCGTTAGCGTGGTAAAGCCCGCATAACCAAAGGCGGCAGCCAGCGGCCACAAGTAAGCAAATTCCAGGTTAGCCCCGAATGGCTGGACCACCAACACCACACCCGCGAGTCCGACCAGCACCGCTACCCAGCGCCCCACCCCAAAGCGCTCGCCCAGCAGCCAGAACGACAGCAGCGTGATGATGACCGGCGCCGAAAAAACCACAGCCGAGCTTTCGGCCATTGGCAGCGAGGCCAACCCGGTAAAGTACGTCACGTTAGCGATGACCAGCATCAAACCACGCAGGATATGCATGCCCAGCCGGCTGGTGCGCAGAGCGGTGATGCCACGGCGCAACAGCACTGGCATCAGGATGATCAGGCTGATCGCGGCGCGGATGAAAACCAGTTGGTGTAGCGCGTAGTCCCCGCTCAGCATCTTGATCATGGTGTCGCCGATCGAGATGCCGAGCATACCCAGCAGCAGGTAGCTGATCGCCCTGAGATGCATGTTTCTCCTTGGCCCCGTCAGGACGGGGCAACCTCAAAACAACTGATGGTATCCGCGAGCGTGGTGGCAGCGCCAGGCGCCAGGTGTAACCCTCAGCCGACGGTCAAGACACCCGCACCCTGGAAACGCCCGTGACGCAGGTCATCGAGCGCTTGGTTGGCCTGGGCCAGCGGATACTCGGTGACGTGGGTCCGCATTGGCACCCGGCCGGCGAGGTCGAGAAACTCGATGCCGTCACGGCGGGTGAGGTTGGCGACCGAGCGCACCATGCGCTTACCCGGATCAGGACCTGGCCCGGGCCGGGCTCCGGACACGCCAGTTGCTGCGCGGCGAGTGGTTCGCCGCTATGCTTGAGTTGCATGGCCCGCATGGCCTTCACCCGTGTGCCTGCCACCTAGAAACTGTAGCGGGCCTGGAGAAAAACCCGGTCGTTGTCACCGATCCCGCGCGTCATCAGGCTGTCGCCGCCACGATAGAGCACCACCCCACCGCTCAGGGTAAAGGCGTCCGCAATGTCGTACTGGACCTGGCCGCGGGTGAAACCGCCACTACCGCCATAACCGCTGTACAACACGGCCCAGTGCAGGGTGTCGTGCAACTGGTCCAGGCTCAGGCGAATCACGCTCTGCCAGCTGTCTTTGTCATAACCAGCCTGGCCATGCCGAACGCTGTAGTCGAGCAGCGACTGCCAGGCCAACTCCAGCGCCATTACGACATCTGCCACACCGCTGTACTCGATAACGCCCACCAGATGGCGCCGGTCCGAGGCCAACTGGCTGGTTTGCCTGGCACCACGTACCTGGGCCAACTCCCCTTTGAGCAGCCAATTACCGCTGGCGAAATCAAGGGCAACACCGGCCAACTGGATGCGGGCATGGGCCAGCGAGGTTGGCAGCAGGTTCTGCCCCTGCAGCGTCAACACCGGATAAGGCATGTTGTCAACCAGGTCGGCCCAGTAGAACCCCAGGTCCCAGCCACTGAACGTGCCCTCGACCGCGGCCGCCCACTCGGTGTTGCCGCCCCCGTGATCGGGCACCTCATCGGTGAGTGGCATCGGGAACGGATAGAAATCAGAGCCGTAAGCCGGGAACTCGTTGACCCGTATCTCCGGAATCGCCAGGGCACTGATGCGCCAGGTGCGGTCCGGATAGTAGTCGAGTCGCGCCATGGTGAGCGGCAGACGCAGGTCGTCGATATCCGCCATTCCCGGCTCGCGCAGGTCGAGCGGGCTGACCAGGTCCACCACAGACAGGGTATCAGCCTTGCCCCAGGCCAGGACCTGGCGCCCCAGTTTGAGATCAACGGGCCCGAGTGAGCCGGCCAAGTAGGCCTCACCGAATTCCGTCTCCGCCCGCATGGTGTCGACCAGGACCTCGGGATAGTTGTGGGCAGCACGATCGTAGGCCGCATCATAGAAGGTGTAACCCTCCACCCTGGCACGCCAACGGCGGGAGAACTGGCCTGCCAGTTGCAGACTCAGTTTGCCGCGGGCCGACGACAGATTGCGGTGATCTACCTGGCCAGCAACTGGCGCAGCGTGCGCGGTATTAAAGGCAAACCGCAGACTGGCTGCACCCGCCAGGTACCAGTGAGAAGGTTCGCTGACTTGCTCAGGCGGCGGCACTGGTGTGCTACCTGGTTTCTCATCGTCGAAACCTTCCAGCAAGTCGTCCAGCGGCACCCCATCCGTGGCCAGGCCGGCCGGAGAGGCGGCCAATAATAACAGCGTGACTATCAGGCACCAGACGCTACAGGCGTACATGGCCTAGTTCAGGCTTACAGCCCCTGCTCCAGGCGGCGGACTGTAAACAAACCCTCATCCAGGTCCTGGCCAAAACCCATCTGCTTAAAACGCAGGATGGTCCGGTGCAGCGTGGTTTTGCCCTGCTTGGTGGTCATGGTCATGTACCGGGCCACCCAGATGTCGTCTACCTGCTCAATGTGGGACGAAGCATCCAGGTACTTCATCCGGCCACCACCCTCCTTCATCCAGTGAATAGCCCGCAGCACCAGGAAGGTAGCCTGGTCCACGAACAACAGCGACCGGGTATAGCCCGACTGGTCGATCTCCTGAGGGCTCGTGGGAACCGCCTGGATCACCCACGCCTTGCGCTCAGCCACCGTTATCTCCTTGAGCAGTTCGTAGGTATAAAGGTCCAGGTCCTTGCGGGTCATGTCGGCGTAGTTGAAATCCGAGCCCATGAAACTGCCCGACTTATCGGCCGCGGCGATACGCCGGGTCTTGGCCAGGGCTGGCAAGTACAACCACTGGTCGTCGTCTGCCCCGGGGTCGTCGTAGTCGTAGGTGAGAAAACCGGTGCCGCGCACGTCCGCCGGTTCCATGAAAAACATCAAGCGATACCTGTCGTCACCCTGATCTTTGCTGAAGGTTCGGAGCGTGCGGCGGCGCTCGTTACCCTTCTTATCGAGCAGGATCATCTCCATGGTCGCGGTGCCATTATCACCGTCGTCCCGGGCATCGACCCGCTGCATGATCTCACGGGCATTGAGGGCGCTCGCGGCCGGAGCAAACAACAGGCCCGCGACAGTGGTCATGACAAGAGTCAAACTAAAAAAGCCTCGCTTCATTCCAGTTACTCCGGGAGAGGTAGTTGGTAGCCCGGTTCAGGTCGTGATGCGACGCTTGTGCAGCTGGTGCATCAGGGCCGGGGCAAGCAGGAAGTTTGCCACCAGAGCAATCACGATAGCGCTGCCGGTGAGCGAACCGAACAGGATGAGATTATTCATATCCGCCAGGGTGTAAGTATAAAAGCCGGTTGCCAGAACCATGGTGGTAACGGCCATCGCCCGGCCGGTACTGAGCAGAGTTTCGCGCACCGCCTGGCGGACGTCACCGGACAGGTGGTAGTAGCGCCGGTAGTTGTGCATGAAATGCACGGTATCGTCCACTGCCAGGCCCAAGGCGATGCTGCCTACCAGCATATTGAACATGTCCAGCTGGATCCCGGCCCAACCCAGGTAACCCATAACCAGCACGATCGGGAGCAGGTTGGGCATCATACTGACCAAGCCGATCCTAAGATCGCCGATCAGCAGAATCATCATCAAGGTGATGACCAGGGCCGCGATCACGTAACTCTGCTGCATCGATTGGATGGACGCTCTGAGAATACGACCAAAAAGCGCTGCCAGGCCGGTAACCTGGATACTGGCAACGTCCTCAAAGGCAGCATTGAAGTGCTTCTCCAAATAGGCTGTCAGGCGGGCATAGGCGATGGTATCAGCCCACGGTACCTTAACCGTGACCCGGGTTTTCTGGAATCTCGAATCAACCACATCTTCCAGATCGTCCGATCCGGAGTTCTCGAACAGTAAGAACTCCTGGGCTATCAGTTCACGGTCCTGGGGAATTGCGTAAGCTTCGCTCTGATTGTTGTTAAGCGCCTGGTTGATTTCCTTGAGCATGTCCGACAGGGAGAAAATTTTGCCGACGAAAAGATCCGGATCCTGGTAGTCATAGAGCTCGGTGGCCAGCCGGTCTAGCTCTTTCATCACAGCCGGCTCGTACAGCCCGTTCTCCCGACCGGTATCGACCACGACTTCTGCCACGCCGCCGCCTTTGAGTTGCTGGTCGATAAACATTGTATTCTGGTATATCGGCTCGTCGTCCGGGAACCACTCCAGCGGGTTATGGCCGAACTTAACCATTGCGGCACCACTGATGCCGACAACAGTGAGTAGTACCGACAGTGCCAGTACGCTGCCCGAATGATCGATGGAAAAATCGGTGACCCAGGTGAACAGGCGATCGATCACGGGACCTCGAGCAGACCGTGGTGACCGAGTCACCGGCTTGATCCGGATCAGTGCCAGCAGCGCCGGCAACATCACCAGAGTAAAAATGAGCGCAATCAGCACACCGATAGTGGCGGCAAAACCCAGATCACTGATCGGAGCAACCGGCGAGCCGGCAAATGAGGCCAGGCCTGCGGCCGTGGTCAGGCTGGTCATGACGATGGCGAGGCCGGAGTGGCCAAGGGTGAAGGCGATCGACTCGCGCGACTCGTTGCCCTGGTCGAGGTAGCGGTAGAAGATCGCCAGGATGTGCACCGATGCCCCGACCCCGACTGCCAGCAGGAACGAAGGCAGAATCTGGGTTGGCAGCTTGATGGACATCCCCAGATGACCCATGAGGCCCAGCGTCGAGAGCAGCGACAGTACCACCACGGCCAGTGGCAGCAGCACACCCGAGAGGCGCCGGAACATGAGCGCCAGCAGCAGGCTGATAGTGCACAGCGAAATGATGGTAAACCTGGGCAGGTTGGTCTCCATTGAGCGCTTGAGGTCATCGAGGATGACCGGCGAACCCGCCAGCCGAATGCTGAAGCCGTCACGATCGAAGCGGTCGATCACCGATTGCACAGCCCTGACCAGTTCACTGTTCTCCGCATCGCTGAGCACAACGCGCCGGCCGGCCGGCGCGGCAGCGCCGGTTGAGGCGCCCTCCCCGGGAGCCTCATCAAAGCCCCCTATGAGGGTGTCTGTAGCCTCATCAGTTGTATCGCCCTCGAGGCCGGCGAGCACATCATCGACACTGAGCTCGACCCCTTCACTGGAGAAAGCGCTGGAGCGGATCACCAGTGCAGTGGTGGTGGCATCCTCTGACAGGATCATGTTGCGGTAGAGCGCGCTGCCCATCGCCTGGGTGCGGATCTGGTCAAGACTGGCACCACCATCGGGCCAGCGCTGCAGCAGTTCTTCCACCCGCAGTGTGCCGCCCTCACCGCGAGTATTACGGACATTGACCAGACTGGTGATATCTTCAAGGTGCGGCGTCTCGGCCTCAATGGCCTGGTGCAGCGCCCGCAACCGGGAGAGAAACTCCGGCGCAAATATGTCCGAACCCGTGACCGCTACCAGAATCAGTTCCTCGCGACCGAACTGTTCGCGGAATTCGTTGTATACCGAAAGGGTCGGATCCTGTGGGTGCAGGAAGCCTTCGGTCGAGGTATCGAGCGAGAGTTTGGGCAGTCCAGAACCGCAACCGATCACCACAGCCACGATCGCCAGCAGTATCTTCCAGTGATGACGGAAGACGAAACGGCCAAAGCGCTCGAAGTGAGCCTCGATACGGATGCGCCAGGGTGCGCTCAGGGGCCGGGTCGGCGGCGGCAGTATATTTTCCTGGTTCGGCACCCGTTAGTTATTCTCGCTTTGGATTTATGGTCTTGGCCGCCTGCCCACGAATTCAGCATCGGTGACTGCAAACGACAGGTAAAGGCTGGGAGGCTATGGTAGCACTCGACCACCGGCCGGCGCTCTACCACCAGCGCTGCAAATCGTCTTGCCGTTTATGGCATTGGGCATTGTTGTTCAACCTGCGCCCCCTCTGGCACAATGAAAGCATGGTGACGATATGAAAGCCCAAAGAATCAATGGTATTGAGCGTGGTGAACCAATCACGATCACCGTAAATGGAAAGGAGATTCAGGCTTATGCTGGTGAGAGCATTGCCGCTGCGCTACTGGCAGCCGGGCAACGCAACATTCACCAGAGCGTCAAAGGTGGCGCCCCTCGGGGTTACTTCTGCGGAATGGGCATGTGTTTTGATTGCGTGGCTACCGTAGACGGCAACCCGAATGTGCGCACCTGCGTAACCCAGGTTCACCCCGGCTGTATTGTTGAAACCAGTTCATGACGCCCCAAAAACCAGATACCACAGAGATTGCCATTGTTGGCGCAGGCCCAGCAGGGGTAGCAGCTGCCGTAATCGCGGCCCGGGCGGGTGCAGCAGTAACCTTATTGGATGAAAACACCAATGCCGGAGGGCAATATTACAAACAGCCAACGCTCACTGAGAGCGGGCACAAGTACCCGAATTCCCTGGCATCAAATATTCAACAAGGGCAGGAACTGCTGGCCGGCCTGAATCACCCCGGAATTGATCTTCAGTGCGATACGCTGGTCTGGAATGTCTCGCCAGAAGAGCTTGTGCTTTATCTGTGTGGCCCCGCTGGCGCACGAGCCCTGCAAGCGAAACGCATCATTTTCTCTGCCGGCGCCTATGAACGGGTGATGCCTTTCCCCGGCTGGACATTACCCGGTGTGATCATGGCTGGTGGGGCCCAGTTGATGCTGAAAGCGCAGGGGTTGTTACCCGGGCGCAGGTTCTTGCTGGCGGGAACCGGCCCTCTGCTGCAACTTGCAGCCGTCCAACTGCTGGAGGCCGGCGCTGATATTGCGGCGATTGTGGAACTGCAGCCGCGCGCAGAATTCCTTCGAACCGCCAGCAAGTTATGGGGACATTGGGACAAACTCGGCCAGGGGATTGCTAACCAGAAAAAATTGCTGCAGGCCAAAGTTCCAATTAAGTACGGACACACCATCGCCCGGGCCCTGGGCGAGAACGAAGTCTCCGGTGCAGTGATCATGAAAGTTGATGGGGATGGTCGGCCAATTCCAGGCAGCGAAACGACCTTGGAGGTGGACAGCATTTGCCTGAACTATGGATTCATTCCCGCCACAGAACTGCCCGGTATTGCGGGCTGCGCACAGTACTTTGATTACAACTTTGGTGCTTACGCAACTAAGACCAACGAGAATCTGGAAACCAGCGTTGCAGGTATCTTTGCTGCTGGTGAGACATGTGGCATAGGGGGGGCGGATGTGGCACTGCTCGAAGGCCAGTTGGCCGGTGCCGTGGCCGCACGGCAACTGGGCCTTGACCCGGACACTGACGAGGCCACGCTGTGCCAGAAGCAGTTGCAGGCGCGCACCGTGGCTGCATCATTGGGGAAAATGTTTCCAGTCAAGCCGGGGTTGTGTGCGCTCGCGACCGACGGTGTGCCGGTCTGTCGCTGCGAAGAAATCAGTGCCGGTGAGGTGCGAGCCGCTATCCGTATGGGGGTGGTACAACTCAACCAGTTGAAACCCTGGACCCGTGTGGGTATGGGCCGTTGCCAGGGCCGTATCTGCGGGGAAATCCTCCGCCAGATCGTGGCCCATGAAACCGGTCTGGCTCTTCAGGAAATCCAGCCATTTACCGCGCGGGCACCGGTCAAACCTGTTTTGCTGGAGGAAGTTGGCGGCGCCGTGGCCGACACGGGCGAGCTAACCTGGGAAGACCACGTCGGCGGCTATGGTGTGGCGAGGACCTGACGATGGCAGATTACCAGGCTGACGTTATTATCGTCGGCGGCGGCATCGTAGGCTGTGCAACCGCCTACCACCTGACTCGAGCCGGAGCCGATGTCCTGCTGTTGGAGCGCGATGGTATTGGCAGTGGCGCCAGTGGGCGTGCAGGCGGGGGGGTCCGACAATCTGCCCGGGTTTCTGAGGAGATTCCGCTCGCCAAAGCAAGCGTTGCGCTTTTCCCCGGTTTGTCCGATGAACTTGGAATCGATATCGAGTATATCCAGGCTGGCAACCTCCGGTTGGCAGAGTCGGCCGACTATCGTCGCCCAATGCAGGTAGATGTTGCACGTCAGCAATCACATGGGCTGGATGTTTCCTGGCTGGAGGTTGCCGATGTGGTGGAAATAGTGCCGGCACTGCGTTGGCAGAATATCGTTGGCGCAAGTTTTTGTGCGGAAGACGGTCACTGCAATCCGTTCCGGCTGGTAACGGGATTTTTTAATAAGGCGGCCCAGGGTGGCGCTCGGGTACTGCTCAACTGTGAGGTGCAAAACATCGTCCAGACCGACAGTGGGCAGGCACTGGTCGAAACCCCCTCTCATACTGCCCGTGCGCCAGTTGTGATTCTCGCTGCAGGCTTCGGCTCACAGGCGCTCTGCTACCAGATCGGGTATGACCTGCCGCTCGCAAATGTCCGTTACGAGTCGATGATCACCGAACCATTGCCCCCTCTTTTCCAGCAGATGTTCGGCGTTGCAAGCAGTGATCTGTTTTTCCGACAAACGAGTAACGGGGGCGTGCACTTTGGCGGGGGAATACTCGAGGAGACAGGCCAGGAAGATATCCGTACTACCAGCGACAACCTGCAGATGGCCGTGGCTCATATCTCACAGCTGGTAACAGATCTTGAGAGAGCCAAGTTGCTGCGCACCTGGGGTGGCTTGGATCCAAGCACACCCGATGGCATGCCGATCATCGATTACCTGAACGAAAGCGTGCTGCTTGCATCCGGTTTCTGTGGGCATGGCCTGGCAACCGGGCCTATTGTGGGCCACCACCTGGCGCAGTGGGTACTGGAAGGAACACGGCCCGCGGCGCTGGCGGCCTTTAATCGCGACCGTTTCGACGGATGGCTGCAGACAAAGTGGACACCGTCAGGCTCTTTTGCCGCAGTGCTGGCAACCGAGGACACCCAGATCGCTGGCAGTGGAGTGCCCGGCGAGGGCATCCCTTTTATGACGCCGCCACCATACGAGGATTCCGATGAGACGAGTGGACAACGGAAACTCGCGATCAACCCACAGATGTGTACCGGCTGTCGGATGTGTGAGGTGGCCTGCTCAATCAAGCATGAACAAGCGGCAACGCAGGTCCAACTGCGCATCCAGGTTGTTTACCCCAGTGACGATTTCTTCCTGCCAATCGTCTGTATTCACTGTGAAGAAATGCACTGCCTAAAGGCCTGCACGCATGAAGCGATGGAAATAAATGAGCAGGGTGTGGTCAGTGTTATTCGCGAGAACTGCACCAGTTGCATGGAGTGTATTTTTGTCTGTCCTACGGGAGGCATCACCCACTCCCCGGCAAAAGCAGCCGTAGTCAAGTGTGATCTGTGTGACGGGGATCCCGCCTGCGTGCGCTACTGCCCCACCCAAGCTATTACTTTCCGCCACATCGATACGCCTGCTTACGAAAAATTGGCGACCCTGATGACGGATTACCTGCCGGCACGAGAGGCTAGATAAAAGAGCGCAGCCATGTACAACGGTTATACCGGAACAATTCTACGGGTTGATCTGGGCACTGGCGCCATCACCAGGGAGGCGCTGGAGCTGCAAATGGCCGAAGACTTCATCGGCGGTCGTGGCCTGGCTTCCCGCCTGCTGTGTGCGGAACTCGACCCTACAGTGGATCCGCTTGGTCCGGAAAATCCCCTGATCTTCGCTACTGGCCCGCTCACTGGCACTGGCGCACCAGCGACATCCCGTTATGTGGTCGTTTGCAAAGCACCGCTCACCGGAACTATTGCCTGCTCCAACTCAGGCGGTTTCTTCGGACCGGAGCTCAAATTTGCGGGATACGACGTGTTGATCATCCAGGGTGAGTCCACCGAACCCGTCTACTTGTGGATCAACGACAAGACGGTAGAGATCCGCTCAGCTGAATCGCTCTGGGGAAAGTTCCCAGTTGATACCGAAGCAGCGTTGCGCAAGCTCACCCGCCCAACTGCCAAGGTGGCCTGTATCGGTCCGGGCGGTGAGAACTTGTCGCTGCTGGCCGGCGTAGTCAACGATGGTTACCGTCTTGCTGCACGCAGCGGTGTCGGCGCATTGATGGGCAAGAAAAAGCTCAAGGCCATTGCAGTTCATGGCACTGGCAGTGTCAGCCTGCATGACCCGGAACAGTTCTGGAAAGCCACCATGGACATGCACGAAAAAATAACAGCGGATCCGGTTTCGTTTGGGAGTTTTCGTGCCTACGGTACCGCCAGCCTGGTAAGCCTGATTAACGAGATGGGCGCATATCCCACCCGCAATTTCCAGTCTGATACCTTTGCAGGTGCCGCTGCTACCAGTGGAGAGGCACTGGCAGAGGATGTTCTGCAACGAAACCGCGCCTGTTTTGCCTGCCCGATCGCATGCACTCGAGTCTCTGAAGTCAAGGATGGCCCCTACCAAGGTCGCGGCGAGGGGCCAGAATATGAATCAATCTGGGCGCTTGGCGCGCTGTGCGGCGTTTCTGAATTGGCGGCCGTAGCCAAAGCCAACTTTATCTGCGGGGACTATGGCATCGACACTATTTCCACCGGCGCTACCGTCGCCTGCGCAATGGAACTGTTTGAAAAAGGCGCTCTGCCAGAAAAAGATATTGGCTTTCCACTGAAATTTGGCGATGCAGCCGCCATGGTGCGGGCAGTTGAAATGACCGGCCAGCGGAAAGGCTTTGGTGAGATCCTGGCAGATGGCAGTTACCGGCTGGCAACGCGTTACGGACACCCCGAGTTTTTTATGGGGGCGAAAAAACTGGAGATGTCGGCCTACAGCCCACGCGTCTTTCAGGGCATGGCCCTGCAATATGCAACTTCGAACCGCGGCGCCTGCCATGTGCGGGGCAACACCGTCGCTGCCGAGCTATACGGCATTCCCCGCTATCTGGCGCCGGAAGTGCTGGAACAAAAAGAAGAAATGGTGCGACGCCCTTTCCAGAATTCGACCGCCTTCGTCGATTCCACCGGTATTTGCCTGTTCACCAAGTTTGCCATCACCCACCGTGAAATCTGTGCATTGCTGGCACCTGCTACCGGGCTCGATTTCACTTTCGATCGCTCGATTGAGCAGGGCGACCGGATCTGGAACATAGAGCGGATGTTCAACCTGCGCGCGGGTTTCACCAGCGCCGACGACACACTTCCACAACGTGTAGCCGAACCGTCACCCGATGGACCCCGGGCCGGCAGCCGAGCCGTGCTGCATGAGCATTTGCAAACTTATTACCAGTTACGAGGCTGGGACGAGTCAGGCCGACCGACGCGGGCAAAACTCGACGAGCTGGGTCTGGATGACTGGTGGGGTGTATGCAGCGAGGCGTGACAATCGCCCCGAATAAAAAATGATCGAAGTCACTGTCAGGTTAAATGCTGGCCTGCGCCGTCATCGGCCCGCCCTTGGCATTGGTGAGGCACTACCACTGCGTGTGCCCGAGGGGACAGATCTGCGCGAGCTGTTGAACCGAATACTGCAGATCCCCCCGAACGAGGTGGCGTTTCCGATGGTAAACGGCGTTAAGTGTGATCTGGACAAACCGCTGGTCGGTGGTGATCGCGTCGCTTTCTGGCCGCCAGTGGCTGGCGGTTAACCGCCAATACCCTATGATCGATGAGGAATATCCTTCTGGAGAGTGCTCTCTGGCGGGCCCTCTCTGGCGGGTGCATGGGTCAATAAGAAACTTGACAGGCATGAGCCTGACAATTACCTTGAGCACCGTACGGAAAAGCAGCAGACGCGGCTGAGGAAAAGGCAACCACCGGGCAACCGGAGCAACAAAATCAAGCCCGCTCAGCAAGCATAACCCGACTACCAGAGGAGCAAGATGATGAAATTAGTTATTCGTATGATCGCGTACGCAACAGCAGCAACACTGCTGATGTTCGGCACAGCCCATGCGGGTTCGTTCGATATCGATGCGGCACTCGCAACCAATCTCAACGCATGTAAAGCAGCGCCAAATGGCGCGCCGCTGAAAATCGGTTTTGCTGCCGATTTTTCTGACCTCGGAGGATTCGCCGATAAGCCCGCAAGTGAAGCAGCGATTTATTTCGTTGAGCTGGTCAATTGCGCCGGTGGCGTCAATGGGTCTCCGATCGAATTCGTTGTCAAGAATATCGAAGGTAACCCGGAAGTGACCCAGCGGGCTGGCCAGGAACTGGTCAGTGCCGGTATGTCGGCCATACTGGGCCCACCGTTCCCGGATTTCGGTGAACCACTACTGCAAGTTACCGCCGGCAAGGTCCCAACGCTGTTTGTTGCCTCGACCGAGCCAACACTGGCTGACGCATCGGCGATGTCTTTCCTGGTTGCCTTCGACGACACGGCCCAGGCCACCGCCGCAGCCAAGTTTGCGCTTGATCAGGGCTGGAAAACCGCCGTTACATTCTCGGCTCCCGGACCTTATTTCGGCTATAACCCGGTGATCTTCACCAAGGTCTTTCAGGCCGGGGGTGGCAACGTAACAGCTGATTACAACTTCGTGCCAATAGAAGATATGGATTTCTCGGCCCAGGTAAACAAGATGGCCTCAGCCGGCTCAGCACCGGATGTTGTCTACTCGGCCATGTTGTCTTTCCAGAGCGCTAACCTGCGTGGCCAGCTCGACGGCGCAGGGGTAGAGACAAATCATCTTATGACTGATGCCTTCGAGGCGACCGGCGGCTATTTCACCGAGGGTGTAGAAGGCTTCTACCATACGACCCATTCATTCCCAGCCGAGGGCAGCCGTATTAAAGCGCTGGCCGATGGCTATGCGGCAGCCAGGGGTGCACCGCTGGAAAATGCCTCTTTCGGCGGCCTCGCCGTTGATGCCATTGCCGTAGTCATCCAGGCGTACTTAACCACCGGCTCGATGGATCCGGCGGTGCTCGGAGCTGCCATCGCCGGGCTGGATGGTGTCGCTGGCGCCACTGGCACATTGTCCTACTCCGGCACTAACGGATCACCGAGCAAACCGGTATACGTTCACCGGGTCGTAAACGGAGCACCTACGCTGGCGGCGACTTACGACTGATCCACAGCGGCTGCCAGGGTGCTCGATATCGAGTCACTGGTCACCCGTTACGGCACCATAACAGCCGTTCGGGACGTCGGATTGACGGTTCGGGCCGGTGAGGTGGTATGCCTCATCGGTCCGAACGGCGCCGGCAAGACCACGCTGCTGGCCACAGTCGCGGGCCTGCTGAGACCCTCGGCCGGCCGGGTGACCCTAGATGACGCAGACGTCACCGGCTGGGCACCCGATCGCATGCTGCGGGCGGGGCTGGCACTAGTACCCGAACACCGCCGGATATTTTCCGACTTCACGGTCCGCGAGAACCTGCTGGTCGGCGGCATCACCCAGCCGGCCAGCCGCCGGCACGAACTGCTGGATGAAATGGTCTCGCTGTTCCCTATCCTCAAGGAAAGACTGTCCGCTCCGGCCGGCTACCTCTCCGGCGGTGAAGCACAGCAACTCGCTATCGGTCGCGCACTGATGAGTGATCCGGCTGTATTACTTATGGACGAGCCGTCGCTGGGCCTGGCCCCGGTGCTGGTTGACCAGGTATTCGACCTGATCGGCAGGTTGCGCGAAGGCGGCCGCACCTTGTTCGTGGTAGAGCAGAACGCAAAACGAATGCTGGCCGTGGCCGACCGTGCCTATGTCATGCGCTCGGGTGAGATCGTTGCCGATGGGCCAGCCGCACAACTTGCAGCCAGTGAAGACCTGTTTGAGACCTACCTGGGTCAGTCGGGAGGCACAGCATGATCGAACTTATTCAACAGATTATTGACGGCCTCGGCCGGGGCGGCATCTACGCCCTGCTGGCCCTCGGGATTGCTGTAATTTTCGGCGTGATGCACTTGATCAATTTCGCTCATGGTGAACTGATCACGGTCAGTGCGTACACCAGTTACTGGCTTTTTGCCAGCGGCCTCAACTGGTGGTTCATCGCACCTACGGTGATCGTGGTCGCAGTACTGACCGCGGTAATCATCGAATTCGTTGCCTTTCGCTGGGTGCGCGGTGCACCTGATTTCACCATGCTGATGACTTCCTTTGGTGTGCATTTTCTGGTGCAGGCACTTTTCGTCATGTATGTGTCCGCCAACTTTCGGCAATTCCCGCGGCCCGGCTGGATTTTTGATACCTGGCGCATCGGCGGCCTCAGCCTGGAGGTATTCGACCTGGCGGTTATCGTCGCCACCCTGGTGACGCTGCTTGGCACCTACTGGCTGCTGCAACGCACCATGTTCGGTGTTAGCCTGCGTGCCGCTGCCGAGGATTTCGACACGGCCCGGTTGATGGGTATTCGCAGTAACCGGGTGATTCGAGGCGCCTTTGTGCTTTCTGGTGTGCTGGCCGGGGTCGCTGCCGTGTTCTGGCTGATGCGCAGCGGCCAGGCGGGACCAACTGCCGGTCTCAATCCAATGCTCAAAGGAGTGCTGGCGGCGCTGATTGGCGGGCTGGGCAGCCTCAGTGGTGCCGTGCTTGGCGGGATCACCCTTGGCCTGGTCGAGGTGTTGCTTATCTCCCGCCTGCCGGGTGGAACCGCCGGCCTGACCGACGGCATCGTGTTTCTACTCATTGCGCTCTTGTTTGTGTTCAGGCCACAGGGCTTGATCACGGTACGCCGCGTCGAGCGCGTCTGATGCAAGCCGACCGCGTCCGGCACGCCGTCGCGCCTGCACTCGGTTCCGGCCTGCTGTTCCTGTTCCTGGTCGCCGGCAGTCTGTTGTACGCCGCCACTGGCGATGCCGCGGCCAACAGCCTCGTCACCCAGATGCTCATCAACGCCGTGGTGGTACTCGGCATCCAGATTTACATAGGCAATACCGGCGTGCTGTCGTTCGGCCATATTGGGTTCGGCGCGATCGCCGGCTATGCTTTTGCTATCTGTGCTATCTCGCCGGAACGAAAACTCCGGCAGATTCCGAATGCGCCGTTCGGCCTGGCCGAGGTTGACTTTACTCCGCTGCAGTCCGGACTGATTGCCGTGACACTGACCGTCATTGTCGCTTTCCTGATTGGGCTGGCGTTGTCGCGGTCGGGGGCCCGCTCCGGAGCGGTGGCGGCGGTCGTCATCACCCTGGCGCTGCTGTTCGTAGTCCACGAAGTGGCTCGCAACTGGATCGATCTGACCCGGGGCGGGAAAACCGGTCTTTCATTCAGTCCGCTCGGTAACGCCACCCTGCAAGGAAAACTGCCCATTTACCTGATCCTGTTAGGCGCAATTGGACTTGCCCGGCTATTCAAGGAAACCCGTGCTGGGCGCCTGGCGCAGGCCGCTCGGGAAGATGATCTGGCGGCAAGGGTCATGGGAATCGACCCCGCGGTACAGCAGATGATTGCATTGCTATTGTCCGTGGTCGTAGTGTCTGCCGGCTCTGCCTTGCGCGTATTCGAACTTGGCAGCATCAATCCCAGGCTGTTCTTTTTTGACTACACCCTGCTGACCCTGACCATGCTCATCGTTGGAGGGCGTAACAGTGTAGTCGGTGCGCTAACCGGCGTACTGATCATCACTGTCGGCAGCGAATTGACCCGCAATCTCTCCGAGGTAGATATCCAGGGTATGAACTGGCTATTACGGGACGGGTTGACCGACATTTTCCTGGGCGGGGCAATGCTCGGTTTCATGATCCTGCGACCAGCCGGGCTGCTGGGTGACTGGGAGCTCGACCACTGGTCGTTGCGACGCTTGCGCCGCACAGAACCACCGCCAGTGCCACCACCTTCAGCAGATGGTGACAAAACCCCAACCACGGTCCTGAAAGTGACCAACGTCACCGTTCATTTCGGTGGCTACCAGGCGCTGGCTGACGCCGGGCTGGAGGCCGCGTCCGGAGAGATCGTTGGCCTGATCGGTCCCAATGGTGCCGGCAAGACCACACTGCTGAACGTAATTACCGGGCTAGTCGAGTCAGATAACGGGCAAACCGCGCTTGGTGGCGTCATCCTGACCGGCGTCTCACCGCACGTTATTGCGCGTTCTGGTCTCGCCCGCACCTTTCAGAATTTTCGCCTGTTTTCCGCCCTCAGCGTACGGGAAAACATCGGGGTTGTACGCCTGGTGGCAAAGCACTTCCGCCGGGACCGCCCACTGCCGCCAGTTGGCGCGCTGATGGCCCAAGCCGGACTCTGGGAACAGCGCGATCGGCGAGCATCCGAACTGGACTACGGTAACGCCCGGCGGCTTGAGCTGGCCCGTGCGGCGGCAGCTGGACCGGAATTCCTGTTGTTGGATGAGCCAACCAGCGGCATGAGCGACAGCGAATCCAGGGCCATGATCGACCAGGTGCGCTCGATGGCAAAACTAATTGGCGCCGGGGTAGTGGTTATAGACCATGACCTCAATTTCATTACCGGGATCTGTGACCGTGTGTACGTGCTCGACCAGGGGCGGGTGATCGCCGTTGGAACGCCAGCGGAAATCGCGGCGAACCCGGCAGTGCAAACAGCTTACCTGGGCACTGCCGAATAGATGGCTTTTCTGCAACCCGATTACAACAGGAGCCAACAATGGACTTTTCGGGCAAGCGGATTCTGGTTACTGGATCTTCCCGGGGGATTGGCAGGGCCACAGCAAGAGTGTTCCTGGATGCTGGCGCACGGGTTGCCATTAACGGTCGTTCACGACAAGCCACTGACACTTGTATCGAAACGCTCGGTCCGGGTACAGCGGTGGTTGCGGTGCCGGGCGACGTCAGCGAGGTTGCTGGCTGCGAGGCCGTGGTCAACCGGGCTATCGATCTCCTCGGCGGCCTTGATGTACTGGTGAATTCGGCCGGAGTCGCGTTCTTTGAGACTATAGAAGACAGCGACGAGGCGATCTGGAACGCGACCATAAACACCAACCTGAAGGGCACGTATTTCTGTATCCGCGCCGCCCTGCCCGCCCTGCGTGCTGACCACGGTAACGTGGTCAATGTGGCCTCCG
>JASMBC010000013.1 GCA_030754035.1 Arenicellales bacterium | reverse complement strand
GTGGGGTTACCTTCTTGAAGGCTCAGGAATCAGAATCCAGGATGGGGTAGCGCATCAGGTAACCGCCGGTGACTTCTGGCGGACTCGAGGGGGAATCTCCCACGGGTTTATTGCAGGAGACTCAGGAGCGAAGATCCTGGATATCTTCAGCCCGCCCAAGGAGGAATATCGAAAAGAAGGTCAGGGCTACCAATAGCCAGTAGCCTTTACCGCCCTGCGGTTGTAGCTGGGGAGGGAGTTTGCCACTCTTCTCGCAACCAGTCGCGAAAGTCGGGGTGCGCTATCTCGATCAATGCCTCAAGCCGGGCGCTCAGCGGCAAGTGCCGGATACGGCGTGCTCCATACTCGGTGACCACATAATCGACGTCTGTGCGCAGCGCTGTGGTTGCCGTGGTTGTTGCGAGTCGTGGGACGATGCGCGATACCTGACCCCGTTCTGCTGTAGCGTTAAGGGCAATGATAGAACGACCGCCTTTGGACAATGCCGCTGCCCGCATCATCTCAATAGCGCCGCCGGTGCCGCTGACCTGGCAGCCGTGCAGCATATCGGAGTTCACCTGGCCAAAAAGATCGACCTCAAGGGCAGAATTGATTGATACGAAGTTATCGATATTGCGTATCGTGCAGATATCGTGGGTGTAATTGACGGGTCGAAAAGACACTGCCGCTGTAGTGCCCGCCCAGTTGGCAAGTTTTTCGTCCCCCAACGTCACACCCGTTACGGCTTTGCCATTATCGATATTTTTCTTCACGCCGTTCATATTTCCAAACTGGATCAACTCCATAACGCTGCCGGTGATCATTCCCGAATGAAAGCCAAGATCATTTTTTTCGGCCAAGGCAGATAAAACTGCAGCCGGTATTGCACCAATTCCAATCTGGATACAGTCGCCATCGCTGATCAACTCCGCCACATGGCGGCCAATTTCCCGAGCCGTATCGGTAATCGGCGCGTCGGCAACCCTCTTTACTTGTCGATCACAGGCTACCGCGTAAGTTAGCCTAGAAGCCGGAAAATGCGGTGCATTTTCCGCCACTGGCTGGCGAGCATTCATCTCACCAACAACAATTTTTGCCTTATCTAAAACAGCGGGTAGGAAATCCACACTGACCCCATGGGACACTGTGGCAACCTTATTTATCGGTGGCAATTGGGCAATGGCCATGTCTATCGAAAGATCATTTTCCAGGTAATCGTAGATTGCGCGGTACTGGAGCGGAATAAAATCAACTTTTCCGGCTGCAACTGATTTTCGATTTTCTGGTGTTGCAAAAAAAACCGTTGTCATGGCCTGCGGGTGAAGCGAGGCAAAATCGAAGCAGTTGGTGCCAGGAACGGACACGGCGATGAAGCGCACCCCGGCGGCCTTATCGCCGCGCTCGCTGAGCGCTTGCAAAATCTCAGTAGGTTCTGCCGTGACGCCAGCAATAAATACGGTCATCCCCTCCTGCAGCAGATCTGGAACTGCCTCGGCTTCGATCCAGTGAGCCATACTAAAGCACCATTTAATTATTAATCAATAGATCAGGAAAAGACCCTAGGCGATCTCGGCAGCAACGCACCTGCACCTACGCCAAACAAAACTTACCAGAGCCCTGTGCATCCAGTTGTGGTAGTACTGGCACGGTGGAAATAACCCGACGATCCCCGGAGCATCTAGTTTACCCGATTCATTGCTTTTCCCGATGTCTTGTACAACTCTCAGTCAGGTGTTTGATGTCGTGCATTGTCAGTAGGCGAAAAGCATTCACGGTGCCAGCGTTAGCACCGTAGATAACCTTACACCATGGAATGTGGTGTCTGCTTTAGTTCAACTAGTAATTTGATGGTACTCTTCACCAGCCAGACCGCTTCTCTAGGAACAGATAGCTCATGCGGGATATTCCACCGTTAACCGGTACTGGGAATTATGCTACCAACGATCAAATCATCGTAAAATTACCCATAACAGAGAACTCAAAAACGATGTAAATTTCTTTATGTCAGAAAAAATAATTGTCAATAAACGAAATGGTATCGGCTGGCTGACGCTCAATAAGCCAGAAAAACGCAATGCGATCTGCTATGAGATGTGGCAACTCCTGCGTGAATCTTTGCTCGCCTTTTCCAGGGACGATAAAATTCGAGTCGTAATCCTTAAGGGTGCGGGCGAGCACGGATTCTCAGCCGGCGCTGACATTTCCGAGTTTCCGGAACAGTTATCCTCACAGCAGGCTATTGTGGACTACCAGGCAATTATCAGAGCGGCTCTGGATGCCCTTGCGGGCCTCACTAAACCATCGATTGCCATGCTCCACGGTCTTTGTTTCGGCGGCGGAGCAAGTATTGCACTTTATAGCGATATACGTATTGCCTCGCAAAACACACGGATTGCTATTCCGGTGGCCAGGATCGGCCAAGCCTACCAGTGGCAAGACGTCCAGGCTCTGGTCCAATTGATTGGCCCCGCGTTTACCAGGGAAATGCTTTATACCGGCAGGCATTTCACTGCCGTAGAAGCCATGCAAATGGGCCTGGTGAACCGAGTGGTAGCCGATGATGAACTGGCTGCATTTGTCGAAGAATATGCAGAACAAATATCGGCCAATGCACCGTTGACCATCAATGCGGTCAAGCAGACGGTCAGAGAAGTCCTGAAGGATCCTGCTGCTCGTGACCTGGCCCTGATCGATCGTCTGGTTGAGGCATGCCTAACCAGCAGCGACTGCGAGGAAGGATACCAGGCTTTTATTCAAAAGCGCCGACCAAGGTATAAGGGCCGCTGACCTGGTACTACTCATAACACCGGTTCGTTTGGCAGGCCGCCGCATCCACCAGCCGGAGACAAAGCAGTTTTCTTCAGCCCGTTCACTCGTCGCTGTCAAAAGCGGCGTGGACTTGCTCCTGTAGCGCGCGGCGAAGCACCTTACCGCCAGGCGTCATCGGTAGCGATTCCACGATCTGGATGTGCTCGGGCCACTTGTACTTTGCCAAGCCTGCTTGCTTGGCCATTTCCTTGAGGTCATCCAGAGTCAGGTCTAGGCCGACCTCGGCCGGCACGATACATGCATACAGTTGTTCCCCAAGGCGCCGGTTCGGAACCGAGACAATCGAGATCTGGCGAATCCGTGGGTCACTCGATAACGCCGTCTCAACTTCTGCTGGCGAGATATTGGCACCACCACGAATGATGATCTCCTTGCGCCGGCCCGAGATCTTCACGTAACCCTCACTATCGATGGTGCCCAGATCGCCGGTACGCATCCAACCATCTGACAGGAAGACCTCATCGTCGAGCTCCGGGCGGCCAAAGTAACCGAGGAACCGTTGCGGCCCGCGCATGATCAACTCTCCCTCAGTATCGGGCTTTAACGACTCGCCCTCTGGCCCGAGGGTATCGAGCTCAGCACCGAGAAACGGCTGGCCATCAGTTCCAGTGATGCAGTCAGGCGAATCCTGTGACCGACAAGCGGTTCCGATCCCCTCAGTCATGCCCCAGATGACTGAGGTCAGTGTGTTTGGCAACCGTTCACGCGCCATGCGTAAAAGATGCCGGGGTACGTTGGCACCGCCACAGAGGATGAGTTGCAAAACGAGGCGCGGCCCATACTCGGGGAAAGCATCACTCTCCAACAGGTCGTGCAATAACGTCGGTGTGAACAGCGTAAAAGCGGCGCCCTCTCTCGCCATCGTCTGCAGCGCCTGCTCGGCATTCCACGACTCCTGCAGGACCAGGGTCGCACCAAGATATATGGCCAGGCGCGGCCCGTGGATCAGCCCTCCAGAAAAACCGAGTGAGGCCGCCATGAAAATGACGCTATCAGGCCCGAAACCATAGATCGGTGCGACCGTTGCATTACATGCGTTAAGTGTGTTCGCACTATGAACTACTCCTTTTGGATCACCGGACGAGCCTGAAGTAAAAAGTACCGAAGTAATTTCGTCAGCACCGGGTCGCCACTCATGATCAGGTACAGCTGTGTGGGCTTCCTCAAGAAGCACTTCGAAATCTATCCAGCCTGGCGGTGGGTTCCCTAGGTCGACCGCTACCTTAAGTTCGAGTACCTCGTGGGCCAAAGCAATCGAATCGATCATAGAGCTATAGTCATAGTTGCGATAACAGGCGGGCACGGCAATGCCCTTGGCTCTGCTCGCGCGCAGCACCCCTTCGAATTCTCGCTCACGGCCCAGCACCGGCATGTGCACGCCGATTGCGCCAAGATAACCAAGCGCTAACATGAGTGCCGGTGCATGCTGCCAGTTTGGCAAGGCAATAATGAAGCAATCGCCGCTACGTATACCGCGCTGGTGCAATGCCACGGCAAGTCGCCACACCCTGTCCTGCAACGCACGGTAAGTCACTGCCCCAAATCGGTCGTCGACAATGGCGACCTTACCGGGAACGCGGCTTGCCGCTGCCTCGAGAAAGTCAATCAGTAGACGATCGGTCCAGTACTCTTTAGACCGATACTGCTCGGCTATTTCGGGAGCATGTGGTCTCACTGGCTGGGGCTCTCGTGATTCCTAAACCCAACAGCAGTCGCTGTTATCGGCCGGTGTGTGAACCAACTCGACATCAATATCGGAACTACATAGCATAGCCGCCGCTGACACTGATGATCTGGCCGGTGATGTACGAAGATTGATCGGACGCAAGCAACAGTACCAGGGGAACGATGTCTGCCGGCACGCCGTGGCGCCGCAGGGGGTACCGCTTTACCACCTTCGCCAGCGTCTCCTGGTTGCGAAAAATCTGACTCTGCGGGCTGTCGGAATGCCACAAACTCATGCTGCCAGCATCCTCTGTTTTCTCTGGCAGTGTCAGTCCCGGGCAGACCACGTTAACGGTTACCTTATAGCGGCCCAGCTCTCGCGCCAGCGCCTTGCTGAGTGCTATAACGCCGCCTTTGCAGGCACCGTAGACTGCTTCTTGATATTCGCCGACCCGCCCGGCGTCAGATCCGATGTTGATGATCTTGCCGTAGCCGCGCTCGACCATCGACGGCGCGAACGCGCGGGTGGTGTTGATAGGGCCCCACAGATTAACCGCGATCTCCCGCTCCCAATCCTCTACCGGCTTATCGAGAAACAAGCCGTTAACCGTCCAACCGGCACCATTGACCAAGATATCGACCTGCCCATGCTCGGCAAGTACCTGCTCAGTTAAGTGCTCAACCTGAGTCCGCTCGCCAACATCAGTGGTAACAAACGATGCGTTGTGGCCAACTGCCCGTAGTTGCGCTACTACCCGTTCGGCCTGGACCTCATCCATGTCGGCGATGACGACATTTACGCCCTCAGCGCACAACCCTTCCACGATCGCCTTGCCAATGGTCGATGCACCACCGGTAACCACCGCTGTCTTACCTTGTAGCCCCAAATCCATGTTCACTCAACCTCGTAGTAGATTATTCAATGTGTGATCGCAGTCTTTATTACCCTTAACCCTTCGATTTTTTCGCGTTCTTTTCGGCAAACCTCCGGATACGTTCTTCGATCTCGGGGCCAGCAAGAGTGCGAGCACGCTGGAAGCAGATTTGCTCAAGCATCAATGCCTCACTGATCGGCAGTGCCGCACCCAACTGAACCGCTTCCTTGACCAGACGTACCGCGGTCTGGCCGTTTTCACAAATCGTGTTGGCAATGCCAAGGGCCGCGTCCAGCAACTCGCCATTGGGCACTACGCGCTGAACCAGTCGCATCTGCAACGCCTGCTGTGCATCCACTGGCTCACCGGTCAGCAACATGAGATAAGCATCGCCAGCGGCAAGCAGCCGCGGCAGCCACTGGGTACCGCCACCGCCCGGCATGGCCCCAAGGCGCACCTCGGTCAGCGCAAACCGGGCATCCTCTGCTGCGATGCGAATATCGCAACCAAGAGCCAGTTCGCAACCACCGCCATACGCATAGCCATGCACAGCGGCAATCGAGGGCTTGTTGATGCCGAGCGAATTCGGCGTTACCCACAAGTCCAGACGGTCCTGTGCGTCCCATTCAAGAAACTCTGCGGCACCCTTGACATCGACGCCCGCAGAAAAGGCCCGTCCCTGCCCGGTATAGACCAGCACCCACAGGTCATCGTCATCGGCAAACTCCTGGAGTCGCTCCCGGTGAGCGCGCATCATGTCCAGGTCGAATGCGTTCAGCGCACTCGGACGGTTCAAAGTCAACAGCGCGACGTGACCCCGCCTCTCCCACCTTAGCGGTGCTTCTGACATAGTACGCTCCTGCGTATGGTAAGACCGTATCGCACTCAGGCGTGAGCCTCAATAAACTGGCGCACCAGTTCGTTAACCGCAGCGCCCGCCTCCATGTGCACACAATGGCCGACACCTTCAACCAAGTGCATGGTTGCACCAGGAATTGCGTCGACAATCATTTGCGATGCCTTGGGTGGGCAATACGGGTCGAGCTCTGGCGCAATAACTAAAGTGGGACATGAAATCTGGCCAAGGCTCGCCGCCAGTGAGCCATCGGCCAATGTCCGCATCGCCTGGCATGCATTGAGATAGCCATTGGGGTCTTTCACCGAACTGCTGCGAATGCGGCGGTACTCGGCAAGCAGATCCACATTCCCACTGGCGATACAGCCCCGCGCATCACCGGCACTTAAGGTAGCAAGCGCTTCAAGTCCGCCTTGCGTGACCTCACTGATTCGCTTGTCAAAAAATTCAAGGCCAGCCCGGCCAACGGTGCACGAGCTCGCGATGAGGACGAGCCCACGGGCCAGTTCGGGAAAGTCCAGTGCAAAACGCTGGGCGATGACACCGCCCATGGAAAACCCGACTAGCCAGGCGGGGCCGGTAGTCTGTGCGCTTATAACCTGTGCCAGATCATCGGCCAACTGCTCAACCGTGCCATTGCCAGTGCCGAGCGGGCTTGAACCAAACCCACGCACATCGTAGGTCACAACATTCATCGATACACTCAAGGCCTCAACCTGACGCGACCACACTTCGCGGGTATCCGACAACCCGTGAATAAAGACCGCTGTATTGGCGCCGGGAGGAGAGGACATAGCAGCCAGCCTAGGTCGCCGGGGCATTCAGCGGTGCGATGATGCCTTGGTGAATAGCTTCCATTCGTTGCTGACGCCCGCCCGCCCGAAAAGCCAGAGTGACCCGGTCCAATCCGAGTGGCTCAAGGCTGCGAATCTGGGCCAGGCAATCGTCTGCAGTGCCAATAAAAGCAAGGTACTCGACTAGCTCTGCCGATACCGAGGCCACGTGCCCGGCATGCTGCGACATGTGCTCAAGGCGATCATAAGCATCGCTGGCAGTTTTAAATTCGTGCTCGAAGGGGAGCAGAAAGTCGGGCAGCTCGCGCCACTTGTTAAAGCTTTCCGCCTGTGAAGCCACCCAGTGGCGTACCTCGTCAACCGCCTGTTCACGATCATCGGACAAACCGATAGCCGCCCACAGATCCAGTTTAATATCACTCATACTGCGCCCAGCCTCTTCTGCGCCGCGCCGTACCTGATCGATCTGCCAGGCGGTAAACTCGGCGCTGGCACCGCCCATCAGGATTACACCGTCTGCGACTCGCCCTGCCAAGCGCAGCATGCGTGGCTGATTTGCGGCGATGTAGATCGGAATATTCCCGGTGGCCGTAACCAGACGGTAATTGCTGCCAGCGTTACCCTCGATTTCATCACCGGCACACAGGCTGCGAATATCGATGATGGAGCGCTCGAGTTGCTTGATGGTAGAGGGCTTCTCACCAACGGAATAGACCGCCGTCCATCCTGTTCCGATTCCAATTACAGCACGGTCATCACTCAACTCCTTAAGCGCAGTAAAGGCATTTGCAATGGTGGTTGGATGGCGAGTGATTGGATTGGTAACTCCGGTACCAAGCAGAATTTTCGAGGTATTTACCGCACATAAGGTAAGCGCCGAAAAACAATCCTTCATCGAAAGTTGAACATCGGCGATCCAGGCGCTGTCAAATCCCAATGCCTCAGCGCTCTGCACTACTTCGACTGTGTGTTGAATTGGCTCCCGCGGACTGATGCCGAGCGATACCCCAATCTTCATAATTCCCCCTGTCAGTTTTCAGTTAGACCACCGCGGACTGCAGTTGTCGCCGTGGCCGGGCCACACAGCCCAGCTCGAGTAGCTCAGTATGATACCAGCGGGCTATCGATCGCAATGACGATTGCGACACAGCGTCGCACGATGTTCAATCGGTGACGCGGCCGTATATCGTTACCCTTCAGTATGAAGTGATCGCCAGATCCGCTCCGGCGTCATCGGCAAGCGTCGCTGGCGCGTACCGGTTGCATTGTGGATTGCATTGGCCACACATGCTGCCACCGGAATGATTGGCGGCTCGGCAATGGACTTGGCACCATTTGGGCCCTCTTGCTCGAAGGTCGAGGTGAAAATACACTCGACTGGTACTGCGTCAGCGAAAGTCGCGACCCGGTCATCCAAATAGCCGGGATTCTGCAAGCGCCCATGATTGTCAACCAGGGTGGTCTCAGCGAGCGCAAAACCCAAGCCCTGGTGCACGCCACCCACTACCTGGCCGCGGGCACGTTGCAGGTTGAGCACCCTGCCAGTGTCATGGGCCGCCCAGTAATGGACTACATTGGTGAGTCCAGTGACGATATCGATGCGGACGCAACACGCGTGAGCGCCGAAAGTGTAGGCGGGCGACGTATTACCGTAGCCACTCTCGTCAGGCAAAGTGACATGCTTTGGCTCATATCTACCGGTGGCACGCAACTCCGTGGTCCGGCCCACCGCCACTGCAGTATCGATCACCGTGGCGATGGAGGCCTTGGCCGGGAGCCCAATTTCAATGGCCAAATGGCTGCACGCCCGGGCAAACTGTCGACTCGCATCCAATGCGGCACGACCACCGAAAAAGGCCGTGCGGCTGGCAAAACAACCAAGGCCATAGGGCACAGTGGCAGTATCGCCGAGCACAACCCGAATCCGTTCACGATCGAGCTTAAGACGTTCGGCAACGATGGCGCCAAAAAGATCTACCGTACCGCAGCCGATCTCAACTTCACCTGACTCAATGCACAGCATTCCGTCCGGTGCAAGCACCAGCGAGAGTAAAGCGCGGTCAAATCGACGATCATAGCCACGATTGCTGATACCGTGCGTACCAGCAGCGACCCCGTAGCCAAAACGATAACGGCTGTTGATTGACGGCGGATTTTCGTGTTGGTGTGCTTGCACCCGCTGCTGGATCGCGTCTAGACACTCAGTAAATCCACAACTGCCGACCTGCCAGCCGTGTAAGGTGGTATCGCCCGCGCGCACGGCGTTGCGACGTCGCAGTTCAATTGGATCGATCCCCAGTCGTTCAGCCAACTCATCGATAAGTTGCTCCTGGGCAAAGGCAGATTGGGGGCTGCCAAATCCACGAAAACATTCCGAAGGTATGTTATTGGTGTAAACAAGTTGGGCTTTCGCGTTAAGCGCCGAAAAACGGTACAGGTTATCCATTCGAATGGCGGCAGCCAGAGTTACGGCCGGACCATGGGCGCTGTAGGCGCCATTGTCAGCCCACAGCACTGTCTCTTTGGCGACCAGCTCACCATCGTCAGTCGCACCGATGCGCATCTGGATTCGCATCGCCAACCGCGTGCGCCCGGCAATCATGTCATCACGACGCGGTAACACCATTGCCACGTCACAACCTAAACGGTGGGCAAAGGCAAGGCAAATAAGATGGGTTGGATGCTCCCACTTGGCGCCAAACGAACCACCAATATCAGGGGTTACGACTTCCAACTGGGCACCCCACCCTGCCACGATCTCGCGGTAGGTCTCGGCCAGCACCGAGGGGAAGTGGCTGCCGGTCACGAGTTCCAGTAGCTCACCGTTAACCCGCACCAGGGTCGCGCGCGGCTCAAGATAGGCATGTGGCACTGCCTGGGTCTGGAAGGTGCCTGACACCCAGGTCGACACCCGCTGCTCTGCTGCTTGCCAGTCGCCTCGCTTAGCGTTGAAACGGCGTACGACGTTGTCCGGATATGCCGCATGCAGGGGCTGGTCAAGCGTCAGGGCATCAGCCACGGAACAGGCGTGGGGCAGCACCTGGTAATCGATATGCAGCGCTTCGATACCACGCAGCAGCGAATCCTGATCACTAGCCGCTACTGCTACGACCGCCTCCCCGACGTAGCGCGCAACTCTGGTCAACACCGGCTCATCAGTATCCGGGTGACCAAGTTCAATACCGTCGAAGTCAGCCGGTGTTAATACTGCAAGCACCCCGGGAATTTCTAGCGCGGGCTTGGTATCGATACTTATGACTCGGGCATGCGCATGTGGGCTACGCGCAACCCCAACCAGTACCGTACCGGGCAGAATAAGATCGGCAGCATAACGAGCGAGTCCACGGGCTCTCTCTGTTGCGCGTGTAGCCGATACCGGGCCCTGTACTGGCGGCTGAATCTCGCTCATCGCAGTGCGGTCAGCGCCTCAATGATCTGCTGATAGCCAGTGCACCGACACAGATTACCCGCAAACAATTTGCTGATCGGCTGATCGCCCAGTTCGGTGCCACCGGCATGCAGCCAGGCCGCCATGACCGCGATCCCTGGCGTGCAATAACCGCACTGGACGGCGCCATACTCGGCGCAGATTGCTGAAAACCGTGTAAGGAATGCCGCCGGTAGACCCTCTATCGTGGTGATCTCGCATTTCTCCACCACCCCGGTCAACAACAGACACGAACACATCGGCTCACCGTCGATCAGCACCGTACAAGCGCCGCAATCCCCCTCGCCACAGCCTTCTTTTACGCCCATCAGGCCTAACTCCAAGCGCAGAGTGTCAAGTAATCGCCGGCCGACAAAAGACAACGGCACATCACGTGGCGCGCCATTCACGCGTAGAGTCAGTTGCGTTTTCATGATGCCTCGACAGATGCGCAACCGGCTGTAACCTGCTTGGCAGCTGCTAAAACAATCTCCTCGGTCAAGGCCCGTACCAGTTGGCGTCGGTAGTCGGCGCTCGCCCGATGATCGGTGATAGGCTGGCAACACTCGGCTGCGAGATTCGCGCACTCTCGCAGTTGCGTCGGCTCCAGTGTGCGCCCGACCAGCAATGCAGCCGCCTGGCCAGCATCCAGCACGGTTGGGCCGACCGCCCCCAGTGCTATGCTGGCCTGCGCTACGGTCTGCTCGTCACTTTCAAAGCGCACGCGTGCGGCAACGCTGGCCAACGCCAGGTCAAGGGCATTACGCTGGGTGAAGCGGCAAAAAGCGCTGCCCTCGAGTGGCCCGAGGCCGCGCACGGTTACCCCGGCCACCAGCTCCCCTGGGGCAAGATTTGTTTTTCCGGGCGCACAGATGAACTCGGAAATCTTGATAGAACGACGGCTACCCGCCGCGTTGACAACATCAACCATGGCATCGTGAACGTACAACCCGGGAAGCGTATCGCCCCCAGGGGAAGCTGTGCAGACATTGCCGACCAGGGTTGCCTGGTTGCGAAGCTGCACCGAGCCGACAACAGAAGCGCCTTCGATGACGGCTGATATCAGCGATCGGAGTTCGCCGGATCGTGCTATACGCGACAGTGGTACCGCCGCACCGATACGCACCTGTTGCCCTGAAATATCAACAATGTGCCATTCATCGATGCCACCCGTCCATGCCAGTTGTCGTGGCTCACCGCGCTGGCTCGCCCACACCACCAGGTCGGTCCCTCCTGCCAAGGGACAAGCACCAGCGGCGACGCAGGCGAACAATTCGCCAAGATCATTCGGCCGATGCAACTCCACCGGCGGCAAATAACTCGGTCGTAGTACTGGAGATACGGTAGGCATCATCAGGTCAGCTCGTTCGAATCCTGGACTGCATGAGTACACGCCCCCGTTAAGTGAAGGTCAAATGATCCATGACCAGCGGGGGTTATCCAGGACATCTCGGCGGGCGCAATCCTAACACGCCACTGGCCGTGCAACTCGGCTATGATGCGACTCCAGCAACGGCACAGCGACCGTTTCAACCCAACTTCCGCCAACGGATTATAAGGATGCAAGAGCTGGCTTTTCTTGACGCCACTGCGCAAGCGTACCTGGTGCGTAACAAGGAGATTTCGGCGACTGAGTTGATCGAGCTTACTATAGCGCGCATCGAGCAATTAAATCCGGCGTTGAACGCAGTGGTCACCACACTTTACGATCGAGCACGGGCAGCCGCTCGACAAGTCGAGGTAGGCGCGCCTCTCGCTGGGGTGCCGATGGTGCTCAAGGACCTGGTAGCCGAGTGCGCGGGCACGCCTCTTTCTGAAGGTTCCAGGTTCCTCGGTGAATACGTATCGAGCCACGATAGCGAACTGGTCCGTCGTTTCCACCAGGTCGGGCTGATTGTTATTGCCAAGTCTAATACGCCCGAATTCGCACTAATGCCAACCACTGAACCTTCGCGCTTTGGTGCGGCTCACAACCCCTGGGATACACGCCTTAGCACAGGTGGGTCGAGCGGTGGGTCCGCCGCTGCGGTCGCAGCGGGTATGGTAGCCATCGGCCACGCCAATGACGGTGGCGGCTCGATTCGTGTGCCGGCGAGTTGCTGCGGGGTAGTCGGGCTCAAACCGACTCGCGGGCGGAATTCACTAGGCCCGGATTACGGTGATGTCGCCAGTGGCCTGCTTTGCGAGCATGTACATACCCGCTCGGTACGTGATACCGCAACGGTCCTCGACGCGACCGCTGGCCCAGCGCCTGGGGACCCTTACTGGCCAGCGCCCCCCGAATGTTTGTACGCGGACGAAGTTGAACGTGAGCCAGGGTGTCTGCGCATCGCGCTCAGTACCCGGCCACTAACCGGTGCGAGCGCCCATGCCCACTGTGTTGCAGGTGCTGAGTCGGTGGCCCGACTGTGCGAGAACCTGGGCCATGAGGTGTTCGAAGCGGCCCCCGAGGTTGATGGTGAGCGGCTGTTCAAAGCCTTCGGCATCCGCTGGATCGGCTTTCTCACCTGGGCGGTAAAAGACTGGGCGCGCCGCCTTGGCCGCGAACCGAGTGAAGATCTGCTAGAGCCTGCCACCTGGCGCATGTATGCCAACGGACTACAACAAACCAGCGCCGATTATCTGCTCGCTGTCCAGGACCTGCAGCGCATCAGTCGAGATATCGCTGGGTTTTTTGAGCACATCGATGTCTGGCTGACCCCAACCCTCGCCCAACCGCCGGTCCCGTTGGGTTATTTCGACTACACACCGAATCGACGCGCAACGCACCTCGAACGACTCGGCGAGTACACTGGATTCACCCTGATAGCAAATACGACCGGCCAACCTGCTATCTCCCTGCCGCTGCACTGGACCGATAGTGGCCTGCCCATCGGAGTACAACTGATGGGCCGCTACGGCGATGAGGCGACACTGCTTCGCCTCGCCGGCCAGCTTGAACGCGCAAAACCCTGGGTTGGGCGTCGGCCACCGGGTTCGTGTCAAGCAACATGAACGATATCTGGCGCCAGCAACGGTTGCTTGACCAGCAGGTAGCTCGCAATCACCTATCCCTTACTCACCCCTTGCTCTAGGATCAACTTATGGAGTTTGCTTTAACCGACAATCAACGCTCCATAGACCAGGCGGTTCGCCGTGTGTGTGCACGCTTCGATGACGCATACTGGCTGGAACACGACCGCACCGGCGAATTCCCAAGCGAGTTTCGGCAAGCGATGGTTGAGGGGGGTTGGCTGGGCATCGCGATGCCTGAACAATACGGCGGTGCCGGACTTGGCATCACGGAGGCCGCCGTACTGATGCATGCGGTCGCGAATTCCGGTGGCGCGATGAGCGCGGCCTCAACCTTTCACATTAATATCTTCGGGCCTCACCCCATTGTAGTCTTTGGCAACGATAACCAACGCCAGCGCTGGTTACCGCCGCTCATCGAAGGGCGAGAGACCGCTTGTTTCGCTGTGACCGAGCCGGATGCGGGACTGGATACGGGCAACCTGCGTACCGAGGCCCGCCTCGAGGGCGCCCACTATGTGGTAGAAGGCCGCAAGGTCTGGACCTCGACAGCGCAGGTCGCGGACAAGCTAATGTTGCTGGCGCGCACTACCCCACGCACCTCCGAAGCGTCCTCTGTCGACGGGCTGACACTGTTCTATACTGATCTTGATAGGGAGCGCATCCAGGTACGTGAAATCGACAAGATGGGGCGCAAGGCCGTGGATTCGAACGAGCTTTTCATTGACGGCCTGATGGTTCCGATTGAGGATCGTATTGGCGAGGAAGGCAAGGGCTTTCGCTACCTTCTGGACGGCCTCAACCCGGAGCGGATCCTGATCGCTGCCGAGGCAATCGGAATCGGGCGCAATGCCTTGGATCGGGCCAAGCGCTACGCCAAAGAACGGGTGGTTTTTGGCCGACCGATCGGGCAGAACCAGGCTATCCAGCACCCCCTGGCCCGTTCCTGGGTTGAACTTGAAGCTGGCTGGCTGCTGGTATTGCGCGCAGCCTGGACTTATGACCAGGGACTGGCGTGTGGTGCCGACGCGAATGCCGCGAAATACTTCGCAGCGGAGGCTGCCTTCAAAGCCTGCGAGCGGGCACTGATGACTCACGGTGGCATGGGCTACGCGCGCGAGTTCCAAGTCGAACGCTTATTGCGCGAAGTGCTGATCCCGCGGATTGCACCAGTGAGCCAGGAACTGGTGCTTTGTTACCTGGCAGAGCGTGTGCTCGAATTACCGCGCTCATACTGACAGGTAAATAGTGCTAAAAGCCAAGCACCCGGTGCGGCCCCAGGCCGGCGCAGCCGACCCGCTGCTCTACAAACGTACCGCCTGACAGCACCGCCCCGTGCCTGTAATTGAGTCAACCCCCGCTGACCTGTGGGCCGTGGTACCGGTCAAGAATATTGATCACGTGAAAACCCGTCTTGCCGGGGTGCTTTGCTCGAGCGAGCGACAGCAACTGTTCCGCGCCATGCTTGAAGATGTGCTGCAAGCGCTGTCATGTTGCCCCCAGTTGGCGGGTGTACTGGTAGTGACCCGCGATCAGAAAGCCAAGTCGATCGCTCGTTCTTATGGTGCACACGTGCTGGTCGAAGAAAAGAATCTGGGACACACGGCAGCCAGCATGCTCGGCGCGCGTACCCTCGCGCAGGAGAAAAGAGCCGGCATGCTGCAGGTGCCTGCCGATCTTCCACTGCTGACTCCGGCCGACATCTCCGTCCTGATCGAAGCGCATGGACCTGCGCCGGCGATTACCCTGGCACCCTCCCGCGATAAGAAGGGCTCAAACGCCGTGGTCTGTACACCGGCCGATGTGCTGCCGCTGCGTTTTGGCGATTACAGTTTCCCGCCACACGTAGCGGCGAGCCGTGCGCTTGGGATTGAGCCCACGATCATTGACCGACCGGGCCTGGCACTGGATATCGACACCCCCACTGACCTGGCCGTGCTGCTAGAGCAGCCGTCAGCGACCCGGACCTATGAATATCTCATGGCCAGCGACATCCGCCAGCGCCTGCTCAACAAGTCGCTGGCTTAGGGATGGCGCCTCGCGCGGGGGCAATAGCGGAAAAAGTAAGGGCCAGGCAACTTATCTGATGAAGGACTGCATCGCTTTACGATAATCCTCTTGTAGTCGAGGATCGCTGAGATCTTGTCGCGCCGGCACTGCAAAATCAGGGCTAACAGACAGCGTTTCCAGGGCCGGGCGATCACCCTGGTAGATGAGACCCAATGGCAAGCGTCCTTGTGTTCTCAATTCGATCATGCGCTCAAAAACGCCGGCGCGATCGCCCGGATCATAGTCCTTGTCATTATCGATGTCGTATACGCTGGCCCGCCACGCCCGATAGGTGTCGTTATAGGTTACACACGGTGACAACACCTCCAGGTAGGCCATGCCATTACCTGCTGTGCTATGGCCAATTGCGGCAAGCATAAGCCGCAGCAACTGCGCAGGCTGGCCACTGTAGCCGCGGGCCAGAAAGGTCGAGCCAGGAATACTCAGGCCGAGCAGAATCGGGTCGAGATCTTCTTCGGTGTTCTCCTGATAGCCGATTGCACTCGTTGGCGAGACCTGGCCTTTGGTCAGTCCGTAAGTGCCGTTGTTCATAACGATGTAGGTCACGCCGGGATTACGTTTGAACGAGTGTACGAGGTGTCCCCCGCCGATCGCGTAGCCGTCACCGTCACCGCCTACAGCCACGACAGTGAGCTCGGGATTGGCCAGCTTCGCACCGATTGCAGTTGGCAGAACCCGGCCATGAAGCGCGTGATAACCGTAGCAGGACAGATAATTCTGCAGCGACCCGGAGCAGCCGATCCCGGCAAGGATCATGCGCTCGTGTGTCGGCACCCCCAGTTCGCTTAAAGCGCTGATCAAGGCCTCCAGCACACCGAAATCACCACAGCCGGCACACCAGATTGGCCGTGGTGGTGAAAAAGTCCTGGTCATGCGACTTTATCCTCCCTCAAGCGCAGACGATCTTTGATCTCCCGGGCCAGGCTGGTGGCCCGCAGGGGTACGCCATCATAGGCGAGTATGCTGCAGATGTGGGCCTGCTCTCCTCCCTGCGCGACGATCAGTCTGGCCAGTTGCCCGGTCGCGTTGTATTCAACAACAAACACATGTTGGCAGCGCTGGGTAAAAGCTGCCGTTTCCTCCAGCATTGGCCATAGTGTTCGCAGTTGGTGATACTGTGTCGCTACCCCGCCGGCCGCCAGGATATCCATCGCTTCAAGGATCACGCCGTAAGTCATACCAACTCCAATAAAGCCAACCTCGGCCGTCGCGTTACCATGGGTAACCGCTTGGGGCAGGTCAGGGCGCATCGTCTCAATTTTTTGTTGCCGCTTTTGCACCATGCGTCTGCGGTTGTCCGGATCTGTGGAAACGAGACCAAACTGGTCGTGCTCATTGCCCGTGACCAGCGACATCCCACCAGCCGTACCAGGTGCGGCGAAAGCAGACACACCGTCTTCACTGAAAGCGTAGCGCTGGTAGACGTCCAGCTGGGCCAGCGCCGCCGCATCCAGCCGTTTGCCGCGGTCCACTGCTACTTGACCAGGCTCAATCAGGTCTATGGTCGCAAGGTTCTGGGATAGTCCCTGGTCCAGGGCCACGAAGACCGGAAGCTGGTATCGCTCGGCCAGGTTGCAGGCTGCAACGGTCAGGTGAAAACACTCCGCCGGTGTACCTGGCGCAAGAACAACCCGGGGGAAATCACCTTGGCCACCGTGGGCCATCAGTGTGATGTCACTCTGTTCGGGCTTGGTTGGCATTCCCGTACTCGGGCCGGCTCGCTGGGAATCAACTAGCACCAGTGGAATCTCGGCCATGCCTGACTGCCCGATAGCTTCCTGCATCAGTGCAAGACCCGGCCCGGAGGTCGCAACCATCGCTCGGGTACCGGTAAGCGCGGCGCCGATAGCCATATTGGCCGCCGACAGTTCGTCTTCAGCCTGCTGAACGACTCCACCGAAGCTGGGAAGCCACTTCACCAGCCACTCCATGATCTCGGTTGCAGGCGTAATTGGATAGCCGGCAAAAAACCGCCCCCCGGCAACGGCAAAACCGAAGGCCACGGCCTCGTTTCCGGTAATCAGCATCTGTGGGCCACAATCGGCACTGACGATCCTATACAGCCCCTGGTCAGCGGTCAGCCCAACCTGGTCGGCAAGCTCATGACCCACTGCCAGTGCCTCAAGGTTGTATTCCAGCGCCTGGGCGCCGTGTCGTGCAAAGCGCTTCTCGAAAGAATTTCGCACATCGTTGTCATCAAGGCCAATCAAGCGCCCGATAACGGCCGAGGAGATGCTGTTCTTGTAGAGATCACGTCGAAAATTTCGTATCGCGTGACGGCTGAAGGGGATACCTATGACCCGCGTACCGTCCGCAATACCGCTGTCTGCTGGCAAACTGCCACCAGAATTGTCGTAAATCACGATGCCGTGCTGACTGAGACGGTGAACGTGCTTGGCGACCGCCAGCGCGTCAAAAGCAAGCAGCAGGTCAACTTCACTGCCTGTGCAGAGGCGCTCCCTGCTTGAAACCCGTAACGTGGCCGCGACGATGCCACCCTTGATACGCGACAGTACATTGCGCTCCGTGTAAGCTCGCAGACCTGCCGAACGTAACACGTCGGCAAGGATGCTGATGACGGTCAAGGAGCCATCACCGCCCTGTCCCAGGACGACGACATTGAGATCCTCGAGGTGCGGTTTCGAATGGCTCATTGAGCGCTATTCCCGCTCTTCGGCTTGGCTTTTTTCTTTTTTGGCGGTGGCGGTGGCAGTGGTCGCCAGTCTTTCACCGAATTGCCCTCCTCCCAGCCCCGGTAGTAGTGCTTGGGGTCGAGATTTCCGATCGCTTCACGCTCCAGGTGGGTCGGCATAAGGGCGGGTAAGGGGCGGTTGCGCTTGTACCTGGATAGTCGAGCTAGGATTTCTTTGGACTTGGGCTCCTCGTCGAGTTCTTTGGTTTCTACCCAGCCAGCCTCGAGTAGCGCCTGCCAGGCTCTGTGCCCAGCCGTACTCCGGATGACCGTAAAAGTCCAGCCGTCGAGCCCGATGCCACCGAGGCCGATGTCCGCATTATCTGCCGCGTAATCCATACAATAAAGACAAGCGGGTCGGGCAAACTTCCCAAAAGCTTTCAGCGAGCGGGTTTCTTCGCGGCCATCGCGCAACTTGATTTCAAGACGTCCCTTGATATTGATATTTGCGATATCACGTTTTGCCACCTGTAGATCTTCGGCCAACCAGTCTATGCCCTGCTCAGTAAAGGCCTCGGAGCAGAACAGGCCGATCACCAATCCAATATTCTCCCGATACCACTCAGCCACATCCAGGCGAATACTCGAGAATTGCTGCTGACGTACTCCATCCACCTGACAGGGAACGCCCACCACGGCCAATGGGCTGATGTTTCTTTTCATCGCCTCCACCAGGGTCAGGGTGTTCGGCTGGTAGGTATAACGCGAGCGGGCACTGATCAGCACATCTTCGGGCGTGGTCGCCAGCCTGGCGTAGCCCATCTGCGGGTTGTCCGAATCTTCGTTGCCGATCACCATCCCCTTTATTGTCCCAGTCTGCATGCCATGAATTCCCAGTGCCGAGCAAATACCGCCATCCTGCGCTTCATTGAGGATGAATTCTCTGGTTGTCCGCGCAAGCACACCATAAGCGTAAGGCCCGAAACCCTCGTCGATGCTGGGTTCCTGCAACTCGATCTGCCGGGTCAAGTCCTGGTCTGTTGGGCGCAGCACCGGACATACGTCAACGCACAATTCGCAAAAAACACAAGCACTATTCCAGGTATCTTTCGGTTTTTCATTCTGGTAATCGAATACATCGACCGGGCAGATGGTGAGGCAAGCTGCACAGCCGATACATTTTCCAGAATTAACGATCTCCTCCATGAGAAAATCGACCGCCTTGAAGCCACCGTGGTTGTACTCGGAGCGCCATGCCCAGGCCCACTCGTTGGGATCCGCGACCTCCTCAAGAAGCCTGTGGTAGCGCGCTTGCACTTCTTTGGTCAAATCTTGCTTCATAGTCAAATCTGGTATCAAACACAATTCTGGCTGGATTATTCCCGGGCGAACGATACCAGATTTTCATTAACCAAAACTAAATCCCGTGTTTCATCTTATGAAACATGCGAGCGGTCACACCGCTATTAACTAGGCTGGAATCATCGCCCTAAGCCAGGGTTTCGACTTCAAAATGAACCAACCGGCAAAATTATATGGTACGTTTTCCTTACGCCATTGCCTGCCTCACCCCGCGGCGAACCTGGTTCTTGCCGCCGGGTTCTCTTTCGGTGTAACTTCTCCGCAGGGTGATGGGTGGGCGCTGCTCAATTACTCTTCACCTGGCAAGAAGCCATGCAAGACACATTCGAGATATTTTTAGCACAGGCCGGGGCCGGGGCGCCGATTGCCGACGGCGACGCACTGGCGCTGGCGGAATACGACAATCTAGCGGCGCTCCTGCACGCAGCCAGAATGCGGCGCGACCTCGGCCATGGGTCGCTCGTCAGTTACTCGCCGAAGGTTTTCATTCCTCTGACCAAACTGTGCCGCGATGTCTGCCGTTACTGCACGTTCGCGATATCTCCCGCAGCCAGCCAACAACCCTACCTGAGCCCTGAGGAGGTAATCGATATTGCCCGTGCCGGAGTCGCTGCCGGCTGCCATGAGGCGCTCTTTACCCTTGGAGACCAGCCTGAACTTCGCTACCAGGCGGCCCGTGCTGCGCTCCAGACTCTGGGACACGACTCCAGCATCGACTACCTGATCGAGGTCGCGCGACTGGTCTACGATGTCACCGGACTCTTGCCACATGTCAATCCAGGAGTCATGACAGCAAATGATCTAGCCCGGCTACGTACGGTTTCGGTCTCGGCCGGGTTGATGCTCGAGTCAAGCGCCGAACGCCTGAGTGAGCGTGGTGGGCCACATCATGGTTGTCCTGACAAACTACCAGAGCGGCGGCTCGAGTCCATTCGACAAGCTGGCAAGCAACAGGTACCGTTCACCAGCGGTATTTTGGTTGGGATTGGCGAAAACCGACTGGAACGAGTTGAATCGATTCTAGCTCTTCGAGCGCTGCACACCCGCTATGGTCATCTGCAAGAAATCATTGTGCAGAACTTTGCGCCAAAGGCGGGCACCGCGATGGCTCGAACCGCGGCACCAACGCTCGAGGAATTCCAGTGGAGCATCGCTGCAGCCCGCCTTTTGTTTCCCCCCGAGGTCAGCATCCAGGCGCCCCCGAACCTGAATTCCAACGCGCTCGATCAACTACTGGCGGCGGGAATCAACGACTGGGGCGGAGTTTCTCCACTCACACCGGATCACGTCAACCCGGAATTACCCTGGCCACAGCTCGCTCGCCTGCGCCAAGCGACAGAGACTGCCGGCAAGGAACTGGTGCCGAGGCTGCCAATCTACCCACGCTACTTGGCCGATCCCAAACGCTGGCTGGCACCAGAGATGCGTGCGCCAGTGCTGGAGCACTGTGACGGCAGCGGTTATGCCCGTGAAGGAGGCTGGGTCGCGGGAGTCGATGCTCCTGCCCAAGTACCAGATCTCGCTCGGCCAAAGTCACCCTGGGCTCGACCAGCAACTGGCAATGGCCAGCAGGCCGACCCTCTGGTGGACCTGCTCGATCGGGCCCGGGATGGCGAGACCCTGAGCGAAGCACAGATTAGCTTGCTTTTTTCTGCCCGGGGCCGCGAGATCGAAACGGTAATTGGGGCCGCAGACCAGTTACGCCAGGCAGTTAATGGCGATGTTGTCAGTTATGTGGTCAACCGCAATATCAACTACACCAACATCTGCAGCTTCTCTTGCCGTTTCTGCGCGTTTTCCAAACGCACTCGAAAATCGAGCCCATCTGACCCGCCATATCAGTTGGACCTGCCGGAAATCTCCCGGCGTACTGAGGAAGCGTGGCACCGTGGGGCAACAGAAATTTGCCTGCAAGGAGGAATTCATCCTGCTTATACCGGCGAGACTTACCTTGAGATTTGCCGTGCGGTAAAGTCCGCGCACCGCGATATCCACGTCCACGCATTCTCGCCCCTGGAGGTCTGGCATGGTGCAACCACGCTGGGCCTGCCACTAAAAACATTCCTCCTGCGCCTAAAGGACGCCGGCCTTGATTCGCTTCCTGGCACTGCTGCAGAAATCCTTGACGACAAAATTCGTACAGTAATCTGTGCAGATAAAATCAGCACCAACCAGTGGCTGGAAGTGATGCGCACAGCGCACAACATCGGTTTGCGCAGCACGGCAACAATCATGTTCGGCCACATTGATGGGCCGACCCACTGGGCGCGACACCTCAGTCATGTGCGCACACTGCAGATCGAAACCGGCGGGTTTACCGAGTTCGTTCCCTTGCCATTTGTGCACATGGAATCACCCATCTATCGCCAGGGTTGGGCGCGACCGGGGGCAAGTTACCGCGAAGCTTTACTGATGCACGCAGTGGCGCGCCTGGTCCTGCACCCGCACATCAAGAATATCCAGACCTCGTGGGTAAAGATGGGGCCAACTGGGGCAAAAGCGTGTCTCGCGGCGGGAGCCAACGATATCGGTGGGACACTGATGAACGAATCTATTACCCGTGCTGCCGGTGCGACCAGTGGCCAGGAACTAGCACCGGGAGCGATGGAGAGCCTGATCCGGCAGGCGGGACGTGCACCACAACAACGCTCAACGCTGTACACTGCGCTACCGTCAGCAGCGGTTGAGCCGTCATACGCTGCCACGACCCGCGAAGTCAGCAGCAACCCTACAGTTGCCGCAACAGCCACACCGGCGAGCTGAAGTCGTCCGCTTCGGGCCAGGCGAGTGACCACCAACGATCCTGTTGTTACGCTCACAGCCCTCGCCGGAATTCCCCGGGTGCGGCCCGGCGACGATCTGGCCACGCTGCTGGGTGATGCGCTCGCACGCGAAAGCCTCACACTGCAAGACCAAGATGTTCTCGTGGTCAGTCATAAGATCGTATCCAAAGCAGAGAATCGCTATGTTTCTCTCGCCCGGGTCAGCCCCTCTGCTAAAGCTCGCCGCCTTGCCCTACAGGCCGATAAAGATCCGGCGTTGGTCGAGGTTATCCTGTCCGAATCACGAGCAGTTCTGCGCTCGCGTCCAGACCTGATCATCACCGAGCACCGCCTGGGCATGGTCATGGCTAACGCCGGTGTCGATCAATCGAACGTCGACGACGACGGCAACGGGTCAAGCGTTTTGCTGCTGCCGCAGGATCCCGATGGCAGTTGTGCAGCACTGCGCGACACACTGAACCAACGGTTCGGCATAGACCTCGCAGTAATCATCGCTGACAGTGCCGGTCGTGCCTGGCGCCAGGGTGTGATCGGCCTGGCGCTCGGTGCAGCCGGCCTGCCCGCACTGCTTGATCTTCGCGGCAGGCCTGACCTTGAGGGACGGCCCCTGGCGGTCAGCCTGGCAGGCTTTGCCGACCAGATCGCCTCGGCCGCCGAACTCCTCATGGGTGAAGGCGCCGAAGGCCGCCCTGCGGTTATCGTCCGTGGCCTGTCCTGGCAGGAGCAAGCAAGCCCGGCTGCTGACTTGATCCGTCCGGTCGAACAAGATCTTTTCCGCTGAGCACAATGATCGAAATACTGGCACTTTCAGGAGGTATTGGTGGGGCCAAACTCGCACTTGGCCTCGATCGGACTCTGCCACCTGGCGCCCTGGCCGTGGTCTGCAATACCGGTGATGATTTTCAGCATCTCGGCTTTGCTATCTCACCGGATATCGATACCGTGATCTACACCCTCGCGGGTATCGCAAACAAGGAAACGGGTTGGGGTCGAGCCAACGAGACCTGGACGTTCATGGCCGCGCTGGCAGATCTTGGCGGGGAAAGCTGGTTCCAACTCGGTGATGCAGATCTCGCCCTGCACGTAGAGCGAACCCGCCGGCTGGCTTTGGGCGAGACTCTCTCCGCCATCACCGATGTGATCCGACGGCGCCTGGAGATCGGCTCAGAGGTTATCCCGATGTCAGATCAGCCAGTGCGCACGCGGGTTCAGACCAGCGAAGGTATTCTGCCTTTTCAACACTATTTCGTGAAACGCCGCTGCCACCCGGCGGTCCGCGGCTTTGAGTTCGACGGTGTCGATATGGCACAACCGGCACCCAGATTTGCCGAACTGCTGACCGGCGATCGCCTCAAGGCTGTGATCATCTGTCCGTCCAATCCATTCATCAGCATCGACCCGATCCTCGCCCTGCCCGGCCTGCGCCAGGCGCTTCGTAATAACGGCGCACCGGTGGTGGCCATCTCACCGGTCATCAATGGCAAAGCGGTAAAAGGGCCCACTGCAAAAATGATGGTTGAGCTCGGTCTGCCGGTAACCACGGCCAGTATCGCGAGACACTACGGTGAGTTGATCGACGTACTGGTGGTCGATCACAGCGATGACACAGAGTTACCGGCAACTGGGGCCCAAATTCTGCGAACCGCCACCCTGATGCACTCCGATGCGGACAAGCTGGCGCTCGCCGCTGAAATTCTCGCTTGTGTCGAAACGCTGCAAAATTAGTCTTGACGGGCGAATACTAAGGTCGACTCCAATACCGGCAGGATAGATACAACTTCCTCGGCTGCCAGTTAGGCTGTTGGATAGATAACGTCGACAAAGTACTGCATGGCGTCGAGTGATTGCTCCAGAGTTTCGCGCTGGAAATTCAGTATCAGGCCCAACACGCCGATTTCGGCAAGTGCCGCGATATCCTCACCGATCTGCTGAGCAGTTCCGCTCAGCAAATGGCGGCCACCATTATCGAGCGTCAGGGTCTTGCTCTCATCAAACCACAAAGCGCAATAGACCAGCGAAATGCTTGCTGGATCACGACCCTGGTCGGTCGCTATCTGGTTCAGTCGCCTGATGCCGCCGGCAAGCCGATCAATGGAATCCAATGGATAGTGAGGATTGTTACCGATCGGATACCAGGCATCTCCGTAACGCACCGTGCGCCGCAACGCCGGACCACTCTCGCCCCCAACCCAGATCGGTGGGTGCGGTCGCTGTAGCGGCTTGGGCAGAAAGCTGATGTTTTGGAAGCGAACGAATTCACCTGCAAATGCTGGATCTTGCTCGGTCCACAATATCTTGAACGCTTGCAGGTATTCGTCGGTCACTTGGCCACGCTGCTCAAACGGCGGCGCTCCCAGAGCTTCGAATTCCTCCCGCATCCAGCCAGCACCAATGCCGAGCGTCATGCGTCCATTTGAAAGTACGTCGAGAGTCGTCACCATTTTGGCAGTTTCTACTGCGCCACGGTGCGGAATCACCGTAACCGATGTCAGCAGATGAGGGTTCTCGGTCAGCCCAGCAAGAAAGGACAGCAGGCCGAACTGATCAAGGCAAGACCCGGACGTGGAGCCCGGAAACTTACCTGACGCGGAATACGGGTAGCGTGAGTCAATCTCTCGCGGCACCACGATATGGTCGGGCACAGCAAGGTAGGCAAAACCAAGCGCTTCCGCATGTTGCGCTAATTGTTTGATCGATGCTGGCTCTGCCAGTGGCCCGCGCGTTGGGATGGTCATTCCAATGTTCATGTTGATCTCCTCGCTCTTTAGCTGTGGGCCACGCCGGCCCGGGCAAAAGTGACCGGGACAGCCCGGCCGCCGATTGGCTCGCTCAACCAAGTCATTATTCTGCTCGACGGGGCGGCGTTTTCAAACTATATTTTCACGACTCAACGTAATCCAAGTGTATTAATGAGGAGTTAACAACGTGCCAGATATTTCCGACTTGAGCGTAATGCTGTTTCCCTGGGGAGCACAACAGACTTCCGTTAACGAGATCGTCGAGGTCGCCAAGCTGGCTGAAGACCTCGGGTTTTACTCAGCGACCATGCCCACGCACATGACTATGGCGCCGGACTGGCTGTTCGAGACCTTTCCCAATCAGGATGTGCTTGATGCACTGGCGGTGGCACCAATCATCGCGGCGGCAACCAACAGAATAAAAATTGGGTTCAATTCGATACTGCCGCCATTGTTGCCGCCTTACCAGTGGGCCAAATACCTGGCGACGCTGGACGTAATCTCATCAGGGCGATTGATCGCGGGCATGGCCATGGGCTGGTGGGAGGAAGATTTCACTTCCGTTGGTGTGGATCAAAAAGCACGGGGAAAACTATTCGACGAGCAACTCGAAATTATCACGCGGCTATGGCAGGAAGACCGGATTAACTTCGCTGGTGAGCACTATCAGCTGACCGATATTCCACTTGAGCCCAAGCCGATACAGAAACCCTACCCTCCGATCTGGATTGGCGGCGGGCTCAAGTCGATCTGGCGCGCAGCGCGCTATGGCGAATGCATTCTGGCATTCTGGCTGAATGAGGATGAAGCGAGCAGCCTGTGGATTCCGAAACTCAAGGAAGAGGGAGCCAGGTATGGCACCGATCCTAAACTGGCCAGTTTCACCTTTGCCTACGTTGCCGATAGCGAGCGCGACCTGGAAGCGTACGGGCCGATGCTGAAGACCGCGGTGGCATTCAATCAGCCCGATATCGACCCGCGACAGGTGACCATCTCGGGTTCACCCGAAGCCTGTGCTGAGCGCATCCGCGCACTGCATGCCGCCGGCATCTGGCACTTCGTGGTCGAATTCCAGTTCCACGGCTTGGAGACGCCCGCTTTTGCGATGAAACAGATGGAGAAGTTCGCCAGGGAAGTCGTCCCTTTACTCTGAGTAGAGTTTGCGATTATCTGGGTGATAAGCAGCAGGCCAGATGTCGCCAGCAACCGCTAGCGGGCGTGTGCCAGGGTGACTTCGCCCTCCTGCATCTGCACGCTCTTGACCCGGTCTTTCATTCTCGCCAGGCGCGCTTCACGTACCGGTGCGGAGCGCTCGAAAGCGGCTTTATCTGGGTAGACCGAAACCGCCATTCCAGTCGTTGGGCCGGTACGAACGCTGAGCAGTACCTGCGCCTCGGTAAATTCGCCTGGTGCTTTTTCGGCGTAATCTGCCGCTGCCGCGTCGGCATCCGCCTCGGAGTTGTACTCGACCGTATTGATTCGTGCGTAACTCACCGATATTCCCCTTTTTAGTGTTGTTGTGAACCACCAGTATATCGCTGATAAGCACCGCTCCCGCAAACCGGTGACTGTCCGGCCCTGCCGCTACAACGGCCGTGGCTTAACACGCTAGAATGGCCCCATGGATACTGCGATATCACCCCAGGTCCAGGCCCTGATCGACGCCGGCATCAGCTACGGCCTGGAGTTCACCGCGGCGCTGGCCATACTGGCCCTCGGCTGGTGGCTGGCAGGCCGCGTGCAAAATCTCATTCTGCGTGCATTGGGCCGCCTGCCGCGCGTGGATGCGACCCTAAAGCCCTTTCTCTCGTCGCTGGCGCGCTATACCATCATCGCCATCACGCTGGTGGCAGTGCTGGCCCGCCTGGGGGTACAGACCACCTCGATCATCGCCGTGCTTGGTGCAGCGGGTCTCGCCATCGGCTTGGCCCTGCAGGGCACGCTGCAGAACATCGCCGCCGGCATCATGCTGCTGCTGCTGCGGCCCTTCAAGGTAGGCGACTACATAGACGCCGGCGGCATTGCCGGCACGGTCGATCAAATCGGGCTTTTCACCACCGACATGACTACCTACGACGGCCTCTACCGTTCGGTGCCGAACGCCTCGCTTTGGAACACGTCCATCCTTAATTACAGCCGTCTGCCGACCCGGCGCATGGATATCCCGGTGGGCATCGCCTACGAGGACGATGTTGAAAAAGCGCTGGCCCTACTGCTCAAACACCTCAAGGAAGATACCCGCGTGCTGACCGACCCCGAGCCGCAGGTGCTGGTGACGGGCCTGGGAGATTCGGCAGTGGACCTGACCCTGCGCTGCTGGGCAAATCGCACCGATTTCTGGGCGCTCAAATTCGAGCTCAACAAGAAGGCCAAGCTGTGGCTGGACGCTGCCGGCATCTCGATCCCCTTTCCCCAGCGCGACGTGCACCTAATACAAACGCCGGGCGAACAAAGTCCTGCCAACTAGAACCTGCAGTTGATGTTGTCCCGCCTCCAATAGGTCGGCTGCTTGTCTTGGCCGACTAACGAGTGCAGAAACTGAGCCCGCTCAGTGCCAGTCCAGGATCACTTTACCGGACTGGCCGAAGGCCATGGTATCGAAACCGCTCTGCGCTTCGATCTGCTGCAACTTCGCCTGGGTGCGCTCGTAGAATTCGGTTCGTGCAGACAAGGAAAAGACCTGCTTTATTCGGAAGAAACCAGTTGTCTTAACGTCGTTATATCTCTCAAACCGTCTGAGAGACAGGTCACACTACAGGTTGTAGCCACGCTCCTCGTGGTTGACGAGGTCGAGTCCTTCGATCTCCTCGTCCACACCCACCCGCAACGGCGCCACCGCGCCCGCGATCTTCAGCGCAACGTAACTTACCAGCGCACTCCAGATAACGGTCGCAATAACCGCTAGCGCCTGCACCAGGAACTGGCCGCCCATGGTCACGCCTTCGGCATAGCCCGCGCCACCGAGACCAACGGAGACGAACACCGCAGTCAACAACATACCGAGCGCCCCGCCCATGCCGCCCTCGCCGAAGGCCAGGCTGTAACCCAGCACCACCCACAGCACGGTGACCGAGCAAACCAGCACGAAGCACTGCATCAACACCGACAGTACGTTACGGGTGCGCACCAGGCCCGCGTAGAAGAGCGCAAGCCCGGGGATGGTCATAAACAGCACCAGTGCAGTGGCGGTGAGCAGCCAGGCAGTATCACCACTGTCGGCGCTGGCAAAGGCCGTCGCCGGTGTCAGTACCGCCAATAGCGCGGCGGGCAGCGTGCGCCTAATGCACGGGATTTCAGAGAGCATCCTGGTCAGTTTCTCCGGTACGAATCCGCAGGATACGCTCCACGTCGTAAACAAAGATCTTGCCGTCGCCGATCTTGTCGGTGCGGGCCGCATCAACAATGGCCTCGATCACCTGATCCAGGATCGCCGAATCTACCGCCACTTCGAGCTTGACCTTGGGTACGAAGTCCACTACGTACTCGGCGCCGCGGTACAGTTCGGTATGCCCTTTCTGGCGACCGAAGCCCTTGACCTCGGTAACGGTCATACCCTTGATCCCTACCTCGGCAAGTGCATCACGCACATCATCGAGTTTGAAGGGTTTGATAATCGCAGTGACGAGCTTCATAACACGCTCCTAATCGGTCGGTTGAACAATGCCGGGGCAAAGTAGGAGCAAGCGCAGGCTCCAACACTCTGTAGCACGCGGGCGTAGCAAGCGATTATTGCAGAGCACGCCACCACCGCAAAGCAAACACTGAGCCACGGCGCTACGCCCGCCTACCGACGGTGCTAGTCCAGGCCTGCCTGGGCGGCTTTCAACCAGGTCAGCACGGCTCCATTCACACACCGAGGATGCAGTTGCAATGACGCCCCAGATAAGGACAATGCCCCTTCCCCTTGCCTGGCTCGCATTTGCCCGGCAAGCCCCATATTGGTGCAGTATGAGTGAAACGCCTATCCTGATCGAACCGGCCGAGTTGGAAGCTGCGCTACCCCGCCCCGACTTGTGCGTGGTGGACCTCGCTAAAGCCGAGACCTACGCCGAGTTGCATGTGCCCGGGGCAATACATCTCGACTATCCCATGCTGTTGGCCGGCACCCGGCCCGCGCCGGG
>JASMBC010000012.1:9817-31686 GCA_030754035.1 Arenicellales bacterium | reverse complement strand
ATAGTCATAAGTCACCGCGAGTCCCGTACGTAACTCCGATACGGTGGGCTGCGGTGACCACAAGGTTGCACCAACAACCGGGTCCAGCGCGAGGCTTGCCGGTATTCCCGCGAGGTATCCCACAACAAGCACGACAATTTGCAGCAATCTCAATCGCTGACCGCGACCAGAAACTGTCACCGGGAAAAGTTGCCTTTTTCTCATATCACGTCCTGTTGCAAGCTATCTTTGCAGATCATCCATTCATTAGCGTTCATTTTATACGCTTCATGTCCTTTGGGCCCAGACAGTATGAATTGATCGCCAAAAAAAAGCCCCGCCGATGGGCGGGGCTTTGATACTGCTCACAGGTGAGCCAGGCAGGCTTACATCATGCCACCCATGCCACCCATGCCGCCCATGTCACCGCCCGGCATCGGCATCGCCGGCTTATCTTCCGCCAGTTCCGCAACCATCGCCTCGGTGGTGATCATCAGACTGGCAATCGATGCAGCGTGCTGCAGCGCAACGCGGGTTACCTTGGTCGGATCCAGGATACCCATGGCGATCATGTCGCCATACTCACCCGTGCCGGCGTTATAACCATAGTTACCGTCCTTGGAGCAGACCTGATTCAACACAACAGATCCTTCCTCACCAGCGTTGGCCACGATCTGACGCAGCGGCTCTTCAATTGCCTTTTGGACAATTTTCACGCCCATGTCCTGGTCCGAATTGGCTCCCTTGACGCTGCCAATCGCATCCACACATCGCACCAGAGCCACGCCGCCACCAGGAACAACACCTTCCTCCACGGCTGCGCGGGTCGCGTGCAGTGCATCTTCAACGCGGGCCTTTTTCTCTTTCATCTCGACTTCAGTTGACGCGCCCACCTTGATCACGGCGACACCGCCGGCCAGCTTAGCGACACGCTCTTGCATCTTCTCCTTGTCGTAATCTGAGGTCGCTTCCTCGATCTGGACACGAACCTGATTGACGCGCGCTTCGATATCGCTAGCAGAGCCTGCGCCATCGATGACGGTGGTGTTTTCCTTGCTGATCTGAACACGCTTGGCCGAACCCAATTCTTCAAGCGTTGCCGCTTCAAGACTCATGCCGACTTCCTCAGAAATCACCTGGCCACCGGTCAGAACCGCAATATCCTGCAGCATCGCTTTACGTCGATCACCAAAGCCTGGTGCCTTCACAGCGCAGACCTTGACGATGCCGCGGATGTTGTTGACCACCAATGTTGCCAGGGCTTCGCCTTCGATATCCTCGGCGATGACCAGCAAAGGCCGACTGGCCTTGGCGGTCGCTTCCAGCACCGGCAGCATCTCGCGGATGTTAGAGATTTTCTTGTCGTGAATCAGGATCAGCGGATTTTCCAGATCAGCTTGCATAGTATCCTGGTCGTTGATGAAGTAGGGCGAGAGATAACCACGGTCAAACTGCATGCCCTCAACCACTTCCAGCTCGTTGTCAAGGCTCTTGCCTTCTTCCACTGTGATGACGCCTTCTTTGCCGACCTTTTCCATCGCTTCGGCAATAATGCCGCCGACGGATTCGTCCGCATTAGCAGAAACCGTACCTACTTGGGCGATTTCCTCGTAACCGGCGCAAGGCTTGGAAACCTCGACAAGTTGTTCGACCGCGGCAATTACTGCCTTGTCGATGCCACGCTTGAGGTCCATCGGGTTCATGCCGGCGGCTACCGACTTCAAACCCTCACGCAGCATGGCCTGGGCCAGTACGGTTGCGGTCGTGGTGCCATCACCAGCCACGTCAGAAGTCTTGGAAGCCACTTCCTTGAGCATCTGCGCACCCATATTCTCGAACTTATCTTTCAGTTCAATTTCCTTGGCAACCGAAACACCATCTTTGGTCACGGTCGGTGCACCAAAAGATTTATCGAGCACCACGTTGCGACCCTTGGGGCCCAACGTCACTTTTACAGCATCCGCCAGAATGTTCACGCCGCGCATCTTGGCGGCCCGGGCGGATTCACCGAATTTCACTTCTTTAGCTGACATTATCTTGTTCCTTTAAAAATCAATGAGTATTTGATCGACTCAGGTGAGAAACACCTCAGCCCTCGATGACGCCCATGATGTCGTCTTCGCGCATCACCAGCACCTCTTCGCCTTCAACCTTGACTTCAGTGCCCGAATACTTGCCAAACAGTACCGTGTCACCGGCCTTCACATCCGGGATCAGTCGCTCACCGTTGTCCTGACGCTTGCCATTGCCCACTGCCAGCACTTCGCCGGTCATCGGCTTCTCAGTTGCGCTATCTGGGATGACGATTCCGCCGGCGCTGGTCCGTTCCTCGTCGAGGCGTCGCACCACAATACGATCGTGCAGTGGTCGAATATTCATCTAGTTAATCTCCTAAAGTATTGAGTAATGGAGGGGAAATTTGAGTCCAACGAATGTTGGCACTCAACTCGTCTGAGTGCTAATAATAGGGATTATTCAGCCAGAGTCAAGGGCCTGGTGGCAAATCAGTCGTCCAGGCGCCGAAATTCCCCCTCAACGGGGTCCCCACGGGTGCCACCAGCACTGGGGTTTTGTACTCCAGGTGCCAACCGGGTAGCCAGCCAGCCCTGTATGAAACGCCGACGCAGTGGCGGCGTCAGACAGGCAAAACCCAAGGCATCGGTGAAAAACCCCGGGGTCAGCAACAGTGCGCCGGCAACCAGCAGTACCAGGCCCTCCATGATGGTCAGGGCGGGTAACTCGCCCTGACCCATGGCGACCCGAAAGCGATGTAATGCGGCCATCCCCTGGCGGCGCACCAGGGCTGCACCGGCCAGTGCCGTGCCCACAACTGCTGCTACTGTCCAGTAGGCGCCAATCAGGCCCCCTATCTCTATCAGGAGATAGATTTCAAGCAGCGGAATCAACAAAAATGCGAGAACGAGTAGCGGCATCACACGGATTTTAAGGTTAAGGCTATCGACTAAAATAGCCAGAAATGGCGACTTAATTTCTGGACAACGGCCCGGCATACAGATTCTACGTCAGTCTGGCCAACATTAGAAAATGCTGGCTCAAGCCATTTGATGCATCCGGGCATGCGAGAATTACTGCGTATGATGCCATTCCTATTCCAAGTCCGAGCCGCGAGCCAAGCTCTATAAGCCAACATGAATTCCACATTTTTTAGCCGCCAAAAGACCCTTTCCAGGCGCCAGCTGCTACCCGCCTGGAAAGCACCGGGCCAGGACGCCTGCTCAGACCTTCGGTTTTGCGAAGGGCGTCGCTATGGGCTTGGCCAAATGCTCTTTGGCTTTTTGCTGGTTGCACTAACAGCGTATGTACCGGCTCAGGAATCCGAGGAGTTGCTCGAACCCGAGCGCGCATTTGCCTTTTCAGCAAAGGTCGTCTCTGCCGATCAGATCGCTGTGACCTGGCAGATCGCGCCGGGATATTACATGTACGCGGATAAGTTCCATTTCGAAAGTGATCCACAGGGTGTCGCACTTGGCGAGATTATTTTTCCACCAACCAAGATTAAGCGCGATGAGTTTTTCGGCGATGTCGAGATTCTTGAGGGTAGCGCACGGATCATGCTGGAATTGGAGCGTACCGCTGAAGATACGGGGCAGGTGAATCTCACTGCCCGCGGTCAGGGCTGTAATGAGCCGGTTGGGGTGTGCTACCCACCCATGACTCACACCCTGGCATTGAACCTGTTGACACCGTCAGGCACGGCGCAGCAGCCGCTGGCGTCCACCCATGTTAACAGTGTCACTGACCTGCGCCAGTTACTGGGTGTTGCCACGAACGAGCCTGAATTCCTCGACGTCGATGAGGCCTTTCACCTGGATATCAAGGCCAATGGCCCGCAGACTCTGAGCGCGCATTTCACCATCGCGCCAGGCTATTACCTGTATCAGGACAAGCTCAGTTTTCTAAGCGTTGGCAACCCGGCACTTGCAGATTACAACTTGCCCGGCGGGAAGACCAAACATGACCCCTACTTTGGGGATGTGGCAATATATTCGGCTGATTTCGCGGTAGACCTGGCATTGGCACGCGGTGCTGGGAGCAAAGAAATGCGCGTGGATGCCAGTTACCAGGGTTGCGCGGAAAAAGGCATCTGTTACCCGCCGGTGAGTAAGTCTTTCACCATTGCCTTAGGACAACTTATCAGCGACGCTGTCGCAGCCACACCCACCGCAGCACCCGTACCCGAAAGCGCAGACGATACGATATCGGGCAGCGCACTCGCCGGCTACCTGGGGGTGGCCTTTGGCACCGGACTGCTGCTCAGTTTTACCCCATGCGTCCTGCCGCTGATTCCGATCCTTCTGGGCAGTGTGGTTGGTCAATCCGGTGGCGGGCGGTTACGCGGTGCCACACTATCGGTGGTTTACGTGCTTGGCACGACGGTAACCTACGCAGCCATCGGTGCGGTGGCCGGAGCGACAGGAGACCAGTTACAGGCCTATTTTCAGAATATCTGGGCAATTGGTACGATCGCCCTGATCCTCGCGCTCATGGCTTTGTCGATGTTCGGTCTGTATAACGTCCAACTGCCCTCGGCGCTGCAGTCGCGGCTAAGTGCCAGCAGCCAACGCCTGGGTGGCTCGGCCAGCATGATCTTTGTGCTTGGCGCGCTCTCCGCCCTGATTGTTGGGGCCTGCGTGTCACCGTTGCTGATCTCGGTATTGAGCATCGCTATCTTGCACGGTGACCCCTGGCTGGGCGCCGCGCTGATGGCGGCACTCGCCTTGGGTATGGGTGTAATCCTTATTGCGGCCGGTGCCGGTGCCAGCTATCTCATTCCCCGCAATGGTCTGTGGATGGAACGAGTTAAGCAAATATTCGGTGTCATGCTGCTCGGGGTCGCGATCTATCTACTGGGCGCCGTGCCAGACGTGCCCGTGCTGCTACTGTGGGCGGCGCTGTTCATTATCACTGCGGTTTACCTGGGCGCGACCCGTGCGCTACCGCAACAGGCGTCGGGCTGGCAGATACTTTTTAAAGGAATGGGAACGGTTCTGCTGGTCTGGGGCGTACTGGCAATGATCGGCGGCTTTAGCGGCAATCGAAATATCCTCGCGCCCGTATCGCTGGAATCACTCGGGAGCCGGGGCCTATTGCAATCCGAGACCACGATAACCACTGCGCATTTCACCCAGGTCGATTCCTTGTCGACACTGGGCAATGCCCTAAAGTCAGCCAACGCCTCAGGGCACAAAGTGCTGCTGGACTTTTATGCCGACTGGTGTACCGATTGCATACGAATGGAAGAGTCCACATTTCGCGATCCGGGCGTGGCCGCAGCACTTGCTGGCTACCGTCTGCTGCAGGTAGACGTCACAGACCCCGATGACCCGAAAACCAGTGCCATAAAGAAGCGTTACGGCGTCTTTGGGCCACCGGCCATGCTGTTCTTTAATGCCAACGGCGACGAAAATACCGCCCAGCGACTCTACGGCTATACAGGTCCCCAGGCGTTTGTTGCATTGCTAAAGACGCTCTAAATCTTGCGATGAAGCCCCGGGTTACCATCATGGCCTGGGGTCTTGGCGGAGTCTTGGCGCTTGCAATCGGGCTTTTCGCTTCGCATTGGCTTGGCAATCGCTCGCCCACACCGGTGGGCGCTCAACTCGTGGCCTTTTCACTGCCGAGAAGTGATGGCCAGGTTTTCTCGTCAGAACAGCTGGCCAACCGCGTTGTGCTCATCAACTTCTGGGCCACGTGGTGCGCGCCCTGCCGTACCGAGATACCGCTGCTGATCGGTGCCCATGCACTGCACGCCCCGGTGCTGGCGGTAGTGGGGATCGCAGTCGATGACATTGAAGCGGTACGTCGGTTTGAGAACGAGATGGGCCTGGATTACACCTCGCTGATCGCCAAGACCGAAGGCCTTGCCCTGATGGCGCGTTATGGCAGCCCGGGTAACCTACCCTTTACACTGCTGTTCGACAGCAAGGGGCGCTTGCAGCACCATAAGACAGGCGAACTGACAGCAAATGACCTCGATCGATGGCTTGCTGACCTGCTTTGAGTCATCACTATCCGGCTCATAGTCGAGTTATTATTTTCGCCGAAAAATAGGCAAATTTCATCGAAATCGCTGATAAATGATTCAATCTGGACATAAAATGAAAAAATGGTGAGAATACTCATCTACCTGGGAGAGTACTGACTGATGCCCGATATCCTGCTGTTACACGGACCGAACCTTAATTTGCTCGGTGAGCGAGAACCAGGCATTTACGGACGTCAGACCCTGGCCGATATTAACGAGCAGGCCGATTCACTGTGCTCCTCACGCGGTGCCACGCTTAAGGCCATGCAGTCCAACGCCGAGAGTGAGCTTGTGGAGCGGGTGCAGCGTGCCCCCGGTGATGGCGTGGGCTTTATCGTGATCAACCCTGCAGCTTTTACCCACACCAGCGTTGCTCTGCGCGACGCGCTGGCTGCGGTCAGCCTGCCTTTTATCGAAGTCCACCTGTCCAACCCACATGCCCGCGAAGCGTTCCGGCGCCAATCCTTTTTCTCCGACCTGGCCCAGGCTGTGATCTGTGGCTTCGGTCCGCGCGGCTACGAGGTCGCCATTGATGCGGCACTGAATCAGCTGGGTTTCGCTGGAACAACGGCCTGAGACGCAATCCATGGATATACGCAAGATAAAGAAACTGATTGAGATGCTCGAAGAATCTCAACTCAATGAGATCGAGATCAGCGAAGGTGAAGAATCGATCCGACTCAGCCGTGGAAGCACGCCCTATACCAGTTCGGCCGGGCCAGGAGTCTTCGCGACACCCGCCCCGTTGCCGGCTGTTCCACCGGTTTACATCCCGGATGAAACCGGGGTAACCATTACAGAGCCGGCCAAAACATCCGACGAAGCGGGGGCCGTGTTCTCACCTATGGTCGGCACCTTCTACGCCTCTCCCAATCCTGAATCCAAGCCCTACGTCGAAATTGGGAGCAGCGTCAACGTGGGCGATACGCTGTGCATGATAGAAGCGATGAAGATATTCAATCACGTGGAAGCCGAAGTCAGTGGCGTAGTCCGCAAGATACTCAAACATAGCGGCGATCCGATCGAATACGGCGAAGCCCTGTTTGTTATTGACGAAGACAGCGCCTGAGCAAACGCCCATGATTGACAAATTGGTGATCGCGAACCGCGGCGAGGTCGCACTGCGGATTCTGCGGGCCTGCGGAGAACTCGGCATCCAAACCGTGGCGCTGCATTCTGAAGCCGACGCCGATACCAAGTATGTCCGTCTCGCCAAGGAGTCGGTTTGCATCGGGCCGGCCCCTGCAGCGGCTAGCTACCTCAACATCCCGGCCGTGATCGCAGCGGCTGAAGTGACCGATGCCAGTGCTATCCATCCGGGTTATGGTTTTCTGGCTGAAAATGCTGATTTTGCAAAGCACGTAGAAGAAAGCGGCTTTATTTTCGTCGGGCCGGCACCCGAAACTATCCGCCTGATGGGGGATAAAATCTCGGCGATCAAAATGATGCGCGAGGCCGGGGTGCCCTGTGTACCCGGCTCCGATGGACCCCTGCCGGACGATGCCGACGCAATCATGCGCATCGCCGCTGGGATTGGCTACCCAATCATCATCAAGGCTACTGCCGGGGGTGGTGGCAAAGGTATGCGAGTCGTCCATACCGAGGCCGCATTGCTGAACGCCTGGCAACTGACACGCAGCGAAGCCCAGGCGGCGTTCGCTAACGACACTGTTTACATGGAACGCTATCTGGAGAAACCGCGGCACGTCGAGTTTCAGGTCCTCGCCGACACCCAAGGCAATGTGGTCATCCTTGGAGACCGTGACTGCTCGATGCAGCGCCGTCACCAGAAGGTGCTGGAGGAAGCCCCAGCGCTGGGAATTACTGACGACATGCGCCACAAGATGGGGGAGTTGTGCGCCAATGCCTGCCGCCTTATCGGTTACCGCGGTGCCGGCACCTTCGAGTTTTTGTTCGAGCACAATGAGTTCTTCTTTATTGAAATGAATACCCGTTTGCAGGTCGAACACCCGGTGACCGAGGCTATTTCCGGTATTGATATCGTGCGCGAACAGATTCAGATCGCAGCCGGCGAACCTCTCAGCGTGAGTCAGGACGATATTCATCTACGGGGTCACGCCGTGGAATGCCGGATCAACGCGGAAAATCCGGATACCTTCATGCCCTCACCGGGGCGTATCACCCAGTACCATCAGCCCGGTGGACCCGGTATCCGGGTCGACTCGCACATCTTCAATAACTACCGGGTGCCGCCCTACTACGACTCGCTGATTGCCAAGGTTATTGCCTATGGCGAAACACGTGAACAGGCTCTTGTGCGCATGAGTGGGGCGCTGCGAGAAATGGTTGTCGACGGTATTGATACCAATATCACCCTGCAGCGACGGCTGGTAAACGATGCTGCCTTCCGGCAACAGGCGCTGGATATTCATTACCTGGAACGCCAGTTATCCAGTTGAGCAGCCGTTCCGTCGCAAACGCAGCAGGACCAACTGCAGCATACTGGCTGCAAATCTCTGTCACGGTGGCCTGTGATGTGGCGGACTGTGTAGACGAGGCTCTCGAGGTATTTGGAGCTATCGCGGTGAGCCGAACAGACGCTGGCGACTCGCCGCAGTTCGATGTAGCCGAACCCGGTGATCCCCGCTGGGCTTTGCAGACAGTAACCGGAGTATTCGACCCAAGCATGGATGTCGGCGCCTGCACTACGATGCTCACTGGGATTATTGGCGAACAAATCACAGTACAAGTCGATCAACTTGCCGACCAGGACTGGGAACTGTGCGGCCGAACCCAGTTTCAGCCCATCAAAATCAGCGACCAGTTGTGGGTTTGCCCGCCTTGGCAGACTGCTCCCGATACCAACGCTTTGAATCTCGTTATTGCCCCAGGACTTGCTTTCGGAACCGGCACCCATCCGACCACGCAACTGTGCCTGACCTTGCTCGAAGAATTAACACTTAAGGGCTGCTCGGTACTGGATTGGGGCTGTGGCTCAGGTATCCTTGCGGTAGCGGCCTTGCGCATGGGGGCCACACAGGCGACTGCGGTAGACCTTGACCCACGAGCCCTAACCGCTACCCAGGAAAACGCCAAACGCAACAGAGTCAATCATGGCCTGTCAGCCATGTCGGTGGACCAGCTATCTCACAACTTAGGCTACGACATAGTGCTTGCCAACATCCTTGCAGGCACACTTATTTCCCTGGCACCGACACTCGATCGGCATCTGTCCCCGGGCGGTACTTTGATTCTCAGCGGGGTGCTACCAGCGCAGGCCGATCGGGTGCAGCAGGCATTTGCACAGTACAATTTCAGACTCTTGCAGCGCGATGACTGGGTCGCGCTGCAGGGACAACGTAGCGCTGGCTGAAACCGACCGATGACCACTGCCGCACACTCATTGCAAACCCGTTGCAGTTACTGCGACACGGTGCTCGCCGTTACCGCAAAGCAGTTGCAATCAGACTCTGGGCTACTGGCCTGCAGCGATTGTGGCAAAGTCTTCAATGCTGCCTGGAATCTCATCGATCAGGTCGCTAATCCAGTGCAGCTTGCTCAACCGATTGATACGGTTGCACGTTCGACCGTGGCGCCGACTCCTGATTTGCGACCCTTTAAGCCCCAACGCGTGACGCAGGCAGGCGTGGGTCGAGAAGGGGACGAGGCGCAACCGGCACCGGGCGCCGCATCAGAACCGCTGGTTTGGGAGAACTTCGATGTTATGTTGGGCGGACGCAGTGAGCCCAGACTCAATGCTACGAACCCCACGGAGGCGCTGACTGCGCCCCCACGCCAGGCAAGTACGCCCGCTGAGGGATCCGGGTGGGCCTGGCCATTGGCTGGTATATTCATTGCGTGCCTGGCGCTCTTCACCCAGGTACGCTTTGGCCTGCTAGAAGAAATCGCCAGTGTTGCCTCAGCCCGGCCAGCCCTTAACGCCTTGTGCCGCTATACCGATTGTGAACTACCCCAGCCCCTAACGGGCCCGACCATCGTGGTAACTCATACCAGCATAGACCTGCATCGACACCTACCAAAGGCTCTGATTGTACGCGTCTACCTGCAGAACCGGAGCCATAGTGCACAAGGCTATCCTGCACTTGAACTCACGCTGAATGGCCGATCCGGAAAGGTGCTGGGCCGGCGAAGTTATTTGCCACGTGAATTTAACGTCGTTGATGAATCCGTGCGCATTGGCGGCGACCGCAGCGCCGTTGTCACACTGATACTGGCCCAACCGGACCCCGCAGCAAGTGGTTTTAGCGCGCGCGTGGTGCGCTCCTGACATGCCTGATCCCACTATCGACAACCAACCCTCGGCCAGCCTCACCATTGGCCATCTGACACTAGCCGGAAGGGTGCTGGCCGCCCCCATGGCCGGGGTTAGCGATCAACCCTATCGCACACTGGCACGGCGTTACGGCGCCGCACTCGCGGTTAGTGAAATGGTGACCTCGGCTCCCGATCTGCGCCAATCCGAAAAATCCCGCCGGCGCACCACACACGATGGTGAGACCGGGCCCATCAGCGTGCAGTTACTTGGCGCAGATCCGCGACAAATGGCTAGCGCAGCGCGGGAAAATGTCGCCCGTGGTGCCCAGATTATCGATATCAACATGGGCTGCCCCACAAAGAAAGTCTGCAAGCGACTGGTGGGCTCAGCGCTTATGCGGGACGAACCACTGGTGGCACGGATCCTGGAAGCGGTGGTTCAATCTGTTGATGTGCCAGTCACTTTGAAGATGCGAACTGGCTGGGATAGGGTCTCGCGAAATGCCCCGGTAATCGCCTGTATTGCCGAGCAAGCCGGTATTCGGGCACTGACCGTTCATGGCCGCAGCCGGCAATGCAAATACCATGGCCCCATCGACTATGACACCATCACCGAGGTCAAGGCGGCAGTATCGATCCCGGTGATCGCCAACGGTGATATCGATACCCCTGAGCATGCCCGGCGGGTCCTGCAAGCCACAGGGGCCGATGCAGTCATGGTCGGTCGGGCGGCTCAGGGACAACCCTGGCTGCTGGGGCGTATCAGTAGTTTTCTGGATCGAAACCAGGATCCAGGTGATCCGCCACTGGCGGAAAAATACGATACGCTGCGTGGCCACCTGGACGCGCTGTACAGTTTCTACGGCTGTGACTACGGAGTGCGGATCGCCCGCAAGCACTTCCAGTGGTACGCTGCACGGCTTAGTCCACATAACCCTTTTGGCCGGTTGTTTAACCGTGCCTCAAGTCCGAGCGCCCAACAGGCGCTGGTTACCGCTTTTTTTGATAACTTAACCTCACGCGATCCCTGTCGCGAAACATGAAACCTGTCCGAACCCAGCCCCTAGGTGAGTGTGTACGCCAGTCACTGGCGGCCTATTTCGCTGACCTAGAAGGAACAGAAGCGCAAAACCTGTACCCACTGGTTATTGGCGAGATCGAAAAACCCCTGCTGCAAGCTGTGATGCACCAGGCCGGGGGCAACCAGTCCCGGGCGGCCCGCATGCTGGGTATTAACCGCAATACGCTACGAAAAAAACTCACCCAGTATGGGCTGAGCTGAAACAAGGCCTGGGCAGGTGCGGCACACGTCCAGCCAGGCCGGTTGGAACATTTTTTAACTGCGATGATGAGTAAACACCATGAGCGAGAACGACCGCATACCCATACAACGGGCACTGATCAGCCTATCTGACAAAACCGGTGCCGCCGAATTCGCTGGTCGGCTCGCGGCGCTTGGTATCGAGATACTCTCTACCGGCGGCACCGCCCAGTTGCTCCGGGACAACGGCCTGGAGGTCGTAGAAGTATCGGACTACACGGGTTTTCCGGAGATGATGGGCGGGCGGCTAAAGACGCTGCACCCGCGCATCCACGGTGGCCTGCTGGGCCGTCGTGGCATCGATGATGATGAGATGGCCGCCCATGATATCGGACCCATTGATCTGGTCGCCGTAAACCTCTACCCCTTTGCGCAAACCATTGCCCGAGCAGATTGTACTCGGGCCGAGGCCATTGAGAATATCGACATTGGCGGCCCGACCATGTTGCGCGCCGCAGCCAAAAACCAGGCGGCGATCACCGTTATCGTAGACAACACTGATTACGCCACCGTCGCGACAGAGATCGAAGATACCGGAGGCGTTTCACGCTCTACTCGCGAACGCTTGGCAGCGCGAGCCTTCAGTCACACGGCTCAGTATGACGGCATGATCTCCAACTACCTGACAAAGGATGAAGGGCACAGCTTCCCGGCAACACTCAACCTGCAGTTCACTCGCCGCGAGATCATGCGCTATGGTGAAAACCCACACCAATCGGCCGCGTTCTATCAGGAGCATCAGCCGCCGCCTGGCACGCTGGCATCAGCTGAGTTGCTGCAAGGCAAGTCGCTTTCGTTCAACAACGTCGCAGATGCAGACGCAGCGCTGGAATGCGTCAGTGCTTTTGCCGAAACGGCCTGCGTGATCGTGAAGCACGCCAACCCCTGTGGCGTCGCTGTGGCCGCAACGGGCATGGATGCTTATCAGGCGGCCTATGACACCGACCCCACTTCAGCCTTCGGTGGCATCATCGCCTTTAATCAGGAACTGGATGGCGCCACCGCAGCGCTGATTCTCGAGCGCCAGTTTGTCGAAGTCATTATCGCATCAACTTTTACGGGTGAAGCACTGGCCGCTCTGTCGACAAAACCCAACGTACGGGTAATGCAGGTTCAAGCCATCGATGCCGATGCTTTCGCACAGCAGAATTTCAAGCGGGTGGGTGGTGGACTTCTGGTACAGCAGCAGGATCTGGGCCGGGTCACGGCATCTGATCTCAAGGTCGTCTCAGAACGTGAACCCAGTGCACAAGAAACCCGCGACCTGCTGTTTGCCTGGACGGTTGCCAAGTTCGTCAAGTCCAATGCGATTGTCTATGCCGCTGACCAGCGCACCATTGGCGTGGGAGCCGGGCAGATGAGCCGGGTCTACTCGGCGCGGATAGCCGGAATCAAGGCCGCCGATGAAAACCTCGAAGTCGCTGGATCAGTTATGGCCTCAGACGCATTTTTTCCATTCCGCGATGGTATCGATGCCGCAGCGCAGGCAGGCATCCGTGCGGTGATTCAGCCAGGCGGTTCGCAGCGGGATGAGGAAGTGATCGGCGCAGCCAATGAACACCGGATGGCGATGGTCTTCACCGGCATGCGCCATTTCCGGCACTGAAGATGAAAATTCTGGTAGTCGGTGGTGGTGGTCGGGAACATGCGCTGGCCTGGAAGCTTGCCTCATCACCGCGGGTTGATGTCGTGTACGTCGCCCCAGGCAACGCCGGAACTGATGGCGAAGCGGGTGTCGAAAACCTAGCCGTTGCGGCTGATGATATCGACGCTCTGCTTGGCGCTGCACAGAAACGACAGATCGACCTGACCATTATTGGGCCCGAGGTGCCGCTGGTGAATGGCATTGTCGATCGTTTCAGTGATGCTGGCCTCGCCTGCTTTGGTCCACGTAGCGGCCCGGCACAACTGGAGGGATCGAAAAGTTTCACCAAAGCCTTTCTTGAGCGCCACAAAATCCCAACGGCTGACTGGCGCTCTTTTACGGACCCGCAGCTCGCCCGTGACTGGATTCGGACACACCCGGTGCCGATGGTGATTAAGGCTGATGGCCTCGCTGCCGGAAAAGGCGTTATCGTGGCCCATGACCGGGCGCAAGCGCTGGAGGCGGTCGATGAGATCCTGGTGCGCCAACGCTTCGGGGTCGCAGGCCAACGGTTAGTGATCGAAGAGTTCCTTGAAGGGGAAGAGGTGAGCTTTATCTGTGTCACCGCCGGCACACAGGTACTGCCGCTGGCAACATCACAGGACCACAAGGCGCGCGAGATGGGAGACCGTGGACCGAACACGGGAGGAATGGGCGCCTACTCACCCGCACCTCGTGTCACCGCGGCGCTGCACCAGCGCATCATGGATGATGTGATTCACCCTACGGTAAAAGGTCTTGCCGATGAGAATATACCGTACACGGGATTCCTCTACGCCGGGCTGATGATCGACGCATCGGGGAACCCCCGAGTGCTGGAGTACAACTGCCGTTTCGGCGATCCTGAAACCCAGCCTATCCTGATGCGCTTACGCTCGGATCTGGTCGAACTGTGCGAAGCCGCCCTGGCGGGGAAACTGGACAACTATCATGCCGTATGGGATCCGCGTTTTGCTCTCGGGGTGGTGATGGTAGCCGAAGGTTATCCAGGCGATTACGCGCGCGGTGACCAGATCAGCGGGCTTAAACAAGCCCAGTCGGATAACATCAAGGTTTTCCATGCAGGGACTCGCCAGGATGAGGGTCACATTGTCACCGATGGTGGTCGCGTGCTTTGCGTCACCGCCCTGGGAAAAACCGTCCGCGAGGCGCAGGATCTGGCCTACCAAACGGTCAACACCATCAACTGGCGTGGTGCCGCGTGGCGGCCGGATATCGGCTGGCGCGCCCTCAAACGACACGATACCCACTCAACCTGAAAACACAATCATATGACTACACCTTTCGTCGCAGTACTGATGGGCTCCGACTCGGACCTGAAGACGGTACAGAACACTTTGGACACACTAGACACCCTGGGCATTGTCTGGGAAGTGCGGATCACCTCGGCCCATCGTACCCCGGCAGATACCCACCGCTATGTCCAAGAGGCGGATGAGCGCGGTTGCGCAGTATTCATTGCCGCAGCAGGACTTGCTGCCCACCTCGCCGGAGCAGTCGCTGCACTGACCATACGACCGGTCATCGGCATCCCCATGGATGGCGGACCGCTCAACGGACAAGATGCACTCCTGTCTACGGTACAGATGCCTGGAGGTGTGCCGGTGGCGTGCGTTGCGATTGGCAAGGCCGGGGCGAAAAACGCCGCTTACCTCGCGGCACAGATCATGGCCACAGCAGATACAGGCTTGGCAGCGCGCCTGACTCAGCAACGCGAGGCTGACGCCCAAGCCGTACGTGACAAAAACCAGGCTTTGCAGGCATCACTGGAATCGACAAGCAACTGACCAAGAATCCGTCACTCGCCGCGCACTGTGTCGTTAGCGGTGGCGTGATCGCCTATCCCACCGAGTTCTGTTTCGGCTTAGGCTGCGACCCCTTGAACCAAGCCGCCGTGCGTCGAGTGCTTGCGCTCAAGCGTCGATCGTGGCGCCAGGGGCTGATCGTTATTGCGGATCACCCACTGCGCTTGCGCGGTCTCGTCGACATGGCAGATCCACAACTTCTTGGTGGCCCGCTTGCCTCATGGCCTGGCCCCTATACCTGGCTGTTACCCGCGCGCCCTGGCACCCCGACCTGGCTACGCGGCCAGCATGACACCGTGGCGGTACGGGTCAGTGCGCATCCGCTGGTGCAAAAGCTGTGTCATGAAAGCGGCACTGCATTAGTCTCTACCAGTGCGAACAGTAGCGGCCGACCGCCGCTGCGCCGTGGGCCGGCGGTTCTGGCCCAGTTTGGCAACCAGATTGACTGTATTCTTGACGGGCACGTAGGAGTCGCGCTGGGGCCGAGTACGATAACCGATGCGGCCACTAACAGAATCCTTCGCAGCGCGGGATACCCGGAGGCTTAATCACCATGTCCCAAGCGGTCGCCATCGACGAGGTGAAAACTTACCTGACCGATCTGCAGGATCAACTGTGCAGTGAGCTGGCTGATGCCGATGGTGATACAGCACGGTTTCATGAAGACCTCTGGACCCAGAAAAACGGTGGTGGTGGCCGGACCCGTGTCCTTCGCGACGGCCAGGTCTTCGAACAGGCCGGAGTGAATTTCTCCCATGTTCGTGGCAAAACATTGCCCAGCGCGGCATCTACCCGGCACCCGGAACTTGCTGGAACCCCATTCCAGGCAATGGGGGTATCACTGGTGGTACACCCACAAAACCCTTTTGTTCCGACCTCGCATATGAACGTGCGTTTTTTCTGCACCGAAACCTCTGGCAAACCGACTTGGTGGTTTGGTGGGGGCTTTGACCTGACCCCGACCTACGGCTTCGTCGCCGATACGCTGCACTGGCATCGCACGGCCCAAACAGCCTGTGCCCCATTTGGTGCGGATCTGTACCAACGATTCAAGCACTGGGCTGATGAATACTTCTATCTGAAACATCGAGATGAGCAACGCGGCGTGGGTGGGCTTTTTTTTGATGACTACAACGAGGGTGGTTTTGACAACGCCTTTGCCCTGACCTGCAGTATCGGCGATCACTACCTGCCGGCTTATCTGCCGATCGTACAGGAGCGAGTAACTACCCCATTTACGGTCGAGCACAAGGACTTTCAGTTGTACCGCCGTGGACGCTATGTCGAGTTCAATCTGGTCTATGACCGCGGTACCTTATTTGGTCTGCAAAGCGGCGGGCGTACCGAGTCGATACTGATGTCCCTGCCGCCCCGTGTGGCCTGGCGTTATGACTTCAAGCCGCAACCCGGAAGCCCCGAGGAAAGTCTGACACGATATTTTCTCAAGCCACGTGACTGGCTGGCCGAAGAAACAACACCAAATCCTGCCTAAGCTGACTACGCGTGGCTAGAATTTTCTATACCTCGCTGTTATGGCTGGCACTGCCTGTGCTGCTAGTCCGTCTGGCGGTGCGCATCGCGCGAAGTCCAGCGTACCGATTCCGACTCACTGAACGCTTTGGCGGCGGCGGTCATCCGTCACGGCCATACGATATATGGGTACATGCAGTATCGGTGGGTGAAACCAACGCCGCAACCCCACTGGTTCAACAGATGTTGAACTTAGTACCCACGCCACGCGTCTTAATCACGACGATGACACCAACCGGCGCAGAGCGGGTGTTCGCAACCTTCGGTGACAAAGTCTGTCATCGCTACATCCCCTATGACTATCCATTCGCTGTCGATCGCTTTCTCGATCAGATTCAGCCACGAATGCTGGTGCTGATGGAAACCGAAATCTGGCCGAACCTGATCAATCGCTGCAACAAACGAAATATCAAAGTCGCTATGGCCAATGTCCGGCTGTCCGAAAAATCCGCGCGCGGTTACCGGATGGTGCTGCCGCTGATTCGCAGTGCACTGGATTCGATATCGGTATTCGCAACCCAGTCGGTTGCCGACCAAAAGCGCCTGCTGACACTGGGTGTTGATGCCTTGAAAGTTCATCGAACCGGCAGTATGAAATTTGAGATACACCTGCCCGCAAGCCTGAACGAAGTGGCGCAGGCTGTGCGCCGAGACTGGGGGCCTAACCGGCCGGTGGTCATCGCCGGCAGCACTCATGAAGGGGAAGAGGCGTTACTGCTGCAATTACTGGCCAAACTGCAAAAATCATTCCCAGACCTGCTACTGGTCATCGCGCCACGACACCCCGAGCGTTTTGATACGGTATCGCGCCAGGCAACGAAAGCCGGATTCAAGATCAGTCGGCGCAGCCGGCAAACGGGGGCTTTGGATCCGGCTGTCGCGGTTCAGATTGCCGATACGATGGGGGAATTACCTACGCTCTATGGTGCCGGTGATATTGCCGTAGTGGGTGGCAGCCTGATCCCTATTCGGGGCATCGGTGGTCACAATATCCTTGAGGCCTGTGCAGTTGGTGTACCGGTCGTCTTCGGGCAAAACATGAGCAATTTTCTTGAAATCAGCGCCTTGGCACTGACCCACAATGCGGGGTACCAGATCAAAAATGCTGATGCTTTGTCTATCTGCCTTACCACTTTACTTAAAGATGCCAACCTGCGAGCCACAATTGGTGAGAACGGTCGAATTATGGTTGCACGAAACACTGGCGCCACAAAAAAGACCCTGGAACTACTGATACCCCTGTTTACAGGTGATTAAAACTCGTGTCACCATCAACCGTTATACAACTTTCTTGAGAATCTCACTTAATACCGCAAAACAATGGTAATGGTTCAATTTTCTAACCAAGCTTTTTGTTTTGTCGTTGTTACTTACTAGTTGTTACTTATTAATTGTTGAACCTCTAGTTTTTTCTTGCATAAGATTTATAGCCGAAATTTTTTGTAAAATAATTTTATCCTCTTGACACATACAAAAAGCCGGGCGTGGTTCGCTTGACATTTAACTTTGCATGACTATAGTTCGCTTTCAAGGGATAAACGAAGTGTGCTTATCCTAATGTTTACCGGTATGCTTCCTCGTTTCATTAGATCATGATCAAGTCAATGTATACGGGAGACGCAAAGTGGTATCGCTGATAGAGGCGATGTGTCGATAAGACCAATACCGGATCCACTCACTGATCCGTTCGTACATCAACCCTAAGCAGGAGGCCATTATGGCGGCAAAGAAAAAGGCGACCAAGAAACGAGCAGCATCGAAGAAACGCGTAACGAAGAAGAAAGCCACTAAGAAGAAGGCAACGAAGAAGAAAGCCACTAAGAAGAAGGCAGCGAAGAAGAAAGCCACTAAGAAGAAGGCAGCGAAGAAGAAAGCCACCCGGAAGAAAGCGGCCCGGCGGCGCTGATTGAAAAAGCCTGCCCCATGAAACAGGCGGGCGAAAAAGGCGACGGCGTAAGCCGTCGCCTTTTTTATTGCTTCGTCGCGGCGCGGTAGCGACGGCCCAATACGGCGATCACCCGATAAGTCCAGTCTATCTCACCGTGGGGCTGGGTCCTGGGAAATGACAGATTCACGATAAAATCGCGGGCCTCGCCAGGGGGCACGGCCAGTACCAAACGCGGTGAATCTGTACCTAGCACCTGACAATCTCGAGCCCCGCCTTGGTCGGATGGGTGGCAATCGCGTAACTGGATCTCAAGGACAACTTCCACAATCTGCGCATCGCTGACCTGATTCGCCAGCCGACCGGAAAGATCAAAGCTACCAGCATAGCCGGGTTTAAAATGCACCTTCGAGAGCAGTACATCGCCAGGTGACATCAATGCAGAGCCGCGCTCTTTTTCCCCGGGGTTCAACTGCAACATAAGAATCGCGCCGGCTAACAGAGCAGCAAACAGCCCAAAAGCCGCTCGCGGAAAACGTCCCGCAGCTACTATGAGCGCCAACGCAATGATGCCAAGTAACACCCAGTGCATTTAAAGTGAACCTAATTTGCCAACGAATGGTATATATACCATCATTGTTTCAGTCTCGGCGTATAACGCTGTTCTGTGTGAACCTTTAAGAAAACCGCTGATGGAAAACACCCATGGCCTGGCATCTGTTGCGGCCAATATTTCCAGCCTCGCTGCACAAGCCCGCGCAGCACTAGGGCCGCCGCTAAGCGCGAGCGAGCAGTCCTTGTTGGAACAGGAAATCACCGCCTTGCTCAGTGAGCAAAACGCGGTACTGGTCGCGCACTACTACGTCAACAGTGAGTTGCAGGATCTTGCCGAGGCAACCGGCGGCTATGTCGCTGACTCCCTGGAGATGGCGCGTCTTGGGCTGGAGCATCCAGCAAGCACCGTGGTTGTCGCCGGAGTACGATTTATGGGGGAGACCGCAAAAATCCTGAGCCCGGAAAAACGGATCCTTCTGGTGGAATCGTCAGCCGAATGTTCGTTGGATCTGAACTGTCCCCCTGAGGATTTTTCGGCCTTTTGCGACCAGCAGCCGAAGCGGACTGTCGTGGTCTATGCCAATACCAGTGCGGCGGTAAAAGCCCGCGCTGACTGGGTAGTTACCTCCTCGATTGCGCTGGAGTTGATCCGGGATCTGACAACACAGGGTGAAAAACTGATCTGGGCGCCGGACAAATACCTGGGTGACTACATCCAGAAACAGACCGGGGCTGACATGCTGCTATGGCACGCCAGTTGTATCGTGCATGAAGAATTCAAGGGTGAGGTACTTGTCAACCTTAAGACTCAATACCCCGATGCCGCAGTGCTGGTACACCCGGAATCGCCGCCATCGGTGATCGCGCTGGCTGATGTCGTAGGCTCAACCGGTCAGTTAATCCAGGCCGCCCAAGATCTCGAGGCAACACTTTTTATTGTGGCGACAGAAGAGGGTATTCTGCACAAAATGCGCCAAAGTGCGCCTGGCAAGCGCTTTCTTGAAGCGCCTACCGCGGGGGCAGGCGCCACCTGCGAAAGTTGCGCCCATTGCCCATGGATGAAAATGAATGATCTATCGCGCCTGGCACAAGCGTTGCGTCACGGAACTGGTGAGGTATTGCTCGACGAATCGGTGCGAGCACAGGCCGCGATTCCTATCCAGCGCATGCTAGCGTACGGTCGTAAACACTCCGGGGCGCGCTGACTCACCGATGCGTTACCAGCGCGGCTTGCTTCCCGGTGCTACCGAGCGTATCGGTATACTGCTGGTTAATCTGGGTACGCCCAATGCACCGACCACAACAGCGGTTCGCCGTTACCTCGCCGAATTCTTGCACGATCACCGAGTGGTCGAACTCAGCCGTTGGCTGTGGTGCCCGCTCCTGCATGGGGTAATTTTACGGTTGCGACCTCAGCGCAGTGCGGCTGCCTACCAAAAAATATGGCGCGACGACGGCTCACCTCTGATGGCGTTGTCGCGGTGCATTGCACAGCAGCTCGACCAGCTGCTCAGGCATCGCCATGGCGATGCGGTAAAGGTCGCGCTGGCCATGCGTTACGGCCAGCCCTCGATCCACGCCACACTGAATGAACTGGTGGCAGCGGGTGTTGAGCGAATCGTGGTATTGCCACTGTACCCGCAGTTCTCCTGCAGCACGACCGCTTCAGTTTATGACGCGGTTACCCGAACTCTTGGAAAGTGGCGCAACCTTCCAGCACTGCACCTGGTACGAGACTATCACCTCGACGAAGGCTATTTAGATGCACTGACCGCATCGGTCCGCGAGCACTGGTCGAGCCACCCTCGGGCAGAAAAACTGGTGATTTCCTTTCATGGCACACCCCAACGATATGCTGACCAAGGGGACCCCTACCGGTCCCAGTGCGAGGCTACGGCCACAGCGCTGTCACACCGGCTTAAACTGAATCCTGATCAATGGGTGCTGTCATTCCAGTCACGCTTTGGCCGAACACCGTGGTTGACCCCCTATACCGACCAGACTTTGACTCGGTTAGCAAAGGCAGGCATACCCAGCGTTGATATTATCTGCCCGGGCTTTGCAGCAGACTGCCTGGAAACGCTCGAGGAGATCGTACAAACAAACGCTGAAATATTCCGCCAGGCCGGCGGCCAAGATTTTTCCTACATCGCCTGTCTGAATGACCGCGTTGACCACATAAAGGCACTCGCTGCCATTACCGAACGTGCGGCGGGCAACTGGCTGAAACACCACCTGAACTGAACACCACCGGCAGACGGTCTTTAGCGGCTGCCTGAGCGCAGGGCGCTGATGACTGGCGCAGTCTGTGGCCGATGCTGGTGCCAGATCCAGAAGGATTCAGCAGCCTGCTCCACCAGCATACCCAAGCCGTCGACCGCACGAACTGCACCGGCGTCCATAGCCCAGCGCATAAAAGGCGTCGGCTGATCAGCATAAGCCAAATCATAGGCAAGCGCGCCGTTCGCAAAAATCCCATTCGGCAGATTGGGTACCTCACCCATCAGACTCGCCGCAGTAGCATTGATGACCAGATCAAAGGCGGTCGACGATAAATCTTCTAAGTTGCACACGGTGCTACCGATCGGCGAGGCAAATGCTGCTAACAACTCCCGAGCGCGCGATAAAGTGCGGCTGGCAATCACGAGTTCGCCGGGACTGCTATCAAGTAAGGGTTGAAAAATACCCCGGGCAGCGCCACCGGCGCCCACCACCAGCACGCGAGCGCCTGCGCACGAAAACCCCAGGTTTTTCTGAATATCACGCATCAATCCCACGCCATCCGTATTGTCTCCGTGGATCACATCGCCAGCAGAGAAAGACAAGGTATTAACAGCCTGCGCTAGCTGAGCGCGATCAGTCAGTTT
>JASMBC010000012.1:0-9720 GCA_030754035.1 Arenicellales bacterium | reverse complement strand
CCAGCAATGCCACCGGCGCGGATGTTGCGAACCCCTTGCTCGAAAGCGCCAGGATCCAGAGCAATGGCCTCATAGGAAAGCGATACACCGCACTGTCGAGCAAAATCCTCGTGAATTTGTGGCGACTTGCTGTGTGCGACCGGATGGCCAACTACAGCAAAACAGCGCTTTTGCTTGTGAAAATCAAAAAGATCGGTCATCGTTTTAGCCAAAGCGTGCCGCCCGCACCAGCGGCACAAAGCACGCTATAGTCGCGCATTCAGCCTTGAGCATACCGCACTGTGACTCAAAACCAATGGAGCTAAGTGAAATGATAGCCTCACCGGCTGGCGTAATCGAATCATTTGACCGGGTCCGGGTCATCGACTCCCATACAGGTGGGGAGCCCACTCGCCTCGTCATCGATGGCGGCCCGGATCTGGGCACGGGGAGTCTTGCCCAGCGCCGTGAAGCCTTTCGAGACCAATACGATTCCTTCCGCGCAGCAATAGTGAACGAACCACGGGGAAGCGATGTCTGGGTTGGCGGTCTCCTTTGCCAACCGGATCACTCTGAGGCCGTCACAGGCGTGATTTTTTTCAATAATGTCGGGGTGTTAAATATGTGCGGCCATGGCACGATCGGCCTTGCTGTGACCCTGGCTTATCTGGGAAAACTGACCCCGGGGGCCCATTTGATCGACACGCCGGTTGGCGCTGTAACCGCGACCCTCCACGAGGACAACCGAGTTACCGTGACCAATGTGCCCAGTTACCGTTTCCGGGCTGACGTGGTATTGAACCTGAGCGGCGACGTCACAATTCGCGGCGATATTGCCTGGGGTGGCAACTGGTTTTTTCTGGTCAAGGAACATGGCGAAAGAGTGCACTTTGACAACATTGCACGCCTAACCGAAATCGCCGAGTCAATCCGTAGCGCGTTAATACATGAAAACATTAGCGGTGAGAACGGCGGTGAAATTGATCACATTGAACTGTTTGGACCCGCCGATGATCAGGCAGACAGTCGCAGCTTCGTACTCTGTCCAGGGGGCGCCTATGATCGCTCGCCATGTGGCACCGGTACCAGTGCCAAACTCGCCTGCCTGATGGCTGACGGCACCCTTGCGCCAGGTGAGACATGGCGTCAGCAAAGCATTGTGGGTAGCGTTTTTGAGGCGCGTGGCGAATGGGACAATGACCGGGTCATACCCCATATCACGGGTTCTGCACATATTAATGCTGAAGCTACTCTTATCTTCGACCCGGCCGATCCATTTCGGATGGGTATAACCTCCTGACCATACCAGTGCTCCTGTCGGTGAGAGCCGCGCAGCCAACGCAGCTATGGGTCCCGCGCCCACACTAATCCAAACGGCGGTTGACCAGCTGCCAGCGGCCTTGCGCTCACTGGTCAGCGCTCATCTTTCTCGTCTGGGCAAACCCTACGACGAAAACAAATGGCTCACAGCACCTGAACCAGGCTGGACTTCACTGCCCAAAGTGCTGGCTGGCAGTGACTTCATTGCCCGCACCCTGGCGAGCGAGCCCCAGTTGCTAACGCAACTGACTTCGCCGGGCACCATTGCCAGATCGCGACAACCCGGCGAACTGCGCCAGCAGATAGGAGCCATCTCGGGTGACCGCGAATACGTGGCATCTGCATTGCGCCAATTGCGGCAACAGGAGATCGTACGGATTGGCTGGCGTGATCTGGCGGGGCTTGCGCCGCTGAGCGAGGTACTGCGCACCTTGTCGGAGTTAGCGGATGCGGCCATTGATTGCGCATTGACCTGCGCTCATAACGAGGTTCGCGAACGATACGGGGAACCGATCGGCGGGCAAAGCGGCGCACCGGTTCAGCTCACCATTCTTGCCCTGGGCAAACTCGGAGGGCAGGAACTAAACCTGTCCTCGGATGTGGATCTGGTGTTTGCCTACCGGGAAAGTGGCCAGACTGCTGGCCCCAAAAGCATCAGTAACCACGAATTCTTTATTAAGGTTGGACAAATCCTGATCGCCATTTTGGAAAGTCCCTCGGCCGCGGGTATCGTCTTTCGAACCGACATGAGATTGCGCCCCAATGGCGACAGCGGCCCACTGGCCCTGTCCTTCGATGCCATGGATCACTACTTTGTAACCCATGGCCGTGACTGGGAACGCTATGCCCTGATCAAGGCGCGCCCGGCCGCCGGAGATGTCGGTGCAGGGGTCAGGTTGCTCGACAACCTGCGACCCTTTGTGTACCGAAAGTATCTGGATTTTGGCGCGTTTGAAGCTATAAGGAAAATGAAAGCACTGATTGAGCGCCAGTTGATACGTCAGAACCTGAAAGATAACGTCAAACTTGGGCGCGGCGGTATCCGCGAAATTGAGTTTGCGGTACAGAGCCACCAACTGATCTATGGCGGGCGTAACCCCGACCTGCAGACGCCAAGCTTCTATACAGCCCTCGCAGCACTGGAAAACGCTGGCGTCTTCGAGCCAGATGAATGCCAAATGCTGCGAGACCACTACGGCTTTTTACGCGCTCTGGAACATCGCCTGCAGATCATGGACGATGCCCAGACCCACACTGTTCCGATCAACTCGCTCGACCGGGAGCGTATTGCCCTGTCCATAGGCTGCAACAGCACGCAGGATTTCAACTCCAAGCTAGCTACCGTCAACGATAGTGTGCACGAGTTGTTCCGGGCAGTATTCCGCCAGGACGGCCCGGGAGAAGAAGAAGACAGTGATTCAATGGCCGGCGATCTGTGGCACGCCACCGTGGATACCCAGACGGGCATTGCCCAATTGGCTACGCTGGGATTCACCGAAACCGAACGAGTGCACCGGTTATTGGCCAACACCCGACGCAGCCGCTTTTACCAGTCCTTCTCACGAGAGGGGCGCGAACGTCTGGACAAACTGATGCCTGCCATCCTGCGCGTCTGCGGCCAGGCTGACGATCCGGATACCGCCATTACCCGATTGCTGTTCGTTATCGAGTCAATCGGCCGCCGATCCGCTTACCTGGCTCTGCTTGGAGAAAACCCCCTCGCCCTGAAACAACTGGTGCGCCTGGTGGGGGCTTCCAGTGAAATCAGCCACTGGATCGGGAAACACCCGGTCATACTGGATGAGTTGCTGGATCCGATCGCGGGATTCCGACTCCAGGATCATCATGCAATTGAGGTCGAGCTGCGGCGCAAGCTCGATCGCTGTGACCAATCCGACCTCGAGGTCATCATGGATCAGTTGCGGGAATACCGTCAAGGCTACAGCCTGCGCGTCGCCGCAGCAGATATTGCACAACTGATCGATATCGACGTCGTTTCCAAGTCGCTCAGCGCACTGGCCCAAGCGCTGTTATGTCAGGCACTGACACACGCCGTGAGCACGCTCGATCGGATCAGCGCCCCTGAGGAGGTTCCAGACCTTGGCATTATTGCCTACGGCAAACTGGGCAGCATGGAACTGGGCTACAACTCTGATCTGGATATCGTATTTGTCTACGATCAACCGAGTGATGAAAACGTAGCCCGAGCTGGAGAAAGACGTCATTATTTTGGCCGGCTGGCCCGGCGATTGGCGCATATTCTCACCACTCGCACCGCCGCGGGCGAAGTCTACGCCATTGATACGCGATTAAGACCGAGCGGCCGCTCCGGGACACTGGTTACCCCTTTGCCCGCCTATCATGAATACCTGCGCGATACGGCGTGGACCTGGGAACACCAGGCTCTGGTACGGGCGCGGCTGGTGGCCGGCAGCGAAAATCTAAAAAGACGTTTTGAAACAGTTCGACGTGACATCTTATGCCAACCCAGAGATGCCACAACGCTCCAGGAGACGGTCCGAAACATGCGTCAGCGAATGCGGGACAATCGCCCAGCAACAAAAGAGCCGGGGGTCGATTTCAAACACGGTACGGGCGGGCTGGTAGACATCGAGTTTCTTTGCCAGTACCTGGTACTACGCCATGCAGCAACCGACCCAGAACTCACAACTTTCCGAACTAACGCTGCCATCATCAAGCGTCTAGCCGACACCCAAAAAATTGAGATCGCAGAGGCCGATACGCTAGCCCAGGTGCTACGGCTGTACCTGGCCCGGGAACATGCACTCAAACTGAGCCGGCGCCCCGCGCTCGTGGGCGTTGGCGAGTATGTCGCTGAACGCAAAGCGATCAGTGGCTTGTGGCGCAAGTATCTTGATCCCAGGCAGCGCGATGGATGAGCGAAGCGCTAATGGTGCACCGGGTCGTGGCCAGCCACAGCCCTAGCCCAAGGCGATGGGCTAGAATCTCCCCTGATTTCAACCTACCCTACGTCAGTGATGTCCAACCGTCCCACTATTGCCCTGGTGATTGGCTCTTTTCACAAAAATGCCTGCGAAGCCATGGTCAGCGCAGCACTGGCCGCCGCAACGGAGGCAGGACTAGATGTGTGCGAACAGGTATGGGTTCCAGGCTCAATGGAAAAACCACTTGCTGTGAAACGGCTGCTGACCCGCAATAACATCGACGGCGCAGTCGTACTCGGCATTATCGAGCGCGGTGAAACGGCGCACGGGCGGGTCATGGGTCAGGCAGTCATCCAGGCACTGATTGGACTACAACTGGAAACCGGGAAACCAGTTGGCATAGGCATTTTGGGCCCAGAAATATTGCCGGACCAGATTCCGCTGCGGCTTGCGCCCTATGCCAGGGACGCAGTGCACGCCGTGCACGCTATGCTGGCTGAGTGATGTGTCAGCCAAGGCGCGCTGTTACGCACCCCTCACTGTTCTGTAATAATTCAGCATCTGAGCGTAGCGTGCGCTCAAATAGATTGACTTGGGTACCATAGGAAAACGTGATGTCATTTTCAGACCGTGATGGAAGTATCTGGTTCGATGGGGCAATGGTCCCCTGGCGTGAGGCTAAGGTTCATGTACTGACACACAGCCTGCACTACGGACTCGGCGTGTTTGAAGGTGTGCGCGCCTACGAGACCGATCGCGGCACAGCCATCTTCCGTCTTGCCGAGCATACCGAACGCTTCTTTCGTTCGGCTCATATCCTCGGTATGCAGATGCCCTACGATGACGACACCCTTAACGCGGCCCAGGTTGCCGTAGTTCAGGAAAACGGCCTGGAAAGTGCTTATCTGAGGCCACTGGCCTTCTACGGATCGGAAGGCATGGGCATTCGCGCAGACATGCTCAAGACCCATATTGCCATCGCAACGTGGGAATGGGGCGCCTACCTTGGCGAAGATGGTCTGAAAAACGGCATTCGTGTGCGCACTTCTTCTTTTACCCGCCACCACGTCAACATCACTATGTGCCGCGCCAAAGCGTGTGGCAACTACATCAATTCGATCCTGGCCCTGCAGGAAGCGCTTTCCGGCGGGGCGGATGAAGCGCTGATGCTGGACACCGAAGGCTACGTAATGGAAGGTACCGGGGAAAATATCTTTATCGTGCGCAACGGTGTGGTCTATACGCCTGACCTGAGTTCTGCACTCGAGGGCATTACCCGCGATACGGTAATCCGTCTGATCGGTGAGGCAGGCCTGGATCTGGTAGAGAAGCGGATTACCCGTGACGAGGTTTACGTGGCGGATGAAGCCTTCTTCACCGGTACCGCAGCGGAGGTCACCCCTATTCGGGAATTGGATGGGCGCAGTATCGGTAACGGTGGCCGCGGTCCTGTGACCGAACAATTACAGGCAAGTTATTTCGACTGCGTGCACGGCCGCGATCCAAAACACGATGACTGGCTCACTTTTGTCTGATCAACCAGTAATGAGCAACTCCAACCCATCCCAAGCCACTACCGCAAAAACGCAAAAGGCGCGCCAGATCAGCACTGATAGCTTGCCGTTGCACTGCCCCACAACGGATACGGAGTTGTGGGACCAGCATCCCCGGGTCTATCTGCCGATTACACCGGGCAACACCGCGCTTTGTCCCTACTGCGGCACCCGCTTTCACTTGCCTGATAACACAGCCTGACGGTAACGGGCTCAACCAATTCTGCCACCGGGCAATGCGTGAGATAGGTTCTGCCCCCCGGATCCTGGTGATCAGCCCTGCCTGGGTAGGCGACATGGTCATGGCGCAGAGCCTTTTCAAGGTGCTCAAAACCCGTCAGCCTCAGGCCTGGCTCTGCGTAGCTGCCCCGGCTTTTACGGCTCAGCTCGCTACGCGCATGCTCGAGGTGGATGAGGTGATCGAAATTCCTTTTCACCACGGCAAGCTGCAGCTGAACGAACGTTACCGACACGGGCGTTCGCTGCGAGCACGGGGTTTTGATCGCGCCATTATCCTGCCGGGCTCAACCAAGGCAGCATTGTTGCCTTTTTTTGCCCGAATCCCGGTACGCAGTGGCTACCGGGGTGAGCCTCGCCGGGGCCTGGTCAATGACCTGCGTCCTAAACCAATCGGTAAGAAGGGGCACATGGCCGCACAATTTGTGCAACTTGGATTGCCGCCCGATGAACCGCTCGTCTCACGCTACCCGGCCCCCCAGCTGACTACCCGGGCACGGGCCACAGCCGATATCATGGCGAGCCTTAACCTCAAAGTCCTGGATAATCCGATCCTGGTGCTGTGCCCCGGGGCTGAGTACGGCCCCGCCAAGTGCTGGCCATCTCACCATTTCGCCGCTTTGGCAAGTCACTACCTGCAGCAGGACTGGCAGATCTGGCTGGTCGGCAGCGATAAAGACCAGTCAATCGCACAAGCGATTATTGACATCTGCAAAACCCAAGATCGCTGCCTGAATCTTGCAGGCCGCACCAGCCTCCTGCAAGCGGTAGATCTGCTGGCACAGGCCCGGGCTGTAGTCAGCAATGACTCTGGACTGATGCACGTCGCAGCCGCCACCGGCAGGCCCGTAGCCGGTATTTTCGGATCTTCCAGCCCCCAGCATACCCCGCCGCTCAGCAACTGTGCCCAGGCTGTCTCGCTGGAGCTTCCCTGCCAGCCCTGTTTTGCACGTCAATGCCCATTGGGGCACTTAGACTGCCTGGAAGAACTGGCGCCGCGACAGGTCATCGATACCCTAGAGGGTCTGTTGGCCGAACCGCACACAACGCTGGCCGATATAATCTCACCCAGCCCCTTCAAGTGAGGTGTCCGTGAGCGCCCATCCCCTGACTGTCCTGGTAACCGGCGGTGCCGGCTATATCGGCTCCCATACAACCCACCAGTTACTGGCTGCGGGTCACCGAGTCAGCGTGATCGACACACTGTACAGTGGTCATCGCTGGGCTATTCCAGACGAAGTCGATTTTCAGCAACTGGATGCCGGTGACAGTGATGCCGTGACGGCTCTGATGCACGCGCGGTGCTTCGATGCTGTAATCCATTTTGCGGGTCACATCGTAGTCCCCGAATCAGTTTCTAACCCGGCCAAGTATTATCAAAACAACGTGGTGGGATCACTGAAGCTCATCGAAAGCTGTCAGCAAGCTGGGGTTGGGTGTTTTATTTTCTCCTCCAGCGCGGCCGTTTACGGTAACCCACAGACGGTTCCTGTCGATGAAAATGCCCCAGTTAACCCAATCAATCCTTATGGGCGCACCAAACTTATGACCGAATGGACGCTCGCGGATCTTGCCCGGCGCCAAGATTCTGGCCCGGCACTGCGCTATATCGCTTTGCGTTACTTCAATGTTGCCGGCGCCCGCCTGGACGGCAGATTAGGGCAGGCCACACCAGAGGCAACCCACCTGATCAAAGTGGCCTGCGAGGCCGCCTGTGGGCAGCGCGAAACGGTATCGATTTTCGGTACCGACTATGACACTGCCGACGGAACCTGCATCCGTGACTACATCCATGTTGAGGATCTTGCGAACGCGCATCTGCAGGCGCTGGATTACCTCGCCAACGGTGGAAGTTCTAGAATACTTAACTGTGGGTATGGGCATGGCTACAGCGTCCGCGAGGTCCTCGATACGCTGCGGCGGGTCAGCCAGGTCAACTTCCCCATTCGGGAAACGACGCGCCGAGCTGGTGACCCAGCGTGCCTGGTAGCAGACAACCGCGCCATCCGTAAAGTGCTGGGCTGGGTGCCACAGTACAACGATCTGGAGCTCATCTGCTCCAGCGCGCTTGACTGGGAGCGCGGTGGCAACCTGCCAACTGCGTAGAAGGGTTAAACTACTCTCCCCTGGTTTGGGCTCTTGCTACCTGCAAGGTGATGTCAATGAAACTTGCGCTTTGCCTCTATAAGTACTTTCCCTACGGCGGACTACAGCGAGACTTTCTGCGCATACTCAACGAGTGCCGCGGCCGCGGCCACGATGTGCATGTCTACACAGCCCAGTGGCAGGAAGAAAAACCCAAAGGTGTCGCGATCACTAATCTCAAGCCCAAGTTTCCCCATGGGCTGTTCGCTGTGACGAACAATGCACAGAACCGCAGTTTCCACAGTCGGTTACAAAAGGCCCTGGCACAGGAGAACTTCGATTTGGTGATTGGGTTTAACAAAATGCCGGGGCTTGATGTCTATTACGGCGCAGATTTTTGCTACCTCGGCCGGAAACTTCATGCCTCCAGTCGCATGGAACGGCTGGGCCGACGCTTTCGTGATATGTACGCTTTCGAGAAAGCTGTCTTCGGAAGAGACAGTGAGACCTTGGTTTTGTCACTGTCAGAGCGTGAGAAAAGCGTATACCAACAATACTACGGCACCCCTGAAAGCCGTTTTCATCTACTGCCGGCAACACTGGACATGGACCGTAAGCCCGTGCTCGAGCCACTCTCGATCCGAGCCCGGATTCGCCAGGAACTGGGCGTGCCCGACTCAGACATTGTCTTGTTGTTTATCGGCTCGGGATTCAAAACCAAGGGACTGGACCGAGCCCTGATCGGACTTTCTAATCTTCCCCCGGCGCTGTACCGGCGTAGTCACCTTGTGGTCATCGGTGAAGATAATGAAAAACCTTTCCGGCAGCAGGCCCATAAACTCGATATTGCACACAAAGTGCGCTATCTAGGCGGGCGAACTGACATTCCCGAGCTACTTTCAGCAGGGGATTTGCTGGTACACCCCGCATACCAAGAGAACACCGGGACGGTTCTGCTTGAAGCAATCGCTTCAGGGCTACCGGTTATCGTAACAAACGTCTGCGGATATGCAGGTCATATTTTAAAGGCCCAAGCGGGTATTGTGCTGCCATCCCCGTTTGAACAGGAACAGTTTAATCAACAACTCACAGCCATGCTGACATCAGACCAGCGGAGCACCTGGTCAACCAACGGTATTCACTATGGTTCCAATCCTGCCTTATATCGAATGCCCGATGATGCGGCCAATACGATCGAGACTTTTGCTATTAATCGATCCAGATCTGACGGAAAACAGATTGCCCTGCCAAGGAATGTGCCGTGGCTGCATCTGCGTCAGGACCTTGCCAATCTGGGTAACTTTGAACAGATAATGCAGATAGAAGGTGAGGTTTTCCGCGAAGCACCGGGGCGAAAAACCATCCGTTTCACCCGCCACAACCAGCGCTATTTTCTCAAGACCCACACTGGCGTCGGCTGGCAGGAGATCATCAAGAATCTGGTTTATTTTCGGCTACCGGTACTGGGAGCGCTGAACGAGTGGAATGGAGCACACCACCTGCAGCAGTTAAAGATAGACACGCTGACCATCGCCGGTTATGGCACAACGACCGGTGACCCGACCGGTTATGGTACAGCTACGGGAAACCCGGCAAAGCGCCAGTCATTCATTATCACCGAAGAGATCAGCAACGCCAAA
>JASMBC010000125.1 GCA_030754035.1 Arenicellales bacterium | reverse complement strand
AAGCGGCCCACGAAGCCGGCATTCCACATCACCTCGGTGGCACCTATCTGGTGATGGAGGGGCCGCAGTTCTCATCCCGTGCCGAATCCGAGCTCTACCGTTCCTGGGGTTGCGACGTCATCGGCATGACCAACATGCCCGAGGCTAAGCTCGCCCGCGAGGCGGAGATGTGTTTTGCCACCGTCGCCATGGTCACCGACTTCGACTGTTGGCATCCTGATCACGACGACGTCAATGTTGAGACTATCGTCAAGACTCTCTATGAGAATGTCCACAAGGCACGCGCTTTGATCAAGGCCCTGGCGTCAAAGCTAGCCACCCATGAAGGACCCTGCGCGAAAGGTTGCCAGACGGCCCTAGAATACGCTCTGATCACCGCACCCGAGGCACGCGATCCGGAAATGGTGCGCCTTCTCGACGCGGTGGCGGGCCGCGTGCTGGGCAAATAAGAAACGCGTGGAGGGCACCATGAAGGTGGACGGCAAACCCATGCGCACCATCT
>JASMBC010000124.1 GCA_030754035.1 Arenicellales bacterium | reverse complement strand
GGCACCACGGGATTGCGTACCCCCGACGTCATTCTGGAGAAACTGGACGCCGTAAACGCGAATTACGAAGAACACAACGATCTGACCATTTCCCAACAGGAAGATCTGATTGCAGATGAAGGGATCGATCTTTTGTACTTGCCGGGCTGTTCGGTCAAGAAAGGTGACCCCGGTCGGGATGACTTCATGAAAAAAATGGAGGAATACTATTTTACGGTGGATGGATTAAGTCGCATTCGGGAAAAGGGCGGAAAGACTGTTGGCGTCATGCATTCTTTACCGCGCAATGAAGGAGAGTTCGATTTTGGTATCGACGCCACACAACACGAGCTCTATTTCAAACAAATTGGATTTTCCGTGCCGCTTCGAATGTCGTTGCTTGCGAATATCGTAGGAGCATCCTGAACGGGCGGTGCGCGAAGCACGTTATGCCATGACGGAAAAACCAAAAGTTGTCATTATTGGGACCGGCGGCACCATAGCAGGTCGTGCGGCATCGGCTACC
>JASMBC010000123.1 GCA_030754035.1 Arenicellales bacterium | reverse complement strand
AGCGGTCTGCACGGCGCCGCGATCCGGCGAAGCATCCCTCGGAACGCGGCGACAGCGGAGACTCCACCCGCATGTACCTCCGGGAGATCGGCGAGGTGGCGCTCCTCTCCGCCGTAGAGGAGGTCGAGTTGGCGACCGCCATCGGTGACGGCAACGTGGCCGAAGCCGAGTTGGCCGACTTGGCGGTTGCGGGGAAGCTCGAGCACGTGGAGCGGGTGGTGCTCGTGCGACTCCGGCGCCGGCAGCGGGCCGGTGAGATGGCACGTGACCGGCTCACCCGGGCCAACCTGAGACTGGTCGTTTCGATCGCCAAGCGCCATGTGGGGCGGGGGCTACCGCTGCTGGACCTGGTACAGGAGGGCAATCTGGGGCTCATGCGGGCCGTCGAGAAGTTCGACCATTCGAAGGGTTTCAAGTTCTCCACCTATGCCACCTGGTGGATCCGCCAAGCGGTCACCAGGGCGGTAGCCGACCAGGCGCGCACGATTCGCATTCCCGTCCACATGGTCG
>JASMBC010000122.1 GCA_030754035.1 Arenicellales bacterium | reverse complement strand
CAGCAACAGGCCGCCCAAGATCGCAGTTAACGAGTACGCAGTGATACTGATCTTGATGAATTCGTAAGCCATATCGTCGTAACGCTGATCTCGCGTTTTCATACCGATAGCCTCGATGATGAAAACAAAGATCGGTACGGCAAGTACAAAAGCGGCAAACCACAGGTGCAGTTGGGCGACCAGCCAGACCGTAACCCGGCTGTTGACCCCAGGTACCGTCGGATAGTCGGTCGCGGTCAGTTCCGGTGCGCTAATACCCGATGGGACGGTGTCCGCTGCCCCCTGCACTGCTCCAGGCGCGGCATCAACCGCAGCTGCCAGCAGGTCAGATGACCCCCCAAGTAACATAGCGAACGCGAGAGTCATGAAGCCAAGCAGGCTTCGAACAGAACTCGAGCCAAAGGGATTCTTTGCGTTGCAAAAAAGCATATGGCCGTTGATCATTTTTTTTAAGTCACCCACGCCTGTCATGGCTGAAAGAAAAGGGTCAATCCGTTTAACTTCATGACCGCAAGATCGA
>JASMBC010000121.1 GCA_030754035.1 Arenicellales bacterium | reverse complement strand
TGGCGCAGGTCGACTTCGGGACCCACATCGATCGCATCGGCCTCAAGACCGATTCGTGAACGAACCCGGCTTTCCCCTGCCCGATTATCGATGCGCGGTTTCAGCACCAGCGTGTTCATGCCACGCTCGGCATAGTTGTAGCTCGACTGCAGTAGATTCGTCGTCTTGCCAGCATTCATTGCCGAATAGTAGAAATAGAGCTTCGCCACCGTGTTCGCCTGTTCGTTAACACATCAGCGGGGATTGTAGAGCATCACCGGTAGCTTCCCATCACCAAGGATACCGTGCTGTCTGTCGCTCTATGTATAACGATACGAGCGCGCCAAGAAAAACTATACTGTGCCCGTGTTTTTGATCGAAGGTGAAACGTAAATGAAAAAGTTCCGTTATTCGACATGGCTGCTGCACATGCTACTGGGCGGCTTACTTGCACTACCCGCTATTGCTGAAGAGGGGACCAAGCCGGTAATGATTTCGCCCGCACTCAAAAGTTTCTCCATGACCCATAACGGCGAAACTGTAAA
>JASMBC010000120.1 GCA_030754035.1 Arenicellales bacterium | reverse complement strand
CACACCGATGGCGATGCATAGAACCGCGGCGATGCCCATGGCGGTAAGCATGTTGGTGGGCGGCTCCTTGGCCTCGATTCCCGAATCGCGGCCGAAGAACATGTAATAGGGAAGCTTGAGCCCGGTATGGAGAAAGGTCCCCGACGAGGCCAGGGTCAGCAACAGCGCCACCGCCGCCAGGTGATCCTCGCCAGCCGCGGCCACCACCATGGATTTGCTGACGAAGCCGCTGAACAGCGGGAACGCCGAGATGGCGAAGGCACCGACCATATAGAGCACCACCGTCCACGGCATGGTCCTGTAAAGCCCGCCCATGTCGGTGAGCAGGCGCTTGCCCGTCATGTGAATGACCGCGCCGGCGCCCATGAACAACAGCCCCTTATAGATGATATGGGCGAAGGCGTGAGAGGCCGAGCCGTTCACAGCCATTTCGGTGCCGATGCCAACGCCCACCACCATATAGCCCACCTGGCTGACGATGTGATAGGCGAGAAGCCGCCGGCAGTCGTTTTCAAGCACGGCGTA
>JASMBC010000011.1 GCA_030754035.1 Arenicellales bacterium | reverse complement strand
GACGACATGATCGTGGTGCGTGGAGTCAACGCCTTTCCATCGGTGGTCGCCGCAGCCATCAACCGCTGTAAAGAACTCAATGGTGAATACCGCATCCGCCTGCCTCACCCACCGCCCTATGATCGACTGCCGCTGGAGGCAGAGCTGGCCGACAATAACCCGCTGAGCGACGAACTGAGTGCACAACTCAGCCGGCGCCTCAGTGATACCCTGCGTCTGGGGGTCTTGCTTACGCTGCTGCCGGGCGGAGCGCTCGGTCGTAACGAGGGCAAGACCCGTCGCGTGATCCGGGAGTACAACTGATGTATGGGATAAAAACAGGATAAGAAATGAGCGAAGACAGAACGAGAGACCTGAGTGATCTCACCGAAGCACAAACGGCGGAGATCGATGCGATCCTCAAGATATACCGTGAGGGAAGCCACGAGCCAGATTACCAGGACGTCGGGACACTGCTGGTCGACCCTGACGCAACGCAGGGGAGCATCGAGATAGACATCCAGTTCCCGGTCTGGAGTCGCCTGGGGCGGGTAGGACAGATCGACGTATTGGCCGATTGGATATCCGTCCTGACACAGGTGCACGATAACCTGCTGATCGATGAAGAAAATCAAGCAGGCCGGTATAAATTATTTGGGACACTGGGGGCCGCAAGCCTTGCCCCGCAATGTGTGTTGGCCCAGGCAGGCCAGCCCTATGAGTTTGTTGAGATTGATATTGCCCAGGATGTAGAACGTGACCCGGCATATCTCAAACTTAACCCTCATGGCCGCATCCCCACTTTGATCGACAACGGCGAGGTAATCATTGAGTCGGCAGCGATCTGTCTTTACCTTGCGGACAAGCATCCAGAAAGCGGTTTAGCGCCCGCCATCGGTTCTCCCGACCGGGCGAAATACCTTCAGTGGATGGTCTATCTGACCAATACCCTGCAAGAGACGATGCTGCTGAAAATCTACAGCGACCGATACACGACGGCTACAGATGCGGATGGTGTTAACACGTCTGCATCGGCCCGGTTGCAGGGGATTCTGGATTTCCTCGAAACATCGCTGAAACAGCAGGACGGACCCTTCTTCTTGGGAAATGATCCCAGCACTCCGGACATTTATCTGAATATGCTTTTCGATTGGAATCCGGATCTTGAAAACGGATCACTACAAAAAGCAGATTATCCGAACATTCAGCACAATTATTTAGAACTGCTCAAACGGCCGAAGATAGCAAAAGTATTTTTGGATAACGGGTACGCATAAGGCACGGAATCTCTCTTGCGTCATACCCTGTGCCCGCGGCGCAAGGCACCACGCGAAGACATGGGACGTCATCGATTCGATTGCCCCTCTATTCAAACGGTCGATCTAATAAGTCATAGCCAAAACCTGGCGCTGAGTAATTCAATTAAACTTGTCGAATCATATGCACGCGATCACAACAGTGCCGGTATGAATCGAGTACGCTTTGCGATACCCCATTTTGACGCTAACCCTATGAACACGCTATGAACGATACCGTGTTGTACGAAGTTGCTGATGCCGTCGCCACCGTGACCCTGAACCGGCCGGATCGGCTTAATGCCATCAACCCGCAACTGCTGCAAGCGTTTGCGGCGGTGCTGCACCAGGCCAACGCCGACCCGGCCGTGCATGTCATTATCCTGCGCGGCGCCGGGCGGGCCTTTTGCGCGGGCGATGATCTTAAAGAGTTTGACAGCCAGGTGGGCACCGAGACCGAGACTCGTGCCTACATCGAGCGCATCCAGGATGTGACCCGCGCCCTGTGCCTTAACCGCAAGATGGTCATCGGTGCAATCCACGGCTGGGCGGTGGGTGGCGGACTCGAGTGGGTGATCAACTGTGACTTCGTCGTCATGTCGCGCGATACGCGGTATTTCTTTCCTGAGATCTCGCTGGGCATTTTTGTCACCGGCGCTGTGACCCGACTGCTGGCACAGCAGATCGGATTGCAAAAAGCCCGACGACTGATCCTGCTCGGCGAACAATACTCAGCGAATGACGCAGCCGAACTGGGTTTTGACTGGCAGGTGGTTGATCCGAGTGCGGTCGATGATGAAGCCCGCGCACTGGCGCAACGTATTGCAGCTTTGCCACCCGAACCGGTAGGTGATCTTAAGCAGGCATTGCGCGAGGCGGCCGATACTGATCTTGAGGGCGCGATGGCGATCGAAACCCAAGCCACATTAAAAGGTTTTCTTGATCCGGATTCGGCACAGCGGGCGCGTGACCGACTCGGCTGAATCAGCTGCGCGCCGGGTTGCCGCGACGCAGCCGAAGCACCAGCATCAAAAGTGCCAAAGATGCATAACTGACCGGCCACGCCCAATCACTTCGGATCATCAGCAGGTAATGCACCGCTACCAGGGCCAAAGCGATGTAGACCGTGCTGTGCAGGCGCTTCCAGTGACGGCCCAATCGGCGCATCGCACCACGCGTTGAGGTCAACGCCAGTGTAAACAGGGTCAGCCAGGCCGAAAAGCCCAGCAACACATACGGTCGCTTGACAATCTCTTCGGCGAGCCGGGGAAAATCCCAACCCAGCAAAAAAGAAAGAAAGAACAAAAAATGCGCGCTGGCATAGGTAAAAGCCCACAAGCCGACAGCGCGCCGGTAGCGTAGCAGCGTCGGCCAATGTGCCCAGCGTGCCACGCGTGGCAAAAACAACACCAGTAACAGCAGGTTGAACGTCCAGATTCCGCTTTCGAAGATCAGGGATTTTTGTGGATCTACCCCCAGCGCCCGCCCCTGCCAGGCCAGCGCCAGAACAACCGCCGGGGTTGCCAAGAGCAGGTGTGCGGCAAGGCGAATCAACGGTACTGCTGCACCGATCCTGGGTACAACTGCGCTACCTGGTCAGCATACCCGTTGTACGGCCTTGAGGGGATACGCTCGATCTCACCGTCATCCCAGATGCGCCGCTCGGTTGCCTGGCTCCAGCGCGGATGGGAAATATCCGGGTAGACGTTGCTGAACCAGCCATACTCTTTGGGATTTTCCACATTCCAGGTTGCCATTGGGCGCTCTTCAGTGAAGGTGATGCGAACAATAAACTTGGGCGACTTAAAGCCGTACTTCCACGGAACAGTGATACGAAAAGGCAATCCGTTCTGGGGCAGTTCGCGATCACCGTAAACACCAAAAGTGGCAAAGGTCAGCGGATGCATAGCCTCTTTAATAGTCAGCGCTTCCACGTAGGGCCAATCCAAGGTGCCAAAGGCCGATGCCTGGCCTGGCATCTCTTTGGGACGCAAGACACTGGTAAAGGCAACGTAACGCGCCGACCCTAGCGGTTCAACTGCGCGGATGATGTCACGCAGCGGCCGGCCGTTGTAAGGAATCACCATCGACCAGGCTTCAACGCAGCGAAAATCGTAAACCCGCTCCTCAAGATGACTGAAAGGCATGCCCATCAACTCGTCGATATCGAATGTGCCGGGCTTGGCACACAGCCCGTCGAAACTGACCGCCCAGGGTGTCATCTGGAACGCACCGGACTCACGGTAGGGGTCGGCCTTGTTCCAGCCAAACTCGTAAGCGTTGTTGTAGTGAGTCGCCGCGTGCTTGCTGGTTAACCGTTTGCCCGCATTGTGAAGAACAGCTGCATCGGCTTCCACCACGGCGGGTACCGGTGCCTTATCAGCACTGGCCTCGGACCGAGGCCAGTGCTGACCATAGCGTAGTGCCCCAAACCCTCCCAGGGTACAAAGCCCCAGCGCGCCAGCGATAAAACGCCGGCGGCGATAAGCGGTTTGGTCAGTAATACGGATCAATTTTGATTGCACGCAAAAACGATCCTGTCATTATCGCCGGGCGGTCGGTCCATGAGGGTGACAGATTGTCCATCAGGGCAAGGTCAATATTGAGCGCAAGACCTTGGAAAACAGGTGTTCTGAGAAAAAAATAATGATTGCTTTATGGTTTTTGCTAGGTTAGTGTTCAACTCAAGTGGCCAAAATACTTGGCCTTTTGACCGAATGGCTACAGGTGAATACCTGTAGATCTGCTGAAAGTTCTCAAAAAACCCAATCCAGTTTCTTCACTTCGCCTCCCGTATCCATTCATTTTATCCGCCCTTAGCAATGGGTTTTATCCCAGCGTCCCGGGCATTTTCCTGACCTACAAGAGACTTTTTTGATTTATGAATATCTATGTTGGAAATCTATCGTATAGCGTGACCGAGGAAGACCTTAACGCAATGTTTGCCGAGTTTGGCGATGTCAGCAGTGCAAAACTCATCATGGACAGAGACACTGGCCGCTCCAAAGGATTCGGTTTTGTTGAAATGTCCGGTGAGGATGCCGGCCAAAAAGCTATTGATGAACTCAATGGCCGTGATGTCGGCGGTCGCTCATTGACTGTCAACAAAGCACGACCCCGCGAAGAACGGCCCCGTGGTGGCGGTGGTGGCCGCGGTGGTTACGGCGGTGGCGGAAACCGCTACTAAGACCTGACCCAGTTACCCGGTGGGCGGGACAGACATCTGTCTTTGCCGCCGGGTAATTGCTTGCTTCAAGTCTTGCGCCCGGTAGATACTCGGCGCATGCCTGATCTTTTTTTGTCTGCTGGAACTACTCGGCATGGCTTCTGAGCCCGCTGTGGCACCGCCCCAGCCGAGCCGCATAACAGCGCTGCTGCGCTGGCTGGGTGCCGAACCCACGCCCCGTCACAGTACTGGAACGCACCGTGGCTATCCTGGGCAGCCTCGTGGCGATGTTGATCGTCTTTGCTGTGAGCGGGTCAATGCCCGGTGGCAGCCATGTGCTCATCGTTGCCTCAGCCGGGGCTTCGACCGTCATTATTTTCACCGTACCACACGGCCGGCTGTCACAGCCCTGGCCGGTGCTTGTCGGTCACTTACTGTGCGGCCTCATCGGCGTGACCTGCGCAAAATGGCTTGGCACCGGACCGATGTCAGCCGCGATCGCGGTCAGCCTGTGCGTTCTGGTCATGAGCGTGGGGCGCTGTGTTCACCCGCCCGCCGGTGCGACCGCGCTGACCGCAGTGCTGGGCGGAAGCATCATCACCGATCTGGGCTACAGCTTCGTGCTGGCGCCCGTGATGGTGAATATGCTGACCCTGATCGGTGTAGCCGTGCTGTTAAACCTGCCTTTTCGCTGGCGGCGCTACCCGGCAAGCCTGCACTGGCAGCGCCGCAAAGCACTACCCCCCAGCGTAGATCGCTCAGATCTTGCCTATGCGCTGTCGAAAATCAACACTTTCATGGATATCAGTGAAGATGATCTGCTGCGCATCTACGAACTGGCAAGAGGCCATTCTGACAAAGAACCAATCATCAAAATTCAGGCCGGGGACTGCTTCAGTAACGGAGGATTCGGCCACGACTGGGAGGTACGCCAAGTCAGTGCCGACTACTCGACCGATAACAGCGCACGCGTTGCTTACCAGATCATTGCCGGCACCGACGACGGTGGGTCGGGGGAAAGCAGCCTGGATGAATTTAAAGCCTGGGCCGGTTATGCGGTGGTGCGCAACGGGGATTCGTGGACCCGGGTGTAACCCCGGAACTCGTTGTGGCTCGTGATACCGAGCGGGCATGGCCCTGCCCTCAGGCTGAAACGCGCAGCAGGTCTTCCTTGTGGTCAACATCACGCAGCACGGCATCATCAGCCATTGGGACTTCGACTACAGCATCGGCAAGGTTGTCGAAAAGACAGCGTGCGATATCGTCACCCGTGAGCTGCATTAATGCACCGAACCACTCGCGCGGAAACAGCACCGGGTGACCCCGGCGGCTGCCAAAACAGGCAACCCGGACAGCATCTGCCGAAAAGCCCTCAAGCAAACGATTGATGTGTGCTGCGCTTACCCATGGCATATCGGCCAGACACAGCACCATACCATCGAGATCCGCGGGCAATTGTGATACCCCGGCGCTGATTGATGCGCCCATGCCGTCGCAGTAGTCGGGGTTGTATATCCAGTTAAGTGAGCGGCCATCAAGTGCATCGCGCAACGGGGTCTGTTCGTGCCCGGTGACCACGTGCACAGTGCCAACTTTGGATTCCAGCGCTGCATCAACAGCGTGAGCCGCAACCGCCTTGCCCTGCCAAGGCAACAATAACTTGTTGGGGCCTCCCGCACGCAGCGAGCGGCCCGCTGCCAGTACCAATGCATCGATCCGTGGTGGCAACATTATTTAGCCGTTATACCCAATTAACATCACTTCTCCAATTCTGGATAAACTCGCCCCCGGCCAGATCTACTGACGCGGCCAGACTTGATTACACATTTATTAATGCCCGGCCGTCAACACCTTCTGACTATGTAAGCATCAGCCCTCGATGCAAGAACATGCTCGCGCAGAACCGAACACCACGAGAACCTTAATTTCAAAGGAAATCCGGGCAGACCACCTGCAGTGCCAGTGCTGCGTACATTGCAACGCCGGCCGGAAACGCACCCTCGTTGACCCGCATTGTGCTGGAATGGCAAGGGGCAGCGGGGCCATCATCCGGCGCGGTGCCGATAAAGGCAAACGCCCCGGGGAAACGCTCGAGTACGTAAGAGAAATCCTCGGCTCCCATCCACGGGGTTGGCACCTGCAGGTACCGATCTTCACCTAGCACCTTGTGTGCGGCACGAGCCACGGCCTGCTCACCGCTGGCGTGATTTACCGTGGGCGGGTAGCCTTTGTTGATGTCCAGCGTGACCTCAAGGCCATGGGCTGCAGGAATCTGCCGGACCAGGCGCTCTATACCCTCAGCCAACCGGGCGCGGGCATCCACGGACAGCGACCGCAGCGTGATGTCGAGCTCCGCAAATTGCGGGATAACATTGCTGGTGGTGCCCGACTGGATACGACCCACCGTTGCCACCACCGGATCAAACACATCGAAGCGCCGGGTAATAAGGGTCTGTATGGCCTGGACGACTTCGCAGGCCACAGGCACTGGATCTATCGCATTGTGCGGCATCGAGCCATGACCGCCGCGGCCTTGCAACCGAGCGAGTACCGTGTCGACCGCAGCGAGAATCGCACCGGTGCGACATGCAATCATGCCAGAGGGCATCTCGGGCTCCACGTGCAGTGCGTAAACCGCCTGTGGTGGACCATCCGCATCCAGCAAGCCTTCATCGAGCATGGGCTTGGCGCCGCCTGGGCCTTCCTCGCCTGGCTGGAACATAAAGCGCACGCTGCCGGCTATGCGGTCACGGTGCGCATGCAGAAGATGCGCAGCACTTGCAAGCATTGCCGTGTGTGCGTCGTGGCCGCAGGCGTGCATACATCCGGCTTCTTCAGACGCAAAGGGCAGGCCGGTATCTTCGGGCATCGGCAATGCATCCATGTCGCCCCGCAGCAACACCGCAGGACCCGGCTCGGCACCGTGCAGGGTCGCCACGATCCCGCTGGTGGTATCCGACAGCGCCAGCTCAAGATCCAGGCCCTGCAGTGACTCAAGCACCGCTGCACGGGTACGGGGCAAGTCCAACCCGAGCTCAGGGTGACGGTGGATTTCCCGGCGCAGCGCCACGGTGCGCTGCTGCATTGCCTGTGCGTCCTGAAGCAGCTGTATTGGCATGTTTCTCCTGGGTATCGCGTATTTTCGACAGACCCCCATTGTGCACCAGCGGGCAGCACGAAGCGCAAAAAAAATCCCCGCCAGAGGCGGGGCACGCGGAGGAGGAAACAACGCTGTTAGCGTCTCAGATTTACTGTCCTGTTATCTGTGGCCTGATTCACGGTTGACCGGCTTCAGGTACTTTCAACAAACACCATTTTTGGAGTGCATCTGGATATGCTCGAACTCCAGGTCAAGTTTATCGCTACGCTGTAATTGCTCTATCGGTATACCGATCGCAAGCAGGTCTTTGAGCGTGGCAATAATCGCCTCTGAATCGTTGCCCGTTTCGGATTCGATGATTGCGGAGTTGGTATTCATGAGATGTTCCTCTTTTGTGTCCGTTGCTGATGTTTTGCAGCTACATCATCTGCGCTCGGAGTATCTGTGGCAGTGATGGTTGTCACACATGCACAACCAATGCGGGGTGTAGCGGGAGGAAAAGACGATTAAACACCCAGACAAGTGACGGCTGTCACATTTGCCGGAATGAAAGAACTACAGCAAGGTATCGAGAAAAGTAGCAACCCGCCGGGCAAAGCGGCGGTCAGCCCAGTAGGCAAGATGAGAAGCCGGAGTCCATCCGCTGATCGGGCCGCCCACATTGATCAGTTCGTCACGGTGGACGACGCTGGCGTAGGCCGCATTGATGGGCTTGAGCGGCCAGCCCAATACATCGTCAGGATCAAAGTAATTCAGCCACCGCGCATCGCCCTTGAGGCGCGCGGGCAGACGCGGCGGTGGAAAACGGATCGGCTGCACCTTCGAGCAGGCAAAAGTGAACAGCGGAATATTGCAGCCAAAGGTGATAAAGCCGGTCAACCAGTTCATACGCTCAAAGGGCGATAACCGACGGTCCGGGCGGCGTTGGCTGTCCCAGATGTAATTGGACAGAATATGCCCGCCGAACGAATGTGCCAATACCACCAGCGGTACAGCACGATTGGAGAGTTGATCTTTATACAGCGTTGCCATGGACTGGCGCACTCGCGTATGCACCCGATTGTAGGTTCGCGTCTCCTCGCCACCGCGCCGGCCACCAGAGGGCAACTGGCGATAACCGACCGCATCACCCAAAGCACTCAGCAGCAGGGTGCGCAAACGTCGTGCCCGCAGATCCGTAGAATCGTAGGCCGCCTGCAGATAGGCATTCTGGGCTGGGCGCAGGATATCGTCCCAGAATACCGGCTGCCAGGCCACCTGCTCGGGGTCTGTGCCGATCTTCTCGAGTTGCGTGCTGACCCCATCGATCAGTTGGTCGGCAAAATCCGGGCGCTGACGGCCGATGCCATGGATGACCAGTGCGGCAAGGTTCTTTTTCATCGACGGGTGTGGCCCAACGGGCGTATCGGCAGCGCGCTACACGCCCAACATACAAAGACGCAGGGAAAATTATCGACCACTGGGCCTTGGAGAATCACGTTTTGAACGCCATGATGCACAACCATCCAGTAAGTGTACTCGCCGCCCCGCATCCGGAACAGGCGCCACGACTGTCGAGCACAGGTACAATCGCGCCTGGCCTCAGTTGATCCTTCTCTATCGTTGAACCAGAACCTTTACCTGCTGCTTCGCCAGCACTTCCCGGCTGACCCCGATACCGCGTGGCTGGTACTGCCTGATGGGCGCTGTCTGCGCTACGGCGATATTGATGCAACTACGGCGTGCTACGCCGGGGCACTGCACTCGCTGGGCATAGGTCATGGTGATCGGGTACTGGCGCAGATCGATAAATCGCCAGAAGCCTTGTTGTTGTACCTGGCAACGCTGCGTCTGGGCGCCATCTACGTGCCACTCAACACCGCCTACACCCCAACCGAGGTGGCCTATTTTCTCGGTGATGCGCGGCCAGAGCTGTTCATCGCCCGACCTGACCGTGAAGCCACCTTGAGTGAAGCTGCCCAGGCGACGGCCACGACACTGCTCACCCTGGACGGCTCCGGACAGGGCAGCCTGCGCGAACGAGTGGATCAGGCAACGCCTCTCGAAGCGGTGACAACCGTCAGTGGCGATGAGATCGCCTCGATCATCTACACCTCGGGTACCACCGGGCGCTCCAAGGGCGCCATGCTCAGCCACAACAACCTGGCCAGCAACGCCCTCACCCTTCGGACCTTGTGGGGTTTTGTTGGCAGCGATGTTTTGCTGCACGCCCTGCCGATCTACCACCTGCACGGGCTCTTTGTGGCCGTGCACTGTGCCATGCTGCGCGGGATTCCGATGCTGTTTCTGCCGCGCTTTGACCCCGGGCAGGTGCTGACACATCTGCGATCCGCCACGGTCATGATGGGCGTACCTACTTTCTATACACGTCTGCTGCAGACAGAGGGTTTCGATCGTGCCAGTTGTGAACATATGCGGCTTTTTATCAGTGGCTCAGCGCCACTGCTGGCGCAAACCTGGCAGGCGTTTTATCAACACACCGGCCACCACATTCTCGAACGCTACGGCATGAGCGAAGCCGGTATGATCGCCTCGAACCCGCTGGCGGGTGAACGGCTGCCCGGCACGGTAGGCTTTGCCCTGCCGGGGATCACGCTGCGGGTATGCGACAACACGCACCGTCCGCTGCCGGCCGGACAGACCGGCGTGCTTGAGATGCGCGGCCCTAACGTATTCCAGGGCTACTGGCAGATGCCCGAAAAAACCGCCAGCGAATTCACCAACGATGGTTTTTTTATCTCGGGTGATCTTGCGACCCTGACAGAAGATGGCCGGGTCTCGATCGTTGGTCGGGAAAAAGATCTGGTGATCAGTGGCGGATTGAATGTCTACCCCAAAGAGATCGAGGAAGCGATCGACGCACTGGACGGGGTCAACGAGGCCGCGGTGATCGGCGTCCCACACGCAGACCTCGGTGAAGGCCTGGTGGCGGTTATCTGCGTCACGCCAGGCAGCGCTCTTGATGCAGATAGTGTGATCGAAACCCTTAAAGCCAGCCTGGCAGGCTTCAAAGTACCTCGACAGATCTATTCGGTTGATGAACTGCCGCGCAACGCGATGGGCAAGGTGCAAAAAAATATTCTGCGTGAAAGATACGCCGAAACCTTCTGCGCCTGAGCGGGGGCGCTTACAACTCGGTGTACTTGCGCGCTGTCCCGCGGGCTTTTTCCACCGGGTATTTGCGCCGGTTCTTTTCCAGTTTGGCCCATGCAGCGCTGCCCAGATCAATCTCCATCTGCGAAGCCAGGCGCAAGGTGTAGATCAATATATCGGCCAACTCCTCGGCTACGGCCGCACGCCGGTCATGGTCCAATTCCTCGCTCTGGCGCTCACTCAGCCACTGGAAGTGTTCCACCAGTTCTGCCGCCTCGACAATCAGCGCCATGGAAAGGTTCTTGGGGGAATGAAACTGCTGCCAGTCGCGCTCCTTCGCAAACTCATCGATCGCGCTCGACAGAGTCTCGATAAAGGCGTTGTTCATAAATCGGTTGGGGCGGGTAATCAGTTATCGGGGGCCGTGAAGGCTTCAAAATCCTCGAGGATATCGGCTACCGCCGCTTCGAGAATACGCTCACCGTGAGCAACGCTGGCAAGACCAGGATTGGAACCGATACGCCCATCGGGAAAACAGCGACGGTAATCGGCGGCATCCCGAATCTGGCCAGTGGCAGCACGTTCGGGGCTTAGCGTTACATCCTTGACGGCTTCGGGATGCGCATACCAACTGAGGGACACTTCAGAGGGCGTGGCATGGCTGCCTTCGGCGTCGCCGAACAGTTCGCGCGACAACGCGCCGACGCGTCGGCCGGTATACCAGTTGCGAAGTCTCAGGCGCGGCGCGGGTGTATCGCTGCCCGCAAAGCTTGCGCTGGACCAGATCTCTGAAAAAGCCGCCGTCACGGTGGCGACATTGCCGCCATGGCCATTGAGAAAATACACATGGGTGAAACCATGGCAAAGCAGTGACTCTGTGACATCTCGCACCAGCGCCAACAGTGTGGATGGACGCAGCGCAATCGAGCCGGGAAAGGCCAGATGATGCTGGGCCATGCCCACCGCCAGTGTGGGGCCAATGAGCACTGTGATGCGCCGTGCCATCTCGTGGGCGACAGCTTCGGGGCAAATCGCATCGGTACCAATCAACCCATTGGGGCCGTGCTGCTCGGTCGAGCCGATCGGAACGATGATCGCCGTTGACGAGCGCAAGTAGCCCTCTACCTCGGGCCAAGCGGCCAGTTGCAATAGCATGATTAATCTCCTGCTGGGATAAGCGGTCGCACTTATCGACTGGATCGGGCGCGCAGTTCGGTCAGGGTCGTGGTATGGGAGATTGCCTCGGCATCGGTGATCAGTTCAATCAAGGTGCTACTCGAGGCGGCCAGAGCACGCTGCAGCGCCGGGGCAAATCCGTCGGTTGTGCTGACCCGCTCGCTGCCAAGGCCATGAGCATCGGCCAACGTACAGAAATCCGGATTACTGAGATCGGAATGACGGATGCGGCCGGGATAACGCATCTCCTGGTGCATACGGATCGTGCCCAGCATCGCATTGTTGATCACGATAATTACAATCGACAGCTCATACTGCACTGCGGTGGCGATCTCCTGCCCGGTCATCTGAAAGTCGCCATCGCCAACCACACAGATCACCTGGCGCTCGGGAAATACCAGTGCGGCAGCGATTGCGGCCGGGATGCCATAGCCCATCGATCCCGAAGTCGATGCCAACTGCCGTCCAGTGCCGCGGTGTCGAAAATAGCGGTGCAACCAACCGGTATTGTTACCGGCACCGGTGCAGACGATGGCGTCATCGGCCAGTGTCTCGCTAAGATGCGCCACCACCTTCGCCAGATTGACAGCACCGGGGGTATCGGCCGGCGTCGTCCAGCGCAGGTAACTATCGCGCAGTTCCCGGCCATGTGCTGCCCAGGGCAATTGAGCCGCGGGCTGCAGCGCCGACAATGCCAGCGCAAACACCGGCGCCGACACGGGAAAAGCCAGCGTCGGGTAATAAACCCGCCCCAACTCCTCGACACCAGGGTGAACATGCACCAACTGCTGATAAGGCAACGGCACACGCAGGCGAGTGTAATTACCCGTAGTGACCTCGCCCAGGCGTACGCCCAGGGCGATCACAAGATCAGCCTCGGTGAGCGCGTTTTCCAGCTGCGGGTTCATACCAATGCCGACGTCACCGACGTACTGTGCATCGGTGTTGTCGAATACATCCTGGTAACGAAATGGCGTAGTCACCGGCAACTGCCAGCGCTGGGAAAATTCATGCAATGCCGCGCGCGACGCCCGGCTCCAGTTGCGCCCACCGGCCAGTACCACCGGCTGGCGGGCATTTGCCAGCAATGTTGCAAACCGCGCCATGTCTGCAGGTGCAGGTTCGCTATGGAGACGGTGGTACTCTGGCAGGTCGACTACCTGCGCACTGTCGCTCAGAACATCTTCAGGCAACACCACAACGACGGGGCCGGGACGGCCATTGCAGGCGGTATGAAAAGCCCGACTCATGACTTCGGGCAAACGAGCAACATCATGCACTTGCTCGACGTGCTTGGCCAGAGCGTTGTAGAAAAGCCCGTAGTCGATCTCCTGAAAGGCCTCGCGTCCAAGTGCATCACGGCTCACCTGGCCAATGAGTAATACCAGTGGCGTGGAATCCTGGGCCGCCACGTGAATGCCCGATGCTGCGTTGGTTGCGCCGGGGCCACGAGTCACAAAACACACACTGGGACGCCCGGTGAGTTTGCCGCAGGCTTCGGCCATCATCGCGGCACCGCCCTCGTGACGACAAACGACAGTGGTGATATCAGCCGCATCGTGCAACGCATCCAGCGCGCTGAGATAACTTTCGCCCGGCACGCAGAAAACGTGCCTCACCTGTTGCTGACATAGCACCTGGATAAGAATCTGGCCGCCGGTACGGACGGTTGGCAGCGGTACGGACATGTTCAGTCCTGAGTGGGCTTCTTGGGGGCCTTGCTGGAACGCTTGGTGCGGGGATGATCAGCGCTTTTGACCAGGCCTGCCGAGCGCAGGAAATTGTCTTGTACATCCTGCCACACTTCAAGGTTGCGACGAGCCATCTCGGACATTGTGCCCACGGACGTCTGGCCCAGAAAATCTGCCAGACGATCCTGATAAGCCTGCTGCTGTTCCACAAACAGTCCCAGACTACGCTCAAGATAGTCGGTAAACATCTTCTGAGTCGTGCCGCCGTAAAAGCGGATGAGGTTGGTGAGAATCTCAGTGGTGAACAGCGGCTGGCCGGAGCTCTCCTGCTCGTTGATGATCTGCAGCAACACGCCGCGGGTGATGTTATCGCCACTGGCAACATCGATCACCATGAATTCTTCGCCTTCGACAATCAGTTGCCGCAGCTCGGACACGGTAATGTAGTGGCTGAGCTCAGTGTCGTAGAGTCGCCGGTTGGGGTACTTCTTGATCGTACGTGTGCTCATCGCCAACTTCCCGCGTTATTGTGCAATGCAATAATACCACCAGCGGGGGCTCAGCAATGGCATATCAGTACATATGCTGGCCACCGTTGATCGACAGCGTTGAACCCGTTACAAAGGTCGCATCATCAGCCACCAGAAACATCACCGCGCGGGCTATGTCACTGGCGTAACCCAGCCGCCCCACGGGGATGGTAGCAATAATTTTTTCCAGCACTTTTTCCGGTACCGCGCGCACCATATCGGTATCTACATAGCCGGGGGCAATGGCATTAACCGTGATGCCTTTAGCAGCGCCTTCCAGGGCCAGCGCCTTGGTAAAGCCATGGATACCGGACTTGGCTGCGGCGTAGTTGACCTGACCATACTGTCCCGCCTGACCATTAACGGAACCGATGTTGACGATGCGCCCGAATCCACGCTCGCGCATCCCATCGATCACGTTACGGCACATGTTGTAGCACGAAGACAAGTTGGTCTGCAGCACGGCGTTCCACTGCTCGAAATCCATGCGGTGCAAAGTTCCGTCTCGGGTAATGCCTGCATTGTTCACCAGTATATCGGCCGGGCCAAGATCCGCCTCGATGCTCGCTATGCTCTTCGCACACTGGTCGAAATCAGCGACATCAAATTTGTATACGCTGATTCCGGTTTCGGTATTAAAGGCCTGCGCCGCCTCGTCGTTGCCGGCATAAGTAGCAGCAACACGGTGGCCTGCTTCACTCAAAGAAATCGAAATCGCGGCACCAATACCGCGGGTTCCGCCTGTAACTATAGCTGTATGTGACATCTAATTACTCCTGAACCTGCTGAAAATATAGTTGAAAGTATTCTGAAAAATTTATCAGGCGCGCTCTACACACATGGCAATACCCATGCCACCGCCGATACACAGGGTAGCGAGCCCACGATGTACATCGCGCCGGGTCATCTCGTAAAGCAGCGTTGTTAAGACCCGCGAGCCGGAGGCCCCAATAGGATGCCCCAGTGCAATGGCCCCACCGTTGACGTTGACGATGTCGGTATCCCACGCCATTTCCTGATTGACCGAACAGGCCTGAGCCGCGAAGGCCTCGTTGGCTTCGACCAGATCAAGATCGCCCACCTGCCAACCCGCCTTTTCCAGGGCCTGGCGACTGGCAGGAATCGGCCCGGTACCCATAATTGACGGATCCACGCCAGCCGTGGCCCAGGAGACAATCCGAGCCAACGGTGTCAGGCCGCGACTGGCCGCTGCACTTGCGCTCATGAGAACTGTTACAGCAGCACCATCGTTGATGCCCGAAGCGTTGCCTGCGGTTACGCTGCCGGCCTTATCAAAAGCGGGTCTCAGCCCGGACAATGCCTCCACCGTGGTGCCGTGACGCGGATGCTCGTCAGTATCCACGACGGTATCGCCCTTGCGGCCCTTTATGGTGACCGGAGTGATTTCATCGATAAAACGGCCGGCTTTTTGTGCCGCCTCTGCTTTTTGTTGCGATGCGGCAGCAAAAGCATCTTGGGTCTCGCGTGAGATATTAAACTGATTGGCCACATTCTCGGCTGTGTTGCCCATGTGGTAACCGTTAAAGGCATCCCACAGGCCATCCACAATCATGCTGTCGGCCATCTGTAGCGGGCCGAGTTTCTGGCCATTGCGCAGGTGCGCACAATGCGGCGCCTGGCTCATACTCTCCTGGCCACCCGCCACAACGATCTCGCTGTCACCACTGCGAATGGCCTGGTAACCCGCCGCTACGGCGCGCAGGCCCGAACCGCACAACTGGTTCAGTACAATTGCAGTCTTTTCAACGGGGATGCCGGCTCCGATCGCAGCCTGGCGGGCCGGGTTCTGGCCGGCTGCTGCGGTAAGAACCTGGCCCAGTATGACCTCGGACACCTCTTCGGGGGCCACTCCAGCCCGTGTCAGGGCGGCACTGATTGCCACGCGACCAAGTTCGCTCGCGGGCAAAGCGCTTAATCCGCCATTAAAGGCGCCGGTTGGCGTACGGGCGGCACTCGCTATTACGACATCTTTTTCAGTTGTCATGTGTTCTCCTCCCTTCTGGGGAACATTTGCGCGAATTCACCCACCTGGGTTTCATAACGCAGCGGGGATATCGCTGGGGCCCGGGTACATGTTGACAGCACTACTGAAACATTGTGGTGACACCGGTCACCGGGCCAGTGAATGCTGCAAAGGGAGGACCGGTTTACACCGACCCTCCCTGCATGCACTACTTTAATGCGCCAGCGGCGCAGGACTTAGACCTCCTTTTGAACAGCGGCACCAAACTCATTGGCGGACTTACGAAACAGCACCTGCGCCTGGTCGGCATAAGCACGGCCAAGCTCGAGGGCTTCGCCGGAGTCCTTAGTTATCCGCTGCACCAGGGTGCGAACCACTTCAGGCTGCTTCTCGAAGTAAACACGGGCGGTATCGGCGTCTTTGACCTGCAGCGCTTCACGGGCGTTGCTGAGAATCGCGTCGGCATAGACCCGGGCTGCGCCCATCTGTAGCTCGATCAGTTTTTCCAGGTTGTTAACGGCCAGTTTGCCAGCGTCGGTGGCGACCGCACCAGCTGCCTTGCTGGCATTTTCATACGACTCGGTGATCTTGGCATTCATGATTTTATCCTCTTGGATTTTGGGGGGTTTAATGTAATGTTGCACTGCACAATATCAGATTGTTTTGTGCAGTGCAACAATTATTTTCAAACATACCTTATTTCCCTATTTATCAAAGACTTAGATAAATTTAATTATGATATTATTGACCCTTTATTTTGTTGAGTCGAGTATTTTTCCTTGGTGCGGTGCATCAGTCAGGCCGTTGCAATCTGCCATGACCTGGCCCGTCATCGTCGGGTAGAGTCTACAATCGCCTCATGAATTCGACCCCCCCAACTGACTGGACACAGGCTCTGGCGCAACTGCAGTCGCAGTTTGCCGCTGCACTTAGCCATGCTGAGCGCGCATCCGGCGCACGACCGCTGCCTGATCTTGGCGACTGGCTCCAGGCTTTTAGTAGCCCAACTCGCGCCACGGCCAGAACAGCGCAAGCCCCGGGTCTTGCGTTCATGGCCAACCCATGGCCCGGCGGCGTCTCGCCCAATACTGTGGACACAGATCGTGGGGGAGTAGCAGCGACACGCTACCAGGAAGCGTTGGCCGCGCTACAGCAGGCCTGGCTTAAGATCGGTATTGAAGCTTGGAATCGGCTATGTGACGCACAGACAATCAATGAAATCCCGGATGACCTGCGGGTAAGTTACGATCGATGGATCTACTACGGTGAACAGGCTTTTGCCGAACAGGCCCGAAGTGACCACTATGCTGGGCTTGTCAGCGAACTGATCAATGCGCAGGTGGCGCTGCACCTCGCCTGTGGGATCGGCAACGAACCCCCACCCGATGACCCACAACAACTAAGACAAGCGCTCGCCGAGGCCCACTCGCGCGAGGCCAATCTGCGGGCCGATCTTGAGGCATTGCGCGAGTCGCACGGTCGCGATAGCGCGAGCTCTCCCGCAGCAACAAAGAAAACTCGCGCACGACCAAAGCCATCAAAAAAGAAACCAGCCAAAAAGAAAGTCACAAAACAGACTGCTCGAGCGCGTGCGCAGAAAACAGTACCCGCTGAAACCCAAGGGGTCCGAAAAAAGGTGATCAAGAAAAAAGCGCAAGACGCAAAAGCCACCCCGGGCAGCCGCCAACGATGACCAACACATCCGACAAATCTATCCAGATGCTGGCTGCGCGGCTGGCTCGCAGCCTGGCGCAATTGGCGCAACTGGGTGTTCCCGAGATTGGCACCAGCCCACACGAGACGGTTTTTTCCGGGCCGGGCTTTCGACTTCTGCGTTACGGTAGCGGGCCCGAACGTGCCCAGTCCTGCCCGGTGCTGATTGTCTATGCTCTGGTCAATCGGCCCTGGGTGCTCGACCTTGAGCCACAACGCTCGATCATCGCCCGGCTGATGGATGCTGGGCTCGACGTGTTTCTGGTGGAATGGACTGATCCCGACCGGGATGACCAGAATACAACTCTCGCTGATTACATCTGTGACATGCTGGATCAATGCGTCGATGCCGCCTGTACCGTGCGCCATGAGACCACTGTTAACCTGCTGGGCGTATGCCAGGGCGGCACCTTCAGCTTGTGCTACAGCGCACTGTTTACCCACAAGGTGCGAAACCTGATCACTATGGTGACCCCGGTGGATTTTCACACCGAGGACAATCTACTGTCGCGCTGGGTACGAGGCGTAGACGTTGAGCGGATGGTCAGTTGCTATGGCAACGTGCCCGGCGCCTTTCTCAATGCGCTGTTCGTCGCCCTGCAGCCCTTTCGCCTGGGCGGAAAGAAAGCTCTCGACCTTGCGGACCTGGCAGATGACCACGATCGACTACAAACTTTTGCGCGCATGGAACACTGGATCGCTGACAGTCCCGACCAGGCAGGTCGGGCCTTTGCCGATTTTCTCACGATGCTGTTTCAACGTAACAGCCTGGTCAAAGGCCAGATGGTGCTGGGCGGGCGGGCGGTCCGATTGGACGACATACGCTGCCCGATACTGAACGTTTACGCATTGGCAGATCATCTGGTGCCCGCCACTGCTTCACGGGCATTGGCACAACACGCTGGCTGCACCGACTACACTGAACTTGCTTTTGACGGCGGGCACATTGGCATCTACGTCAGCCGCCATGCCCAGCAACAGATTCCACCGAAGGTTGCCGCCTGGCTACAGGCACGACAATAGATCAAAAGCATCAGGGTTTGCGTGATACCTTCAGGCGCAGCGCCTTGATCTTCATTTTCGCTAATCGACGATTAGCGGTTTCCATAAGGTCCATGGACGGGTAAGGGCCTACCCGCACACGGTAGAAATCGCCTCGCCCCTGTACCGAGATATGCTGAACACTGGGCTCAAAACCTGCCAAGGCCAGGCGAGCCTTCATGCGCTCGGCCTGTCCCGGATCGTTGTACGCGCCCGCCTGCAGCATATAAAAACCCCCCGGCGAAGCCTTGCTTTTTGACTCAGCAGGCATCGACTGGCTCTTTGGGGTTGCGGGCGCGGTTTCGAAGGCGCCGGTCTCGGGAATCACGCGCTCAATCTCCGGCAGCACAGTGTAAAAATCAAAACTGGTGCGTGCCGGTGCTGGACTCTTGGCAGCCGTTGACGATGCCGGTGCGCTGTCCCGGACACTGTCGCGCGATTCGCGCAGTAACTGGCTGATACCCGCGCCCAGACGATCCGGATCTCCGCTGGTAGCGCCCTGGTAAAGCAAGGTGCTGATCGATCCCACGGCAACACCCACCAGCAGCATCACCAGGTCATGGCCAAAACGAGCGCCGCCGGAGTTCTTTTTTCTGTGCGAGTTGCGGGCCATTACCTACATACGCTCGGGCGCAGTAACCCCCAGCAGCGCCAGCGCATTGGCCAGCACCTGTCGGACCGCATCAATCAGCGACAAACGCGCCAGGCGCAGGTCGGGTTCGGCCGCGATAAACGGGTGCGCGTTGTAGTAGGTATGAAAATCATTAGCCAGTTCGCGCAGGTAATACGCGACCTGGTGAGGCTCATAGGCACGTGCGGCTGACTCGACGATCTCGGGGTAACGCGAGAGTTTGTGCAGCAGATCCGATTCACGCGGCTCAATCAGCAGGCCATGGTTCGCCTCGGCGAGGTTGATCTGGATACCTTTTTCATCAAGCTGGCGAAACACGCTGCAGATACGTGCGTGGGCATACTGCACGTAATACACCGGGTTATCGCTTGACTGCGACTTGGCCAGGTCAAGGTCAAAATCCATGTGCTGATCAGGTTTGCGTAAAGCGTAAAAAAAGCGCGCGGCGTCACGACCGACGTCCTCGCGTAGTTCACGCAGCGTGACAAAGTCACCGCTGCGCGTGGACATGGAGACTTTTTCACCGCCTCGATAAAGTATCGCGAACTGCACCAACAGCACGGTGAGAGCCGCCTGATCGATCCCAAGTGCTGACAGTGAGGCCTTTACCCGCTTGATGTAACCGTGATGATCCGCGCCCCAGATGTTGATGACGTGGTCAAAACCACGCGCTACCTTGTCACGGTGGTAGGCAATATCGGTGGCGAAATAGGTATGGTTGCCGTTAGCCCGCAACACCACCCGATCTTTTTCGTCGCCAAAGTTGCTGCTGCGAAACCACCAGGCATCACCATCCTGGTACAGAAAATCACCCTCCTTGAGATCATCGATCGCGCGCTGCACAGCGCCGCTGTCGATCAGGCTGCGCTCCGAGTACCAGGTCTGGTATTCAACACCGAAACTCGTCAGGTCGGCACGGATATCCGCGACCAGCGTCTCACTGGCCAGAGTGTGTACCCGGACAAATCCTGGGTCACCAAGCACAGAGCGTGCCCGGCTGATCAGCGTGTCCAGTGCCTGATCGTCATCGTCGGGCAGCGAGCTCAGCAGTGCCGTGGCGTCGCTACGATATTTTTCACTGTCTTCACGATGCAGCGTAGCGGCGATATCGAAAACATAATCGCCCTGGTAAGCGGCCGGTGGAAAAGATACCGTCTCACCACACAGTTCGAGATAGCGCAGCCAGACACTTAAGGCCAGGATATCCATCTGTCGTCCGGCATCGTTGATATAGTACTCGCTGAGGGCATCGTACCCCGCCGCACGCAAAACACGGGCCAAGGCATCGCCGTACGCAGCCCCACGACCATGTCCGACGTGCAACGGTCCAGTCGGATTCGCCGAGACAAATTCCACCATGACCCGCTGCCCGGCCCCATCACTGCTGGTGCCATAGGCCTCGCCCTGGGTGCGGATCTGCACAGGCAACTGCTGGTAGGCATCGGCGGCCAGAAACAGATTGATAAAGCCCGGCCCGGCCACTTCAGAACGCACCACCAGGGACGATGCCGGAAAGTTGGCACAAAGCTGTTCGGCCAGATCGCGCGGCTTCAGGCCGGCCCGTTTCGCCAGCACCATCGCCAGGTTGCTGGCATAGTCGCCATAACCTGCCTTTCGCGCCCGTTCAAGTTGAATCGGGATATCGGCCGAGGCAGGCAGAACACCTTGGCGGATCAGTGATGCCAGGGCATCACGAAGCAACTGACAGACTTCATTACGCATAAACAGAAAACCAGCAGCCGTGGGGAAGATATGCCGACCGGGGTGTACTGGCACCGGTACATGGCAAGGAACAGCACGATTCTAACCAAAGCGCGCCGTTCACCAAAGCGGTCTGTAGTACCCTTGGCGCAGACCTGTCCACAACCCCTTACTCACAAATGGACCATCTGCAACAAAGCCGGCTGAATCTACTGACCAGTCATGCGCTGGATCGTGCTGCATTGGTGCGCCTTGATGAAGAAAATCTCGGGCAGCGCATAATGAGTGAAAATGCGCGTTTTATCGGTGTACACCACCTGCAGATAGCCATTGATGAAGAGAACAGTAGCGCACACCCGGCACTACTGACTCGCAGTGAAGCACAACAGCGTTTCGGCTACTGCGAACCATGGGTGTACCTGGGTCGGGAGGACAGCAAAGACTACTTTGCGGTACTGCTGGATAACGCCCGCCCGCACCAGACGCGCGGTTTTGCCGGGTTACGGGCGCTTGCCGCTACGGTAGATGGTGCAAAGGCGACTCTGCTCGCCTATGCGCGGGCCATGGCCGCATGGCACCAACGCCATCTTTACTGCAGCCGCTGCGGTGCCCAGACCGTATCGCAACACGGCGGGCACGTGCGTGCCTGTACCCATGCCAGTTGCGGTGAACAGCATTACCCGCGTACCGATCCTGCGATTATTGTCCTGGTAGAAAAAGGCGAGCGCGCCCTGTTTGGGCGCAAACCTGAGTGGCCTGCACACCGGTATTCAACGCTTGCCGGTTTTGTCGAGCCCGGCGAAAGCGCTGAGCAAGCCCTGGTCCGGGAAGTCATGGAAGAAACCGGGGTTGAGGTGCTAAGTGCCCATTACCATTCGTCCCAGCCCTGGCCCTTTCCCGGCTCGCTGATGCTGGGTTACAGCGCCCAGGCGGGAAGCGAAGAAATTACCCTCAATGATCAGGAACTCGAGCATGCGTTTTGGCTGGATCGTGATGAAATCACCTCACGCATGCAGCAAGGTCTGTTTGTACTGCCACCGCCAATCTCGATCTCTTTTCGCCTCATTGAAGACTGGTTCGACCGACACTCGACTATTCCGCTGCGAAAGTTACGCGAAAATACAGGCGCCACACATTTTTAAAGAGTTGCGTTCAACCGCCACACGGATACAATGTGCGCGGGGGATGTGCTCTGAGCGATCACATCTACCCGGATTGTTGCAGTCACCATAGTGGAGGAGTTCATGTCGGAACGACAAACCGGAACCGTAAAATGGTTCAACGAAAGAAAAGGCTTTGGCTTTATTGAGTTGGAAGGTGGGGATGACGTATTCGTCCACTACCGAGAGATCAGAGGAGATGGCTTCAAAACACTGAACGAAGGACAGCGTGTTGAGTTCACCCTAACGACCCGCGATAAGGGTCCTGCAGCGGAAGACGTTTCACCCGTCGACTGATCTGGCTTCGACAGGCGGCGCAAACCGCCCTGTCGCACTTATTCGTTTGATATACCCTGTGGGCTGCCTGTGCTCGCAGGCTCTACAATGAAAATTGTCTGCATCGGCTTTCTCGCACTTGGTATCGCGCTGGCCGTGCTGGCAACGGGCGGCATTGCCGCGCTGTTGCTGAGCAGTGCCAACCTGCCCTTGGTGTCCTTCTCAGCCGTTATTTTCGCCCTGGTATTCAGCGCACTGACCGGGATGATTGGCATTATTGGCCTGGTGCGCGGGGTGGCCCAACCGTCACCTGCAGCAACGGCAAAACCTGCCTTGGCAGACTGGCGAGCCAGCGTGCAGCATCTGTCAGCACTTCTGACTTATGCAGGGCTGCCGCTGGGGTACCTGCTGGGGCCATGGCTGGCATGGCTGGCATGGCGGCGACACTCGCCCTGGCTTGATGCTCACGGCCGTGCCGCACTGAACTTTGCGCTGACGATGAGTATCTTGTATGTCACCGCGTTGATACTGGTCTTTATTTTTGTCGGCCTCATACTGCTGGCGCTGCTGGCTGTCTTCCACATACTGACGGTGATACGCAACGCCTGGCGCGCATCGGTCAACCTGCCTCCGCACTACCCCCTTTCGATCAACTTTTTGCGTTGAGTGTCGCAAAAACCGCGCGCGCGGCTTCGATGGTATCGTTGATCTCAGCATCGCCATGGGTGATCGACACAAAGCCCACTTCAAAAGCCGAGGGCGCCAGATACACGCCGTGATCAAGCATGCCGTGAAAAAAGTGCGCAAAGCGCACGGTATCACAGGCCATCACCTGGGCGAAAGAACTCACCCGATCCTGTTCGGTAAAAAACAGGCCGAACATTCCGCCCACAGACTCGGTAGCCAAAGGAACCCCGGCATCATGCGCTGCCGCTGCCAATCCCGAAATCAGAGCGCGGGTTTTGTCTGTCAGGGCATCGAAAAATCCTGGCGCCGCAATTTTCTTCAAAGTCGCGATCCCGGCTGACATCGCCAGCGGATTGCCTGACAAAGTGCCGGCCTGGTAGACCGGGCCAGTCGGCGCGAGCTGCGCCATCACCTCAGCCCTGCCGCCAAAAGCGCCCACCGGCAACCCACCGCCAAGCACCTTGCCCAACGTAGTCAGGTCGGGGCGGATGCCGTAGAGCGACTGCGCCCCTCCTGGCGCAACCCGAAACCCGGTCATCACTTCGTCAAAAATCAGCACCGATCCGCTGCGGTCACAAACATCGCGTAAGGCCTGGAGAAACCCCGGCAGAGGGGCGATGCAGTTCATGTTCCCGGCAATGGGTTCGACGATAACCGCAGCGATGTCATCGCCGGATTCGGCAAAAACCTGCTCCAGCTGCGCCGTATTGTTGAATTCCAGAGTGAGTGTATGGCGTGCCACATCGGCCGGCACGCCGGGCGAGGTCGGTATACCCAGGGTCAGCGCACCAGAACCCGCTTTTACCAGCAGGCTGTCGGCATGGCCGTGATAACAGCCTTCGAACTTAACCAAGGTATCGCGGCCGGTGAAGCCACGCGCCAGGCGTATTGCGCTCATGGTCGCCTCGGTACCCGAGTTGACCATACGGACCTGTTCGATGGACGGTACCGCAGTACAGACCTGCTGTGCCAGTTCTGTTTCCAGCGCGGTGGGAGCGCCGTAACTCAAGCCCTGCTCGGCAGCGTGTTGCACGGCGGCAACGATATCTGGATCGGCATGGCCGAGGATCATCGGGCCCCAAGAGCCCACATAATCGATATAAGTTCGACCGTCAGCACCGTAGAGCAAAGGACCGCGTGCATGGTCAATAAACACCGGGGTTCCACCAACTGATTTGAAAGCACGTACCGGAGAATTAACGCCACCGGGAATAACCGCGCAGGCCTGGTCAAAAAGCTGTTTGTTTTTGTCGTTCATGAGGGGCTCCGTAGGTCAGTGCTACGAGTATAAAAAATATGGGCGCGCGTATTTTCTGGATGTCTTGGATTGTGTTGATCGGCTAGAATCCGCCGCTGCTATTTGAAAACTGTCAATCGGGTCGTGGTCAACCGAACCTTTATGTGCATTATCTGCGGCTTCGTCTATGAAGAAGCCGAAGGCCTGCCCGAGGAGGATATCGCTCCTGGAGCACGCTGGGAAGATATTCCCGATGATTGGCAATGCCCGGACTGCGACGCCACCAAGATCGATTTCGAAATGATCGAGATCTGATCGTCGGTCGGCGCCCAGTTTCACTGCTCTGCCTGCCCGATCAGCGCCTCAAGTTCCTGCGCATTTACCACAAACACCACAGCATCGTCATTCATTGACATCAGCCAGGTGAACGACACCTGCGGCCAGGCGGCCTCGAGCGCATCACGAGCACTGCCGGCTTCTACCACCAGCAGGCCATCGTCGCAAAGATGAGCGCGGGCCTGATACAGCAGGGGGGTAATGAAATCGAGCCCTCCATTACCACCGGCGAATGCCAGTGTTGGCTCGTGATTGTATTCGTGCGGCAGAGTACGCATCAAACTGTCGCTGACGTACGGTGGGTTGCAGACGATGAGGTCATAGCGTTGCCCCTCTAAGGAGCTGAAAAGGTCGCCTTGCACCAGACGCACCCGATCACCGACGGCGTGTCGCTCGACATTGATGGCGGCCACCTCCAGCGCCGCGGCACTGATATCGCTGGCATCTACCTTTGCTTCGGGAAAAGCCAGCGCCAAAGATACCGCAATACAGCCACTACCGGTGCAAAGATCAAGTATGGCGTCCAGCGGCCGGTCTACCCGCCAAGGCGTAAAGCGCTCCAAAATCCATTCGCCAATGTGCGAGCGTGGCACGATAGCGCGCGAATCGACAAAGAAATCGCGCCCCCCAAACCATGCCCGGTTAACGAGGTATGCCAGAGGTTGGTGGGTCTCAATACGACGGGCAAGCAACGTATCTACGGCCTGGCATTGGTCAGCGCTGAGAATGCTTTGCCAGGGAACCTCATCCCCCGAAGGGTCAAGTCCCGCTGCTTCGAGTACCAGCCAAACAGCCTCGTCAAAAGCATTATCGGTACCATGACCAAAGTACAAGCCCGCCTGATCCAGTTCAGACGCAACCGCTTCGACCTTATCCTCAAGTCGCATGACCTGCAGATCCTTTATCCAGCCAGTACCGCGCGCACGGCCTCGGCCATCTCCTGCGCCCCGGCCCCGTGCTGTACCAGATTGCGGACCTTGCCCTGTGGGCCGATCAGGTAGGTCGTTGCTGAATGATCCAGGGTATAGCCCAACGCAGAATCCTCAGCGTCGGCCCGCTGGTACAGCACGTAATACTGCTTCGCCACCGCCGCTACCGCCTCAGCAGACCCGCTGAGTCCCATGATCTGCTTATGGAAAAACGCCGCGTACTTGGTGGCGCGCTCGGGCGTATCGCGATCGGTGTCCACGCTCACAAACATGCCCACAACCCGCTGCGCCTCAGCGTCGGACAACTGATCGAATACGGCGCTCATCCGCGCAAGATCCGTGGGGCAGACATCCGGGCACAAGGTGTAACCAAAGAACAGCATCACGACCTTGCCGCGATAATCACTCAGGGATACCGGGCCGTGAGCTGACGCCAGGGTGAAATCACCACCGAGTTTCTCGTAGGGATTGACGGCTTGACTGTCGCGCTGCTGCAGCCACACCCCGGCCCCCAGGGCTATCGCGGTGGTGCATAGCAGCACGAGCAAAGGAAGGCGCCATGGTTTTGTCGTGGTCATCGCTCTTTCTCTTATCGACAGGGCCGGATGGCCCACGCCACTTTTGCCCTTTATCCGGATCAGTCGGCGTGTTTGGTGTGATCTGTCGGGGTGTGCATGCCCCCTGCCATCTGCACCGGCGCGTTAACTGTCAGGCGCTCGCCATCAGCGAACTCCAGATTAATAGTAACTCGCTCACCTACCTGCAGGTTACGGCTCAGTCCGATCAGCATGATATGCAGTCCGCCCGGCTTTAATTCCACCCGGCCATGGCCCGGTACCACGATCGTATCAATACGGCGCATCTTCATCATGCCGTCCGCCAGGATGTGATTGTGCATTTCCGCCGCACCGGCCACGTCCGAGTGTACCTTCACCAGTATTTTTTCATCGATGCCATGGTTATGCAGGGTCATAAAGGCAGCACTGATAGGCTGACCCGGTGGCACCATGCGCACCATGGGGCCGTGTACCTGCACCTGGGCCCAGGCGGGCGCCGCAAAGACGCCAGCCAATACTGCGAGCAGGATAGAAATCGTCTTGGTCATGTTTTATCTCCAAATTCAGATTCAGGCGGTCGCCGCCCGCTGCAAAGACGGGCAGCAGTCGTTACCCCCGACGGGGGGGCGGCGTTGGCATTACGAGTTGAGGCCTGGGTGAAGGGGCGGTGCCCGTGGGCGGTGTGCGGGATCGGTTGAAGTGGCAACGGGCTTTAGGACTTTTGCCGATACGAAAATCGCTGGTGAAGCCGGCGTCAGTACCTGGGCGTCACCGTACGCGAGCAAAGCGCCCGCCGGTGGTGTCGGTACACAGTCCGGACAAGTCCAGTCGGGTGCGGGGGAGGGGGTCTCATCGCCTGTGGACAACAACAGCGGCATCTGCGAAATGCCCTGCATGGTACAGATGGTGAGCCACTGCACCGGGGCCGCATTGGCGCTGCCCGCAGGGGAAAGCCCGAACAGGGGATGAAACGCCAGCGCGCCGGCCGCAAACCAGGAAATTGCAAAAGCCACACGTCGATGCAGCACGCGCGTAAGTGTACCCACTTGCCTGTGAAGCACCATGGTGTCAACGCGCGAACGGGAGCCCGGCAAGCTGATGTGTATCAAGAGTTGATCTAATTAGCAGGGCACAACCGCTGCGGGTCGGTACCGCAGCGCTCGAACATGAAGGGATGGCTGATCACCAGTTTACTGCGGGACTTCTTTTTGGAGACCCAGCCTCGCGCCACAATTGTGGCCTGGTCAAGTGCCCCCGGCGAGTAACCAAAATAGGTCTGCCAGTCAGTGCGACGAACCAGAATCACAAACTTTTGACCGAGCGAAAAAATAAACCATTTTTCACCAATCTCGATGCGTGACAAACGGCCATGGACAAACTGGTAACCGCCACGGACGCGATCAGGCGAATGGGGGGCGTAGTACGGCAATGCCCAGATGCCGCGGTCAAAACGGCGGGCAGCATCTTCTGCCCGAATGAATCCCTCAAGATAATAATCATTGGGGGAGATCACTACTGCGCTGGCCAGTCCTGCACGCAGCAAGGCTGCCTGGATGCTGGCACCGTCAGGGGTGAACAGATAGGCCAAGGTACGGCCGTGACGGTCTTTTGCCTGTGGCGCAGTCTCGATGCCAACCCAACCCCCCGATACCTGTGCCTGTAGCGCATCGCGCGCCGCAACAGCAAGCGGCTCGCCGGGACGACTTTTGTACGCCATCTCCGGGGTATTGATACCGGCAAGGCGAATAGTCTCGCCGGAGGTCAAAGTCAGGGTATCGCCATCGATCACCCGAGCCACCTCGGCGATACGCGCCGACTGGGGAAATACCGGGGGGCTGACAAGGCAACACAAAACCGCCACCACAACGGCGGGTGCTGCGCAAGCGCAGTTTTTCAGATGAGCAAATACCCAGGTCGCAGCAGCAGCTGCCGGGCCGTCAAGCAGAGCGGCCGTACTTTTTCTGGAATTTACCAACGCGCCCGGCGGTGTCGATGATCTTCTGCTGGCCGGTATAAAACGGGTGGCAAGCTGAACAGATTTCCACGTGCAGTTCCTCGCCCAGCGTAGAGCGGGTCTCGAAACTATTGCCGCAGGCGCAGACCACTTTGATGGTCTCGTAGGTGGGATGCGTGTCTGGCTTCATGAGTGTTATATGGCTGCGGTCGGGGCCAAAGCCCCGGCGGGACGCGGATCATAGGCGAAACGCGCGGGTGTCGCAAGTTCAGAATTAGCGGTTCATTGATTTGAAAAACTCAGCGTTGTTCTTGGTGGCCCGCAACTTGTCCAGCAGGAACTCGACGGCCTCGATATCGTCCATCGGGTGCAGCAGTTTGCGTAGCAACCAGATCTTCTGCAGCTCGGCCGGATCGATGAGTAGCTCCTCGCGGCGGGTCCCGGAGCGGCTTATCACCACCGACGGGTAGACGCGTTTTTCAGCAATACGGCGATCAAGGTGGATTTCCATATTGCCGGTACCCTTGAACTCCTCGTAGATAACGTCATCCATCTTGGAGCCGGTATCGATCAAGGCAGTGGCCAGGATCGTGAGGCTACCGCCTTCTTCGATATTGCGTGCAGCGCCAAAAAATCGCTTGGGTTTTTGCAGAGCGTTAGCATCCACACCACCGGTCAACACCTTGCCCGATGCGGGCTGCACAGTGTTGTAGGCGCGCGCGAGGCGAGTGATCGAGTCAAGCAGGATGATCACATCTTTCTTGTGCTCCACCAGGCGCTTGGCTTTTTCGATAACCATCTCGGCTACTTGGACGTGGCGCGTGGCAGGTTCATCAAAGGTTGAGGAAACCACCTCCCCGCGCACGGAGCGCCTCATTTCGGTCACTTCTTCCGGGCGTTCGTCGATCAGCAGCACAATCAATGTGCTGTCAGGCTCGGTCGCTGTGATCGCATGGGCGATCTGCTGCAACATCACAGTCTTTCCGGTCTTCGGCGCTGAAACCAGCAGGCCGCGCTGCCCCTTACCTATGGGTGAGACGATATCGACCATTCGTCCGGTCAGGTCCTCCGAAGAACCGTTCTCCTGTTCCAGGCGTAGACGCTCATCAGGATGCAGCGGGGTCAGGTTTTCAAACAGAATCTTCTTCTTGGCTTCCTCGGGCAACTGAAAGTTGATGGTCTCGACCTTGAGCAGCGCGAAGTATCGTTCGGAATCCTTAGGGGGGCGCACCAGGCCGGCAATCGTGTCACCGGTACGCAGGCCGAAACGGCGAATCTGGCTGGGGGAGACGTAGACGTCATCCGGCCCAGCAAGGTATGAACTGCTGGCCGAGCGCAGGAAGCCAAAGCCATCCTGCAGGATCTCGACCACACCCTCACCCTTGATCTTCTCGCCGCGCTTGGCCTGGGACTTGAGGATGGCAAAGATCTGGTCCTGCTTGCGCAAGCGGGTTACGTTGTCCAACTTGAGCGTGCGTGCGAATTCGGCCAGTTCCGTGGGGGTTTTTTCTTTTAGCTCGGACAGACTTAGGGACATAGCTGTAGAGGTCTCGGTGGGTTTGGAAAATCAGCGCCCGGCGGGCCACTGGGCCCAAAACGGGTCACTTTGTGGCGGCTAAATGCTGGGAAACTTCTGAAAATAAAGGGGTGCGGACGGGGTGGGCTCTCAACCCAGGGTTAACGTTATCACTAAAATGCCGGCCAGGTCTAGTCCGGGCCGGACGCCTTGGTGTGCAGCTGCAAGCTCGCAGCCGCTGGTTTGTGCTCAGATATTCTCATCCAGGAAGGCTGCCAGTTGCGCTTTGGAGACAGCGCCCACTTTGGTCGCTTCGACCTCGCCGTTCTTGAATAACATCAGCGTGGGAATACCCCGGATACCATATTTCGGCGGCGTCGCCGGGTTGTCATCTATATTCAATTTGGCAATCTGCACCTTGTCGGCGTACTCGTCGGCCAGTTCGGCCAGCACCGGCGCGATCATCTTGCAGGGTCCACACCACTCGGCCCAATAATCAATCAGCACAGGCTTGTCAGATTGCAAAACTTCCTGCTCAAAAGAATCATCGCTGACGTGAATAATATTTTCCGACATTTATTATTGACCTGGGTTTTCCCCGAGGGGACATGAAAGGGGCGTGACTCTGTGACAATCAGGACGTGTGGTATACTGATTTTCAGTTGCCACCTGGGATTATTGTACCGGACAGCGCAACTGACGGTTCGTTATTTCCGCCCGGCACAACAGTTTTACCAGAATTCCACCCAGAGAATCAAGGACCAATTATCTATCCGCGGGAGGCTTCGCTTGCTCCTGCATTAAACCCGCGACCCGCCCAAGACCATGCCAGCTGTTTGGCGTGGCTGATATTCCCGGCCTTTTTATATTCATAATCCTGCAATCACGCTGGTCGTAACAGCAACCACACGATACCCCAATCACGCTATAAAGCTATAAAACCCTATGGAAGATACCAGTTACCTCACCAAAACCCGCTTTACCGAATTTGCGTTAGAGCCCCAACTGCTCGAAGGCCTGACTGATGCCGGCTTTGAGTACTGCACCAAGATTCAGGCGCAGGCGCTACCGGTGGCACTGGCCGGCCAGGATGTCGCTGGCCAGGCCCAAACCGGCACTGGCAAGACCGCCGCTTTTCTACTCGCCATTTTTAACCAGCTGCTGACCCATCCCCGGCCGGAATCTGCGGGACCGCTCAGCACTCGTGCCGTGGTGCTTGCGCCGACACGGGAACTGGCGATACAGATTCACCGTGACGCCCAGATACTGGGAAGAGCCACCGGCCTGAAACTAGGGCTGGTATACGGTGGCACAGGCTATCAAGAGCAGCGCGAGACTCTGGCCGGTGGTGTGGACGTGCTGATTGGCACACCAGGGCGATTGATCGATTACTTCAAACAGCAAGTCTTTGATCTCAATGCAGTACAGGTTCTGGTGCTCGATGAAGCGGACCGCATGTTTGATCTGGGTTTTATCAAAGACATCCGCTACGTACTGAGACGGATGCCACCGCCCACTGAGCGACTGAATCTACTGTTCTCAGCCACGCTCTCACACCGAGTGAATGAGTTGGGCTACGAACACATGAACAATCCCGAAGAGATCAAGATCGACGCCGACGTGATCGTCGCCGAACGGCTGCTCGAGGAAGTCTACTACCCTGCCAACACCGAGAAACTGCCGTTATTGCTGGGGCTGATGCGCCAGACCGCCGGTGACCGGGTTCTGGTTTTCTCCAACATGCGGGTCACCTGTGACCGGCTGGGCCGGGCGCTCAAACAACAGGGCTATACCGCGGCCGTGTTATCTGGTGACGTTCCACAACAAAAACGCGAACAATTGCTCAATGCCTTTAAGGAGGGCAAGCGGCAGGTACTCGTAGCAACCGATGTTGCCGCACGTGGTCTGCACATCCCCAGCGTGAGCCATGTAATTAACTATGACCTGCCGCAGGATCCCGAGGATTACGTGCACCGCATCGGCCGCACCGCCCGGGCGGGTGCCAGCGGGCACGCCATCAGTTTTGCCTGTGAGGACCATGCCTTCTCACTGCTCGATATCGAACAGTACATTGGTCATCCGCTGGCGCGCCAGGAGATTTCTGAGGCTGTGCTCGAGCGGCCGGCAGCCCGCAGCCAGTCAAGCTCTGGCAAGCCGCGCAAATCACCTGCCCACGAACGTACACCCAAACGCGACGAAAAAGCCAATGCCCGCCCGCCACGACGTGAGCGCGCCTCCCAAACCAGCCCAAATACCACTGATAGGCCACGGTCCGAGGCAAAACCGGCTACTGCCGCTCCAGCCACACCGGCACCGATACCCGTCGCGGCAAAACCCGAGGTCGCGCGAAGAGTTCAATCATCGCGCCATCGGCCCAAGGTAGAGGTTCCTGCTGTCGGCTGAAAACTGCTACGGTCTGCAGCGCAATGACCCCACAAAATCATTTTCCGAAGACACAACAGGCTGTCACGGATGGATCATCCGGACTTCGGCGCTATCAGGATGTACTGGTTGGATCACGCAAACTGCTCACCACGTTGTACTTCGAATGGTGTTCCTGGCTATCGCCGGTACCTGGCGCTATTGGACTCTTCCTGAGACAGCTGTTCTGGCCAAAACTGTTCGGCCATTGCGGGAAAGGTGTCATGTTTGGCACCAACATGATCTTGCGCCATCCTGGTCGGGTGATCATCGGTGATAACGCTGTATTGAGTGAAGGCGTACTGCTCGACGCGCGACATTCGACAGAGTCTGCTGTGATCAGTATTGGCAATGACGTGATCCTGGCTAACAACGTTATGATTTCGTGCAAGGAAGGCACAGTGCAGATTGGTGATCGAACCGGTATCGGCGCATACACCATCATCCAGTCGGCGCAGCAATGTCCAGTTGCCATCGGTGATGACGCAATCCTGGGACCACGTTGCTACCTGGTCGGGGGCGGCAACTACAACATAGACCGTTTGGATATTCCCATTGCCC
>JASMBC010000119.1 GCA_030754035.1 Arenicellales bacterium | reverse complement strand
TGATGGACCTAGCGAAGGAATTGAAGAAGGAAAAAGAATGAGAAAGCGAAATGAAATACCTCCGCCGGTGCGGCCCGTGGGCTTTCAAGGCTTACATAATATATTCAGTGTGCTTAGATGTGGCAGTGGTAGGGACAGCCGTTTGGTGGTTTTTTGTCAGATAGAGGTCCGTTGGTGAAGTCGGTTATCACGCTAGCCTGTCACGCTGGTATCAAGGGTTCAAGTCCCTTACGGACCGCCAGGTCTTCCCCTGTAGTTCAGACGGTAGAACGGTGGACTGTTAATCCATATGTCGCTGGTTCGATCCCAGCCCGGGGAGCCAAATTGAATGGGGCTGTAGCTCAGCAGGGAGAGCGCTACCCTTGCACGGTAGATGTCGCAGGTTCGATTCCTGTCAGCTCCACCAATAATAATAGGCGGGTATCGTATAGTGGTAATACCTCAGCCTTCCAAGCTGATGCTGTGAGTTCGATTCTCACTACCCGCTCCAACAGGACAGGCCGAGCAATGGTGAGCTCCGCAGATTG
>JASMBC010000118.1:277-528 GCA_030754035.1 Arenicellales bacterium | reverse complement strand
TGCCCGAGTGCAAGCGCACATTCCAGCCCGGCAGGCCCGCCACCAACCACCAGCACACCGTCGTCACTATTACTGGGTTCAATACGCTCCGGATGCCAACCACGTCTCCATTCCTCACCCATAGTCGGGTTTTGCGTACAGCTAATTGGCACTGATATTTCGTCACTCATGACACAGATATTGCAGCCAATGCATTCCCGTATTTCATCCTCGCGACCTTCCTCGATTTTTTTTGGCAGGAATGGATCCGC
>JASMBC010000118.1:0-267 GCA_030754035.1 Arenicellales bacterium | reverse complement strand
AACGACCGACTCCCACCACAGGCTTTGATGTCATTGATTTGACAAAGGCCATATATGGTTCTTGATAGCCTTCACTTTCGAAACGTGAAGTAGCAGAATCCATGCTCCAGTCGCTGATGTTAACATCCCAAAGATCCGGCAGTTCTGCCAGCATTTCCACGATTTCTTTACCTTCATTTTCAGAAGTTATCCCCTGCGCTCCTAAAAACTCCTCAACACAGAAACGCACAGCAACTGCACAACTATCCCCCACAGCATCTTTGGTGT
>JASMBC010000117.1 GCA_030754035.1 Arenicellales bacterium | reverse complement strand
CGAAGTACAGCGGGTTCTTAAAGCCGGTGGTCGTTTTGTTTCAGTTTCTGTTCTTTGGGACCACTGGCGCTTTCACGGGCCCGAACCGAAACTCAATGAGCAGATGCACGAGGCATTCAAGGCGAACCGCTCACACCAGATGCTGCCATTGCAAATGCCAGCCAAACTTGCCCGACACGGCTTCGTTGGCGCACAGTGCACTCCTATTGGGTTTATGAATAACTCGCTTCATCACAACTCATTTGCGTGGCTTGCCTCGAGCCTTTTATCCCATTTTGCCCAGAAGCAGGGTATCCCCAAGGCAGACGTCGAGCGCTGGCGCGAGCAACTGGACCAAGCCGTAGAAGACGGGCGATTTGGATTTGTCAGCATGCCTGTGTTAACCACCGCAATCGCTCGCTGACGCACAAGTGCGCTCTCCATCATTAACATCGATCATGCGCACTACACTGATCCTTATCTGCTGAGACAACTCACATGATCCAATATCCTCCACGAGCACTTCCTGAACAGCTATGCAATGTAGAGCGGT
>JASMBC010000116.1 GCA_030754035.1 Arenicellales bacterium | reverse complement strand
TAAAACAGATGCACTTTTATATCGATTTTGGTTTAAAATAAAATCTTGATTTAGGGGGCGATTGCTGCAATCCTGGCCTGGCTCACCATGATCCAAATACCGCCATTCATCAAATAAGTTTGGACCAAAACCAGTCCGGTGAATAGATTTTAAAAACTGTTTTGGGATAATCGCATCAGTATCAATATTGGCACGATTTAATGGCGCTACAACACCAGTAAATGTTTGAAATTTTTCCATCTTAATTATTCCAATTGGTTGTCACATTAACAAAATGACCTTTAATTGCAGCAGCAGCGGCCATGGCAGGGCTCACCAAATGTGTCCGCCCGCCTTGCCCTTGGCGACCTTCAAAATTCCGGTTTGATGTTGATGCGCAGCGTTCACCTGATTCTAAACGATCCGCATTCATAGCCAAACACATAGAACAGCCGGGATCCCGCCATTCAAACCCTGCATTCAGGAATATTTTATCCAACCCTTCCTTTTCAGCTTGTTCTTTTACAGGGCCAGACCCAGGAACAACCATAGCCAATTTGATAGAATCAGCAA
>JASMBC010000115.1 GCA_030754035.1 Arenicellales bacterium | reverse complement strand
GGCGGGTGCATTTTTTTCAATCAAGTGTGCCCGTGCGCGATCGTATGGCCGAAAGGGGATGGGAATCCGCGGAGATTCCGGCGCCTTCGTGAAGATTGACCTGCCCCCCCAAAACCGGTCCAGGCCGAATGAGAGGATTTTCGATATAGTTTCGGTTCTGGACGGCAACCGAGGGGGAAGGCTTATGCCCAAGAAGCGCCACACCGCGGAGCAGATCATCGGGAAGCTGAGAGAGGCGGAAGTTCTTCTCTCCCAGGGTCGAACCACACCTGAAGTCTGCAAGCAGATTGGCATCTCCGAGCAGACCTACTACCGCTGGCGCAAGGAGTATGGAGGTCTTCGTCTGGATCAGGCCAAGCGGCTCAAGGAACTCGAGCGCGAGAATGTGCGGCTGAAGAAGCTGGTGGCCGACCAGGCGCTGGACATGTCCATTCTCAAAGAGGTGGCCTCGGGAAACTTTTGAGCCCGTCGAGACGGCGGCGGGCAGTAGAACATGTGGGAGAAGAACTGACCGTCTCGGAGCGACGCGCGTGCGGGGTTCTTGCCCAGGCGCGTTCG
>JASMBC010000114.1 GCA_030754035.1 Arenicellales bacterium | reverse complement strand
ATAGGGTGACCGCAAATATTGATAAATTCTGCCCTACCGCAAAGATTATTCAGATAGATATAGATCCAACATCTATAAGTAAAAATGTTTCAGTTGATATTCCTCTGGTGGGTGATGTTAGGCAGGTTCTGAAAGAGTTAAGCGTAATGCTAAAATCAAGGAGCTGCGGAAGCATTTCTGCCTGGTGGGAACAAATCAATGAATGGCGCACGAAGGACTCGATGGCCTACAAAAAGACCAAAGGAGTTATTAAACCTCAGACCGTAATAGAAACCCTATATGAGGTTACTGGTGGAGAAGCTATTGTTACATCTGACGTGGGACAGCACCAGATGTGGGCAGCCCAGTATTACCTTTTTGATGAGCCTCGTAGATGGATCAATTCTGGTGGACTTGGAACTATGGGTTTCGGCCTTCCGGCTGCTATGGGTGCTAAATTAGCCGTACCAGGTATGGATGTAGCATGCGTTACCGGTGAGGGTAGTATACAAATGATGACACAAGAATTGTCAACTATGCTCCAGTACCAAACCCCAGTCAAGATAGTAAATTTAAATAACCGTTATTTAGG
>JASMBC010000113.1 GCA_030754035.1 Arenicellales bacterium | reverse complement strand
CACCATATTTATCCTGTGTTTACAGGACTTTCTACAGTTTGTAACGCCTGTTCCATCAGTAACTCAATAGTCAATGTGACTAGAATGTGACCGAAACTTCTCTAACTTGTGTACTGCGTCGTGCAAATCTGCCTGGTCACTGTGCATGTTGTATGGTGTTGCATCTCTGGGTGTGTGGGTAAACTGATGAGGGACCACATATATGTGCATGGCAATCACAAGCGTTATCTGGAACATCAAATTGCGGCGGTGTGAATGTTTTTTCCAATGGCATGTTATTAGCTCTATCCCTATATCCTATTTGGAGTCGCCTAAGGGGTTTTCGCGGTAAACGGTCGATTAGTCAGAAAATCAAAATCCACACCTTGGCCCGCCTGGTTTACATGTTCGACAAATAGTTTCCTATATCCACGCTCTCCTTCTACCGGAGGAGCAGGTACCCACGCCGCACGACGACGCTCAAGTTCTTCAGCATCCACATCAATGGTCAATGTGCGATTAGCAACATCCAGCGTAATGATATCGTCATTTTCAACCAAGGCTAACGGGCCGCCAACGGCGGCTTCCGGTTCGG
>JASMBC010000112.1 GCA_030754035.1 Arenicellales bacterium | reverse complement strand
TGTGGGATCTGTCCAACACCGAGGCGGGATGGATTGGTGGTATTTATTTCGCGGGCTACGTCATGGCCGTTCCGCTGCTGGTGGGGATGACCGATTCAGTCGATGCCAAGCGAATTTATCTTTTCAGTATTGGCGTCGGGGTGGTCGCCTCTCTGGGCTATGCCATTTTGGCTGAAGGGTTCTGGTCAGCGATGGTGTTTCGGTTTCTCTCAGGGATCGCGCTGGCCGGCACCTACATGCCGGGCCTGCAGATCCTGAACGACCGCCTTTCCGTGAACGATCGCCAGCGTTCACTGCCGTGGTATCTGAGTGCATTCAGTCTAGGCACGGCAGCATCGTTCTATCTGACCGGTTGGCTCGCTGCGCGTTATGAATGGCCACTGGTCTTTCTACTGGCGGGGGTGGCGCAGCTGGCCTGTCTGCTGCTGATCCTGACCACCGTGCCCCCCAAAAAACCGAACGTGCTGAAGTCCGGCGACCGCCACCCACTGGACTTCCGGCCGGTGTTCACTAATCGTGCCGCGGTGGCCTACATCTGGGGTTACACCGGCCATAGCTATGAGCTGTTTGCCTAC
>JASMBC010000111.1 GCA_030754035.1 Arenicellales bacterium | reverse complement strand
CGGCGCGTGAAATATTGGGCTGGCGCCCGCAATGGCCGCTCGAAAAGGGCCTCGGCGCCTACGCCGAATGGCTCGGCAGCCACGAATATTAGGCCGCCGCCGCGTGACGCCCGCTTGCCGCGCCCGGGCGATGGCGTTATAAAGCCGCCGCCGGCGGCGCAGCCGCCAAGCCTATCTTATATCCCGGTATCGGAGTGTAGCTCAGCCTGGTAGAGCACTGTCTTCGGGAGGCAGGGGCCGGAGGTTCAAATCCTCTCACTCCGACCATTGATTTCCAGCACTTGGCAAATAAAGCGGCAAAATGGTGACGATCGTCACTGATTGCCAAGTGGATATATCGTCTTCTTGCGGCATTGGGGAATGTCAACGTAATGAGGAGCACGATCATGACACGCTATCTGAGCACCGTTCTGATCTCCGCCGTCCTGTTAGTGTCTTTCATCGGGGCCGTGCAAGCTGATCAGCCGAACCTTTGCCTGCCGCATGATGTAGCCATCACCGAGCTCGCGAAGGGCTATCAGGAACAGTCGGTCGGCCTTGGGCTCGGCAATGCCAAGGAAGCCGTGTACGAGTTGTTCGTCTCTGAGAGTGG
>JASMBC010000110.1 GCA_030754035.1 Arenicellales bacterium | reverse complement strand
CCGATGTCATCAAAAAAGAGTGCCTCGAAATATCGGGCCAAGACGCTTATCGGCAAATATGGAGTGAAACGAATCTCGGGGGATCAGGAGCGGGCCGACAGGGCGAACGCTGGTGGGGCCACGCAGATCGTATTGAAGCGAAGAAAGCAGAAGTCGAAGTCTGCTATATCTACATCTTAAGGCATCTGGGTATCCCCTGAACCCCGCCGGTTGATGACCGGTATCTTGAGAATCTGATCTTACCGCGCGCAGACGAGAACCTGCCCGCAGCCTTTAAGTACAATCCGCCCCCTTCGCTTAGGGGGCGGTATGTATTTTGACTTAAGGTTGTGGGGTTTTACTAAGGGTGTGCGCCTGCGCATCTTTGGCGCGGTGGCAATCGGCGTTGTGGCCGTGCTGTTTGGTATCGCGCGCCTGGCACTACTGGGCTGGCTGATCGCCCGGGTGTTTGCCGGGGCACCGCTTAACGAGTTGACGCTGCCCTTTATCGGGGTCGGCGTTGTCATGGTGGTGCGCGGCTGGCTTGAATACCTGCGCACGATGATTGCCCACAATACTGCCGCCATGGTGCAGGTGCACTTGCGCCGGGTGATTTT
>JASMBC010000010.1 GCA_030754035.1 Arenicellales bacterium | reverse complement strand
TTATCCAACGCGAAAACCGAGGATTTAACGCCAGCGAACGGTGCATTTGGCTGGATGGCGCCAAGTTTATTAATCCAGGCTGAACCGCCGAGGACATTTAAGGAATTATTGGCAGCGTTGATCACGTCATCAATATCTGAACATTTGATGAGTGGTAACACGGGGCCAAATTGTTCTTCATCAACGATGAGCATTCCCTAATATAGATCTATGGGATTTCTCAGGCAATTGATATCGATCAAGAAACGACCGAGAACCAAAGCCCCTGGATTTGAAGAAGTTTCAATACCGCTTCAGGAGGAGGCTAAGGTCACACGGGTACGGTAAGTGCTCGTTAACAGTCTGTGGGAAGAGGTCACGTAGTCGCCGCGGGGGCCGGCGCGAGTTTCAGGGTGGTTGAGCGAGTTAGAAGGGCGGGTGTAATCGAGATTGCATCTCGGGTAATCAGTGCTCCTCAGGCGTATAGGCGCGAATGCTGAGGGCGTGGATATCGGAGTGCATCAGCTCTTCGACTGCCTGGTAGACCAGGCGATGGCGGGCCAGCGTGTCGAGATTAACGAAGCGCTCGGATACGATAGTCACGTTATAGTGACCACCGCCACCGGCGGCGCCAGCATGACCAGTATGCAAGTGGCTCTGGTCTTCGATTTCGATTGCTTCGGTCGAGAAGGCTGTGCGCAGCCGTTCGGTGATATCCGCCACGCGGTTCATGACAGGGCCTTTTTAAAAGGCCGCACAAAGTAGGCCGGTTGAGTCATCAGGCGTTCCTCAAGGGGTCGGTGACGTCATTTCTAATAATGGCATAGCGCATCAGGCCTTATCCTCATCAGGAGTAACGATGTGGCGGGCAATCAGCAGCATCTGGACGACAGTAAAAGCCAGGGTCAGGCCCATCAGACCAAAGACCTTGAAGTTGACCCAGAAGTCGGTGCGCACCTGCTCGTCCAGGCCCAACCGGAAGTAGAAAGCAACGTACAGGTTGAGCAGTCCAGTGGCCAGGAAAAAAAGCCCCCAACTGAGATTCACTTTCTTCCAGATCGGGCCGGGCAGTTTCAGTTGTCCGCCCAGCAGGTGTTCGAGCACGGTGCGCCGGCCACTGACCTGGCTGCCGAGGACGATGGCCGCAAACAGCCAATTGACGATGGTCGGCTTCCACTTGATGAAGGTGTCGTCGCGAAACGCCAAGGTCAAGCCACCGAAAACGGCAATGACCAGCAAGGTTACTACATGGGTGGTTTCAAAACGGCGGTGGCGAAACCAATGCAAGCTAACTTGCAGCAGCGAAGCCGCGATGGCAGCAGCAGTCGCAACGTAGATGCCATAGATTTTGTACGCTGTGAAAAAAAGAATCAGCGGGAAAAAGTCAAACAATAACTTCATGACAGATACATTGGAGTTGGAGTTGGTTAAGTATAAACGCGCATGCTTGGTCCCCGCGTAGTAGCAGGCAGGCAGATGGGTCGGGCGGCCCCGGCTACGTGGCGGGCAGGGGCCCCTTTGGGGTTGGTACCGAGGGTCGGACTCGAACCGACACGGTGTTGCCACCACCAGATTTTGAGTCTGGCGCGTCTACCAGTTTCGCCACCTCGGCATGATTGATTTATCGGGAAAATACAACTCGGAAATTACAATGTATCTTGTTGCAATCCCTTTTTGCACTTCCCGAGCAAAAACTTGCCCAACGCACCCTCGATTTTAACACCCGGCCATACTCAAAAATTCGTCGGGCCCGGTTACGTCTTGGATCCCCTTGACTGTTACCAATCCAGATTCAACCGCGAGTCTCGGTTATGGTGCCGTAAAAGCAGTGTAATTGGATATATGTTTCAGGGTAGACCTAGGTGCTGGTGTAAGCAAGATACCTGTTGTGGGTAGCTGTACAGGCGCACAGGGAAGAAGCATGTCGTCGTGTAGAAGTAGACACACACCAATCCATATGCAAATTCTCAGGTGGCTGAAAAAAGGAAGGCGCGGTGGATCGATGAGGATAGAGGCGAGGACAGCAGCCGGAGGTTGTTCTCATCGTAACGATGCCACCGCACACCGCTTAAGCACCTCCGGAGCAACCGATCGGGGGATACAGAAAAACCACGCACGGGAGGAGTTCCGGGCTCGGCCGTGATGGGCCGGGCAAGGTTTTGCGTGGACCGATTGTCTGCAAGAAATTGCGGTGGACCGGCAAGAACACTGGAGGAGTTTCCGGGGGTTGTTCTTGCCGTATCGATGCCACCGCACACCGCTAACCCACCCCCGGAAGATGTCTGAGACTCCGGTGCAAATAGCTGGTGAGGAGCAGGCCTTGAAAGGTTCATAGTTCTATCAGAGGGATGACTTGAGGGCTGACTCGACCGCCACGAGGTAGTTGCGGATCTCTTTTCTGCCTTTGCTGGTGCAGCAATAGGTTGTCCGAGATTTGCGCTCGACAAAAGTTTTGTCTATCTGCACCAGGCCGTCTTCTTCTAGTTTTTTCATGTGTGTTGAAAGGTTGCCGCGAGTCAGTTCTAGTTCTGCTAGCAAGGACTTGAAGTCAACCGGGCGCTTGGCTAGTGATAGGTGGGCCATAATGGCGAGGCGCACTCGGTCGAACAGAGTCGGGTGAATTTTGAGGAGTTCTGACGAACCCATCTGTCCGGTACCTTAGCGAAATGATCCGTTTTGCTGACGATAAAGGCGTACGAGTCTCCCAATGGAAATGGTGCCGATGATGCTGAATAGCGCCAGCGGCAGAAGTAGCGCCGGTGAATCCAGCAGGAATTGGCTGATCCCGGCGGCGATGCAGGTAACACCCAGTAACACGGCGCCCTGGGTAGGCAAGGTAAACAAACGACCTTGTATCAGGTAGTCACCGGTGAAGGCCAACAGCAGCGGTGCTACCCATTGCGGTTGGCCAGCGAGCATGACCAGGGAAATCATGGCGAACTTGAGCAGCAGGTCCGACAGGTAGGACATGAGCCGCGCATAACGAAAATTACGAACAATGTAGGTGTTGAATTCCTCACCGCTGTGGCGGGCTGCGCGCCAGAGCACGAAATACAGCACGATCACCAGGCTGGCGAGGATGGCGGCCATGAGGCCGATGCCCAGCAGGCGTAAATCCGGGCTTTGTCCACCCAGCACCAGGGCATGAGTAAGCGCCTGGCGAGTCAATAGTTCGATCAGAGTCAGCAGCAACGCCCCGGTCAGGGCCAGAGCCTGCAGTACGATATTAGCCGTGAGGGTAACCCCGAAAAGGCCTACTGTTGGCGTTGCCGGTTTTTTTGCCTCAACCTGGTCCAACACTCGGCGGATCAGTTCTACATCGGCAATCGCCCGGCGGATGTCAACTTCATCCTGGTTCACTCGTTGCTCCCTTCACAAACCGGTTTGCAGTGCAAACCAGAATATAGATGGCAATCCGACACCTGTCAAGCGGGCCCAAAATAGATCAAATGGCCTAGCCGGAAGTGCCAGGGGCGCTTGCGTTAGGATAGGACAACCTTGTTAGAGGGCAGAGCCGGTGGTGACCACCATTAAGCGCTGCCAGATACCGGCCGAGCAGCCGCTAATCCTGGCAATAATCAATCAAGCGGCAGTCGCCTATCGAGGTGTTATACCCGGAGATTGTTGGCACGAGCCGTACATGACGACTGCGGAATTGGAACGGGAGATCACAGGAGGGGTAGTCTTTTGGGCCTGTTGGGCGGCCGGGAACATGGTCGGCGTGATGGGTTGCCAGAGTCGGGGCACGGTAGACCTCATTCGCCACGCTTACGTGCAGCCGGCCTGGCAACATCGGGGTATTGGCCGCCAGTTGCTGACAGCAGCTGAGTCACAGATCGAAGGGCCACTGCTGGTTGGCACCTGGGCGGCAGCAACGTGGGCTATTGATTTTTACCAGCGCAACGGTTTTCAAATGCTGACACAGGCCGAAAAGGACGTATTGCTGCGGCGCTACTGGTTGATCCCGGAGCAGCAGATGGCGAACTCGGTAGTGTTGGCTAAGGGCTATTCAGCCGCAGCTTAAGCGACCCGGAGCGACCCGGGCAACTGGCAGAATCCCGGCGAAATAGGAAGGTTTGCCGGACTGCGACACGGCGAGATCGGTCATAGGGATACCGGCCGAGGGCGAATTACACTCCTGCAACGGCGTCTCATACCGGGAGATGCTCAGACTAGCGTTTTAGACTGTTGGCGGCGCTGGCCGCCACACGCTTACACTCTGCGTTAATTCACAGTTCAGGGAGCTGTTTTCGGGCAATGTAGGTGGGCTCGGCCAGGCTAAAACGGTGCGATGCTGCGGTAACCGCGATGGAAGTCAGCGAATTCGATTACGATTTACCTGCGGCGTTGATTGCGCAATCACCGCCGGCAAACAGGGCCGGCAGCCGGCTGTTGCTGGTGCCGGCTGGCGGAGGACCGGTGCTGGATCGATGGTTTCGTGATCTGACAGTGTGGCTGAGCGCGGGCGATCTGCTGGTGGTTAACGACACGCGAGTCATCCGTGCGCGCCTTCTGGGCCGCAAGGCGAATACCGGCGGCCAGGTCGAAATACTGGTTGAACACCTGCCTGGGGGTAACGCAGCTGTAGCGCAGGTGAAAGCCAGCAAGTCGCCGAGCGCCGGCACGGTGATTGAAACGGAGTCCGGCAGCCGCCTTGTTGTGAATGGCCGGCTGGGCGCATTTTTCTGCGTCGAATCACTGGATCAACCCGAGTTTGGAGTATTGCTTGAAAAAGAGGGGCACGTGCCGTTGCCGCCCTACATCGATCGGCCGGACCAGCCGCAGGACCAGGCGCGTTACCAAACGATTTACGCGCGCGTACCGGGTGCAGTGGCTGCACCGACTGCTGGCCTGCATTTCGATCGGGAGATGCTCGATACGCTGGCCGGGCGGGGAATACAGGTAGAGACCTTGACTTTGCACGTGGGTGCAGCAACTTTCCAGCCGGTGCGATGCCGCCAGGTGAGCATGCACCATATGCACAGCGAGCGAGTTTGGGTCGGGCAGCAAGTGGTCGATGCAATCAGCAGCGCCCGCCGCGCCGGCAGACGTATTATTGCCGTGGGCACGACCGTGGTGCGGGCTCTCGAAAGTGCCGCCCTCGGGGATTCGATTGCGCCATTAGCAGGTCAAACTGATCTTTTCATCTACCCCGGCTTCGAATTCAAGGTGGTAGATGCGATGATTACCAACTTTCACCTGCCGCGGTCCAGCTTGCTGATGTTGGTTAGTGCTTTTGCCGGCACCGAGCGTGTGCGGCAGGCTTACGCGCATGCCATTCGACAGCGCTACCGCTTTTTTAGTTATGGGGATGCTATGTTGCTAGAAAAGAAATTGGCCGGGGAATGAGATTTTCGGTCAGTCATCGGGACAGGTACGCGCGTTGTGGGCGGTTGCAACTCGCGCACGGCAGCGTCGATACCCCGGCTTTCATGCCGGTCGGCACAGCCGGCGCGGTCAAGACCGTTACTCCTGATGAGGTCCGCTTAAGCGGCGCTCAAATAATTCTCGGCAACACTTTTCACCTGGGCTTGCGACCCGGCACAGAGGTTATCGAGACCCATGGGGGACTACACCGATTTATGGGCTGGGATGGACCGATCCTGACCGACTCGGGCGGCTTTCAGGTGTGGAGTCTGGCCGCGGACCGAGAGATTCACGAGGCCGGTGTGCGCTTCCGCTCACCGGTCGACGGCTCGATAGTTTTTCTCGGGCCCGAAGAGTCGATGCGGATACAGCGTGCCTTGGGCTCTGACGTCGTTATGGCGTTCGACGAGTGCACCGCCTACCCAGCGAGCCGTGAACAGGCCAGCGAATCCATGTTGCGGTCCTTGCGTTGGGCCAGACGCTGCCGGGCTGTATCCCTGGCTCCGGGGCAGGTTCTGTTCGGCATTGCTCAGGGCGGCATGTACGAGGACCTGCGTGTCGAGTCGCTGGCCGGGCTTGAGGAGATCGGCTTCGACGGTTATGCCCTCGGCGGCCTGTCAGTGGGCGAACCCAAGGCTGAAATGGTGCGCGTACTTGAGACCATCACGCCACGTATGCCAGCAGACAAGCCACGTTACCTCATGGGTGTAGGCAAGCCGGAAGACCTGTTGGCCGGTGTTGCCGCCGGCATCGACATGTTTGACTGTGTGCTGCCGACCCGCAATGCGCGCAATGGCTGGCTCTATACTGCCAACGGAATCGTGCGCTTGAAAAATGCCGTCCACCGGTCTGCCACCGGGCCGGTGGAGGAAGGTTGCGAGTGTCCGACCTGTGGCCGCTATAGCCGCAGCTACCTCAGGCATTTGCACAGCGTTGGCGAAATGCTCGGGGCACGCCTGTGCACGATTCACAACCTGTATTTTTTCCAGTCGCTAATGCGGGATATCCGGGCTGCCGTCACGCAGGATCGGTTGGCCGGTTTCGCGCGCGGGTTCCTCGATCGTTACGCCTCAGGCAAGGCTGATGTGGCATAATTTGCCGCTTTTCCAGACAAGACAGGGAAGAAGAACATGAGTTTTCTCATATCGGATGCTTGGGCCCAGGCCGGAGGGGGGGCCGGTAGTGGCCTATTCAGCATGCTGCCATTGGTAGGCATCTTTGTGCTCTTTTATTTTCTGCTTATCCGGCCGCAGCAGAAACGGGCCAAGCAGCACAAGGAGATGGTGGCCGCGACCAAGAAGGGTGATGAGGTCGTCACCAATGGTGGCTTGCTGGGTAAGGTGACGGGCATCGATGACAACTTCGTCAGCCTGGAGATAGCCCGGGACCTCACGGTCCGGGTACAGCGGCAGTCAATATCTCAGGTCATGCCTAAGGGAACCTACTGACCGTATGCGCAACCATACGCCGTGGTGGAAGTGGCTGATCATCGCCGTGGTGATCGTACCAGGGGCGTTTTACGCACTGCCGAACCTGTTCGGTGACGACCCCGGTATCCAGCTACGGGGTGCCCGCGGCGGCACGCTCAGTACAGCCGAGTTCAGTCAAATCGAAACGGCTCTGGTGGCTGGTGGTATTCCGCCGCGCTCTGCGGTGCTAGATGACCGGGGTATTCGCCTGCGTTTCGATTCTCTCGATGAGCAACTGCGTGCCCGAGATCTACTTGAGGGCACCCTTAACGACAGTTATACCGTAGCGCTGACTTTGTTGCCGGCAGCGCCTACCTGGATCACTGACATTGGCGCTCTGCCAATGTACCTTGGCCTCGACTTGCGCGGTGGTGTGCATTTTTTGCTTGAAGTGGATATGGATAACGCAGTGCACCGCGCCGAAGAGCGCTATGTCTCCGATCTGCGCTCCGCACTGCGCGAGGGCAAGGTGCGTTATCGGAGTATCAAACGTGAGCCCAACGGTGGCCTCAGTATCGTTTTGCGCGACTCTGAACAGGCCGACGACACAGCGCGTATCGTGCGCCGCGAACTGCCGGGCTTGCTCCTCGATGACAGCCAGGGTGCTGAGGGGGTTTTGCTCGCGCAACTGAGCGACGAAGAAAAGCAAAATCTCTCCAAGTTTGCGTTGGAACAGAATATTACTGCGCTGCGTAACCGGATCGATGAACTGGGGGTGGCGGAGCCGGTGGTTCAGCGTCAGGGTGACCGACGCATCGTGGTGCAGTTGCCGGGTGTGCAGGATACAGCTAGGGCCAAACGTATTCTCGGGCGTACCGCAACCCTGGAGATCATGCTGGTTGACGAGGAACACAGCCTTGATGCGGCGTTGGGCGGCAAGGTTCCGCCAGGATCCAGGGTTTACCGGTTTCGTGACAGTCAGCCAATATTACTGAAGAAGCGCGTTGTCTATTCCGGCGACAACATCGTCGATGCCGCTGCCAGCATCGATACCCAGAGCGGTGGCCCGATTGTAAGCATCACTTTGGATGCTGTCGGCGCTCGTATTAACCAAAAAGTAACCGGCGACAATGTTGGTAAGCGCATGGCTGTGGTTTATATCGAGATGAAATCAACGGTCAAGACCGACGCAGAAGGGCGCCCAATCAAAAATGCCGCGGGCAATGCGATCCGCACCAAGCAAAGACTCGAAGAGGTGATTACGGCGCCGGTAATCCGGGATCAATTAGGCAAGCGCTTTCAGATTGAAGGCCTGGATAGCGTCAACGAGGCCCGCGATCTGGCCTTGCTGTTGCGGGCCGGATCACTGGCAGCTCCAGTGGATATCATTGAGGAGCGCACCGTGGGCCCAAGCCTGGGCAAGGCCAATATCGATCAGGGCTTTACGTCAGTGATTATTGGCTTTGTGCTGGTGCTCATCTTCATGGCCGTTTATTACCGGGTTTTCGGGTTGTTTGCCAACTTAGCACTGGCCCTTAACCTGGTCCTGATCGTGGCGGTATTGTCGATGTTCCAGGCGACCCTGACCCTGCCGGGTGTCGCCGGTATCGTGTTGACAGTTGGCATGGCGGTGGACGCTAACGTGTTGATATTCGAGCGTATTCGAGAAGAATTGCGTAATGGTAATTCTCCGCAGGCGAGCATTCACGTAGGCTACGAGCGGGCGTTATCTACCATTATCGATGCCAATGTCACTACCTTGATCGCGGCGATTGTGTTGTTTAATTTCGGCACCGGGCCGATCAAAGGCTTCGCGGTAACGTTGAGTATTGGGATCCTGACTTCCATGTTTACGGCGATTCTGCTCACTCGGGCGCTAGCCAATCTGATTTACGGCGGCCGGCGGGTTAGCCGGCTCGCAATCTGAGGCAACAAGTGCGGTTCTTCCAATCAAACACCAAATTTGATTTTCTTGGCAAGCGTCGCCTGGCGCTTTCATTGTCGGGTTTGTTGCTGGTGTTGGGGGTGGCTTCACTGGGCCTGCGTGGGTTGAGCTTTGGCATCGATTTCAGTGGCGGTGCCTTGGTTGAGGTGTCCTACAGTGAATCGGTGGATACAGTAATGGTTCGTAGTACGCTCAAGAAAGCCGGTATCGGGGATGCCATTGTTCAGCACTTTGGCACTTCGCGGGACATTTTGGTGCGCCTGCCGGCAAGCCAAGGGGCAGGCTCCGCAGTACAGAGCAGCGCAGTAATGGATGCATTGCGCGGCGCCAAAGGTGAGATGCTGGCGGATAGTCCGGAGGGTGGCATCCAGCGGTGCACCAGTAGCAGTGGTCCGATTAGTGATTGCGCTATCCAGATGCGACGAGTGGAGTTCGTGGGTCCACAAGTCGGAGAGGAACTCACCGAAAAAGGCGGCCTGGCGATGCTCTATGCGCTTATTGGCATCTTGATTTACGTGGCCTGGCGCTTCGAGTGGCGTTTTGCTATTGGCGCCGTAATCGCACTGTTACATGACGTGCTGATTACGCTGGGCGTATTTTCCGTTGTTGGTATGGAGTTCTCACTGCCAGTGCTGGCAGCGATACTCGCAGTCATCGGCTACTCACTGAACGATACCATCGTAGTGTTCGACCGGATTCGGGAAAATTTCCGGAAGATGAGAAAAGGCACGGTCACTGACATCATGAATCGTTCTGTCAACCAGACCTTGCCCAGAACCGTTTTGACTTCTCTGACCACGTTGCTGGTTGTGTTGACTCTGCTACTCGCCGGTGGCGAAGTCATCAAAGGATTCGCCGCTGCTCTTCTAATCGGCGTAATCGTCGGTACTTATTCGTCGATTTTCGTGGCCAGCCCCGCGGTTTTGGCGCTGGGCATAGCCCGCGAAGATATGCTGCCAGTTGTTAAGGAAGGCGCCGAGAGTGACGCACTGCCCTGAGCAGGCCCACTCCGGCCCCGGGCCTTTACCCTGATGCGTTGTCCCAGTTGCTCCCACGATGATACCCGGGTGGTTGATTCCCGGATCGGCGACGGCGGCGCAAGCGTTCGGCGCCGCCGTGAATGTCAAGTCTGCGCCCACCGGTTTACCACTTTCGAGCGATTCGAACCGGAACAGCCGCGGGTGATAAAAAGCGACGGACGGCGTGAACCCTGGGTCGAGGCCAAATTGCGGCGTGGTCTGCTACGGGCACTGGAGAAGCGCCCGGTCGGGGTGGATCGCGTGGACCTGCTGGTAGCAGACGTTACCCGCCAGATACAATTGACCGGCGAACGGGAGGTGCGCTCGGCGGTAATAGGGCAGTTGGTGATGGATGCGTTGCAGGAGGTGGACGAGGTCGCCTTTGTGCGTTACGCCTCCGTATATCGCAGTTTTGAGGATGTATCGGCTTTCAGTACCGAGGTAGAACGCTTGAAGAAATCCCGCCAGTCCAGTCAGAATGTGACCCAGCTTTCGCTGCTTGGTGACAAAGCGTGGGGCAGCAAGAAATGAATAGACTGGTAGCGATGTCTAAGCTTAGCCAGGTGGTTCTTCATGCCGCCGGGGTCGGCTGAATGTTCACTGGTGTTGTCCAGGCGTTGGGTCGGGTTTGCACTTTCGAGCACGGTCAGGGTGATGCGACCATTGGTGTTGAGATGCCTGAGGCGACCGCTGTGGACCTGCAGATCGGTGAGAGTATCGCAGTCAACGGGGTTTGCCTGACCGTAGTCAGGCAACAGGGCGCAGCACTATATTTTGATGTGTCCGCGGAGACTTTGAGTCGGACCAACTTGGCCGTGCTTGATCCCGGGGCCACCGTCAACCTGGAGCGGGCGATGTCAACTACCGACCGCTTCGGCGGGCACCTGGTGAGCGGGCACGTGGACGGTATTGCCACGCTGGCAGAACGTACGGACGTTGCCCGTTCGGTTGTCATGCGCTTCACCGCGGCTCGGGAACTGGCTCCATTTTTTGCCGAGAAGGGCTCGGTTGCCATGGATGGTGTGAGTTTGACGGTCAACCGGGTAGTGGATTTCGAGCATCAAGTCGATTTCGAGGTGAACGTGGTGCCCCACACGCTGCAACTGACCACGCTAGGACGGCTGGAATTAGGCGATCAGGTTCATGTCGAGGTGGATCTTCTCGCTCGTTATGTTAAGCGTCTGCGGGATTGTGAACTCGTTTAATTGGCCAACGCCGTTTCCGGCTGATTCGGTAACTGGATTGACCCCATCACGGAGCAACGCTGCCCTATGAGTAACGAAAAAATGGAGATGCAGACCAGCCCCATTGAGGAGATCTTGGCAGACTACAAGTCTGGCCAAATGGTCATTTTGGTTGATGACGAGGACCGGGAGAATGAGGGCGATCTGGTGATTGCAGCCGGGTTCTGTGCAGCTGATCATATTAACTTCATGGCTGCCTATGGCCGTGGGCTTATCTGCTTGACCCTCACCGAGGAACGATGCCGACAACTTAAATTGCCGCTTATGGTCAACGATAACAACGCCCGCAACTTTACCAATTTCACGGTCTCGATCGAGGCGGCAGAGGGGGTTACCACAGGAATTTCGGCGGCCGATCGTGCCCACACCATTCGCACTGCGGTGAGCGAAAACGCAACTGCCCAGGACATTGTCAGTCCGGGCCATGTTTTTCCAATCATGGCTCAGCCCGGCGGGGTGTTAACCCGGGCCGGCCACACTGAGGCCGGAGTAGACCTCGCCCGGTTGTGTGAACTGGAGCCGGCCAGCGTAATCTGTGAGATTCTAAACCCCGATGGCACCATGGCACGATTGCCCGAACTGATCCGATTTGGACAGAAGCATGACCTCAAGATCGGCACTATCGCCGATCTGATCCGCTACCGCCTGGGCAACGAGCCGACCGTGTGGCGAGTATCGGAAAACGTCGTTAATACCCGCCACGGCGATTTTCGTGCGGTCATTTACGAAGACGGGGAACTCAAGCAGGTACACCTGGCACTGGTGCGGGGTGCGATCGATGCGCAAACGCCGACCCCGATACGGGTTCATGCTCATCGCGGCGCTTACGATATGTTGGCCGAGGCTCGGGCAGTTCAACGCTGGAGCGTGGACAAGGCACTGGCGTATATCGCCACCCAGAAATGCGGCATCGTCGTGTTGCTGGAGTACTCCGAGGACGCCTCGCAACTTGGCCAGCGCCTACGCGGTGAAAGTTCGGACGACGGCGGTATACGGGACTTGCGCATGTTAGGTGCGGGTAGTCAGATCCTGGCCGATCTTGGTGCCGGCAAGGTCCAGGTGCTGGGAACACCTCTACGCACCCATGCCCTGTCGGGTTTCGGCCTGGAGGCGGTCGAATACATTGCCGAACCGGGAGACCCCTGAGTTGACGACTGGCAGTCGCCACATGGCGCGGCGCAACGCGGTCCAGGCGCTTTACCAGTGGCTGGTGACAGGGCAATCACCTGCAGAGATCGAACCCGGTTTTATCAGCGACCAATCCTTCGCGGGCGTAGATATGGCTTACTTCCGCCAGCTGATCAGCGATGTGCCCCGGCAACAAGCCACTATCGAGTCACGACTGCAAGGGCATGCGGAACGAACGCTCGACAGTGTCGATCCAGTTGAGCGCGCCATACTGTTGATCGGCGGTTACGAGTTACTTTTTCGACCCGATATACCGGCACGGGTCGCACTCGATGAGGCAGTGCAGATGGCGCACATTTTCGGTGCCGAGGAAGGCTATCGCTTTATTAACGGCGTACTCGACCGGCTTGCGGCCGACGATCCTGGGCAGGACGCCACCGGCAGCCGCCGCTGATGGATGAGTTTGAGTTGGTAGCGCAGTATTTTTCCCAGGGTCGGGTGCAGGCCGGAGTGCGGACCGGTATTGGTGACGATGGCGCGGTGCTCGAGGGTGTTCCGGGCCAAGACCTCGTGGTGGTTACCGATACGCTGGTGTCCGGAGTGCATTTCGCCACTGAGCATTCGGCCGGTGATATCGGCCACAAAGCGCTTGCTGTCAACTTGAGCGATATCGCAGCGATGGGTGCGAGCGCCGGTTGGGCCCTACTGAACTTGACTTTACCGCGAGCGGATACGGTCTGGCTTGAGAATTTTTCGGCCGCGCTGTTGGAGCTGGCAGATCGCTTTGGTGTCGCCCTCATTGGCGGTGACACCACCCGCGGGCCGTTATCTATCTCGGTCACCGTGGGCGGTTGGGTGCCCTCTGGTCAAGCTTTGACCCGGCAGGGAGCGAGTACGGGGGAGGATATCTATATCAGCGGCACGCTGGGTGAGGCTGCGGCAGCGTTAGCGCTCGGGCTCGACTGCCAACAGCAGTTAACGTTGCTCGAAGGGGAACTGCTCCACCGGCTGGCCCGGCCGGAGCCCCGGGTTGACCTGGGTATTGTGCTGCGCACACTTGCAACTGCAGCAATCGATATTTCCGATGGCCTGCTGGCGGATCTTGGGCACGTGCTGGCGGCAAGCGGCCAACTCGGTGCGAGTATCACGGCGGAGGCTTTACCGTTGTCACCGGCGGCATGCAAGTTGCTTGGCAAAGAGGCGGCGCTGTCTCATGCGCTCGCCGGCGGTGACGACTTTGAATTATGCTTTACAGTGCCACCTGAACGTCGCTTGGCCGTTGCCACCCTGGCAAGAAGCAGTGGTCTAACTCTTACCTGCATCGGCACGGTTACGCCAGGCGGTGGTGTAATCGTGAGTCAGGGAGGTGCGCCGCACGTAGCAGTTGAGTCGGGGTACCGTCACCACTGGCAGGCGGACGGCTAATTGGCAGGCAACCGGTCAGTTGTTGATCTCGGGGTGCTCTGGCTGGGGCAGGGGCTAGGCAGCGGCCGCGCACCGCTGGCACCTGGCACGCTGGGGACAGTGCCGGGAGTGGGACTTGCCTGGCTGCTGGGTACCACCGGCCCGTGGACCTATCTCGTCGGCACTGCACTGATTATCGTTATCGCTGTTTTGGTAGCGGGCCGGTCCGCCGTACTGCTGGGCAGACACGATCACCCCAGCATTGTGATAGACGAGATCGCAGGGATGCTGGTGGCGATGGCTTTGTTACCGGCTACGCCGCTGGCGCTGCTGACCGGGTTCTGCCTGTTTCGAATATTCGACATCGCCAAGCCGCCCCCGATTGGGCTGTTGGACCGTAAGCTCGGCGGTGGTATCGGCATCGTGGCGGACGATGTGGCTGCTGGAATTTATGCCAACATTTGCCTACAACTGATTGCTGCCACCACCGGGGTATTTAACTGAGGAGTTGTCACGGCCCCGGCGGAACCCAGCGGCGTGCGGCAACAGAGCAAAGCGTGGGTTAACGCTCGAGTTGGTCGAGCTTGCCGCTGATGTTTTTCCAGTCATCGGCGTCAGCAGGCGCGGGTTTCATCTCTGTGATGACCGGCCATAGTTGCCCCAACTCGGCGTTAAGCGCCAGAAACTCCTGTTGGTCATCAGGCAGGTCTTCCTCCGCAAAGATTGCATCTACTGGGCACTCGGGTTCACACAGGCTGCAGTCGATACATTCTTCAGGATCAATAACAAGGAAATTCGGGCCCTCGTGAAAGCAGTCTACCGGACAGACTTCCACGCAGTCTGTGTATTTGCAGCGAATGCATCCATCACCAACCACATAGGTCATTTGTTTTCTCCCGGAACCGTTTGCTGGGTTTATTACCCTCGGTCTTCAAGGGTTGTCAGGTGTAGAGGTGTGATTGTATGGAATTGGTGCGGACCGGTAAATGATTAACCCACTCGCTGGTTGACGATCTTGCGAAGTTCATCAAACACCGCGGTATTGGCGGCGATAATATTGCCATTTTTCAGGTAGTTCTGTTCGCCGGAAAAATCGGCCACCAGCCCCCCAGCTTCCCGGACCAGCAGGGCTCCGGCTGCCATGTCCCAGGGTTTGAGGCCCATTTCCCAGAAACCGTCGAGTCTGCCGGCAGCCACGTAAGCCAGGTCGAGGACGGCGGCGCCAGCTCGGCGTACACCGGCAGTCTTGGGCAGCAGTGCCTGGAAGGTCCTCAGCCAGGGCTCAAGGACGCTCATATCCCGAAAAGGGAAGCCAGTGCCCAATAGTGCTTGGCTAAGGTGCTGTAGGCCGCTGACCCGAATGCGTCGGTCATTGAGTTGTGCGCCCTGGCCGCGACTGGCGGTAAACAATTCGTCTTTAAGCGGGTCAAACACGACGCCATGTTCGAGGACGTCCCCGCGAATGGCGGCGATGGAAACAGCAAACTGGGGGAACCCGTGGATGAAGTTGGTAGTGCCGTCCAGAGGGTCGACTACCCAGGTGTATTCACCACCCTCGCGGCGGCCGCCTTCTTCCGCCAGAATTCCGTGACCGGGGTAGGCCCTGCACAATACCTCGAGGATGACCTCCTCGGCCTCGGTGTCGGCCTGGGTGACATAATCGTTTCGACTCTTCGCGGTTACAGTCAGGCGGTCGAGCCGGTCTTGGTACATTAATATGATGCGGCCGGCCTGGCGGGCAGCGCGGACCGCAGTATTCAGCATCGGGTGCATGGGCTGGTCCTAAGCTGGAGAGTGAAGCACGAGAAATAATGGAAAATGTGACTGCGCCAGGGAACCCAGGGGCCATAAGAAAGCCCGAAAATTCACACCGGATACTGCCAGCAGGCGGATTTTAGCGCAGTGGCCAACTATCGGAACAGGTATCTGAATAGATGAATCTGAGTGGCGTTCGCATAGTGTTGGTGGGCACCACCCACCCAGGTAACATCGGCGCGACGGCCCGGGCTATGGCCAACATGGGGCTTGGCGACTTGCGTCTGGTCGAGCCACGGGTGTTTCCCTCGCCGGAGGCAACGGCGCGGGCGGCCGGGGCCGATGCGGTACTTGAGAATGCGCGTGTCTACAAAGAACTCCACGAAGCTGTCGCTGACTGCACTTATGTTGTCGGGGCAACAGCGCGGCGACGCTCTATAGGCTGGCCACTGCTTGAGCCCCAGGCGGCAGCGGCGGCACTGTTCGAAATGCAGGCGGGAGGTCCGGTGGCGTTGGTTTTTGGTCGGGAAGCATCGGGGCTGGCCAACCAGGAACTCGACCACTGCCAGGCCCACGTTCGCATACCGGTCTGTGCGGATTTCTCTTCGCTTAATCTGGCGACGGCAGTTGCAATTCTCGTTTACGAATTGCACAAGACCGCGCGCCCGGAGCAGGCATTGGCACCGGCGGCAGACGGGAATGGGGCTGAGGAACCGCCATTGGCCACGGTAGCAGAGATAGACCGGTTTATGGTGCACTTGGGGGAGGTGCTCGAAAAGACCGGGTTTTTGGGCTCAGCTCGCACGCGCCTGCTACGAAAACTGCGGCGGCTGTTTACTCGGACCCCATTGCAGCAGGAAGAGGTTAACATCCTGCGCGGGATCCTCACCTCGGTGGAGCAATACGGTGCTAAGCGCAAAGGTAACTTCGGGGAATAGGTTCCGGGGTCCGAAAGTGGTAGAATCCAGGGCGAAAAAAAGGCGGTCAGAAGCCTCATATACTTCACGGAATCAATGTTTTACCTACGATAATGGCAATCACGCTTACCGCCTCTGCCGCTGACCGTGTTCGCGGCCACCTTGCCTCGCGAGGCCGTGGGGAGGGTTTGCGTTTAACCGTCAAAACCACCGGTTGCTCTGGCTTGTCCTATGTGGTCGATTTTGCCGACGAAGTGGCCGATGACGACAAGGTTTATACCAGCCATGGCGTGAAGGTTGTGGTTGACGCCGAAAGCCTGCCTTTCTTGGACGGCACCGAAATTGACTTTGCCGCTGATGGCTTGGCGGCGGCGTTCAAGTTCAACAACCCCAATGTCATCGACGAATGTGGCTGTGGTGAGAGTTTTACGGTAAACGAGACCTGAACGAGTTGCGGATGCCGAACATCGGTCAGACCAGCGGTATTTGCGCTCCAGCCATACAAACCCTGCCAACGGCCGTCCGATGAAAGCGCAGCGCAGCGCGCTGGCCAACGGTTCGCGGGTGGCACTAACCACCCTGGGTTGCAAGGTCAATGCTTACGAATCGGCCATTATTGCCCAGCGCCTAGGTGCTGATCACTGGACCAGGGTAGGTGAGCGCGAGTGTGCCGATCTTTACGTGATCAACTCGTGTACCGTAACAGCCGAAGCTGATCGCCAGACCCGCCAAGCAGTAAGACGGGCGCTACGACTCAATCCTGCCGCCCGGGTAGTGGTTACCGGTTGCTATGCACAGAATGACCCACAGGCCTGCGCAGATATTCCCGGGGTCTCGCTGGTGGTCGGTAATGAGCAAAAGCTGTCGATCCCCGGGCTAATCTGTGATCTTCCGGTGCAGTCTGGACGGCCGACGCCAGTGTGCATGGAGCAGTCGGCCGATGCGCCGATACAGTTACTCAACGGTTACCACGACCGCACCAGAGCATTGGTGCAGGTCCAGCAAGGCTGTGACCAATCTTGCACTTTCTGCGTGATCCACCGGGCTCGGGGAGCAAGCCGCTCGCTTGCGGTAGACGCGGTGGTACGCCAGGTGCGACGGTTCATTGCCCAGGGATACCGCGAGATCGTTGTTTGTGGGATAGACCTGGGCAGTTACGGCCAGGAACGGGGCGGGCCGGCAGTCAGTCTGGCCGCGCTGCTGGCCTATATCGCCAATCTGCCGGGGGATTTTCGAATCCGTTTGAGCTCGCTTGACCCGGTTCACCTCGACGACCAGTTGCTTGAGGTGTTGGCGAGCAGTCCCCGTTTTTGCCCCTACCTGCACCTGTCAATTCAATGCGGCAGTACCCTGATTTTAAAGCGCATGGGCCGACGCTACGATGCGGCGCTGGTGCGCGAACGTGTAGTACAAGCCCGCGGGCGTATTCCGGGCCTGATCCTGGGTGGGGACATCATGGTGGGTTTTCCAACCGAGTCGGCTGAAGATTTTGCCCAAACTCTGCGATTGATCGATGATCTAAATATCATCTATCCACACGTGTTTACCTACTCGGCCCGACCGGGAACACCGGCCGCGCGGATTTCCAGGCAAGTACCAAAGAACGTGCGTCGTGAGCGGGCAGCAGTTTTGCGCCAGGCAGGCCAGCAGCTGCGTACTCGGGCGCTGGATTCGCAACTCTGGCAAGAGGCCGAAATGCTGGTTGAGCAGGTTAATCCGGGCGGCAGTGCGGCCTACCACGGACGTCTCGCCAATTATATGCCGGTGTGGCTTAGCACCCCGCCGGCGGGCGCGGGGTGCTTCCAGGCGGCACAGATAGTGGGTCGCCAAGGTGATACTCTCGTTGCTCGCGCGCTTGGGCGCGAATAAAATCTCCGTTAGCCGGCCAGCTCGGGCTGCCAGCCTAAATTATCAGCCTCGATCACCGCAACGGGCATTTGGTAGTGGACTGAAGCGCCCGCAAGCCGCCTGTTTTCTAACCACTTGGAGCATTGCATGAGCGTTGAACGTACTCTTTCAATCATCAAGCCTGACGCGGTCGCAAAGAACCTTATAGGCAAGATCTACGACCGGCTTGAAACTGCGGGCCTACAAATTGTCGCCTCTCGAATGATGCGGTTGACGCGGCAACAAGCGCAGGAATTTTATGTGGTGCACAAGGAGCGACCTTTTTATAGTGACTTGGTTGAGTACATGATCTCAGGACCGGTAGTGGTGCAGGTACTGGAAGGTGATAACGCAATCGCCAGAAACCGTGAGGTGATGGGTGCCACCAACCCGGCCGACGCGGCACCTGGCACTATCCGCGCCGATTTTGCCGAGTCTGTAGAATCGAATGCAGTGCACGGGTCCGATGCGCCCGAAACCGCTTACACGGAGATCTCCTTTTTCTTTGATGTGGGCGAGATCCTGTCGAGGGATAGCTGATCGTTGGACATGCCGCTCGAACGCACCAACCTATTGGGCATGGACCGTGAGGCCATGCAGAGGTACTTCGTCTCTTTGGGAGCCAGGGAGTTCCATGCCCGGCAGTTCTTGCAATGGGTGTACCAGCGAGGCATCACCGAATTCGCGCAGATGACTAATCTGAGTAAGGCCTTGCGTGCCCGTCTTCTGAGTGAGGCAACCCTGGAGATGCCTAGGGTCGCGAGTGAGCAGTTATCGAGTGATGGCACGCGCAAGTGGCTGCTGCAACTGGCTGACGGCAATCATATAGAGACCGTGTTCATCCCAGAAGACGATCGCGGGACATTGTGCGTTTCTTCTCAGGTGGGCTGCGCACTCAATTGTTCATTTTGCGCGACTGCACGACAGGGCTACAGCCGTAACCTCGAAGCCAGTGAAATCATCAGCCAGGTCTGGCTGGCGCAGTATCTGTTGCACGATTCCGGGTACACCGAGCGCGCTATCACCAACATTGTATTGATGGGTATGGGCGAGCCGTTGCTCAACTATGAAGCAGTAGTGCCGGTAATAAACTTGATGCTGGACGACTTATCGTATGGCTTGTCGCGCAGGCGCATCACTTTGAGTACCGCCGGGGTAGTTCCGGCCATTGACCGCCTTGCCAAGGAATGTCCAATCAGCCTGGCAGTATCACTGCATGCGGCTCGTGATGCGTTGCGCGATCAACTGGTGCCGTTGAATCGAAAATATCCCATCAAACAATTGCTAAGCGCTTGCCGGCGTTACGCGGTGAAGGACAGTCGCCGGCAAGTAACATTCGAATACGTCATGTTGGCTGGGGTGAATGATTCGATCGCCGAGGCCAAGGAACTCGGCCAGTTGCTTAGCGGCCTTCCAGCGAAGGTTAACCTCATCCCGTTCAATCCGGTGCCCGGCATCGGCTACCGGAGTTCCAGCACGGAAGTCATCGACCGATTCCGTGATCAACTCTTGACTCAGGGATTGATGACCATCACCCGCCGTACCCGGGGTGGCGATATTGCTGCCGCTTGCGGACAACTGGCCGGTGTAGTGAAGCAGCGCAGGCGACACAAGACGCAGCTCGCCGTGAACGCGTGATGAAACAACCACTGCCTTTGCTGTATCTGCTACTTCTACTTTACGGTTGTACTCCGTTGGTGGAGCAATCTTCCGGTTGGGATCTCACGCAACGGGTCGATCTGCACACTCGACTCGGGCTAGGTTATATGGAGCAAGATCGATTGGCCGCCGCACTTGAGTCGCTGCAGTATGCGCTGTCACTGGCGTCAGACGATTCGACTGCCAACCATGCGATGGCTCTGTTGCAACTGCGCCTCGGCGATTCGAATGCGGCTCGATCGCATTTCGAGACAGCCTTGATAGCAGAGCACGGCAATGTGGCGGCCCGAAATGATTTCGGCAGTTACCTGTGTGAAAAAGGGGCTGCCAGGGAGGGTATCGCGCAATTTCGACAGGCGCTCAAAGACCCGTTCAATACCCGCCCATATCTGAGCCAGTATGGTCTTGCGGTTTGTCTGACCCGTACCGGTGAACTGAAATCGGCACGGGAGTACCTGGGACGGGCGCTGGCGGCGCAGCCCGAGAGCGGGCCGATTCTGTATCAATCAGCAGTGGTTGGCTATGGGCTCGGCAACCATCTTTCGGCACGAGGCTTTTTGGAGCGATTTTTTGGCCTCGGGTTGACCTCGCCGGAAAGCCTGCTGCTTGCTACCCGTAACGAACAGAAACTCGGTGCGGTCGACTTGGTTGGGCAGTACGCCACACGCCTGCGCAAAGGCTACCCCAGTAGCACACAAGCAGCGCAACTCGATGCTGTACTGAGAGGGGGGAGCTAATGACTGAGACAACGCCCGTAGTCACTACGCCAGGGCAGATGTTACGCGGTGCCCGGGAACTGTACGGTTGGCACATCGAGGACGTGGCGGCGGAGTTGAACCTTTTGCCGCACGTTGTAAAGGCGCTGGAGGCAGATGATTACAAGCAGATGGCCGGGTGGACCTATGTTGTTGGTTACCTACGCAATTATGCGCGATTAGTCGGTATCAACATAGAAGATGCGATCGCCCGGCATGAACAGCAGATGCCGCCACGGAAAGATGGGCCGGGCACCATGACCGAAGCGGCACACAAGCGGCGGGAGCCAATTGCCATCCATTCTCGTTGGGTGGTTACCGCGGTGGTTCTGGGGCTGGTGTTGGCCGGGCTTTACGCCGCCTACGTCAACCGCTCAACCGACGTTGAAAGGACAAATTTGGCCAGCGCCACCCGCAGCCAGGCCGCGGTGGAATTAAACAAGGAACCATTGGCCCTTGATAAACAGGCAGGTACGCAACCAACTATTACCAGCAAAGTGCCAGCAGCCGGTGATACCTCCGCCGACAGTACCGGGGACGCAAGCGCGGGCGGTGCGGCCAGTGGCGGTAACGAGGCAGCCAGCGGAGCCACTGACGGGACTGTTATACCTGCGGTTGAGCCAGTGAAAAAAGTGCAAGCCGAGCAAGCGCAGTTGGCTGTGGCGCCTCAAGCGACGACCAAGACCGCATCTACGCCTGAGCCAAGTAAAAAAGCCGTCAAGAAGAAAACGCCTGAGCCAGCGAAAAAAGCCGTAAAGAAGAAAACGCCTGAGCCAACCAAAAAGGTAGTAAAGAAGAAAACACCTGCACCAAAATCAACTAATAAAGTGGCAAAAAAGAAGGCGACCTCATTGGCAACGACGCAGACCAGCTCAAGCCTTAATCCCACGGTGGCCAACCGTTTCGTTGAAACTCGGTTTGCCGTGCAGATGACAGCGGCTACGGCGCCGTCGGCACGACCGGCGGCTAGCGGTGTGCGCCAGCTTACCCTGCGGGTAACAGATAGCAGCCACGTGATGGTGCGGGATCACAACAATCAGATGCTGGTTCGAAAGTACTTTGAGTCTGGCAAGGTGGTGACGGTGAGCGGCTTGCCGCCCTTTACCCTGGTGTTGAGTTATCCGCAGGGTGTGCGGGTGATCTACGGGGGTAAGGAAATGGCGATACCGGCGTCCAAGTCGGGCCGCAACGCGAAAGTGATTGTCGGGCGCTGATTGCCATGGTCGGGGGCAACAGTATCCGCTCCATTCGTGGAATGAACGATCTGCTACCGGCTGACATACCGGCCTGGCAGGCGGTCGAAGATACGATCCGCTCAGTCGTTAGCCATTACGGTTACCAGGAGATCCGCACGCCAGTTATCGAGCAAACCGAACTTTTCCAACGATCGATCGGTGAGGGGACTGACATTGTTGAGAAGGAGATGTATACCTTCAACGACAACAACGGCGATAGCTTGACGTTGCGGCCAGAGGCGACAGCAAGTTGCGTTCGGGCTGGTATCGAACACGGACTGCTGCACAATCAGTCGCAGCGGTTGTGGTATCTGGGGCCGATGTTCCGGCACGAGCGGCCACAAAAAGGCCGTTATCGCCAGTTTCACCAGTTTGGTATCGAAGCGCTCGGCTGGCCCGGGCCGGATGTCGATGCCGAGATTCTATACCTCGGCAGCCGCCTATGGCGGCAACTTGGGCTGAATGACATCGTGCTTGAGATCAACACACTGGGTTCGGCCCAGGCCCGCGGGCGGTTTCGCAGCGCGCTCAGTGAATACCTGGCATCTCGGATAGATGAACTTGATACCGATAGTCGGCGCCGGTTGCAGCAAAACCCGCTGCGAATTCTCGACAGCAAGGTTGCACGTACTCAGGAGATTCTGGCCGACGCCCCCGACCTGCTGGATTTTATCGACGATGAAGACTGCAGCAGTTTCGAAATCCTGCAGGGTTTGCTGCGCGCGGCTGGCGTCGAATTCCAGGTCAACAGCCGCCTTGTACGAGGGCTCGATTATTACACCGGTATCGTCTTCGAATGGACTACCGATCAACTGGGTGCACAGAACGCAATCTGTGCTGGTGGCCGTTATGATGGATTGGTGGAGCAACTCGGTGGCCGATCGGTACCAGCGGCCGGGTTCGCCTGCGGATTGGAACGACTCATTGAACTAACCCGCCTGGGCGGCCACTTGGCACCGCCTGTGCCCCCTGATATTTGGGTTGCAATCGTTGATCAGGCGGCAATAGCATCCGGTTTCGGTTACAGTGAAAAATTGCGCGATGCCGGCTACAAAGTAGTAGCTAATTGCGGCGGTGGCGGGCTCAAGAAGCAAATGCGCCGGGCCGACGGCAGCGGTGCACTGGTGGCGCTGGTTGTTGGCACGGAGGAACTGCGCACACAGTGTGTCAGCGTCAAGCCGCTGCGGACCAATGCACCCCAAGTAAGCGTAGCCGACGGCGAATTGCTGGCACACCTTAAGCAACACTTTGACATGGAACAATAAGGATAGGAACAAGCTGATGGCTGACAAGGACATTCCGGCACAGATACATTTTGCCGAAGATGAGGATATCGAGAAACTTAAGCACTGGTGGAAGCGCAACGGGACAGGAATCATCGCCGGGCTCGTGATTGGAGTTACGGCTGTGGCTGGCATCAACGGTTGGCGTGTTTACAGCGAGCACCAGGCTGAAGAAGCATCGGCCCTGTACCGGCAAATGATGGGTGCGGCACAAGCGAATCAAAGTACAGCGGCAATGACGACCGCGACTGAACTGCTGGATAAGCATGGTAGCAGTGGTTATGCCGACATCGCGTTACTGATGTTGTCGCGGCTTGCTGTCGAGCGCGGCAATACCAGTGAGGCACAGGATTACTTGCGCCGGATTGTGGGTGACTCCAAAGATCCGGCGTTGCGACACACCGCTCGTTTACGCTTGGGTTTGCTCGCCTTGGAGACCGGTGACCTGGCAGCAATAGAACAACTGGCAGCAGCAGATTCCGCGAGTGCTTTCGTTTCGCAGTACCAGGAACTGCTTGGCGACAGTTATGCATCCAAAGAACGATGGGACGAAGCGGAGGCGGCCTATGACCGGGCGCTTGCCGAACTACCGGGTAATTCACTTAGCACTAGACTGTTGACGGCTAAGCGGAACATGACCCGCAATAGTGCCCGAGTGCAATGAATACAGGCTGTGCCTCGCTGCTGGTACTTGCGCTGGCGCTGGCCGGGTGTGGCACTGGGCCGGTGCACTTTGCCCGCGAGGGACCCCAAGCCGCCGACTCGCCGAAACTGCGTACCTCGGCCGAGGTAACCCGGCGCTGGAAGCGCGATACCGGGGCCGGTTACGCTGACAGCAGTACCTTGTTGTTGCCCATGGCCGCCGCCGACCGGATATTCGTTGCTGAGCCCGCCGGCCTAATCCAGGCCCTGGACAGCGCCAGCGGCAAGCCGTTGTGGCAGGTGGACTTGGAAGAGCCGTTGGCGGCAGGTATTGGTGGCGATAACAGCATACTGGTAGTCGCTACCGGTGAAGGCACGGTGGTCGCCCTTGGTCGAGATAACGGTGCTGTACTTTGGCGGACCGCCATTGGCAGTGAGGTGTTAGCACGGCCGGTCGTTACCGAGGGCAAGGTATTGGTGCGCAGCGGCGATGGCCAGGTCATCGGACTTAATGCGCAAACCGGGGTCGTCGGCTGGCGGGTGCGCCGTGCAGTGCCATCACTTAGCGTTCGGGGCTTGTCCACCCCGGCGATAGTTGAAGGTGTGCTGGTGGTCGGATTCGCCAACGGTCGGCTGGCAGGCATCGACGTCCACAGCGGTCAAGAGTTGTGGAATGTGCTCATCGCCCGCCCGCGTGGCAGCAACGAGATAACAAGACTCACCGATATTGATGCGGATCCGTACCGGGTAGGCAACCTGTTGTTTGTGGCAGCTTACCAAGGCCGGATCAGTGCCTTGTCGTTGGACAACCAGAGTATGCTCTGGCGCTCGGATATTTCCACTCTGAAACCCATGGGTTCGCGCGCTCGTGTGCTACTGGTTACGGCCGATGACGGCACGATCATTGGGATCGACCAAAGCAGTGGTGCCACCTTGTGGACACAGACCGCCCTTCGCGGGCGGGGGGTGACCGGGCCATTGGGCCTGGAGGGTGCTGAACGGGCGGTAGTGGGCGACTACCAAGGCTTCGTGTACCTGCTGGATACTGTCGCCGGCAAAGTGACAAGCAGGACTCGCGCGCCGGGTGGCGCCGTGCTCGCGGTACTGGCCAGCAGCGGGGATGCATTCTTGACCCTGTCCGAAAACGGTACTCTGACCTCCTGGATTCCGGCAGACTGAGCGTTTGCCAATATGTGGCCGGTGATGCGCTGGCCACCACCTAATCTTGCCATGTTACCCGTCATTGTCTTAGTCGGTCGACCCAACGTGGGTAAATCAACCTTATTCAATCGCTTGACCCGAAGCCGGCGAGCGCTGGTGGATGACCAGCCAGGGGTAACGCGGGATCGACTCTATAGCGTAGTTCATCGGCCCGAGCAGAGCTTTCTTGTGGTCGATACTGGCGGATTGTCAGCAGAGGCCAGTGATTTAAGTTCACTCGTCCGCCAGCAGGTTGAGTTGGCCCTGGACGAGGCCGACGCCGTAGTCTTTATCGTTGATGCCAGGGATGGCCTTGGCCTTCAGGACAGCGACATCGGGCAGCGACTACGCCGGGGTAGAGCGCCGGTTTTCGTCGCTGTCAATAAGGCTGAAGGACTGGACCAGCACACGGTTGTGGGGGAATTTCACGAATTGGCGCTGAGTGAGCCGGCCGCTATATCTGCGCGCACCGGCCAGGGGGTGGAATCCTTGCTTGTCCGGGTACTGCAAGTGTTGCCGCCAGCCGTTCCCATGAGAGCTGCTCCGACACAGCAGCGGGTAGCAGTTGTGGGTCGGCCCAATGTTGGTAAGTCAACCTTGGTTAATGCCCTGCTTGGTGAGCCACGTTTGATCGTAGCCGACCTGCCAGGCACCACGCGCGACAGTGTTGAAGTGCAACTTGATCGTGCTGGCCATCGACTACAGTTGATAGACACGGCCGGGGTACGTCGCCGATCCCGAGTAAAGGGCACTATCGAAAAGTTTTCGATCGTCAAAACACTGCAAGCGCTTGAAGGCAGCCATGCGGCGGTACTATTACTGGACGCCCAAGATGGGCTGACCGACCAGGATGCGACGATTGCGGGACTGATCTTGGACAGCGGCCGCTCCATTGTGGTAGCCGTTAATAAATGGGATGGGCTGGAGCGGCGGGATAGGAACAGGGTGCGACGTGAGCTTGCGCGGAAGTTGGATTTCCTGCCAGTGCACGAGACTGTGTTCGTTTCGGCACTGCATGGCTCGGGAGTGGGGGAAGTGCTTGACGCGACCGAGCGGGCGCTGGAGTCAGCGATGCGAGAATTACCCACTGCAGCGTTGAATGCGGCTTTAGCGAGAGCCTTGGAGCGTCATTCGCCGCCACTACACAACAATCGGCAGGTTAAACCCAAGTATGCACACCAGGGCGGGCGCAACCCGCCAACGGTCGTGCTGCACGGCAACCTGCTGGAGAAGTTGCCTGCCAGTTACATCCGTTACCTGGCCAATAGTTTTTCACGTGAATTCAAATTAGTAGGAACCAAGGTCCGATTTGAACTGAAAAAGGGTAGCAATCCATACGTGCGGGGCGCCCGCAGTCGTCGTTGACGCTACTGGTATTACCTCAACGTTTGGATTTAAAACGACCGGGGCGCGCAACAGGCGATGCCACGGGCGTGGTGCCGGTCTCCTCCACCTGACCCTTGAACCAGCCGGCGGCGAGTTCGGCCTGCACTCGAGCTCCGACCGGGGCATCGTCGGCAGAGCGAACGAGGGTGCCGCTGGTCAGGTTGTGTACGATGGCATAGCCTCGGGCCAGCGTGCCCCTGGGACTCAATGCATCGAGTTGCGCTTGGGCGACGACCAGGCGCTGCCGTTGACTGGTGAGTAGCACCTGGGCGCGGTCGGCAAGACGTTGATGCAGTGCGCCATACACAGCTTGCAGGTAGGGCAGGCGCCTTCGCGGAGAACAGGCGTTGAGACGGTGCGCATATGCTGTCACCTTGAAGTGCGGACCGGCCAGAGCGTTCTTACAGGCTGCACTCAGGCGGCGCTCGAGATTGTCGGTGACCTGTGACTGGTGTTGCAATCGTTCCAGGGGATGGTGCAACTGGCCGACGGCAACGTCTAGTTGCTGGGCTTTATCACGCAGCCGGTGCTGTAGTGCTTGCCGCAATCTTGCTGTGGTCAGCCGCAGTTCCTGCGTCAATTCTTCACGATCCGGCGTTGTTGCTTCGGCCGCAGCGGTTGGCGTGGCAGCCCGCAGGTCAGCTGCGAAATCCACCAGGGTAAAGTCAGTTTGATGGCCGACCCCAGAGACTACAGGCAGTCGGCACGAGCGCACGGCGCGAACCACAATCTCTTCATTGAAGGCCCATAAGTCTTCTAGTGAGCCGCCGCCGCGGGCCAGGATCACAACTTCGGCGGTGCGGGTGTGTCCTACCGCGGTGAGCGCGGCGGCGATTTCCGGGCCGGCACATGGGCCCTGGACGGTTACCGCGTAAAGGTCTACTTCCACCAAAGGGAAGCGGCGCGCCAGGGTGGCCATGATGTCGCGTATTGCGGCGCCAGTGGCCGAGGTAACTACCGCGATTCGCCGTGGCATGGGCGGTAGCGGGCGTTTGCTGGCAGGATCGAATAAGCCGTCTTTATCGAGGCGTTGTTTGAGCACCTCAAGCCGCTGGCGCAGTGCCCCTTCGCCGGCCGGCTCAAGATAATCGATGATGAGTTGAAAATCTCCACGTGGCTCGTAGAGCGAGACGGCGCCGCGAACCAGTACCGCATTGCCATTTGCCAGGGCGCCGGCAGGCTGAATTCGCCGGTTACGAAAGAGTGCGCAGCGGACCTGGGCGTTCTCATCTTTAAGTGAGAAGTACTTGTGACCGGAAGCGGGAGTAGCAAGGTTGGATATTTCTCCCTCTAGCCAGATATCTACAAAGTTCTCCTCGAGCAATTCGCGCGCGGCCCGTGTGAATTGACTGACTGTGTAGACTATTCGCTCCACCAACAGATTGTGCACGGCGGAGCTGACTTGAGCAATGTGCTGGTCGGCACAAAAAACCGGGCCAGGGCCCGGTTTTGTAGCGAAAGCTCAGTGGTCAGTAGATGGGCCCGGCGTCCTGCTGCTGCTTGGCTTGGGTAATGCCGGCTTGGCTGGCCCAGGAAATGCGCTCGGCAAGACGCAGTGCTTCAGCTTCATCCCCGGCCTCGAGTTTTTTCTTGGCCACCTTCAGTAGTTTGCTCAGGCTAACCGCACTGCCACCCGTTGCCGCATCGATCAGGCGCCAGAGGGCACCTGCTTTTTTAGCGCTGCTGAGGTCTTGTTCCGCTTGAGCAACGGCGTCGGCAGCTGAGGCGGCATTGGCCAGCGGTACGCTGTAGGCCAGGACGGCGCCAAGAGCAAGTGCCGGCAGCAGTCTGCTAATGCGCATGATCGGTCCTCCGGATGAAATAAGGCGAATTTATTCTTAAAAAATAATGACTTGTGTTAGCCAGGCACCTTACAAGTTTACCGAACATGAGTCAAACTCTATAATCCGCCGATGGAAGACATGGATCTTGCGCTCACCTTTGATGATGTCCTGCTGGTGCCCGCGTTTTCCGAGGTTTTGCCTCGCAATGTCAGTCTGAAAACCCTCTTTTCGCGCAATATTGCGCTCAATATCCCTTTGGTTTCTGCAGCCATGGACACGGTTACAGAGTCCCGGGCTGCTATCTGCCTGGCCCAGGCGGGCGGCATCGGCGTGGTGCACCGCAACCTTACACCGCCGGCGCAGGCGGCCGAGGTTAACGCGGTGAAGAAATACGAAAGTGGGGTGATTACCGATCCCATTTGCGTGACAGCTAATACCACGGTGGCTGAAGTAGTGGCGCTGACCCGGGAACACCGCATCTCCGGAGTTCCGGTGCTGGATGACGATGGCAAACTGGTCGGTATTGTCACCAGCCGTGACCTGCGCTTCGAAACTCATTTTGACCAGCCGATTTCTTCGGTGATGACCGGTCGGGAGCGGTTGGTTACCGCGCCTGAAGGTGCAGGCCGAGCGGAAATTCGCCAATTGCTCCACCAGTATCGTATCGAGAAGGTGCTGCTGGTAGATGGCGGTTTCAATCTCAAAGGCATGGTTACGGTCAAGGATATTCAGAAGCAGACCGAGTTCCCGGATGCCAGCAAAGATGCCCGGGGCCGATTGCGAGTAGCGGCTGCGGTAGGCACTGGAGAGGATACTTCTGAACGGGTTGAGCGGTTGGTCGACGCTGGCGTCGATGCAATCGTAGTCGATACCGCGCATGGCCATTCCCGCGGGGTAATCGAGCAGGTTGCAGCAATTAAGCAGGGCTACGCACAAATCGATGTTGTCGCCGGTAATATTGCCACTGGTGATGCGGCTCTTGCGCTTGCCGATGCAGGGGCTGATGCGGTTAAGGTAGGTATTGGCCCAGGGTCTATTTGCACCACCCGCATCATTGCCGGGGTCGGGGTGCCGCAGATCACAGCAGTACAAGGGGTGGCCCGGGCCTTGGAACAGGCAGGGCTGCCGGTCATTGCCGACGGCGGCATTCGGTACTCTGGTGACATCGCCAAGGCGATAGCCGCGGGCGCGCACGTAGCCATGGTCGGTGGGTTGTTTGCCGGTACCGAAGAGGCACCGGGCGAGATCGAGCTGTTCCAGGGCCGTTCCTACAAGAGCTACCGTGGCATGGGCTCACTAGGCGCGATGCAGGAAGGATCAGCAGACCGGTACTTTCAGGAGAGCCAGGATGACCCCGGTAAATTGGTACCCGAGGGGATCGAGGGTCGGGTGCCGTACAAGGGACCAATGGCTCAGATCATCCACCAGTTGACCGGCGGCCTGCGCGCCAGCATGGGCTACACTGGTTGTGCCAACGTGGAGCAAATGCGCAGCCGCTGCCGTTTCGTACAGATCACTCATTCCGGGGTTGCTGAAAGCCACGTACATGATGTCTCGGTCGTAAAAGAGGCCCCTAACTATCAGCGGGGCGGATAAGTGTCGGCGATGGCTGGCGAAACCGTGGCGGGCACCCCTGACCCGCATGCCGAGCGCATCCTCATCCTTGATTTTGGCTCGCAGTACACGCAACTGATTGGCCGTGCGGTACGGGAGGCCGGGGTTTACTGCGAGATTCACTCCTGCGAGATACCTTTTGCGGAGATTTGTAGTTTCAACCCGGTGGGCGTAATCCTTTCGGGCGGCCCCGACACCGTTACCGATACCAGTACCGACCGTGCCCCGGTAGAACTTTTCAGCTGGGATCGGCCGTTGCTTGGGATTTGCTACGGCATGCAGACCATGGCAGCGCAGCTTGGCGGCAAGGTTGAGACCAGCGAACACCGTGAATACGGGTTCGCCCGCCTGATCCCATCGGCTACACCTGGGTTGCTTAGTGATCTCTTAGAACAACCTTCCATGGAAGATGCTGGGCTCGATGTCTGGATGAGTCATGGCGACCGGGTCACCCACTTACCCGAAGGCTTTCACGTCATGGCGGCGAGCCAGAATGCACCACTTGCGGCGATCGGTGATGAGAAACGGCGGTACTACGGCCTACAATTTCATCCGGAAGTAACCCACACGATGTACGGGCGCGAGATTTTGTCGCGTTTTGTGCGCCAGATCTGCGGCTGCTCAGGTCAGTGGACCGCAGAGACCATTATCGACAGCATTACCGAGAACGTGCGTGCCACGGTGGGTAATGACCAGGTAATCCTAGGGCTTTCCGGCGGCGTCGATTCCTCGGTGGTAGCTGCGCTACTGCAACGGGCGATCGACAGGCAGTTGACTTGTATTTTTGTCGACAACGGCCTGTTGCGCTTGAACGAAGGCGATGAGGTGATGAATAACTTCGCTAAACATCTGGGAGTGCAAGTGGTACGTGTTGATGCCCAGGAGCGCTTCCTGAAAGCGCTGGCGGGGGTTGCTGATCCGGAAGCAAAGCGCAAGGTCATTGGGCGGACGTTTATAGAGGTCTTCCAGGAGGAAGCGCAGAAAATCAAAGGGGCACGCTGGCTGGCCCAAGGCACTATCTACCCCGATGTGATCGAATCGGCAGGCGCCAAATCCGGCAAGGCCAAGGTCATCAAGTCCCACCATAATGTCGGCGGACTGCCCGAGACGCTGCACCTGTCGTTGCTTGAACCGCTCAAAGAGCTGTTCAAGGACGAAGTGCGTCGTATCGGCCTTGAATTGGGGTTGGCGCCAGAAATCGTCTTTCGCCACCCGTTTCCGGGCCCCGGCTTGGGGGTGCGTATTCTGGGTGAGGTACGCAGGGAATACGCCGATATCCTCCGCCAGGCCGATGCGATCTACCTGGAAGAGTTACACCGGAACAACCTGTATGATCAGATCAGCCAGGCCTTTGCAGTTTTCTTGCCGGTGCGCTCAGTAGGCGTAGTTGGGGACAATCGCGCCTATGAATACGTCATTACCCTGCGCGCAGTGGAGACCGTGGACTTCATGACCGCGAACTGGAAGCACATCCCCTACGATGTGCTAGGGCATATCTCCACTCGCATTATCAATGAAGTACGTGGTATCAGCCGAGTCACCTATGATATCTCGGGCAAACCCCCAGCGACTATCGAGTGGGAGTAAACAAAAGGTACTAACCATTTGATTAATAAGGGAAAAATTGTTACAAAGTAGTTACAAAGTTACATCATTTTGTAGTAAAATCAAAGACATAGAAAATGTCACTACGAGAATGTTACAAAATGAACTCTATTACTCAATTTCAATCGTCACAGTATTCTAAACGTGTTGTTATCTACGCACGGGTTTCTACAGAAAAACAGACTTTAGAGAATCAACTCTCTGAACTACGAGAAGTTGCCAGTCGTAATAACTGGCAGATCGTTGATGAGTATCTTGAGAAGGTGTCTGGTGCGAAATCGCGATCTGAACGTAAAGAGTTTGATCGACTGATGAAAGATTCTATTAGAGGTCGATTTGATCTAATCATGGCTTGGGATGTTTCACGTCTTGGTCGTTCTCTCAAGAATCTTGTTGAGTTCATAGAAGATATTCACGAAAAGAATATTGATCTCTACTTACACGTCAACGGTATTGATACAAGTACAAGTTCTGGTCGTGCTATGTTCGCAATGATTGGTGTGTTCAGTCAGTTTGAACGTGAAATCATCAAAGAACGTATCAATAGTGGCTTGGCGAGGGCAAAGGCAGAAGGTAAGAAGTTAGGAAGGCCGACTAACTTCAATAGTGGTATGGCACAATCTGTTCGTCTATTACGAGAACAAGGCATGCCTATCAAACAGATCGCAAAGAATCTTGAGATCGGTGTAGGCACTGTTTACAAGGCACTCGATAAGGCGGCCTAACCATGGTCAAGAAAACCAAGAAGAAAGTCACACGAATCAAGTCTGCCTTACCGACTCGTCATCAGAAAAAGGTCAAAAAGAAACGTGTTCGTAAACAGAACAAGACACGAACTGAAGAACATACTCTTTGTGACGGTGAAGTCACTTTATTCCGAACACCAGTTAGCGGAGATATCTATCAGTTTCAGATGTGGATCAGTAACGAGAAAAAATACATAAGAAAATCTACTCGTAAACGTGATCTTGATGACGCAAAAGAAGTAGCACGGAAATATTGGAAAGAAACAATAGCAAAGATTGAACTTGAACAGCCTATCTTTGCGTTGAAGGCATCACAACTAGTCGAACTGTACCTTGAGTCAGCCAAACAAGATGTGGGCATTACGAGAACGATGGGGCGTTGGGAAAGTATTCGATCTCAACTGGCTCACTATCTCGATTTCGTTACACCAACTATCAAAATCACAGATATTGGTAGAAATATTTGGGATGGCTATTATAGATTCAGGCGAGACAAGAGTTCATCAGTTCAAGATGTGACTCTACGAAATGAAGTATCAACTATTCGGGCGATGTATAAGTTCGCTATTCGTCACGAATACCTAACTGAACGACATCTACCATATTTTCCAGTTCTTACTGTAGAAGTACGAAAACGTAGGGCTCTTGAAGTTGAAGAGTATCGAACAATCTATGAACATCTACGTAGTAAAGAATGGAGTAGTCGTGGTGACAAGAAAGAACAATCACAACGTAAGTTTCTCTACTGGGCTGTTTTAGTACTAGCGAATACAGGTATGAGATTTGGTGAACTGAGGAGATTGAAATGGAGAAATGTCGGTAAAATCACTAAGGATGAAAATGGCCATCAAGTACTAATCAATCTTGAGGCCAAACAAACAAAAAATAAAAAGGCAAGAACTGTTGTAGGCAGAAGAGGCGATGTCTTTAGAACAATCGACCGACACTCAAACTTCACTAACTCATCTGATTATGTATTTGTCGATAATTTGTCTGAAACTGGAGAACAGTTAGGTAAACACGTTTATTACAGAATGTGGAATCAAATGTTAGACGAAACACGTCTACAAGAGAATTCAGTTGAGAATATCTCGTTCTATAACTTGAGGCACTTCTATGCGACTCAACGACTCTACACAGGAGTCAACGCATACGTACTGGCAAAGAGTTTAGGTTGTGGTCTTGATTATCTTGAAAACCACTATGGACAAGTTCAGACAGAGTTGATGGCAAAAGAACTTACACAGAAAGTTAGTCGAGACAAGGATGGTCAAATAATCATCTGAACTAAAGTAGACAAAATTGTCTACTTTTCTGTTACAGGTGATATCAAAAGTGTATCTGACTACTACAATCTAACTTTTGCCGTCGAGACCGTATGTGGCTAAGTCGAACAACAACTTGTAGTCCTCGTCTGGTGTAGTGTTGTTGATGTCCTGTTCTTCAAAAGGCTTACCGTTGTTGTCGAAGTCGTCATACTGAAGTCTTTCTGTAAGAGATATCTTGATACGATATCTATCTTTGATTCCTTTTTTTAGTTCTCGCCAATTTAAATCTATTGGGTGTTTGTAGGCTACGATGTGTAGTATGTTGCGATCATTGAACTTGTATTTGTCCTCAAGTGCATCAATCGTGTATTTCAACGAATTATCCAGATCCATATCTTCATCCATATAGAAGTCGAGTCGCAATGAATGCTTCGCGATGTCTGAAGGCTAGAAATCATCTGGCAGATAATTGTTGAACAGTTGTTTCCATAGTTTCAAGTTTGCTTGAAAATTCTTTTTGTTCTTCAACATTTTGTTTACCTGAAACGACTTCGCCTCAACTGTATGAGACCTTTCTACTCTGATATCCATTTGACACCTCCTGTTGTCCAACCTGTAATGTTGTGATCTATTGATATTTACAAATATCAGTCCAATACCAGTAATTACAAAAAAGTATCCCGGCAAAAATTATCTGCCGGGATTTTTCTGATATCTTTTTATTTGAGAAGTGAAAAGTCTCCTAAGTAAAATCCTTTTTATCAATATACAACAACATTGTATTGGTATCGTTTTCTCTAACTGACATGTATGACTGGTTGTTTTTTTGAGGTGATAAGATAAGAAGAAGTAAAAAGAAAAGACCATAGAGGAAAATACAAATCCTAAAAGAGGAATAGAAAGTCGTTACAACGCCGTCGTTTGAATGGTTAAAAGTAGGTTATGCCAGAGATGTTGACACTCGTATAAAACAATACGGTCTCCTTGTCGGGGCCAAGGTGAACAAAATCACTGTTCGACCATTTGACACCGGTCGTGAAGCTCATCAATTTGAGGAATCCATTCACATACAGCGACCGACACGCCTTGATTGTGGTGTCAAGGACATAAGTGGTTCATTGGCAGGAGAAATTAACCGAATTTTAAGGACTCAAGGATAAATCGGATGCAATACATTACCTTTTCGGCTGCAAACAGACTGCAACCAGACTTTTCATCCCCTCTCTTTTTCCATTAAATACGCTTTATACTTCCTATACTTCTGCCAAAAGCAAATTCCTATCCCTTGCGTATTCTCCGGGGAGGAGGAATCGTGTCATACA
>JASMBC010000109.1 GCA_030754035.1 Arenicellales bacterium | reverse complement strand
TACGCCGAGTTGCATGTGCCCGGGGCAATACATCTCGACTATCCCATGCTGTTGGCCGGCACCCGGCCCGCGCCGGGACTACTGCCGGAAAATGCGCGCCTGGCTCAATTGGCCGGCCTGCTTGGCCTGGACCGGGCGCCGATGGTGGTCGCTTACGATAACGAGGGCGGCGGCCGCGCAGCACGGCTGCTGTGGACATTGCATTACCTGGGCTATTTCAACGCCCACGTGCTGAACGGCGGCATTCACGCCTGGAGCAACGAGGGCCACCCCGTCACCGCCGAACCGGTTGCCCGGCCTCCCGCTAGGGCGCTGCCACTGGACGCTATTGATGACAGCGTGCTCGCGACCCGCGGCTACGTGCTGACACACCTGGACGATGCGGGCGTAGCACTGCTTGACGCCCGCACCCAGGAGGAATACGCCGGCAGCAAAATCTCTGCCAAACGCGGTGGACACATCCCCGGCGCAATCAACCTCAACTGGCATGACAGTATGGACCAGGCCCGTAACCTGCGCCTTAAACCCGCGGCACTGCTCGAGGAACTGCTGGCCAGCCGTGGAATCAATCTGGAGCAGGAGGTTATCGTCTACTGCCAGACC
>JASMBC010000108.1 GCA_030754035.1 Arenicellales bacterium | reverse complement strand
ATAGGAAGGAGAAAATGTCAAATACGAATGCACCCACAGTCTATACAGCAGCCGATGCCACGGGCGATTATCGCGACATGTTGTTGCGTCTAATGACTCGACAACTGTATGCCGAGACAGCAACTGCAGAAGTATTTGGCCGGTCAATTGGCGTAGCGCCTACCTGGCGGGAAAAGCATCTCGCGGCTGAGTTCGCACTTGAAGAGGCACAACACAGCCAGATACTGTGTAATCTTCTGACTGATCTGGGTGAAGATCCTGAGAATCTAATCGCGAATCGGCCACCGGCAGCCAGCTTCTGGAGTGTGGACCTAGATAATTGACTCCCCATGCAAGACTCGAATTTGCGATATATGGATTAACAGTCCACCGTCTCAAGCACAGCTAATTCAAATAAACACCTACAAAATTGTATAAGCCGCGGCTTGAAAACATTATGGCTGAACAAAGTACAATGTATGAGATTGTAAATGCCAGCATTGAAGACAGTCAGTTAACTATTACCTGGGGCGACGGCCACCACAGCAGCTACCATCCACTCTGGTTACGCCATCAATGCGAATGTAAAGTATGTGGTACCCCCATAGATGCTGTCAGGGGTATC
>JASMBC010000107.1 GCA_030754035.1 Arenicellales bacterium | reverse complement strand
GACTGGCCGTCCTGGACCCTAACGGAGCCTGCGCAATTAGGTGTTCCGGCAGCTTGTAGTGGTAATCGCTTTTATAGAGCATGGGCCAGGAGTTTACCAGTTTCAGTATCGCCATTCCGGGACTAAAGGGACAAACCGACCCAGTCACTTCCACCCTCTATCCAGAGACAGGAAAATCTGGCCTTATGCGCCGCGTTTTTATATACTCGCGGCCTGTGCCCGGGTGGCGAAACTGGTAGACGCGCCAGACTCAAAATCTGGTGGTAGCAATACCGTGCCGGTTCGATCCCGGCCCCGGGTACCACCCCACTTTTCCACACCTCCCAAATAAGACCACAGCCGTGTAACCACAGGGCTTGCAATCGTTAAGATGGTCCCGCCTCAATTTAGCACCAAGGCCCTTCGATTTAGCTGCATTTAGCCGTGAACAGCAAATAATGAAGGTCCTGTTGTCAACCGGACAGCTCTTGAAAATCCGATGATCGATCGCTTACCAGGATGATCGGCGAAAAACAGGAGTCGACAATGAGATACCCCGCTCGGACATTTGCTGCAAAAACGATTCTGTCGTCGTAAAAACCTCCGCTTGCAGTCCATGGAATCGTCCACGAGCCACATAGTCGGCAACATCGTCCGTGTAG
>JASMBC010000106.1 GCA_030754035.1 Arenicellales bacterium | reverse complement strand
CAAAGACCGCTCAACGGCGGTATTGCTCAACCAGACCTTCACGAACAACAACACTGCCCTGCATGCCTACAAGAAGAACTGGCGCTACGGTGAGGGCGGCACTATCTTTTTAGCCAAATCAGTCGTGAGCGGTGGCCAGGTCAGCGCAACTGCCGAGAAACGCTCGGCAATTGACATATTCGACTCCTACCTTGAGATACCAGCAAAAGGTAAACGGGTTGATACCATTGCTGTCGATGATGATCATTCCCGCTCCGCTGTGCACGACGACCTTCTCCCCAATCCGGATCTGGTTGATTCAAGATTGATGGATCAATTGGAAAAGATTCCAGCCGATCTCCTAGAACACATTACACCCGACCGACGAGGGAGTGCGATTGATGGTTGAGGCCAAAGAGAGGGTCGGGGCTGATGCGGGTTGCGATTTAGTAACAATTGTTGGGTTCAGGGCTATTTGAATAACTCATGCTAACTTCCAAACTGAGTCTGAAAATTCTATCCAATGCGCTTTCACTCATTGGCGCGATTATATTTCTTGTTATGCTCCTCGACCTTAAGGATCAGAAATTATTTAAGCTCAATGATTGGGGGACTCAGTGGTCAACTTCTTATTATCAGAAACATACTGTCACATTTAAAGAACTCA
>JASMBC010000105.1 GCA_030754035.1 Arenicellales bacterium | reverse complement strand
CCAATAGACTTTTTTGCACCTGATACTGTTCCGATGTGTATTCGCACCAGGCGGATACCGTATTCTCAGGGGTTACCAGTACCACCGGTAGGTTGGCGCGGCGCAGCTTTTCTGCAATAACGCCCCCCATATAAAAACTGTCGTCGTCATACACAACGGTAGGTCCATCGGGCATGCGTCCCGCCATAACGTCATCTGGTGTCAGAATGTTCGTGCTGGGGTCCAATGCTTTAAAAGGATAGGGATGAGAACGCCCAAAACCATCGGCCCGCCATATAGCGCCCGTTGCGACAACGACATGATCCGCCCGTACCGAGAGCACTTCATCAACGCTGAGTTCACTTTCCCGGAAGATTTCCACGTTTGGCATGTGTTCTATCTGCCCCAAGCGGTAGTCGCGCACTCGGCGCCACTCTCCAAGGCCCGGCAGGCTCGATTCACGGGTCACCCTGCCCCCCAGTTCTCGAGTCGCCTCCGCCAGCATCACCTGATAACCACGCTGACCCAGTGCCCGCGCAGCCTCCAGACCCGCTGGGCCGGCACCAACCACCAATACACTCGCATCAGAGTGTTTCTTAGCGATCAACTCCGGGTGCCAGCCGCGGCGCCACTCCTCACCCATGGTCGGGTTCTGGGTGCATCGAATCGGAGTACCCAGGC
>JASMBC010000104.1 GCA_030754035.1 Arenicellales bacterium | reverse complement strand
GCCACAATCGAGATCGCCACCGGCGCGCCCACGGTTCACGAGGGCACCATGACAGCATCGGATTCCCCCGGACTCGGTGTCGAGCCGATCCTTGAGGCGCTCGAACCCGTAAACGAATACCGGTAACCAGCCAGGAGAACCGCTGATGCAATTTGAAGGAATCTATACACCCGTCATTACTCCCTTTCATGATGACGGCTCGGTCGACCAAAGCGGTTTTGCCGAGGTTCTTGAATTTCTTATCGATGCCGGTGTTCACGGCATCGTGGTCGCAGGGACGACTGGCGAGTACTATGCGCAGACCATGGCCGAGCGTACCGGGCTGATGCAAACAGCCCACCAGGTCATCAACGGTCGAGTACCGCTAATGATCGGAGTGGGTGCAATCCGCACCGAAGACGCCATCGAGTTGGCCCAAACCGCGAAACGGGTGGGGGCCGATGCTCTGCTGGTGAACTCGCCGCCGTATGTACTTCCCACGGAAAGTGAGAACGCCGCACACGCATTGGCAATCGACAAAGCCGCAGACCTGCCGATCATGCTCTACAACTATCCTGGCCGCACCGGCGCCAACATGGGTGAGGACTATCTTCGCCAGATCAGTGCATCAAAGAATTTCTGCGCTATTAAGGAAAGCTCGGGTGACATCAACCGACTGCACCTTTTG
>JASMBC010000103.1 GCA_030754035.1 Arenicellales bacterium | reverse complement strand
CATCAGGGTGCGTCCACGTACCTTGGCCATGAGGACGGCCAGCCACAACTTCACCGGTGTATGTCCCGCCCCCTATGTGGAGAGTCTCCCCATATGCATAAGAGCCCGCGAGCAAAGTAGTGGCCAGCAATAGGAAAAGGAGGCGTTGCATAGCCCTATCCTACTCCCCTACTTCTTGTAGGTTAATAGGCAAAGAAAGGGTGTTTTCAGGAGATTGCCGAATCAGCCTATTTAAGGGGCGTCTCAAGAACCCAGGATTTACTCAGTGCCTATTCTCAAACCGGGCCTCAAATTGGCGATGATTGAAAGGCCAAAGGGCGGAGGATTTGGTGGGGAGATTGGGGTAAGGAGTCAGCCGGGGAGGGTACACGCCGTAGCCTAGAGGCGACCCACCTCTTCGTATGTAATAGGTTGTGGTTAGGAGGCGTTAAACGCTACTACTTCTTAAGGCATCTGGGTATTCCCTGAACCCCACCGGTTGATGACCGGCAGGATTCAGGTGAGGTAGCTTGGTAGTTGCTGGATCGTTGCCTGTTGTCTTTTTAACCGTGCCTGCTGTGCCAAGAATGTGCCGCGGAACATTGCCCCCATGGCGTAACAAACCTAACTACTTGATTAGATGGTGGCTATGGGTGGGATCGAACAAGACTGTAACATATTGAATTATCAAT
>JASMBC010000102.1 GCA_030754035.1 Arenicellales bacterium | reverse complement strand
GAAACTATCAATTAGCGCAACGAAAGCGTGCGCGAGAGCTATTGGATCTGAGACGCTGGGTCCATTGCCCTGATACAACTCTGCGAACAGGCCTTCTACGCGATCAATGCTGCCATTGGCTATGACCGGTTTGAAGCCAGTATTCATACTTATACTCCGCCCCTGATATCCAGAATAACAATGTTTATACAAGCATACAGAACCATTGTATTACCGTACAAACTGGTATGGGCCGACCACTCCTTGGGAAGGTGTCAATCCTTCAGCATTAGGAAATTGCTCGAATCAAAGTGCAGCCAGGCCTGATCACCGGACCGATCAGAACCCTGGTAATCCTGCTGGGAGACATCCAGAGTATTACCCTCAGCCCCCTCGGGAATAATGCGGTAATAGGTGGTGTTCCCCCAGAAGGCGCTGGCGGCGAGCGTCACCGGCAAACCCCCCGTAGCGGGGCCATTACTCAAAGAAAGATTTTCGGGCCTTACTGCGAGTGTGACCCGATCACCAGCGTGCACGGCCTGATTGTTGGCATTGACCGAGACAGACCCCAGTTCCGCTGACGAGACCACTACCTGTTCCCCGACAGATTCAACGACAACGCCATCGAGCAGATTCATCTGGCCAATGAAATCGGCTACCTTCCGGCTGATGGGTCGCTCGTAAATCTCCCGAGGCGGCGCTTGCTGAA
>JASMBC010000101.1 GCA_030754035.1 Arenicellales bacterium | reverse complement strand
TACAGTGTTAGGTGAAGCATTCAGCCCCGAGTTGATCAATGCTTTTGTCGCACTGAAGGAAAACGAGGAATCTCGCTTCAAGACTACGGTCACCGACTGGGAATTCAACGAATACTCCTACCACCTGTAGCGCCCAACCAGAGTCGATAAACCAACAATTCAACCGGTTGCACGAGATAACAAATTCGCTATACCCATGGAGTTAGCTTGAAAGCCCAGCGGATCAGCAAAATCGAGCGCGCAACCCCGGTTACCATTATCGTGAACGGGCAAGAAATCCAGGCCCATGCCGGTGAAAGCATCGCCGCCGCCTTGCTGGCGGCCGGACAGCGGCAAATCAGCCAGAACAATAAAAGCAGTGCCGCGCGAGGCTATTTCTGCGGAATGGGCATGTGCTTTGAATGCGTGGCTACGGTAGACGGTATCCCAAACGTACGTACCTGCATAACAGAAGTGGCTCCTGGGTGCATCGTTGATACCAGTTCGTGATGCCCCATAAGCCCGACACGACTGAAATTGCCATCGTCGGAGCGGGACCGGCTGGGGTGGCGGCCGCCGTCACAGCAGCGCGCGCCGGCGCATCAGTGACTGTACTGGATGAATATGCCAGACCCGGCGGACAGTATTACAAACAACCAGCACACGCCGACGGTGGACCGACATATCCAAACTCCCTGGCTTCGAACATTGAACAGGGCCGGGAACTACTGGAGGGGCT
>JASMBC010000100.1 GCA_030754035.1 Arenicellales bacterium | reverse complement strand
GATCGTAATTGGGAGAGAAATTGCTGTTTCGGCCCTTCGGGAGTGGATGGCCGAACTTGGCAATCGGGGCATAGTAGCAGTTGGATTTGTCGGTAAAATTAAAACGACTTCCCAGTTTATTGCGATCTCACTGTTGTTGATGGGGCCTGAGGTTGAAGGTTTTCCGGTATTGATCTGCGGTGAGCTATTGTTTTATGTTGCAGGGGGTCTCACTTTATGGTCGATGGTCGTGTATCTCAAAGCAGCGTGGCCCGATCTTCGAGATCAGTAATGGGTTTTCGAAATCCAATAAAGTTAAGTTAAATCTATTTCGGGATGCCGCATAAACCTGGACTGCTGTAAAATACAAGGCAGAGAAGCGGGTGTAGCTCAGTGGTAGAGCGTCACGTTGCCAACGTGAGGGTCGAGAGTTCGAATCTCTTCACCCGCTCCAAATATCACCATTCAACGAATAAACAAAGAGCTAGGTAGGATCGGGTGGTTCAATTCGCAAGATACAGGGTTCTAGTAAATTATTTAAACCCCATTTCGATAGGATCTTAGGCTTTGGTTTTGTTTGCTTGCCATTGATCTAAGTTCAGCGAAGTATTGCGTTGAAACAGAGTACATCAAGCTTATGAGAGCCGTGAATCAAGGTTTCACATTAATTGAGTTGATGATCGCGGTAGCGATCATTGCGGTTCTTGTCGCGGTGGGTGTACCTCAGTATCAGAATTATGTGGCA